>WVZH01000385.1:1350-1541 GCA_011772595.1 Anaerolineales bacterium
TCCGCTGCGGGTCTCGAACGCCAAACAGACCAGATCATGGTTGCTTTTGTCCAGTCGCAGGATGGCGAAATCAGTCTCCGTCTGTAGGGTCAGCCAGTGCTTTTTGCCCTTCATGAAAAAGAGTGGCAGGGCGAACACTCCTACCGCAACGGCGACTCCTATGCCCTCTTTCCACCGCGGATGTTTCGAGT
>WVZH01000343.1:0-20593 GCA_011772595.1 Anaerolineales bacterium
ACCTTGAAAGTGAAGCTGTCCGGACCGTTGTAGTCTGGATTTGGCGTGTACGTGAGATCGGGCGCCGTGCCGCTCAAAGTGCCTGAAGCTGGAGCGTCGACGACCGAGTACGTGAGAGCATCTCCATCCACGTCCGATCCGGCCAGCGTGATCCCCACCGAAGTGTCCTCATCCGTCGTTACAGCCTGATCATCTGCCACCGGTGGGTCGTTCACTGGATTGACCGTGATCGAGACCGTGGCGATCTCAGAGTCAAGCTCTCCATCATTCGCCCGATAGGTAAAGCTTTCGGGTCCGTTGTAGTCAGGATCCGGGACATATTCAAAGGAGCCATCCTCGTTCAGGGATAAGCTGCCATTGAGCACATCGTCAACCAGGACGGCTGTCAGAGGATCGCCATCCGGGTCGCTGTCGTTGACCAGCACGCCTGGCACTGGTACAGTCAAGGGGCTGTCTTCGTCGACCTCATAAGCATCATCCTGCGCAATGGGCGCGTCGTTCCCTCCGACCTCAATCACGACCGTCTGTAGAGCGTACTCAAAGCCGTCCCCAACCAGGCTGATAGTAAAGTCATAGGTCCCGGGTAGTGTGTCGGCAGGCGGGGTAATCGTCACCTCAAAACTGAGCTCGATCGGCGTGATCACATTCAAATATTCGCTGGGCGAAAAGGTGACCCAGTCCTCAAAACCAGCCGATACGGTCAGTGTCACTCGATCCACTTCGCTGGCTTCGCGCTCGACCGCTTCCCGCACCGCATCGGACACAGCAACGCTCCCGGACGACATAAAAACCACGCTGCCGCCAGTCAGCTCAGCCCAATGCTCCCAGTAAATTCGTTGTGAAAGGCCTGTGCGCACCGGGATCATGGTGACCCCGTTGTTGGCCATCAGGTCTAGGACCGTCTGGAGGTTAAGATCATCATTGTATGGGGGTCCGATCCTGTCCGGATCCGAGGTCTCATCGATCACGCCATTCCGCCCAGGCTCCCCTCCGGTGGTCGATGTGCCTGTCTTCCCGGGAACACCTTCATTCAGGTTGTTATCATGAGGGATGTTGTCGTGGAAGTGGATGAGGATCTTCTTGGACTCAAGACGATAGCCCAACACTCCTTCGGTGGGGTTCGGATCGCCGACCAACTCGGCCACGCTTTCGTACATGACGGTTACGTAACTCTCTGGCCCGTCAGCTCCCTGCGTGCCACGGATACCGTTGATCGCATTTACCACCAGGGCAGTGTCGCCAGTTAGGGGTTGATCCAGTCGATAAGGGAAGTCACTTGAGGCCCCATAGGTGGCACGGTAACCGAAGGATTCGAATAGCCCAGGATAATCGCCATGAGAGATCACAGCAAAGCGACCATCTTCAATCAAGCCGCTGAGATCTTCTACAATGTCCACACCCTGGGCTTTGGCTTTGTTGATCACGCCTCGCATACTGCCCGTAGTATCGAAGGCCAGGAGAATATCAGCCAACTTGAACGCTCTTGGGATCACACCCCGCTTGATCTCAGTCACCGATTCACCTGGCGCGAGGGTGGCCGTGATCGTGCTGGGGAACAAACCTGCCACAGCGAATGTCTCCGTGTCCGAACTACCCAGGTAAGCATCATCCTCTACAAATGTCGCTGTTACAGTGTATAGACCAGATCCACCACTGAAGATCAGGTTGGTCTCAGCGATGCCGCGGTCATCCGTCACAGCGCTGGTTGTCTGGGTGCCAAGCGTAAATTGGATTGTCTTTCCGCTGATCCCATCACCACCCGAGGGATCGTCGCGCAATTTGGCGCGCAGTCGGACAGGCTGGCCATCTTCACCGCTGCGGGCGCCGACATAAATCAGGGTGGTAGGTCGCTTCTCAACGATGAAGGTCGCCGTGTCTGAGCCAACACCGCCATCCTTATCAGTGACAGTCAGACTGACATCGTATACACCAACGGTTGCGTACACATAATTGATGACCTTTTGATCGTAGGTGTTACCGTCTCCAAGGTCCCAGAGATAGGCTAGCGTAGTCCGATCGGCGGTTCCAGGCTCGGAGACGTTGGGCGTGACTCTGACCGCTTCGCCAAAGTAGACCGTCTTATCCGGCACGGAAACACTCGGGGGCGCATTTAAGGCCGTGATCCCTTGGGTCGAGATGGATGTCAGGAGTTGGCTATCCGTGACGGTGAGGTCGACCACGTAATCACCATTGTCGGGGAAGGAAGTACTCGTATCCTGCGTGGTGCGCACCGTGGTCGAATGACTGAAAGTCCATCGCCAAGCGACAATGATCCCATCCTCGTCAGCCGCCGATCCACTGAGTGCAGTGGTCTGACCCTCATCCGGTTCGAGCGGGGACCAGGTGAAATCAACCGTCGGTGGTAACAACACAGAGTAATCCATATTGGTCGTGTCGGTGTTGCCGACACCATCTGTGACGGTCAGACTCACCGGGTACGTACCCGGTCCTAGGAAAGTGTGAACCGGATGTTGGGTCGTTGAGCCGGTGCTATCACCGAAATCCCAATCCCAGGCCACGATCTCGCCGTCAGGATGTTGCGACAAATCATCGAAGGGTACAACAGCCCCACCTAATTCGGGCGAGAAGACCTGAAAACGTTCCACTTGAATGACATTGCTGCCACGGTTGTCGCGGATGAAGAGTTGAACGTACTTCGCCTCAACTTGGGGCAGGCTGAACCAATGCGCCAATCCGTCGCTGGGCAGTGTTGCGGTTAGAACGGTGGTGAAATCGGCGTCGTCCAATGTGGCGTTCGACACACGAATCTCGAAGACTCTTGGAGACACATTTCCTGGTGGAGAATCGAGCATGACCTTGTTGATCAGGTAGGGTGCACCTTCGATCAGCCTCACTTTAATCCACTGGTCGGTGACGGCCCCGGTGGCTGTCTGCCAGCGCGTGTTGGTCGGATAATCGATCGCCAAGTCCGGGCGTGAGCTAAACCCAGACCAGCTGGAAGCATCAACGACGGAAGCACCCACTCCCTCCAGCCGGGATACATTGGCGCCATCGGGAGTTAGCACCTGGAACATGCCTACCCGCACGCAACACGAACTACCGTTATTGTTCCGAATGAAGAGTTGGACAAATCGGGCTTGAACCGGGGCGAAGCTGAACTCTTGAAGATCGGTAGTAGCAGCTCCAGTCGCGGTGAAGACTGTGGTGAATGCTCCGTCATCGGCAGTCGTGGTGGAAACCCTAATCTCGAAGTCGCGTGCGGCTTCAATCGTGCTACTTGACTGAAGCCGAACGCCACCGATGGTATAGATCAGCCCACCTCCAAGCTCAACCTTGATCCATTGGTCGGTGGTTTGACCTTGCGCCGTACGCCAGATTGAACTGCTGCTTAGATCGATCGCCAACTCCGCACGGGTGCCGACACTGGATTCACTCGAAACACCAGCGATCGATGCCGGCGGTCCCTCGAAAAGGGATACGATGCCGCCCTCCCGATCCCGCGTCCACACCTCAAAGTGTCGGACACCTATGTTGGAGCCACTGCCCCAGTTATCAAGGATGAAGAGCTGTATATAAGCGGCACTTGTTGGTGCGAAGGTAAACTCATGGAATTCGTTATCCTGCGGCAAACTCTCAACCAATACTGTCGTGAAATCCGCATCCGCAGTGCCTGTTGTCGACACCCGGATTTCGAAGTTTTTAATCCCGTTGTTACTGGACGATCCTCGCAGCACCACCCGGTCTACAACATGCGGTTCGCCACCGGTGAGCTGAACCTTAATCCATTGATCCGTCACCTGCCCAGAGCCGGTAGACCAAGCACTGGAGACATTGTTGTCGATGGCGTTCTCAGGCTGGTGGGACGTCGATGCGCTCCAGACGCTGGAAAAATCAACGATACTGGCTCCATCTGACGACCGAGCGACGTTGCTCGGCTTGCCCACTGAAAAGCGAGCACGAGGCAGTGGAATCACGTCGTTGACGGTGATGGTGAACATGCGGGTCGAGACCAAGGTTCCGTCCGAGGCGCTTATTGTGACGTCTGGATAGACACCCGCATCGTCAAACCCGGGTGTCAGAGATAAAATCCCAAACCCTCCCCCTTCATCACTAAAGGAAGCGAAGGCTGGCAGTCCGGCAGCCGATAGCGTGATCGTGTCGCCATCCGGATCAACGGCGACGACCCCCAGGTCTCGGGTTTCTCCCTCATCCATCACCTGATCCGCGATCGGATCGAGACGCGGCGCATCGTTGATGGGGTTCACCGTGATCGAAATCGTTGCTACGTTCGAGTCAAATGTCCCGTCATTGGCGACAAAAGTGAAACTATCCGCGCCGTTGAAATCCGGCGCAGGCGTGTAGATGAGGTCAGGCGGTGTGCCACTCAGCGTGCCGTTGCTCGGGTCGGAGACAATGCTGAAGGTTAAAGGATCGTTGTTGGGGTCAAGCGCGGTGAGGGTAATCGCAAGCGGCGTGTCCTCATCGGTGACGAGATTCTGATCGTCGGCGATGGGTGGGAGCGGTGGTGGTGTCGCCGTCAGGTTCAATTCAACATGGGTTCCACCCTCCCAAATCGCGGTTTGATCTGCATTGAAACCTGCGACCTGGAAGACGATCGAATCGCCATCCACTCCGCCCTCAATTCCAGGCGTGTCGGGATCGTCGCCAGGTACATCGAGGACGAAAACCGACCGATCCCCGTCCAGGAAGCCTACGGTTGAAACGTACTCGACGTCACCGATCCAAGCTGAGATAATCGTCCCGGGTGGTACATCCGCACCACTCAACTGAACCGTGCCATAGAAGGACGATGGCAGCGGCGGTGGCGCCGCAAGGGCAGCAGTGCTCGTCAGCGCGATGAGCAAAGCTGAAAGTATGAGGGTCATGTTGAATTTTTTCAGCATGACATTTCCCGATCCAGATGCTCCCCAAAAAGGCTATTCACATAGCCTGGCTCAAAAGTTGTGAAGCGTGCCTACAACCAGTTTTCTTTTCTTACCCTCAACTTCTCAGCAACCAAGTCGTTCCCCCATCTACTTCGTCGTACCGATAAGATTTGATATCAGCGCAACCATACAAATTTGAAGCTTCGGAAGTTCCTGAGCTATTTCAACCGCCCTTACCCCTGCAACGTTGCCTTCATCGTCCCTAATAATCTCCAGAGCCTTCGCCTCGATCAAGGTTGATTCATCAATAGCCTCATCCATGCATTGACTAATGAAGGGTGGAATAAAGTCCTCGCTCACCGGCGATATCCTGCCAAAGTTTGGCGCGCCCTTAAGCGCTTCAGCCATGTCCGCTATTCCTAATGTGCCGAGTTCTAACAACGTCGCCAATGTGAGGAACCCCTTAAAGAAGAGTGGAGCAGCTTCAAGGAAAGCATTTCCAGATCGATACTCCTGCATTGCGGCTTTCCAACCCTCTGGACCCAATTTTCCAGTCGCCATCTCACCAACGGCTTTGCTGCGAAGCGTGATGCCGAACCTGAACAACGCCGATCCAGCATATTGGATCCACGCAATCCCGACTCCGACAGCTACTCGGAGCAGTACCTGAAACGAGAACGACAGCACGATGCCGCCGATGCTGAAAAATTGTCCTGTCGGATCGATATAGTTCACCGGATTGGCGGCGGCATACAGATAACGATGAAGTGTTGGGGGATCAAAGATGAGGCCTGCAAATGGATCCTGACTGATAAATCGCCCAACGTTTGGATCCATCCATCTAGCCCGGTTATAACTGAACCCGACATTGATGTCATACGGTTCGCCAGCAAACCGGTAGGGATTCGGGTCCGTCCCGGTGCTGGCGTAAAGCTCGCCGAAAGCAGTGTAGGTATAGCTATCGGTGACGTTTCCGACCTCATCCGTCAAGAAGCGAATCGAGCCCAGACCATCCGCTAGGTAGTATCGAGTTCCGGATGGGCGGATCACGGATAGAAGATCATCACCGCGCACGTAGAAGGCGATGAGATTCCCGCTGGCATCTATCTCGGCGACGACATGATCTAATGAGCCGGCGATATCCACCAGATAATGGGTCGTCGTCGACGGTCCGCTCGGCGGTTCAATCTCGGTTGCCACTCGGTTGTCATCCGCGTCATAGGTGTACTTAATGACCGTACCATCATCCTTCTCTACCCTGACCAACCGCTCCTCAAAATCCCAGACATACGTTGCCTCACCGGATTTGGATGTCAGGTTGCCATTCGCATCCCAGGAATAGGTGATCGCATTTTCAGTCAGTAGCCGATCACGTGAGTCGTAGCTGTAATTGGTCATGCCCGCACCGAGGCCGGTTGTGGTTTGCGAGAGTCGATTCCCAACCGGGTCGTAGGAGAAAGTCTTTTCATACACCACACCCGAAAGATCACGTACGCGTTCTCCCGTCAGACGGTAGAGTGCGTCATAGGTGTACTCACGAACTGAACCGTCCTGCTCCTCGATCTGCTCACGATTCCCAGCCGATCCCAAGGTGAACTGATAGGATTGGATAGTCCCACTCGGACCGACCGAGGTTAGATCTGTGAGACGATTGAGTGTGTCATAGGTATACGTGGTACTGACGCCATTCGGATAAGTGAGGAATACCCGATTGCCATTGGAGTCATAACCGTAGCTGTAGGTCCGACCATCAGGGTCTGTGACCGCCATTAACCGACTGGCGGCGTCATAGGTATAGGTTGTCATCAGGACGGTAACGCCAAGGGTTACCGTCATTCGAGTCCGATTGCCATTGGTATCATACTGGTACTCAAGCTTTCGACCATCAGGGTAGGTTTGACTTTGCAGAAGGTCGCGCAAGGTATAGGTAAAGGAGGTCGTTCCACGCGCATCCGTCACCGTTGCGCGCTGTCCAGTCGGTGTGTACGTGATGGACACTGAGCTGCTGTCGGGGTAGGTTCGAGTAATTAGACGGTTGTTTACGTCGTAGCTAAAGGTTGTCACCCTACCGGCGAAATCCGTTCGACTCGCCAGGTTTCCAACCGCGTTGTAGCTCCTTATTTCCGATTGCCCATCCGGAAGTGTCCGTTTGATCTCCCGTCCCAATTGGTCATGCTCATAGGAGGTTGTATGACCATTGGCATCCGTATGGGAAATCCGATTCCCAACTTCGTCGTAAGCATAAGTTGTTGACTGCCCAAGTGCGTCGATAACCTTCGTCAATCGCCCAAGTGCGTCATACTCGAACTGCGTTGTGTGCCCCGCTTGATCTGTCTCCGAAATCCGGTTCCCGAGGCTGTCGTAGGTGATGGCGACGGAGGTCCCATCAGGGAAGGTTGTTCTCCTCAGACGCTCTAGCGCATCGTACTCAAAGCTTGTGACGCCCCCATTAGGGTCTGTCATTGAGGTTCGATTCCCATTGGCGTCGTGGCCGTAACTTATCGCGTTTCCTAAGGGGTCGATAATCTTCGTGCGCCGTCCGGCGGCGTCATATTCATAGTTGGTCGTATTACCGAGTGCATCGGTCGAGGCGACCAACCGTCCTGCGTCATCAAAAGTGTTGATAATTGCTGCACCATCCGGGAAGATCACCCCTGTCGGTCTACCCAGTTCATCATACACAAAGGAGGTAACCCTTCCCGCACGGTCGACATTTGTCAACTGACGACCCCCAGGGTCATAAGTGAATGTTTGCGAGGTGCCATCGGGATAGACGATCTGCGTGAGTTGACCCAAGGCGTCGTATACGTAGTTTGTCACATGACCAAGCTGATCGATCGTTGCTTCTCGTTCTCCCCGGCTGTTGTAATTCGTCTTGGTCATGCTGCCATCGGGGTAGGTCGTCGAAATGAGCCTTCCTTGTTTGTCATAGGTGAATGATTTGGTAAGGATCTCAGGACCGGTAGGTGTCGTTCTGCCAGTCGTTTCAGCAAGCCGTTTTCCATTCGCGTTGTAGGTGTATGTCGTCTCGTTTCCGAGGCCGTCGGTCTCTCGAATCAAGTTGCCAGATGCGTCGTATGCAAACTGAGTCATGTTCCCCGCAGCGTCTGTCTCCGTGAGAGCATTGCCTTGGCTGTCGAAGGTGAAGCTTGTGACATTACCGGCTGCGTCGGTAATCGTGAGAAGGTTCCCATTTGCATCATAGGTGTGGGAGGTGACGTTACCGAACGGATCGGTCGTTGTCAGGACTTGCCCACGGGGGTTGTAGGTGTGGCTGGTGGTATTTCCGAGCGGGTCGGTTCGCGAAAGCAGGTTGTCGTTCACATCATATGAAAAGCTGGTTGTGCTCGGGTTTGGATCTCCTGGATCATGAGGCGCAGTCTCAGAGATCACATTATCCCTGGCGTCGAAGGCTCGCAGGATGACCTTCCCGTCAGGGTCGGTCTCCTTGACCACATTGCCTCGATCGTCATAATCCATGACACGCAGCCCACCATTCCTATCGACAACGATCTCCTGGCGAGTGTCGATGTTGTGGGTATATTCGATCGTTTTTCCGAAGGCGTCGATATGGCGTACGAGCCGCCCGCTTTCGTCATATTCATTTCGAATGGGTTGGACGCCCGTCGGGTCCTCAATCCGGTCAAGATGATGGGGGATGGCGCTCAAGTAGGTGAACGTCGTCGTGTTCCCCTCCCGATCTGTGTAGCTCACCAGGTCCCCATTTGCATCATACTGATAGGACATCGCATTGCCATTCGGATCCTCAATCGAGGTGATCCTGCCCAATGGATCACGAGTGAAGAGAACGCTTTTACCACTAGAGTGGATGATCCCCCCAGAGGTAATGGTCAAAGTGTTGCCATTGGTATCCACAACCCGTTGCAGACCATCCATCTGGTTAATGTCCATTACCCGCCCATCTTGCATCGTCAACCGGTAGCCATCCGGGTCATATGGCAAGAGTGTATCAAAGTAGAGTAACTCAACCGGTCCCGAGGAGCCGGTGATTAAAACATCGTTTGCACCGAGTGGGATCAGCGATCCGTTTGTTCCAGGTAGCGGTCTAAATCCAACAGTGGCAAACTGGATCGGGGCAATGAGTTGGCATTGTGGGTTTACGGTAGGCTCGAACTTGTGGACTGATCCGCTTGGGAGGGTAATCGACACGACATGGGACGCTGTAGGCTCGATGCAATAAGTCGGGAAGATGCCCCCCGACACGGTCTGCCGCCAGCGAATGCCTATAACATCGTTCTCTTGAAGACGAACGTCCTTGATATCCAGCGTCCATCCAACCCCAAAGTCACCAGTACGCTTGTCGCGACTGTCGTAGGTTCGAATGATCTGGATCGGGATCCCAGCAACCGGGATGTTGAGATCAAAGTAGGACAACGTGAAATGACCAACCTTCATGTCCCCGGCAACGACGACGTTCACCGAGACCGATGAAGATTGACCAAACAGATCCGTGGCGGTGAGCCGGATCTCATAAATGCCATTGAGTAAAAGGGTCGGATCAAACGAGCCCTGGACGTCGCCCGATACGGATGTGTCACCCGAAGCGAACGGAATCCAGGTTGCTTCATCCTTGAAGGTGTATTCCAAAATCCAATCGGAGGTGGTTGTGCTGGTAATTGTGGCCAAAACATCCGTAGGGCTGGTGATCTCGTCCCCTTCAGAAGGTGCTGTAATCTCCACAACAGGGCCAGGACCCGGCATGGAGATGGTCAACGCAGTGTCCTCCGTAGCTAGGATCCAGTAGCCCCGCCCGGGCTGCATCATCTGCAGGTCATTAGCCCAGTCCGGCGCAGCAACGTCATAAACCTCCCAAGGGTCGTCTCCATCTGCCAGGTCATAACCGAAAACACGGCTGTACTTCCCCTCGATGTTGTTCAAGACACCGGCAACCGGTAGCGCCTGCGCCAACGGGTAACCAATTAGATTCCAACCCTCACAGAGAGGAATATCCGTGCTGGGGTAGGCCGTCCCGGATACCTCCAGAACATCCTCGGTGGTCATGTCGACCCAGAAACCGATCGTGTGATCGATCGCCAGCAGATCGTTGGATCCTGGATTGGCCGGATCATAAAGCTTCCAAGGGTCGGCTGGATCGCAGCCATCGAAGGCGTAGACCTGATCGTACGACCCCACAATCGAGGCCAGCACGGCAGCCGGGTCGGTATCAGCCGGCTCTTCGGGGATCGAAACCAGATTCCATCCAAGCTGGAGCGGTATGCTTGCGGCTAGTGGGGCATATTGCCGATCTTGAAGGTTCGTGGGGTTTTCTTGATAAAGCAGAGATAAATCCCACCCCGGCGGTGTCGGGGGCGAGTCATCCGCAATAACCGTCCAAAACCGCCTGGCGGTAATTCGAGCGGTTTGAGGGGAGAGGCGAGATGGATCTTGGAGAAGCGCTTCCGTTGCAACGCGCTCATCCGTGAGAAACGAGGTGATCGATGGAGTGTTTTGGTGAGGTGACGCTGCAGAAGACTTGTGATCCGGAAGGCTTTTTGACTCCAGATCTTCGGGCGGGAAAAATGTCGTCGAGGTCGTTTCACCTGTGGTAATGATCGACGGGTCACCTTCGACGCGCGGCGCTGAACTTGCCAGGACCGGTGTCGATTGCAGCACAAGCGACACCGCGACCAAGATGCTGACAACCTGATAAATCCTGATCTTCCAACGCCGGCGAAGCACCTTCACCCTCTCTAAAACAGGTTGGCCATGGACCCGGTTAGGTTTCAATTTGTCAGCGAGACTTTGGTATTAAAAAACCCCGAAAGAGAATCCTTGTAACTTCCCAGGGCTTCCGGTCGCTTACTTGCGGGAAATCCTTGCGAACCCCCAGACCCTGCGTTAGCTCCCGATCAGTTCCGTAGATAGAACCTCGCGCCCGCTGGTCTTCCTGGTCTGGCGACCTTTCTACCAGCTCACGGTCTCACCGTTGTGCAAGACCGCCTGCTAACTTCAGTTTCTTTTCGACGCCCTCTCCCCCCAGAGCAACTGTGCTTCAAGGACTCCAACTCAGGACCTACATCGTAGCATCATTCAACCGGTCAAGTCAATAGATTTTGCAGAGAAAGTCTCCCGGAAGGAGCGAGANNATGACAAACGTATTCTCCGCCAACCCCATCGCATCGACCTGGCGCAGCAGAAGTTAACCAACACTCTCCATCGGCGGTATACTGACACAATCCACCATGTCTGATCTTCAATTTCAACCCACAGCAGAAAATCCTACGACCTCTCCCAGCACCGAAGCGCGTTGGGTGGGCGCTGCGCTGTGTGCGTTGTCGGCAGCGGGATTTGCCAGCCTGACGATACTGGGAAAGTTTGCACTGACGATCGACATCAGCGTAACCACATTGTTGGGCATCCGTTTCGGTGGCGCCGCAATCTTGCTGGTGATTTACCTCAAACTGATCCGTCGCCGGCGTATCGCCCCTGGGATTCGTGTGACGCTCACACTTTTCTTCCTAGGTGCAGTCGGCTACGCAAGTCAGTCGGCGCTTTACTTCGGAGCACTGGGGCGTATCCCCGCCTCCCTGAATTCGTTACTGCTCTACGTCTACCCCATCTTCGTCGCGCTCTTTGGCTGGCTGATTTACCACCGCGCGCCTACTTGGCGGGAGTGGGGTGCGATGGTTCTCGCTTCTTTTGGCGTCGCGCTGACACTAGGGGTTGGGGAAGCAGGCTCGATGACATCGATCGGACCCATTGACAAACTCGGCGTTGCCATGGTGCTCACCTCAGCCGCGGGGTACGCGCTCTATATCGTGAGCAGTGAACACGTCGTCAACCGCGCTGGTCCCTGGATCAGTACCACGTGGATCTCCGCAGGCGCAGGAGTCAGCTTCATCATCGCCGGATTGCTCAGCGACACCTTGAATAGCGATTTACCCTCCGCTGCCACCTGGTTGCTCCCGGCGGTGATCCTCTTCAGCACGATTCTACCCGTAGGTACTCTGCTCGCCGGGATCGCTCGCGTTGGTCCGACGATGGCCTCACTAATAAGTACGCTTGAACCGATTTTTACTGTCCTCACAGCAGTCCTGCTGCTAAACGAGACCCTGAGTACCTTTCAACTCGTGGGAGGGGGATTTGTCCTGTCTGCCGTAGTTCTTCTTACGCTGCCGACACGAGCTCAACGCCCTACCGCAACCGTGATCCATGTTCCCGAATGACGGCCTTTACGCACCAAACCTACGCCTCGTGCCTCGAATACACGCAGGCGGCTCTGGAATTATCAGACCATGCAACAGCCGAAAGGTGGTGACGTATGACCAATGAACTGAGAATAGACGCCTTATTACCCGCCGAGATGGCGACGCGGGCGGAATACATCGGCGTCCGTAAAGCCGAAGCCCCCGTCCTAACGACGTTCATCTTAGCCATACTCGCCGGCGCGTTCATCGCATTGGGCGCCCTCTTCGCCACGACAGTCGCCACTGGAACCTCCGCGGCCCTTCCCTTCGGGGTCGCCAAGTTGCTCATCGGCTTCGTTTTTTGCTTGGGACTGATCCTGGTCGTTGTAGGCGGCGCCGAGTTGTTTACTGGTAACAACTTGATCGTGATGGCTTGGGCCAGTCGCAAGGTCTCGACGCGGGATCTGCTCCGCAATTGGGGGATCGTCTATGCAGGCAACTTTGTCGGTGCGGTCGGGACAGCGCTGTTGGTTTTCTTCAGCGGACAATATAACTTCAGCGACGGCGCGGTTGGTGCGACTGTTATGGGGATCGCCAACGGTAAGATCGGATTGCTGCCGCTACAAGCGATTGCGCTGGGTATCTTGTGCAACATCCTCGTCTGCCTAGCGGTGTGGCTGACCTTCAGCGCGCGCAGCACGATCGACAAAATCGCCGCCATCTTATTTCCGATCACCGCCTTTGTCGCCGCTGGCTTTGAACATAGCGTGGCGAACATGTATTTCGTTCCTATCGGGCTCCTGATCAAATATTTCGATCCGGGATTTCTAGCTACGATGGGACTCGAAACTCCCAACCTGACATGGGGCGCCTTTGTGATCAACAATCTGTTGCCGGTCACCTTTGGCAACATTGTTGGCGGTTCACTCTTCGTCGCAGTTGTTTACTGGGTCGTATTCTTGCGCCCCAACAGGCCACAATCAAGACAAAAGGATATTTCGAGATGAGAGCCTACATCCTGATCAACATCCGCACAGGAGAAATTCGCCAGGTCGTGCGTCACTTGAAGCAAGTGGAGGGCGTCGTCGAAGCCCACATGACCTTTGGTCCATACGACGCCGTCGCCGTCGTGCAGGCCGAGGACGTCAAATCCATCGGGGACACCATGGCTTCCGCAATCCAACCGATCCCTGGTGTGCTTGACACACTCACCTGTCTCGCGGTTGAGGAATAACAAGACTTCCGAAGTCCTTCGAACTTCGGAAGTCGATTGAGTTTTATTCTTCTCAGGCCACTTGACCTTATTCGCCCAGCAAACCCTGCGCCATCGCCACAGCGACGGCCGCCGCGCGCGAGTCCACCCCGAACTTATTATAGATGCTCGTCAGGTGCGCCTTGACTGTCCGCTCAGTAATCCCCAAGTGGACGGCGATCTCCTTATTCCGATCCCCGCGAGCGACAAGCGTCAGCACCTCCAGCTCGCGCTCAGTAAGCAGTAGATTGGAAACCGAGGTAGAACTCGAGATTGACACCTGCTCGCCGGCGAAAACGCGAGCTGCTACGTCCGGAAGGAGTAGGGTTTCGCCCCGCGCCGCAGCGCGTATGCTGCGAAACAACGTCTCGCGATCAGAATCCTTCAGCAGATAGCCGCGCGCGCCGGCACGTAGACCCCGCACCATCAGGTCCTCTTCCTCATAGGTGGTCAAAATAACGGTGGCCACCTGCGGATGCGTTTTACGGATGCGAGTGATCGCCTCCAGGCCGTCCATGCGCGGCATTCGAAGGTCCATCAACACGACGTCCGGGGACAATTCCTCCACCAACTCCAAAGCCTCAACGCCGTCCCTCGCCTCGCCCACCGATACTATATCCGTCGCGATCTCGAGGATCTGGCGTAATCCTTCACGGACCACCAGATGATCGTCGGCGATCAGGACCCGGATGGGATCACTCATCTCGTGCCTCCACAATTCCCGGCAAGCGTAAGTGTAGCGTTGATCCTTTGCCCGGTTCACTCGTGATTTCCAAGCGACCTCCTGCCAATCGCGCTCGTTCGCGCAGCCCTACCAGACCATAATGACCAGGGCGTACGACGGCCTCCTGCGGACTAAACCCTCGGCCGTCGTCACCAACCTCGACTACAAGCTCATCACCTTCGTAGCGTAATCGCACCCAAGCACGGCGGGCACGAGCGTGTCGCGCTGTGTTGGCCAAGCCCTCCGACACCATGCGTAAAGCGTGCTCCGCCTGAGCTGACGCCACCGAGAGCCCTGCCGGGACCTCAAGCTCGCAGGGGATACTTGTGCTCTTCGAAAAGCGTTCCACTTCGGCGCGCATCGCNNCGCATCGCCTCAGCCAGACCACCCGGGAGATCACGTTGTTCACGCAAGTCCCTGATTGCGCTACGGGCATCATGCAGAACGGCGCGTGCGCGCGTTTTCGCCTGATCGACGACCTCCAGCGCGCGCCCTTCACCCCCATCGACCAGGTGAGCTTCAATGGCCTCAAGCTGTAAAATCAAGCCAGCCAGTCCTTGCGCCAGGGTGTCGTGCAACTCGCGCGCCATGCGTTGACGCTCCGCTTCGAGCGTCAGATCCTCTATCCGCAAGGTGTATTCGGTCAGTTGCTGATGGGCCTCCTCAAGATCTTGCAGCAACTCCTGCGTGTGTCTGCGAGCGCGAGCTTCACGGGTGAACATGGTCACGTAGATTACGACAAATAACGCCATAGGTCCATAGAATGCGAACCAACCGGGGATCGATTCCCAACCCCAGGTCAGAGTGTAGCTGATGACCGACAATCCCAACAAAGCCCCCACGGGAATTAACGCCACGCGCAGGTTCTCGACGATCCCAACCACGGCACCAATCAAACCCAGATAGAGGCCGGTCAAGAACCCCTGGTTGGGAACGAGCAAGTTGATGACGAAGACAATTGCTGCCTGCACCACGAAATAGGGGATCATCAGCCGGCCGAACTGCGCCACATAAGGACTGACCCAAAACAAAGCAGCATGAGTCATCATGAGCAGCGTAAATGCGATCAGGCGGCTTGGCCTTCGCACGGCAGGGATGGTTGCAAGGGCCCAAATATACATCGCCACCAAGATAACCGTGAAGACCAAGAAGAAAGCGCCCGATTCGCGTAAATCGGCCTTGAATTGGGGCAGGCGCTCCACCGTATGAGGTCTTGATTCAGACGTATTCATTTTCCCGGCGCTCCATTTACATTATAGATCGCTTGCGGGTTGAGCGAACCGCCCAAGCGTACAATGTCCGCAAGTACAGATCGGGACAATGCCCAGCTGCACGATGTGCGCGTCACGCTCGCTTGCTAGACTGTGGCATAGATTGACCGTGTAAGGAGAGTGTGCGATGAATGATCAAAAAGCCATCGAGGTCCTAGACCTGAGAAAGCGCTATGAAGATACTCAGGCTGTCGATGGGGTGAGCTTCCAGGTGGCGCGCGGCGAAATCTTCGGCCTGCTTGGACCCAATGGAGCCGGCAAGACCACGACCGTCGAATGCCTGCTCGGTTTGAGGGAACCTGACGGTGGTGTGGTCCGCGTGTTGGGCGTCCAAGACGGCGTTCGTTCAAGAGAAATACGAGCACGCGTGGGTGTGCAATTGCAGACCACGGGCTTACTGAATAACCTCAAGGTGCGAGAGCAGGTGGCACTCTTCGCAGGCCTCTTCCCACGAGCATTACCCATCGATGATGTTCTGCAGCGCGTGGGCTTGACGGAGAAGGCCAAGACTCTTACGAAAGCCCTCTCTGGAGGCCAGAAACAACGTCTAGCCGTCGCACTGTCGATGATTAACGATCCTGATTTGATCTTCCTCGACGAGCCGACGACCGGCCTCGATCCGCAGGCGCGACGTGGGTTGTGGGAAGTCATCCAGAGGATCCGTGCCCATGGAAAGAGCGTTCTTCTGACCACACACTATATGGAGGAAGCCGAGGCACTCTGTGATCGGGTCGCCATCATGGATCACGGTAAGATCATCGAGATGGACCCGCCGGCGAGCATGATTCACAGGCACTTCGAGGAAACGGCGATCGATTTTGTGCCGCTTAATTCCACGTCCCGCGACCATTTGGCGAGCTTACCAGGCGTAACACAGATCCACAGCGAAAATGGCCACATGACTCTCTACTCCACCGACATACCTCGCACCATGGCCAGTCTATTCGAGTTGGTCTCAGATCATCGCCTGGCTTTCCGAGATCTAATCGTACGCCAAGCGACGTTAGAAGATGTGTTCCTGAAGTTGACAGGAAGAAGGATAAGAACATGAAACAAATCGTGGCCCTATATCTTGCACAAGCGCGAGAGTTCTTACGCGACCGTTCGGCATTGTTGTTCGTCTTATTGCTGCCAGTAGCATTTGGCGTGTTTTTCGGACTGATTTTCTCCGAGGGAGGGAGCTTCAGCCTGCAGCTCGGTGTGGTGAATGAGGATCGCGGGCCTATCGGTGAAGAGATCATCGCTGCTCTTCAGGCGCCGGAAGCGCAGCAAGGGATCGGCTTGCACCCCGGAAATCGTGAGCAGTTACTTGCCGATCTCGAACAAGGAAAGGTGCATGTCTTGATTGTGCTTCCCTATAACCTCAGCGCTCGATTGGGAGCTGGAGAACAGGCGACCGTCGAAGTTTTCTACGACACGGCCAACCCAACTTCATCCGATATCGGCCTGGGGATGGTCCGCTCACTCCTGAACGACCTCGGAGTCCGCATGAGCACCGATGCACCGATGTTCGCCCTGCAGACCAAGGCCATCCAGAGCGAACCGCTGCGCTCGATCGATTTCTACATGCCAGGCATGCTGAGTGTGGCGCTGCTCTGGCTCGGAGTGTTTGGCACCGCCCAGCCCGTTGTCGCACAGCGTGAAACACAGGTGCTGCGGCGGATCGGCGTCACTCCGGTGGCCCCTTCTTCCATCCTGGCTGCAGAGGTGGCCTGGCGTGTGAGCGTGGGACTGCTGCAAACCGGCACCTTTCTGCTCATCGGCTATTTCGGTTTCGATGTGGGTGTTAAGTCCTGGCTACCTTTTGCCGTGACGATTCTGCTGGGTTCGCTGGTTTTCGTCAGCCTGGGGTATGTGCTCGCCGGGGTAGGGCGTTCATTGGAAAGCACCATGACGATCGCTCAACTGATCAACTTCCCGATGATGATGCTCTCGGGAAGCATCTTCTCTGCCGACATGCTGCCATCCTTCTTCCGGCCCATCGTAAACGCCCTACCGTTGACGTATCTGAGTGATCTCTTACGGCATACGATGGTTGGAGCACCAGCAGTACACACCTTGGGCACGAATTTCGCCGTCCTCGGCGGTTGGCTTCTTGTGCTCATGGTGCTGGCGTGGAAACTCTGGCGCTGGGAGTGAATCGCTCTTGGTAACGATTAAGGTGAGTTGTCAACTTCGTCTCAACGAGACCAGCACCAAAGCACTCAAAAAATGGGCGGGTCACAGGACCCGCCCTTGTCTTGAACGACAGGACATCATTGATAAAGAAGCTCGAATTGATTGATCGCCTCCGACAAATCTTCGCTTCGTACGGCTTCTCCGGGGACCCGACCGATGAAGTTGATCTCCCCTTCCTCGTCCACTACGACAACCCACAACGAATCAACGGGGGGATGCAAAAGGCTCGCCTCCATACTGACGTTGAGAATGGATGCGAATTCAGTCTCGATCATGTCTGCGATGCTGTCCCACTGAGCCCACAGGTTCACGCCGCCCTCGTCGATCACAAGATAGAAGTCCACATTCGGGCGCTGGGATGAAAAATGCTGGAAGATCTTTCGGCGAGTCTCCTGCCAATCGAGTGATCCCTCCGGTGGGGGCTGGCTGCTGATGGCCGGTGGCAGAACCTCACGCAAATACCCCAAACTCATCCCCGCCGTCGCATGTTCTATGGCCTCTTCGAAGGAGAGATCTGTCGCAGGTGGCAGATCGGCGACCGTGAACTCTGCGCTAAACCAGCCATTGTAATCCCGATCAACAACGATGGTGCTGATCTTGTCGAACAACGCTTCCACACAAGCATCCAGCCGCCTGAGGGTGTAGACGGCTTCGACACCATGGAGAAAGGCGAGATCCACGTTGTCTACCATTTCTTCAGCGGATGCGCCGGGATCGAGCTCCGGATCAACGAACCACAAATTCAAAACGCGATTCCCCTGTAATCTTAGATGCGTCACCACAAACTGTCCGTACGCAAGCCGGTTTCTTGCTTGCACAACAAAAGCATCGGGATCACACACTTGAAGCGATGCAATCTCAGGAGTGGGCGATACTGTGGGGACCGGGGTTCTCGTTGGTGTGGAGGGGAGGGCGGGGGTTGAACTCGGTAGTGAGGTCTGGGTTGGCGTCGCTGTCGCTGAGCCACACGCAGTTAACGTAAGGAAGAGAAGGAAGGTCGTCAGGATGATGTTACCTCGTCGGAACCTCATTTCGTTCATTCGAACCTCATGTCTGCGGTCAAATAAATCAATCCCAAAGGCCCACTGTTAGCTTCACATGACCATGAAATGACATGTCAATCAGGCACGAGCAATTAGAGAAAGCCTGAAACAAAATGCTAATGGGGCTGGATCACCATGTGCTTCAATTCCAGTGTTTTCATAGCGACGGAAATGTGCAGCCCGCTCATCCAGGGCTTTAAAAACACATGCCATCGCCCGTACATGGTCGGCATGATGGTGGCGTTCTCCATCAACCTTTGATCCGCCTGCTGGTACAGTGAGATACGCTTGGCTTGTTCCGTGGTATGCCGGGCTTCCTGGATGAGCTTAAGAAAAGTCTCATCAACTTGACGCGTACGCGGCGACGAAAGCGCGACGTTGAGCATATTGTCGGGATCGGGGTAATCGGCATTCCAACCCATGAGAAAGACATGCGGTAGATCTGCTTCTAGTCTTTCCCGAAACTCGGGATAGTCCAGAAACTCCGTATTGAGTTCCACGTTCAGATTCTCTCGCCACTCTTGTATGATGAATTCCCCCGCCTTTGACGTCTCTTCAAGACCCCTGGACATCAAAACCTGAACGGGAGGGAAACCCTGTCCTTGTGGAAAACCGGCTTCCGCCAGCTGTTGTTGGGCTCGCTCAGGGTCGTAAGGTAATCCAATGTCTGCGGAATGACCGGGTATCCCTGGAGGCACAAAACCGCCTTTCGCAGGATAGACGTATCCTCGTAACACATCACCGGCAAGCCGCTCCCGATCTACCGCCTGAACGAACGCCCGGCGAACGCGGAGATCGTCGAAGGGGGGACGAGACGCGTCGAAACACACATAGCCGGTACCTGGATAATCACCTGTGAGGTAATCGGCGGTGTGCTTCAGCCGTGCCCGGTCCATCCCCTCCGTTGGCATCTCATTGATGATGTCCAGCTCATCCGCCTCGTAACGCTCAAGGATCTCCGCCCACTTCAATCTCAAATGAAATTCAACTCCCCTCAGATTTCCAGAAAACTGACCACGATAAAGATCATTACGCACCAGGATCAAGCGTTTTTTGGGCTCCCAAACTTCCAACTGGAAGGGACCGTTAACGACAAGGTTTGCCGCCTCGGTCCATGCTGCGCCGTACTGCTCCACCACGTGCCGCGGAACCGGGTATGTGGCGCTGATCGCTAAGATATGAAAGAAATGGCCACACGGGTCTTCGAGCTCCACGACGAGCGTGTGATCATCGGGCGCATGAATCCCTACCTCATCCGCAGAAGTCAACTCCCCCCGATTGTAAGCTTCTGCACCGCGAATGTCATAGAGCCACTCCGCAGCTCGAGAAGCTAGCGCCGGATTCAGCGTCCGCTTCCAAGCGTATTCGAAATCTCCCGCGCTCACCGGGACACCGTCACTCCAAATCACATCCTCCCGCATGTGAAAAACATACTTTCTCCCCCCTTCCAAGACGTCCCACGAGTGTGCCATCTCCGGGACGACCTCATCCTCCGGGCTGATTTCTAACAACCCGCTGAAGAGTTGTTTCAGGATCCCAATCGAACCCATGTCGTCAGCGAGTGTAGGATCCAAAGTTATCGGGTCGTTCCAATGGCCGCGCAACGCGTGCGGTGCATCGGGGAGCGCTGTCTTGGTTCGAGGTTCGCCGGATCGTCTCCTGATCTCGAAGGCCTCCTTGTAAGCCTCACGGGAGCGCTCGAAATCGTAAAGCATGTGGTATACCACGCCCAGTTTCATCAGTACTTGCACGGCACGTTCTTGCGCACCCTGTGCTTTCAAGACTGCCAAGGCTTGTTGGTAATGCTCCGTGGCGTCCTGATAGGCGTACAATGCAAAAGCTCTATCACCAGCTTTAAGCAGATATTCGGAAGCCTTTTCACCATCGCCCGCCTCAGAAAAATGGCGACCCAAGCGGGGAGCATAGTCCTCCAGGTGATCCGCGTACGCCCGCTCTAACGCTAGCGCTGCGCGATGGTGGAGTCTGCGGCGACGGAGTCCACTCACATTTTCCTGGAGCGTGGTGGGGAGAAGAGCGTGCACAAACGCGAAAGTAGACTGCTCGACGACCTGTGCTTTCTTCGTGGGCTGGATTTCCTGGATGAGTTGTGCACGCTCAGCGAGCTCGAGC
>WVZH01000343.1:20600-38161 GCA_011772595.1 Anaerolineales bacterium
TTTGGAAGCTTCCCCAAGCGAGACTGGATCGCCACGCGCACACTTTGAGGGACCTCCAGCTCGGAAACACCCACTCCCCGCCAGCGACCGTTGTCGCGATAAAGTTTGCCGGCCTCGATCAGTGTTTTGACCACCTCCTCGATGAAGAAGGGGTTGCCTTCCGTCTCACGATATATGGCGTCCAAAGTTTCAGGTGCCATCTCTCCACCGAACATGGAGGTCAGCATATCACCTGTTTTTTGTTTGCTCAGACGAGTAAGTTTGATGCGCGTCGCCAAGTGCTCGCGGTTGAAATCATACAAAACGTCATGCAACGGACGGACCTGTGTAAGCTCGATCTCTCTGTAGGTCATGACGATCAACATGCGCAGGTTTTCGCCCGTTGCTCTGCTTCGACGTGCCAGATGACGTATAAGGGAGAGAGTCCCGCCGTCGCCCCAATGGGCATCTTCGATGGCGATCATCAACGGAACGCGTTTGGCTAGGGCGGCGCACAAGGCGACGACGCTCTCGAACATGCGTTGCTGCTGCGCTTGTGGATCAAGCTGCGAACCCGAGGGGAGCTCGGGTAAGCGCGTTTGTAGATCGGGCGCCAACTCAATCAAATCAGCCAGGACAGAGGGGGGCAAGTCTAATTCAGTCGCGGGGACCTCTGCCAGTGCTTTGCGAATGATCTGGGCGATGGGCGCATAGGGCGCGCTACCCTCGGCATAGCAATCTCCTGAGATCGCAATCGCCTCGGTCACTTCCACCAACGTCGTCAACTCACGAACGAATCGCGTCTTACCGATACCCGGCTCCCCACTGATGAGCAACACCTGCCCATCACCTGTGACGGCACGATGCCATACCGCCTGGGCTTCCGCGAAAGGCTCCTCACGTCCCACCATCCGTCCACGTGCAATACGCTCCAGCAACGAGCGCTCCTCCACCGGGGCTCGCTTTATATCCCCTGTGCGGACGGTCTCCAGCATCAAGGCGACTTCTTTCGCCGAGCTGGGTCGATCCTCCGGTCGTTTGCTTAGCAAACGGACGATCAGCTCCTCCAACCCGGCGGGGATCTCAGGATTGTAGGTACTGGGAGGGACGAGGGGCGCATGCAGGTGCTGCGAGACGACTGCCAAAGGATCGTCGGCCATGAAGGGCAGATTCCCCGTCGTCAGTTCGTAAAGCATCACACCAAGCGCATACAGATCGGCACGTCCGTCTAACGGCTGCCCCAACGCTTGCTCGGGCGCCAGGTAAAACACCGTCCCGACGATCCCTCCTTCTTTGGTCACGCGCGACGCGATCGAGCGCGCCAGGCCAAAGTCCGTTAACTTGACTGTACCGTCATCGGCGATGAGTACGTTCTCTGGCTTGAGATCACGGTGGACGATGTCGTGTGCGTGTGCGTGGTCGAGTGCTTCGCACACCTGTTTTGCCACGCTGAGGATCTCCAGCACGCCTTTCAGCTCGGATTCGTGGAGGGAACGCCCCTCCACGAACTCCATCACAATGAATGGATAACTCTGCCCTAGCTCAGTCGGGGCGGTGGCCTCACCCGCATCGTGGACGGTGACGATGTTCGGGTGGTTGAGTTGAGCTGCCGCCTGAGCCTCACGCAACAAACGGGCGCGCCCTTCCGTTCCCAAACTTGGACTACTGAGGACCTTCACCGCAACTGTACGATCGAGTAAGTCATCGTGGGCACGATAAATCAATCCCATGCCTCCCCGACCCAACTCGGCCTCCAGACGGTAACGATCACTTATTACCTCACCCAACATAGCGCACCGCCACTAATGTAAGATCATCGAACGGTGGGGTGTCTCCTGCGAAGGCATCGACGGCACCCTGAACGCCGTTCAACATCTCCTCAACCGAAGCGTCTTGATGATCTCGAAAAGCCTCCATCAGCCGTTCTAGGCCGAAGAACTCGGATCGCTCGTTCATGGCGTCGATAATGCCATCCGTGTAGAGTAAGATCGAGTCGTTCACTTCCAGAGTCTCACTGACTTCCACGTAGACTTGATCGGCGTCAATTCCGAACGGGAGCGAACCCCCTGCGAGCGCTGATATTTCCCCCGACTTCGCATGTAGCCACAGGGGTGGGTTGTGCCCGGCGCTCACACAGGTCACGTGTGGAGTCTCCGGTCGAAGGGCAAGGTAATAAAGCGTGACGAACATGCCGCTCGCAGCGTCGGCACAAATCAGTCGATTGGATTGCGTCAGACCGGCTGCCCCAGGGACATCGCCCACGATACTGGCGCGCACGGTGGTCCGCGCCAACGCCATGAAAAATGCCGCGGGAACACCTTTATCAGTGACGTCACCAATCACAATCGCCAGCTGGCCGTTGTCGCGAGGGATGAAATCGTAGAAATCTCCGGCTACCTCACGCGCTGCTCGCCAGACGCCAGAAATCTCAAATCCGCGCACCTTGGGAGCTTCGAGCGGGATGAGACTGGTCTGCACCTGTCGTGCGACCTCCAATTCTTGCTCCATGCGTGCCTGCTCGATCGCAAGCTTATGTAGCCGCGCGTTTTCGATGGCAACCGCGGCGGTGTTTGCCACCGCCTGGAGTAACTCGAGGTCAGCTTCGGTAAAGATTCCGGTGTGCATTCGGTTGTCAACGTACACCAGGCCGATCGACACGCCCTGCGTCTGCAAGGGAGTGCACATGATCGAGCGCAACTTCAAGTCGAACACACTGGCCCGCTCCGATAGCCAGGCATCGCTTTGGGCGTCGCTGGTGAGTAGAGGCTCACCTTCAGTAGCCACCCGATCGACGACCCCTCGGCTGACTTGAAATTCAGGGGCTTCTATGGTTTGCCGATCCATTCCTCGTGCAACACGGATCGCCATGTCTGTGGATGCTTCGCCGAGCATGAGGAACCCGCGTTCGGCTCCGGTGACCGCTATCACCTGGTCGATGACGACGTTCAACAGTGCATCCAGATCGAGGGTCGTGCCAAGCGCTTGTGTGACCTGGTAAAGTGTATCCAGACGATAGACGGACGAATCCGACATGCGCAACGATCCTTGAAAGTAGGATGTAAATCCCACCTAGTAGGGCTAGATTATACCCCTGGCATACGATCAACGATAATGTGTCGTGCTGGTCCGCATGCGAAGCAAGACCCCTGCTTTGGGAAATCAGCCCAATAAGGCCTCGATCAATTGTGACGTGAGTTGCTTAACTTCCACACCACCGGGACCAACTGGGCCAACGCAGACAGGACAACCATCCTGGCAGCGACACGTGCGCACCAATTCGAGTGCGCCTTCAAGCAACTCGCGATGTAGCGTATACAACCTCTCCGAGAATCCCATGCCCTCCGGTATGCGATCGTATATCGTGACCGTCGGGCTCTTCGTGCCCTTCGAGCGGATCTCCGTGAGGGTGCCGAGATCACGCGGATCGCACATCAAGTATAGCGGAGCGATGTTGCCCAACGCATAACTCAAGCCAGCGAGCGCGCTGCGTGCGCCACGCGCTGACTCTGCTCGATGGTGGCACGCCGCACAGAGGGTGATCAGATTGTCAATATGGTTGGCCATCCGATCGTTGCGATTCTCGCCTGGCGCATAGCCAAAGTCGCGAAAAGGGCGGATGTGGTGTACGTCATGCTCTCTGCCCTCGCGTTCCGCAGCGCCACACTGTCGGCAAATAGAACCGTCGCGGGCCTTCGCCGCCTGACGCGCTTGCGGCCAGCTCGGTCCATAGTCCGTCGGCGCCAACAGCACGCCCTGTGCTTCCAATTGGGCGACGGTCTCGGGACTGATCCACAGCCAGTAGGCGCTGGTTTCGAATTGTCGCGGTGGCAAGTCGATCGTGCCATAACCCAGCGTCTCATGCGTGTAGCGTTTGACCTTGCGAAAGGAGGTCGATTGAGCGGTGACCTGCACCCAACCATGCGCACGACGGGCGGGTGTATGCTCGTCCGCATCATACACTTCCAAGACCTCCAGATCCGCCGTTTCCGAGGCGTCTGTGTAATAGTCGACATCAGCTGGCTCTACATCGGCAAAACCCTTCTCCCAATCCAGATTCGCCACCAAGTGTGTACTACCTTCGTGGATGTAAACTGCTCCATCGTGCAACAAGATGGGAGCCGCTTGGCGATCGATCTCACCTATGACGACAGGGCGTCCCTCACCCACGCGCTGGATCACGATCGTGTCGTCGCCCCCTGCGCGCAGCGAGACTGCCTCGGCAGGGTAGGCGTCAGCAACCCAATGATAGGTCTCTCCGGATCGGTGTAGGTCACCCTCCTGCGCTAAAAACGCCAACAACTCAGCCACCTCCTCGAAAGTGCCGAAAGCTTCCCCGGCATCAAAAGGCAGCTCAAAGGTTGCACAGCGCAGGTGCCGCAAGAGGATGGCCAGGTTATCGGGATTGATCAACCCCATCTCAGGCGGTCGCTCAAAAAGAAAGCGCGGATGAACGGCGACAAATTGATCGAGAGGCGCCGCTGAGGCGACGAGCACCGCCACCGAGGTCTCGCTGCGCCGGCCCGCCCGGCCGGCTTGCTGCCAAAGGCTGGCGATGGTCCCTGGGTATCCGGCGATCACCGCGGCGCCCAGCTGACCGATGTCCACACCGAGTTCGAGTGCATTGGTCGCCACGACGCCCAAAACGGTACCGTCGCGAAGTCCGCGCTCGATCTCGCGCCGCTCCAATGGCAGGTAACCTCCGCGATAGCCACGGATCGTGGCGGGGTCTCCGCCGAGGTGGTCGTAGGCGTCGCGGACATATCCGAGCAACACTTCCGTCGTGCGACGGGCGCGTGCGAAGATTGCCGTTTGTACTCCGGCTTGTAGAAAGCGTTCGGCGATGCGCGTGGTTTCCAGCGTGTATGCGCGGCGGATCCCCAAGCTAGGATCAACGACTGGCGGGTTGTAGAGGATCACGTGCTTCTCCGCCCTCGGCGAACCGTCCAGATCGGGCGGCACCAGGCGTACCGGCGCCTCGATCAGACGTTCAGCCAGTTCCTTGGGATTGGCGATGGTGGCCGAGGTAAGCACAAAATGAGGTTCGGAACCGTAGAAGCGGCACAGGCGTTTGAGGCGGCGTAGCAGGTTGGCGACGTTGGAGCCGAAAATACCCCGGTAGACATGCAGCTCATCGAGCACCACCCAACGCAGATTTTCCATCAACACCGACCAGCGCGGGTGATGCGGGAGGATGCCGGTGTGCAGCATGTCGGGGTTGGTAATCAGGATGCGAGCTTCGTCGCGGATCTGACGGCGAAGCGCCTGCGGGGTATCTCCGTCGTATGTGCGCACGGCAACACGATCAACGGCGCCCAAGTCGGCAAGAAATTCCCCGAGGGCGGATGCCTGGTCTTGGGAGAGCGCCTTGGTGGGGAAGAGATAGAGCGCCCGCGCTTCGGGCTCATTGAGCAATGTCTGCAGGACGGGGAGGTTGTAGCACAGCGTCTTGCCCGAAGCGGTTCCCGTGACCACCACCACGTTCTCGCCCTCCAGGGCGGCATCTACGGCCTCCGCCTGGTGGGTGTAAAGCGGAGCGGTGTCGCGGGCGCGCAACGAGGCGATCAAACGCGGGTCGAGGGTAGACGGAAAATCTCCATAACGGGCTGGGCGCGGCTTGAGCCGCTCCCAGGCGGTCACGTTCTTCATGAATTCGACGTCGAGGCGCAGGCGCGCGAGCGCGTCTTCGATGGGCATGAGAGAATTATACACGTCAGTACCCCGGAAGCTTCAAACTTCCGGTCCCTTCGTTTGAGCCCAGGACAAAACGCAGGCATCATCAGCAGACTCCATTCGTTCAACAACTGGGTAGGAAGGCCTGACGTCTTCGAACCCTGCTTAATCTACGCTCACTCTGTCGCACCTTTTGGAGTCTGGAAGCTCTGCTTCCAGCTCCTTCGTCTATGCTCAGGACTCAGCGCAAGCAGAGCCTGCGAACTCCATACGCATGCCTAACATAACAGCCACGCTTGGGTGCCAGACCTGCCCCCTTTCCCTTGATAGAGGTTTAGGATGGGAGTGGATTTCCCAGTGGGAATTACCACTTTTCGTAGGTTTGGAAAACCGCGAGCGGCTTTGGTGCCTCCCAAAGGGAGTAAATAAGGGTGTGAGGCAGAGAACACCCAGAACAGAAGCTCAAAACTTCCAGGTTGCTTTCGATCCGGTTACACAAGGGATGCCTAACAAACGAAGAGAGCATTGAAGTTTTTGGAGTACACACAGGATTAAATAACAACCCGGAAGCTCGAAGCTTCCGGGTTGCTGTCCATCGAACGGGATAAAGAGTTTCCCGGAAGTTTTGAGCTTCCGGGAAACTAACCTACAAAATACAACCCTTATTCGTTTGGACAGTTGATGGTATCGAGGGCTCGACTACGACGGTGTATCGCTTCTTCAGACCTTGCCCGACCGATTCCATCCACCCCCCAAAGCGCACCATCAACCCATGATAGAAGCGAGGTTCGGGTTCTCTAGCTCGCAAGATAGTCCGTATCAAGCGCTCTCGCTCCGCCATGCGAAGCGCATCCGCTCTTTTTTGCTCTGCGACTAACACATCTTGCCACGTGAACATCATCAAAATCCTTTCTCCCCAACAACAAACGCCCATCCAACCACCGAAACCACTCCAAGTTGAGGTCGATATCGACACCAACACGAATCGAGAACCAGATACCTGGATCCTTATTCCTCGCCCTCCTCTTCCGGTGGAGTTAGGGCTTCCTTGAACTTCACAAGTAACGCTTCCATCTCCGCGCGTTCCGATTTTTTCAGAGCCGACCACGGATCGTAGTAAAAACGGTCGGTGGCCTCCTCAGCTTCCTGGCGCAAGGTACTGCCTTGCTCAGTCACTGTATAGCCGCCGTTCTTGGTGCTGATCCAACCGCGGTCGACCAAATCCTCAAGCGCCACTGAGAGCGACTCCTTTGTTTGCCCGCGCGCCTCAAGTCGCTCCGCAAGCTCATCGAGGGTGTGCGCCTCCTCGCGCCATATCAGCGTGAGGGTCTCCCATGTCTGCCCGGGGATCTCATAGGGCTTCCATGCGGCGATGTGCGCGTCGTCGCGGTAGAAGGTTAGATCGGTGAGGTATTGGTCGATGCGCGTCGCTGCTTGTGCGCCCTCGCCCGGATCCACGACACGGCTGCGAAGAAGAGCCGGTTTTTCGCTAGGCTCCGGAGCTTCTATCACAGCCTCGACGAGCCTGCGCAAGAGTTCAACCAAACGAGCCATTTCCTCTTCCGGTAGTGGACTCAACGACCCCAATGCTTTTTGCGCCTCTTTGATCGGTCGTACAGCGGCCCGGCGACCCTCTTCCGAAATTTGGTAAGCTTCACCGTCTTCGGCGATCAAGTAGCCATGGTCGATCGCACCTTGCAATCGCTGCTCATGCAAACTTACAGCATTATAGGGAGACAACCGGGACAACTCTGAGGCGCTGATCGGTTTCGGGGCCGTGCAGTAAGCGGTGAAGAGCACGTACCATTCTGGTGGCTCCAGCTTTGCTGCGGAAATCGCCTCCTGCATCGGAGATCTGTAGTGTCGGCCAAGCGCCTGCAAGCCTTCTGCAAACAGTGTTACGAAATCTGTTGTCATGTTCTCCATCCTCTCTTTCGGCAATCGTCACATGCCTGCCTGGTGGCTACACGTTTTCAAAGAAACCATCCAAGGCATGTAACGTCTCCTGAATGCGGTCTGGGTTCAAGCTGAAACATTTCCCCTGTTCTGTGCGTCGCTCGAGCAGGTAACCTGTAGCTCTGAGCTGCCTGAGGTGACGCGAAATCGACGACTGGCTCATACCTAATAGATCGATAAGCTCCTGGCTGCATATCTCCCCCTCTTCCCGAATCAAGGTAAGGATGCGCAGACGGGTGTCGTCGGCCAGGGCGGAGAGACGCACAAGCAGGTCCGAGCGTCGCAGATCTGTGGACCCGGTTTGGAATCCCTCCGGCATGCGTGCACCAAAGACCAACCACAACATCCCATCTCCCTTGTATTTACCGACGTAAGGCCCGGCGTGAGCCGACGGGACGAAGACCACTTGTTCCGCCTCCTGCATGTAATGCTCGATCTTCTCTTCCATTTCCCGGCCGGTGATATATTGCACCGCTTCGGCCAAGGTCATAGAAGAGAAGTCGACCTTACGGAAGGCCATCGAAGACTCCTGAAGCGTCGGCAAAGTACGCTCCCACTCATCTATTAGAAACTCTTCCCACATCGTTCGCATGTGGGTGACGATCAGCTCTTGCATCGACGCCGGATCGATGAGGTATCTATAAGCCTCCCGCTCGATATCCTCGTCGATGTGCTCCCTCCCAAAACAGTCGTAGATGAACGTAATGAAGGAATCCTCGCTTTCCAGAAGCGGTCCCAAATCTTCCTCCCTCACCGTGGCATCAGGATCTTCAGAACAGACTTTATATCGGTAAGCGTCGAGGATCTTGTCCCGCAGGACCACGGGGTCCGTTGCGGCTAGATCATTCAAGTAGGCAAGAAAGGTGGGGTGGCTGCGATCCGGCATGAGCGCGAAGTACAGACCTTCAAAGACGACCTGGTGGGCGCGCAGTTGATGGGGTTCGAGGGCGGCGGCCGTCTCGACCACCCAATCCCCAAGACCAGACAGTTTGTCGACCTGGCCGATCATAACGAGGCTGTTCAAGGCGTTGATTGCGGGTTCGAGTGCAACACGCAGGAACGCCGTCTTGGGTGCGAGAACCAGGTCTGCTTCGGGCTTGGGCATGGCGGCCTCCTTATACGTTATACCCCCTTATGCGGTTTACCCGCATTATCGGGTAGCATAAATAATATACACCATCGCAGGCGTCCTGTCAAGAAGGAAACCGGCGCTTGGTGACGCACTTGCTTCCCGAAATCCAAGCACGATTGGTTGGAGTAGCGTAAAGAGTCCAACCGGTGCTCGTATGCAGAGCCGCCCCGGCGGGGCGGCTCTGCACAAAATGCGTGAAAGTCAATTTTATGGGGTTCTGTCGTTAACTAAAGCAGGACGGCGAGCAGCCGGATACGCATGTGTGAAACGGGATCTTCAAGAACAAGACAACGCCTACTCACTCGCACTGGATCTAACCTCTCATCGCAGCGTGAGGCTGACGGGGCAATGATCGGAGCCGTACACCTCTGGATGGATTTCAGCCCTAACAATCCGATCCTGCATGTCCGGGGAGACAAAGAAGTAATCAAGCCGCCAACCGACATTGCGTTCGCGCGCCTTTCCCCAATAGGCCCACCAGGTGTAGGCATCGCGTCGATTGGGATGCATGGCGCGNNGTGTGATTTTCGTTCGCTTTCGGCCGGGCGATGTCGATCTCCCGATGCGCTGTATTCACGTCGCCGCAAAAAATCACGGAGCGCCCTTCCTCCCGGAAGCAGTTGCAGACCTCAAGCAGAGCTTCCTTGAAGGCCATCTTGAAAGGCACCCGGCTATGATCCCTACCGCCATTGGGAACGTAAACCGTAGCCAGCAGGAAATCATCGTAATCCACGAGGATCGCACGACCCTCCCGATCGTAAGCCTCAATCCCCAGTCCGATCTGAACCGAAACCGGTTCCCTGCGCGTATACAGCGCCACCCCGCTATATCCCTTGCGCTCTGCTGAAGCCCAATACACCTGGTATCCATCGGGTGCGACCAACTCGAGATCCAGTTGGTCAGGGTGCGCCTTCGTTTCCTGGAGACAGAGCACATCCGGCGTTGTGTGCCGGAACCAATCCAGGAATCCCTTTTTCTGCACAGCGCGAACGCCGTTGACGTTCCAGGAGTAAAGTGTCAACATTCCTGATGCTCTCCGTCCCTCGTGATCGCGCTCAATTGATTTTCACCCCGCTGTGGTCCTGCACATTCACGTCTCTCTTAACCGCTATCCTCACGCTTGACAAGATCCTCGAACTGTCTGAGTCTCGTCACTTGAGAGGGCATGATACGGATGAAGGGGCGCGAGTTGCGGATGCGCGCAATCGCCTCCTCGAGGTCAAGACCCTGGCTCACAAAATAGGCAGCGGCCATCATCGGCGCGCGTCCGATCCCACCCGCACAGTGGATATACACCTTGCCGCCATCTCTGACGACCTGATCGATGAACGCAGCCCCCGTGTTTAATTGTTCTAGGCTAGGGGGGTGATCATCGGCCGTGGGTAGGTGACAATAGCGCAACATGTCCAATCCATGCGCGGCGTCGTCGAACTCGAGGCGCATGTTCAAGCTGGCGTTCACGCCATGCCGCTCCAACTTGCGTTTTCCCATCCTGCGATATTGCGGCCCAACGAAGATTTGCGGCGCGATTCTCGTGTAGCGTATGGTGGGGATGCCGGTCACGAAGGTCGATCCTCGCACCAAGAACCAGAGCAAGGTCGTGCGCACGCCCTGCGTGCGCAGCCTGTGGCGCAAGATATCGGCCCCCTTGTTTATCAGACTCCAGATCCTCTCCATGCTGCCACCCACGGCCTTAGAGCTTACCACAATTACCGCTTCCATTTAAGGGATCCCTTATCCGCGTAGGGGCAATTCATGAATTGCCTCTACGCGCCTCGAATGGATATAAAGAAATCTTGACAAACCAGGACAGTTGTTAGTAAACTAACTATTAGTGATTTTACTAACTACTATCATGGAGGGATCGTGGATCTGCTTTCAGGATTGAATGAAATCGGCTTCACTGAATATGAAGCCAAGGTGTATTTGGCGCTGCTCTCCGACTATCCGGCCACCGGATACCAGGTCAGCAAGAACTCTGGCGTCCCGCGATCGATGGTCTACGAGACGTTGAGCCGCCTACACGCCCGTGGCGCCGTGCTTGAAGCCATCGAGGGACGCGCGACCCTTTATCGACCACTGCCCCCTCAGACGCTCCTCGACCGCTACGAAGAGCGGCGACAACAATTGATAACAGACCTGCGCGAAGAGCTGGAAGCCCATTACTCTTCGGCGAAGGAGAATTACGTCTGGTCGATCAGCGGAGAACAGGCCATTTTTTCCTACGCCGCACAGATGCTGCGCGGTGCAGAATCAGAAGCATTCCTCGTCATGACTGACCTGAGCGTAGACGCTCTACAGGATGAGATCGCGCAGGCCTCCGAGCGCGGCATCGCGATCAGCACCTTGCTGACCGGGGAGCGCGAATTGGACCTCGGACGAGTGGCTCGCCACCCTCCTCTCGAGAGTCAACTTCAGGAGTTGACCGAAACGCTGCTGATCGTCGTCGATCGGCGGGAAGCGCTAATCGCCGACATCAGCCATGAGGCCACGGCCACCATCACGGGCAATCGCAACCTGGTGCTCATCGCTCGCCAATTCGTCTGGATGGAACTTTTCACGCAACGCGTGCATGCACAACTTGGTCTCGAGCTACTCGAGCGACTCGACCCGGAGGATCGGCAGATCTTTGAGAGTCTCTCACAACACGAAGGTATTGCGGGATGACGAACTCGCTCAACGAGACCATCATCGCAGCCACTCTCACCGTACTGGCAAACGGGCTGGGCGGTCTGCCCTTCGTATTTATTCGACATTTGCCAGATCGGTTTGCCCAGCTTGGCTGGGCCGCGGCCGGTGGTTTGATGCTCTCCGCCTCGGTCTTCAATCTGATCATCCCGGGTCTCACCCACGGAGGCATCACGCCGGTTGCGGCTGGCGTCTTGCTCGGCGCACTGCTGATGATCTACACCTCATGGCGACTGGAACGCAACAAATTAAACCTCCCCGGAGTTTCTATCACCGGCTCGCGTCGTATCATCCTCGTCCTGGTCACCATGTTCATCCATAGTTTCCCAGAAGGACTGGCATTGGGCGTGGCTTACGGCTCCGGGGAAGCAAGACTCGGCATTCTGATAGCGATCGCCATCGCCATACACAACATCCCGGAGGGTACTGCCGTCGCCTTACCACTGCGCGCCGAGGGTGAGAGCGGCTGGAAATGCGTTTTATGGGCGATTTTCTCTGGGGTGCCCCAGCTTCTTGCCGCCGTCCCTGCCTACCTGGCCGTGGTCAATTTTCGCCCGTTGCTACCTTACGCCTTTGGATTCGCCGCAGGCGCGATGATCTTCCTGGTGATAGAAGAGATGATCCCCGAGAGCAGAGCCAATGAAAGACAACGCCGTTCCAGCGCCGTCGCGGGCATGACAGGCTTTCTGACAATGATGGTGCTTCAGAATGTGCTGGAGTTCTAATAGTTGTCGGACAACAACCCGGAGGCTCTCTCGACAAGGGACAAGCGGTAAGCAGGGGACAACCATCCATTGCGGGCGATGCGAAGCGTACTCGATGCCTGGTGGAATCGGGCTCGCTCCATCAAGGGCCCCCGCGCCTCATGCGTAGGCAAGGAAGCACAATAGCGCGCCTGTAACACATTGACCGCTTGTGCGACCTCTTCAAGATTTCCTCCGTGATCCGTTATGCCATGTGAAACCTCCGCCAACAAACGCCCTACATCGGCGGCGGGATCCGTCACCTTGGCACGCTCCCAATCGATAGCCACAATACCCCCCTCAGGTGGAAAGATGAAGTTTGTTGTCGTCGTGTCGCCATGGTTAAAGACCGGGACGTAGGTCGTCATCCGAGAGTTGGCTGCCCAGTGATCGATAAGCCGTGAGAGATTTCTTCGTCGAAACGGTCGTCGCTTCAAAACACCGTATTTGCTCAAGTTGCGGAGATACTTGTGCGCCTGCGCAATCGCACGTTCGAAATCGGAAGCCTCATCCGGTTTGGCACTCAACCTATGCAGCGATGCCAGGATATCAGCCGTCTTCTCCAACGCTGGCAGCAGCGTTCCCGGGTGACTTCGGCGAATGGCAATGATATCCTCCAGAGTAAGTCCCGGCACATATTCAAATAGTAGCACCCCACGCCAAACCGCCAGTGGCGCGACGGCCCTCATCCCCTCGCGGTCCAACCCCAGTTGGCGCGCATTTTGGGTTTGGTCGTACTCACGGCGGGCATACTTCCCGGCCCCGGCACCCGTCTTCGCCCCAAAAAACTTGGCCACGACGGCCCAGTTCGTCTCGACCTCTCGGTAAATGTACGCAGCAGACGAGAGCCTGGCGACTTTCCAGCTCACGGGAGAACCTACACCACCCCAAACCTCCGCAGCCAAGTACGCTTCCAGTTCCTCCGTTCCGCGTGGGGTAAACCAATCCCCAAGCACCACCCCGGGGTCGTAGGAGGGAGGCCCGATCTCTTGTATCTCCATGTTCATCTGTAGGACCTTTTCCATTCGGTGGCGTGTGGTCAGGTCCAGGGACCCGTGTGGATAGGCGGCCGACGGCCTATGTCTTTCCTTCCACGCTCTCATTAAAGTCTAACGTCATTTCGGAGGCGAGGGAAAAAGTTCTGTGAGAAGATTTGAGGCACAGGCACTTGGCACGCATGGGGCAAGAGTCACAGATCCTCGCGCCATTCACCTCCACCAGTCTCCCCACCCGAACCAGGAGCTCTAGCATGCCCTCCACGACGGCTGGCTCCTTCCCCAATCGCTTGGAGACATCCTGAAAATATAACGTGTTGCGCGTCCGCCCAAATTCATCCAGAATATCACCCAACATGCGCCCTCCGCACGACCCTCCCGCTTCGCTCGCACCTTTGAAAATCGCTATGCATACCCAAGGAGTCTGCCTACCTGGAACACGATGACCGCCATGGCCCAAGCCACAGCGGACTGCCAGAGTGCGGCGATGGCGGCCCATTTCCAACCGAATTCGCCGCGAATGGTGCCTAGTGTCGCAACGCACGGCACATAGAGCAAGACGAACACCAGAAACGCCAAAGCCGAGAGTGGCGTGAACTCTCGCTTCAGCGCGCGCCGAAGAGCCGTGTCCTCCACCCCTTCTTCTCCCTCATCGAAGAGGGCCACACCCGGGGTCAAGACTTCGAGGAATTCTTTCCCGGCCTCGACGGTGGCCTCGAGGAAACCACCCCCGATACCCACCAACTCCTCACCGAATGTGAAGGAGGCTTCAGCCGGCAAACCCCTTTCCTCACCGACGTAGATTTGCGACATGGTCGACACGACGACCTCTTTAGCCACCAACCCGGATAGGAGCGCACCCGTTGTTTCCCAACTTCCAAAACCCGCCGGTCGAAGTATCGGTGCAAGTGTTGCGCTTATCCTGGCAAACCAGCTTCCGCTCAAATCCGGACTACCCAGCGGCAAGTTCAGCAAGGCCCAAATCACCACGGAAGCCAGCAGGATGACGGTTCCGGCATTACGGATGAAGGAGCCTGTTCGATGTGAGACCTGGATCCAAAGGTTACGCAAGGAGGGAAAACTGTATCGCGGCAACTCCATCACGAAAGTAGAAGCGCCCCAACCTTTCAAGAACGTGCGCGAGAATAAGACGCCAACGACCGCGGCAACGAGTATACCCAGTGCGTACAATCCCCAGATAACCAAGTTCGCACGACGGCCGAAGAACGCCAATCCGAAGACGACATAAACCGGCAAGCGTGCCGAGCATGACATCAACGGAATGAGCATCGCCGTCAGGATGCGATCACGACGATTCTCCAGGGTGCGCGTAGCATAGATCGCAGGCACAGCGCAACCGAATCCGAGGACCAACGGTACGAAGCTCTTGCCATGCAAGCCAAGTAAACTCATGAAGCGATCCATCACGACGGCAGCGCGCGCGAGGTAACCGCTGTCCTCCAGAAGGCCGATGAAGAGAAAGAGCATAAAAAGTCCGGGGAGGAACACCAAGACCCCGCCCACCCCCACGATCACCCCATCGAGAAGCAACCCGCGTAACCACGCGGGAGCATTGAGCAGCCTCAACAAGAACGCGGTCCCGCGCGTGATAGGACCGCCGAACACCGCATCGATCCAATCCAGGTAGGGAGCGGAGACATTCACGACCAGATTGAAGACCAGGTACATGACGAGGAAAAAAATCGGGACGCTCAGCCAGGGATGGGTCACAACCCGGTCGACGCGCTCAGAGAGCGTGACCGGTGGTTCCGGTGGTTTCGAGAGCACGTCAGCGACGACTCGGCTCACGAAAGTGTAGCGCCGATCCGCGATGGCAATCTCCACGCCATCCGGTGCTGTCAGCGCCAGACGTTGCGCGCTCGCCTGCGCTTGGCGCAGCACTTCTAGACCCCCATGCGTGGCTCTCACCCTCTCTGTGAGGTCCTTCTCTCCTTCAAGCAGTTTAATCGCCAGCCAGCGCGCATCGAAGACCGCGGCAATCTCGGGCTGTTGTAGGATGGCGTCCGTGATGCGCGAGAGCTCCGCCTCGATCTTCTCACCGTAGTCGATCTTAAATTGGTTATGCTGGTTCGGGAAGACCAAGATTAGATCTGCTCCAGCTCGATGGTACGCGCACGCTCCACGGCGACATTCGCGATGGCGTCCTTGAGCCCTTCAAGCCCTTCATCTCGAGTGGCGACCATGGGGACAACGGGCGCACCGCCCAAATGCGCAGAAAGCGCATCGACGTCAACCTGATAACCGAGCGCTTCTGCTCTATCGATCATGTTGACGGCCAAAATCAATCTAGCTTGTAACTCCAGGATCTGCACGACGAGATAGAGGTTGCGCTCCAGATTGCAAGCATCCACGACCACAACGACGGCCTCCGGTTCATCCCAAAGGATGAAATCCCGGGCGATGACCTCTTCAGTCGAGTATGCCGTCAGGCTGTACGTGCCGGGAAGGTCGATCACCTCAACCTCATGACCACGATGGCGGAAGGAACCAGATTTGCACTCGACGGTCTTTCCCGGCCAGTTGCCGACATGCTGTCTCGACCCAGTAAGTGCGTTGAACACGGTGGTTTTCCCGGCATTGGGGTTGCCCGCCAGTGCAACCCTAAGCTCCGCCATGGGTTCGTCTCCACGTTCTCTCAATCAGAGGCATTCTTTTCCCCACGACCCACGCGCCTGCCAAGTCCTCCGCTCCCAGAGCGGCCCAAGAATGCTGTCCGCAACATATCTTTAAATCTGCGACGCCGTCGGCCACGTGCTACCCTGCCCCGCTGCGGCCGCTCGTGAATTACATGTCGCGGCCTTGCGCTCACCGGTCGAACGCGGATCTGATGCGCTGTTTGGCGATCGATCGCCAAGCGGCTACCACGCACACAGATGATCAAGGGTTGGCCGTGCGCTGACTTCAACACCGTGATCTTCGTGTGCGGATTGAGCCCCAATTCCGCCAATCGCAAACTCGAAGGTCCGTTGGCGCGGAAGCCGACCAACTCGACAGTCTCCCCCTCCTCGATCCTATCCAGCGGCGTCGTACGATCGTGACTCAAATGCCCCTCTCCGCGCGCGTGCCTCAGACGGGCACCCTTTTTTCAACCACGACATGCGCTGCAATCCTGCGCCCCAAGGCATGGATTTCCTCCCCCAAACGCACGGATATCGGCCCCTCGAACGGCGCGATCTCCTCCACAGCGACTGTCACCCCGGGCTTGATACCGCGCGCCGCCAAATACCCACACAGAATGTCGTAATCATCTTCCGGTAGGATACGTAAGACCTTCCCAGCCTCACCCGCTGTGAGATCTACAAGTGAGACGCCCTCCATTGGGGGCATCTCGCCCTCAGGCGAGGGGATCGGGTTTCCATGCGGGCAGGTCTTGGGTTGATCCAAGTAAATCCCCAACGCATCGATCACCTCTTCATCGGTGGCGTGCTCCAGACGGCAGGCGTACTCGTGCACACGCTCCCACGGGATCTCAAGCTTGTCGACGAGCAAACACTCCCAGAGACGATGACGTCGAATGACGATGTTGGCCCTGCGCGTACCCTCTTGCGTGAGATGAACTCCTTTGTAGGGTGTGTGCTCGACCAATCCACGATCTTGCAAACGATGGATCATCTCACTCGCAGACACGGTCGCGATCCCAAGCCGTCCGGCGATACTGGTGACCGGCACGGGCCGGCGCTCCGCGGACAGCTCAGCGATGGACTTTAGATACATCTCTGCGCTTTCACCGAAATGCTTTTGTTGAACCACCTTGCGACTCCCAGGCAATCTTGGACCCAGCCCCTAGCGATGAGGTTGAGATCAAGGAATGCCTTACGTATGCATATTAGGCTGGCCTTATATTATTTCTCACATTGGTGCAAATCACGTGACAAGTGTCATTGTGCGCGCTGGCACTTCTTCCTACGAAAAAGCTTCCCGGANNGATACGCTGCGACAGATTGCAGGTCAGTTCGATGGATTGCAGCCCGGATCGGTGACCGCTACACGGGCGGAGGTCCCACTGTTGTTGTAGGCCTCCACGGCGTAGGTATACGGACCGCCGAAGGGAGGATCGTCCTGATAGCTCGTGATGTTGGCGCCTAATGTCGCCAGCGAGGAGCCGTCACGATACACACGGTATCCGTTCTCGTTGGACACATCCGACCACGTCAGGGTCAGGCGGTAGAGCTTGGCATTGCAGACTCGCTCCACAATTCCCAACCCGGAAGGCGCCTCGGGCGGCGGTGGGGGTGCCGCGATAACCGGCAGTTCTTCCGCTGGACCTGTCACTTCCACCACAGAGTCGGAGACCCAGCAGTTACCCCCGCCGGGGAGCAATATCCACCACCACGCGGGAGCGCCGGGTGCGCTGCGGCCTTCGACAAGCACTTCGAC
>WVZH01000343.1:38315-42485 GCA_011772595.1 Anaerolineales bacterium
CCGTTGTAGGCCAGCGGGCCGAGCATGGGATCGGTACTCGAGAGATCGCTGGGTTCTGTGAAATTGCATGAGGTGCCATCGTCCAGGTTGTAGCCCGAGGAACCCAATCCGATCCCTGTACAGTTGCCAGCAGAATTGTCCGCGACGATCGAACTTTTGATGACCACATTTCCACCAGCGTCGTTCACAATGCCCAAGGGGTCATTCTCAGCGACGGTGATGAATTCCAGCAGCATATCCCCACCGTGGCTGTGCAAGCCTCCAGCCGAGCCCGCCAAGGTGGCACTGTTGCCGCTCACCGTTGTGTTACGCAATTGCAGCCCGGGCAAAGCGCCGTCGACGTAGGCCGCTCCCCCCGCACCTGCGGTGGCGCGATTGTCATTCAGGCTGCTTTGATAAAGATTGATAAGCCCGGAGGTCAGGATGGCGCCTCCCCGCTCGGCCTCGTTGTCCTCGAAGCGAATTTCCCACCCCACCGTGTGCCCGCCAAAGACCGAATGGAGTCCCCCACCTTCAAGGCCGGCGCTGTTCTCATACACGGCGGTTTCCCTCATGGTTATCAAGCCGGCGTTGAAGATCCCACCGCCGTCGAAGCCAGCTTCGTTGCGCCAGATGTCGACCCCCGTGAGCGTGGCCTCGGCGCCGAAGGCGACTGCCAAGCCCCCTCCGGTCTCGTGCGCGATGTTCCCGTTGATCATGGTGCTACCGGTACTCATTTCGAAAGTGCCCGGGTCGTCGATCATGATCCCGCCGCCCATGTCGGCGCTGTTCTCGCGCACCTGCGTACCCAGGAGAACGAGCGTACCGTCGCTGAAGATCCCGCCGCCGCTCGAGCCACCCATAATTCCGTCGGGGAACACGCCAGTGTTGTTGGCGACGACGCCACCGTGCATGGTGAGCGTGCCCCAGTTGCGGATCCCGGCGCCGACCTGCTCCTCCCCGCCGCGGATCAGCATGGTGTGCAGATCGACCGTGGCGGTGTCGAAGACCTCGAAGACGCGGTCGATGCCGTTGGCGTCGATGAACGGGGCACCTTCCCCGATAATGGTGACATCATCGGTGAGATCCAGGTCGCCGGTGGCTGCGGCGTCTTCCAGGGTGCCAGCGATGGAAAGATCGTAAATCCCCGCCGGAAGGCGGATGGTCTGCGCTCCCGGGCAGACGTTGGAATTGATGACCGCCTCCCGCAGCGAGCAGTCCCCGTCGCACACCCCATCGTTGGTGTCGTTGAACTTGGTGACGACGTATTCGGGGACACCACAGTAGGATGGCGTACAACCCTGGATGGCGAGGGCAAAGAACAGGACGAAAAAGAGTGCGAGGAACGGAGAAAGGTTTTTGGGGTTCATGGCGCTTCACTTCCTTTATAGCGATGATCCACAGGTTGGAGTGACCTTTCCACTCAAGCAGGAAAGACGCCTCCATGGATGTTCCGGCTTGTTCACCTCATTAACGTCCCCAGCTCCCCCTTTGTGACAAGATACCATCAACCGGTTCTCAACGAAAGCTTCCCGGAAGCTCTGGGCTGCCAGGATGCTGGCTTCCCCTCATGTCGGTCGCCACATTAATACAGACCCCCCTTTTCCGAAACAGTAGATGGTCTGGAGCGACAGCGGAGTATCGCTAAATGGAAGCTTCTCCACTAGCCCACGGCCTTCAATCATCGCCTCCTACTCACAGCACTGCATTGTGATCTCTTGCAGTTGTATCTATCCCCAGTTGTCTTCGGCGTTTCACGCCTCATGCCGCACCTGCTACCCCACCAAAATGGGTATTTTCACACGCCAGACTGTTCCACTCCGTGCCGGCATTTAGCGATTTGGATGAGGTCATGTGTAAGAAACAAGCGATGATCGGACCCCTTGCCGTCATTGCCTAAAGCAAGCCATCCCCGTCAGCGTTGTTCGCGACGTCGGCGAGCTTGCAGGATTGCAGCCCAAATGCCAGGGGCAAATGCGATGATGATGATTGGACAGTTACCAAAGCGAAAGCCGTCACGCGTCTCGGGGGTGGGCTCCGTTTCCTCCACTACGATCTCGGTGGGATTTGTTGTAATCGGCGATGACGTTGGCGGAAGGGTAGGGGGGATGTCCGTAACAGATGAGGCGGGGGCAACAGTAGGGGTTGGTTGCCCCGGTAGCCTTGAGGGCTCGGGCAAATCGATTGGAAGTCGGGTATTAAGTGTTGCCCGTCCCCCGGTTGCCCAAAAGAAAGGAGCCGCTGAACTGTAGGGTTCGGGCGGATCGGCTGACATCAATGAATAGGAGAGCAGTGAGAAGAAGGCGTAGGCAGCGTCGTTGAAGGGAGTACCCTGTGCTACGGTGAAAGCCAGGTTGAAGGCCTTCTGGGATTCAGTGGCGCCCGGGACGCGCGACCCTCCCTCTGCAGCCATGAGTTGCTCGATCGTAATCGTACGAACTGAAGCAGCGCTGATCCGCTCAGGATCGCGGAGGTCAGGGTCGGTTAGTATATGGATTGGTGGGACCTCTTCAGGCGGGATCAAGCCCATCAGATAAAGCTCAAGCGGAGCATAGGGTTCGACCTCGATGTTGGAGATCAGGCGCCAGGTGCCGTCACCGTTATCCTTAAAGTGACCGACGTTGCCGTTCTCGTCGAAGTAGTAGGCCGCGAGTTGACCGGCGATGTCGGACAGCTTGTTCCAGTGGCCTTGGCTTACACCACTCTCCTGGATCAGCCCGAGGCTGTCACCATAACTGGCTCCCCAAGTGTGCGCGACCTCGTGGTCGAATATGGCCAGACTGCCGAAAGAGTGGTAGATCATGCTCTTCAACCGGCCGGCCGAACCGAATTGCCCACTGTCATCCATGATCGGTAGACCGATGTTTTCAACAGAATTAGAGACCAGTACATCGTAAGGCACGTTCTCGGCATGGCTCTCGGGTAACAACATTTGCATGCCTGGCATCAAGAGCACAAAATCGAACTCATCAGGCATCACGCTGTATAACTTGAGGAAGGCCTCGAAGTTTGACTTGCCACAGTAGATGTGTGCCACTGGGTAGTCGTCGAATACCTCATGGCTGGAATCTTCGATGAAGAAAGCATAAGCTGTAGCCGAGAGCCCACCCCCGAAGTCCATAACTTCGAATTGGTTTTTGTAGCGAGGGTTGACCATGCCAACGCCGATGCCGTAGGTGTTGACCAGTTGACGACCGTTCTTGAGAGTGACAACCATGTCCCCATAGCGGCTGTTGACCACCTTGTTGATAGGATGATCTGGGTTACAGTCGATGAGTACATCGGCCGCAGTGAAAACGTTATCGCCGGCGTTAACGTCGCCATGGGTGCCATCATCGTAGAGTGGGATGGGGTTTTCTTCATGGTACATAACCTCTACGGCAGCGACATCCGACCGGCCAGTGATATGCACCTCAATTGTGACCGTGGAGTCTGGGTCCCCACACCACACGACGGAAGGAGTAACTCTATGCCACTTGTTCTGCTGCGGGAACCTCTCCTGAGCGAAGGCGAGGGGAGCGCTAAGAAGTACGAGGGCAAGTGCAAGCAGCAAAGATCGCTGCAAGCGTAGGGGCCAGGCTTTCACGGAAGGGCTCCTTCTATATGAAAAACAGCGTAGGCTAAGGCGCGTATTATTCCACATCCGCCACAAGTTGGCAAAAAGACGTAATGTTCTTGCACTCACTTTGAAATCCTTTTCCTTTTCTCTCGCATAATCGATTTGCTATTCTGTTCTCGTGTTCAACGGTCAAACTTTTACTAGATCCGTGCCCTCCGAGACTGGCATTCTCTCAGATCGACGGGCCCCTGAGGCCCCGTCGACGTTGAAGGCCTTTACGCTGTAGAAAAAGGGCTCGTGACCGGGTAAAGCTTCCGGGAAGCTGGATATTCATCCCCACCACCGCATCAATACAGACATCCCTCTTCCAGGACGGACGGGCGCGAAGACGCACCGGCACCGTTGAAAGCTTCCACGTTGTAGGTGTAGGGGCCACTTCCAGGAGGGTTGTCCGTGTAGCTGGTGGCGTTCTTCCCCAACGTGGCGATCAACTGCGCGTCCCGGTACACCCGGTATCCGTCTTCGTTACCGGCGTTATCTTTCCAACCCAGGATCACAATGTAGGCGGTATCACTGCATACTCGCTCTGTGATGGCCAGCTTGGTCGGCGCGGCGGGTGGCCCCAAGGTCGG
>WVZH01000343.1:42618-81282 GCA_011772595.1 Anaerolineales bacterium
GAGCAATCCCCCACCTGCCGCCATGACCAGCGGCCCGAAAAGGCCGTCGAGTGTGCGAGCTGGGGATGGCGGTACTGGCTGTGGGGCAGGTGGGAGATGCGGGTCTGTGAACTGAATCGGCGGATCACTTTCGACGGCAGAATCTGCTGAAGGAACTGAACGTTGAGGTACTGGGCTTTCAGCTTGATAGACTTGACTGAGAACCTCGGCGATCCAGACTTTGGAAGGAATGATCGGCGGGATGACCGCCAGCAAAGCTCCAACCTTGCGCAGGTCCTTCTCCGTCCCCTGGCAATCGGCGCAAGATGCAACGTGCGCCTTAACCGCCTTGCGCTCATCTGCACCAAGCTCATCGTCCCGGTAGGCGGAGATCAAATCCCCAAGTTCAACGCACCGCGCTGGCCCCTCTACCAACAGCAATCGCCCAACATGAACTTCCTGGAAGCGTAATCGCGCCCGGTGCACTAGCTGTCGCACATTGTCATACGACCGCTGCAAGGTATGGGAGATTTCCTCATACGAGAATTGGTTGAATTCACGCAGAATCAGGACCTGACGATAAAGTGCCGGAATGCTATCCAGCGTTTTCCATACCGCTTCCCGTACTTCCCTCCGGCGCACCTTGTCCTCAGCCGGACGATGCTCCGTAGGCGACTTGCCGAATTCGTCGAATTCGTCGACATGCACCAGACGTTTCTCCCGTTCCAGGAGATTAAGAGACAGGTTCCCGGCGATGCGGTAGATCCAGGACTTGAAGTCGTAAGGTGGGCCCAACCTATCGAGGTGCAAGTGCGCACGGATGAAGGCGTCCTGGGTGATGTCCTCAGCCGCCCCTCGGTCTCCAAGCATGCGATAGACATAGTTCAACACCGGTTGATGATGGCGTTGGAAGAGCTCGGTGAAGGCCTCTTGGTCACCCGCCTGCGCTCGTCGAACCAGGTTGATGCTATCCCCAGCCGGGTCCCGCTCGGTCATATGTGACCCTCTTTCATTCTTTAAACAAACCTAAAGACTGGTTTGTGACAGTGTCTTCGAACTAATAACACGATTGAGAATGCCATCGCTCATCAACGACGTTCACGATGATAAGAAAGGAATCATCAGGCTCACACGTCATCCAATAAGCTGCGATCCAAACGTGCAATCTGTTCTCACAATTGAGTTTTCCCAAGAACTCTCTCTCTCACCTTGCTTCATATTGCGCATGACTCTTCTTTTGTATAAGGAAAGATCGTAGCGGATCGATCCACGTATCAGCTGAAGCTTACCCTCCTCCCGCCGATGATGGCATTAAGTTTCGTAATCCTTGCCTATTATCCTGCCAACCTACGAGAGAACCCTGACACCATGGACGCGGCTGAGGAGAAAGGTAGAAGGACAAACTCAGGCGTTCAAGACCATGAGGATTACCAATGCAACTCCAATTAATCCCAATCCAATAACGAAATCGATATATATTCTAGAACTACGACCCGTTTCCAGGAAGGACTGAGAAGGATCCTGGGGATCGTAGTAGACCCTGACGGATCGACCTTCGGGATAGCGGTGAACGTAGGGCAGGGCCTTCGATGGAGTGGTAAAGAACTTCGATCCGATAAAGATCTGATCGGATTCAAATTCTTGCCCACGATAGGAGAACGTGTAGCGCACAAGCGGCTGGTAGTTAATAGCATCCCCAATGAAATCCTGCTTTACGCGGGACTCTACTACCATGCCCAACGTAGAAGCCCATGCCCTCGTTCGGGCTGCCAGCCGCAAGCGACTGATCCCCTGCACGATCAACAATACCCCTGCTAAACCAAAAATGGCAAATGCACCATAGGCCAGAATCAACCCAAAATCCATTGCTCACCTCCAATGTTACGCCATGCCTGTCATCATCCTTGCCTGCGAGAGTACTCAGCTCGGCGTGAACACAAACGAAGAGACGATTAGAAAGGTATGTCTACGATCTCAAAAACAGGAAGAAGATGAATACTGCAACTCCGATCAAGACCACTCCGGAAACGAGAACAACATATATTCTTGAACTATGACCCGTTTCCAGGACGGATTGATAAGGATCTTGCGGATTGTAATAGACAGTGACGGATTGCCCTTCGGGATAGCGTTGAACGTAGGGCAAGGCCTTCGAAGGTCTGGAAAACTGCTTCGCTCCGAGAAAGATCTGATCAGATTCGAATTCTTGCCCACGATAGGAAAACGTGTAACGCACAAGCGGCTGGTACTCTGTACTATCACCCGCACTAAACCTCTTATGTACGCGGGACTCTTTGACTATCCCCAACGTGGAAGGCCACGCTCTCGTTTGGCCGGCCAACTGAAAGAGTCGGATCCCTTGGATGATCGAGTAAAGCCCCCACAAGCTAAAAAGGACACATAAACCGAAGGTCAAAATCCTTCCAATATCCATTGCTCGCCTCCATCACTTCGAATGGTTGAATGACTTCTTTCAACTTGGCAAACTTTATAGCTTACCGGATGCCCGGAGGTTCCGGGAAGCCGGCTTCTCCTTCATGCCAATAAAAACATCAATACAGACATCCCACTTCCTGTACCGACGGGTGCCCTGAGGCCCCGGCACTGTTGAAGGCCTCCACGCTGTAGGTATAGGGGCCGCTGCCCGGCGGGTTGTCTGTGTACTTGGTGGCGTTCTTCCCCAACGTGGCGATCAACTGCGCCTCCCGATACACCCTGTATCCGTCCTCGTTCCCGGCGTTATCCTTCCACCCCAGGGTCACGGAGTAGGCTGTGTCCGTGCACACCCGCCCGGTGATGGCCAGCTTGGTCGGCGCCGCGGGCGGTTGCAGCCGCTCGACCTCAATCGTCACCCGGGCTTCTTGCTCCCCACCGGGCGACGTCGCCAGCAGCTTGTAGGATGTGGTTTTCTGCGGGCATACCTGGCGCGCGTCGAGGGATTTCACTTGCTGGCCCTCGAGGGACACCTCGTTGGCATTTTCGACCTGCCAGCGCAGGGTGGTGCACTCGCCGACCTTAACGGCGTAGCTGTCGGCGTTGAAGTTGATCGAGAGCGCCGCAAGGGCCGTCGGGGTGACCGTGGGCGTGGGGGTTGGGGTGGGAGTGTCCTCCGGTGTTGCGGCGAGGATGGGCTCTGAGACGGTCTCGAAATCGGCCTCATAGGCGCCGATGTCGCAGGCGTCGCCGAAAGGCCGGCTCACGCCGCGTTGGTCGGTCGCAGGACAGTCGTCACTAGCCGCATCGATGGCCGGACTGCCGGGGAGCAGGGCGTGGGTAAACGTCGGGCCACCATTGTCAAGTAGGTGGCCGATGCCAGGATCCCTGGTAGGGAAATGAATCAGATCCGCGAGTCCTTCTTCATAGCCGCAGTTGAAGTCGTCGAAGAAATTATGACCACCTGATGCATACACACCCCCCCCAACACAATCTCGAGCAACGTCATTGATGACGATGGTGTTTTCGAAGCTCGTCAAACCATCTGAACTTTGGTTTATAGCCGGAAGAACATTGTCAAAAACAGTCGAGCTCATGAACGTTATATCTCCCGCATTAAAGAATACGCCTTGGGGGACACCTTCGACGCCTGTGTTGCCGCTGACGGTTACATTCTCGAGCGATACCGTCGCCCCAATCCAGTTTGTGACTGCAGCTCCACCCGGGCTGTCTCCAAGACGATTCCAACTCAAGGTGGACCTTATCAGACGTGTGTTGCCATCATTGAAAATCGCGCCACCGATGTTTTCCCTGAGCGTGGTTTCTATAACTTCCAGATTGGCTCCTGTGGCAACGCTTACCCCTCCACCATCGTTTCGCTCCACCACCGAAGTAACAAGCCTGACGGTCGTTCCCCTGTCCAGCTTCAAGCCAGCCCCAGATCCAAATTGGATGGTGACGCCGCTCATCTCAACACGGGTCCCTTCACCAAGGACGTGGAACACACTATCGTGAAGTTCGCCAGAGACATATGCGTTCTCACCTGTGATGATGAGATCGTCTGTAATGTCGAGGTCACCCGTTTGCGCTCCATTCTCACCAGTACCCGTTCTTGTCAAAGCATAGCTGCCAAGGGGTAGCGCGATGGTTTGCTCTCCCTCACACTCATTGGCCATAAAAACTGCATCCCGCAGCGAGCAATCCCTTTCGTTGCAGATGCCGTCGAGGGTGTCCTCGGGCTTCGTCACCAACAATGCTGGCACCTCACAAAGCTCCAAATAACCCTCTGCAGCTGGGCCAGCAATGGCTTCGATCAGACCGCATCCTTGTAGAGCCGCCGACAACATCGCTGCGCTCAGGAAGCTGAGGATCCTAAATAAACGTCTGTCTATCATTTTCCTATTTCCTTATTTGATCTTTCCGTCGGCAAGGTGTGCTGTCTGGTGCTTCCAACTCGCCATTGCGTCCTGGTTTACTCCATCTCTTAACCAAGAAGCTACCGAATTTAAGTGCCTAGCTTTCCTCTCCAACGGAAACCGATCGTCTACTCCCAATTCACGTACGCTTGGGCTTCAATCTATGCCCCTAACAACCAGGGGGCTTGTTTTGTGACACTTCATCGGCGGTTTCTTTGAGGATGAGCCTCTCGTCAGCGAATATGGCAAGCTGTTTAATTTAGGAAGAGGTTTGCACTTCCTCGGCGAGGAAATGATCCCGCGAGGGAAAATATCGAATCGTGAAAGGCGGATCAACCATGAAGGGTGGCTTGACGATGCGAATAGCGTAACGAGGAAGTAGCGAGTTGGAGGCACTCATATTAGGCCCAGGTATCGTTCACGGAACTGTGTTCCCAGTGCCTTCATTTTTTGGAGTGAGGGTATAAAAACCCACGCCTGCATCCTTTGAGCGCAAGAAACGCAGGCGCCACTATAGGCATCTCCTTCTATGGTACTGTAGCACCAACGGATGCCTGAGTTTATCATTTTTAAAACACTGGTGTCAATCAGAATACACCTCAGAAATAGTGTTGTCCTCCGGCAATCAACTCCAACTTGCAATGACAGTATTTGAATTTATCCCCGATTTGGGAGGGCGTAGTATCGACTGACACCAAGACGTCGGGGGGTTCCTGTCCTTGTGTATACGACAGCTCTTGGTGGATTCCACAACCACGAGGGATTGAAACTTGTCATGCTGGTGAGTTGTCACAAACTTGAGCGAAGGCGGTTACAGAGTCAAACGAAATCGCCAAAAAGCGTTTTCAGGAGGAGGTCTTCAATGAATAACAATCGCATCACTCGCCCAATCTTCGGCTTGGTCATTCTGGTCCTATCTGCGTTAGCGTGCAATTTGCCAGGGACGAACGCCAACCCCGAATTCGAAGTGGCTGCTACCGAAACCATGCAAGCGCTGGAGACAATCATCGCAGGGACGCTTCAACCAAAGGTAGCCGACGATCATATCCAGATGATCGAGGAACCTGCCCCCGAACAGCAAGGGTCAGCAGGTCTTGAGGCTCATGTAATCGCCAGTCCAGAAGCCACCGTTACACCTACCATAACACCCACCATCGTCCATCATGCCCGACCTTCAAGCCCGGGCGCGGTGCAGAACTGGATCAGCGACCGATCTACAAGACCCCTCGCCAGTGAGCGTCGCGCCATTGCAGATAATTTCGCTTGGAACCTATTGGAACGTCCGTATACGGGTGAGGTCATGGACTACCTGGAGCACCTCGACATCACCAGGGCTGAACTCAGCATGAACGCACCTTGGGTGTATATCACCATCCACCTCGAAGGGCCCCCTCCAGACGGATCCCAGGCTAGCTACGCCGTCGAAATCGACCTCGACATCGACGGTCGCGGCGATTGGCTCATCACCGGCATCGTCCCGCCGTCTTCTAATTGGACGACCGATGGAGTGCAAGCCTGGCGAGACACCGACAACGACGTCGGTGGCCTGACGCCAATTCACACCGACGCACCGCACCCGAGCCGTAACGGCTACGATGATCTCGTCTTTGACCAGGGCCTGGGTGTAGACCCAGATGCCGCATGGATACGACGAGCACCTTCCTCGAGTGACCGGGTACAGTTAGCGTTCAAACACACACTGATCGGTTCGGATGGCGAGTTCATGTGGGGTGCTTGGGCAGACGAATGGATCAAGGAACCCGCCTGGCTCGACTACAACGATCACTTCTCTCAGGAGGAGGCCGGATCGCCGGCCACGGAGAGCAGCCAGTACCCGATCAAGGCGCTCGCCGAGGTGGACAACACTTGCCGTTGGGGGTACGGCTTCACACCGACCGGCGCTGAGCCCGGTGTATGCTTCGTCCCGCCGACGCCTACGCCAACCGTGCAAACACCACCGGGCAAGATCGTAGTCCTGGTGTTCAAAGACCTTAATATGAACGGTGTGGTTGATGATGGCGGCGAAGATGGAACAGGAATCGGGGGTGCGCGGGTCCGAATTGGACGTGGCAGATGCCCCTCCACCGGCCATGCATCCACGAGCACGTATTCAAACGGCCTGGTCTACTTCACGGATCTACCAGCTGGGCGTTATTGTGTGAGCGTAGACACAGGCACACTTCCGTCTCAACCCTATGGTTGGCACGCGACGACCCCGGTTCAAGCCACAGTCAACTTGGATCCGGGTGAGACTCTTGGTATTCCGTTCGGTTTCTTGGAGATCGTCGGCTAGATCCATCCACGGAGTTCATTCGATCACAAGGAGTTTGGGCAACATCAAAACGCCAGGGGCAACGATCCGTACGTTGCCCCTGGGTTTCGATTTCAGTGGAAACAACTACCCTCCTAGACTGCCAGCGCGAAGATGCACCTCCACTTTTGAACTCCTCCACCTCTTAAGTGTGGGGGCCGCCGCCCGGATAAAACTTCCCGGAAGCCGGTTTCTCCTCATGCCCGCCGCTGCATCAATACAGACAACCTCCCTCCTGCACCGACGGGCGCTCAGAAGCCCCGGCCGTATTGAAGGCCTCCACGCTGTAGGTATAGGGGCCGCTGCCCGGCGGGTCGTCCGTGTAGCTAGTGGCGTTCTTCCCCAACGTGGCGAGGAGTTGCCCATCTCGGAACACCCTGTAACCGTCTTCGTTCGCAACGTCCACCCAGCCCATGGTCACCTGGTACTCCTGGGCGTTGCAAACCTGGTTCGTGATGGCGAGCTGGCCCGGCGCGGCGGGCGGCTGCAGGGGCTCGACCTCGATCGTCACCCGGGCTTCACCCTCCTCGCCGACGGACGTCGCCACGAGCGTGTACGTGGTCGTGCTTGGCGGGCATACCTGGCGCGCGTCGAGGGATTTCACCTCTTGGCCCTCTAGGGATACGCCGATGGCGTTTTCGACCTGCCAGCGCAAGGTGGTGCACTCGCCCGCTTTAATGGCGTAGCTGTCAGCGTTGAAGTTGATCGCCAGCGGCGCCAGCACCATCGGGGTGACCGGAGGCGTGGGTGGAAGTGACGTCGCTTCCGGCGTGTCGTCTGGCGTCATCGCTCCCTCACCGCCCCCGCCGCAGTCCATCGGGCAGCTCGTGAAGTCCTCCGTCGCAAGATCGCATATGTCATCCCCGCAAGTGCTGCTGACGACGGCCTCTGAAGCCGTGCCGAGACCACAACTACGCCGCTCGAGGTTACATCCGATGTAAATATCTACAACGAGGTTCCTCGGCGGACCCGATGTCTCTTCAGCACCGCAGTAGATGCCCGGATCGATCCCGAATAAGGGCCTGGCGTACAACGGCGTCCCTGGGTAGGGAATCTCATTGAACGCCATGGTGCAATCTCCGGGAAGTAAATCAGCCCGCATGTCAAAGCGCCCAAACTCTCGGGTTTCGAGGTGGATGGCTTCGGAACTCATGTTGCAGATTCTTTCAACTTGGGTACAAGGGGACAGTGTTAGCTGGAAAGGCCTGTGCCCGGCGCGAGCCCCGAAGCAAATACCATCGAAAACAGCCGATAATACCCCTTCTTCCTCATGGAGCACGTTGACATTTGCGGTCTTGATCGTTGGATCGCTGAGGCAGCCGCGCTCGTCGCAGACGATCGCCTCCAGCCTGAAGTTCAAGTCGTCCGGTGGTGTGACCACACGGGATCCGCTGACCTCGCTCCCGCTCACGGCGGGGGCGATCAGGTTAACGGGTGAGCTGATGAGGCTAGTAACAATCGAACAGGCTGAACCCCTGCCGCACCCATCGTGGACAGGCACGTCCCAGGAAACGGTCACCGATTCACCCGGACAGATGATCGGAGGCACGACCTCAAAGCCTGTCTCCGCCACCGCCTCGGCCGCCAACCCGGATCTGTCAAGTTCGCAGCCACCTATGGCCACCGCCGCCAACAGTAGCAATATGGCCACTTTGCCAATGGAACTTCCGTTTGCATTCAGACATCGAGTCATTCGGACCTCCCTTCTACCCTCGTATCTATGTCAATAAATCGCTTCCAGTCATCAGGAAAAGTGACCGCTATTCTCCTGATCTCCTCCGTCTAAGTCCACGTTTTCCATTCGGATGTCCGCAGGCCTCGATGGCATCCGTATGAATGTACGATTTCTATACTCTGTAACGGAGAAAGGGCTGGTTTTGTGACAATATATATCAATTATGTGTGAATTTCAACTACAAAGTACACATTATTCATGATGGGGATGTGTATTCGACATGGGTACAGGAAGCCTACAAACGCCTTGGACTGAGGGGGCGAATTCCAACCTGCATGTCATCCCGAGCTACATCCTGCCTGCACCTGTGGCGCAGGCACAGGTGAGCGGAGCCGAAGGCGAAGTCGAAGGAGCAACGAGGGATCTCGTTATTGGGCTGTCTTGAGTCTTTGGGAGGACGGAATTCCTCCGGCTGGAGTATATTCTGAGCCCTTCGACCTAGCTCAGGGTGAACGCCGGCGAAGGGCGTGAGGAATGTTGGCGGGCCGAGAGAATCACTACCCGGAAGCTCCGAGCTTCCGGGTAGCTCACTTGAAGATCAACTGTCCTTGAAGCGAATGCGCGGCTTGCGTTTGCGCTTCGACATAATCCCGCCAGGAAGCGCAGTCGACACGATCCGGCCGATCAACCCGGGCAGGAAGAGCAGCGCCACCAGAAGTCCCAACGCCGCCAGGAAGAAGCTCCCACTTGCTGGTTCACCTACCTCCGGCACCAACCCTCCAGGGTTGTAGGCCGCCCCTTGCGTCGCCGTCCCAACTTCCGCCAGGGAGACAATCAGATGCCGCGTCAGACCGTCGCGCAACGAGCCCGGGGAGGTGTAGGTGAGGACGTACTCGCTCTGCAACACGCGCGCATAGCGCTGGTACAGGCGCGTCAGCCCCTCGACGTCGTTGGCGTAGGCGAATTCACCACCCGCCTGTGAGGCCAGGGACGTCAGCGCCGGAACGTCTAGGCCGGCCAAGGTTTCGTTGCGATGCTCGGGATTTCCCAGGCCCACAGTCGAGATCGAGAGGCCGGAAGGTCCGATACTGGCGATGACGTCCGCCAGACCGAACTTGCTCATGTTGTCCATGCCGTCGGTCAGGACGATGATCGCCTTGCGACCCTGGACGGCTGCTAGGATATCGACGGCCTCGACCAGTGCGTCGTACATGGCCGTGTCCTCGATTGCGACCAGGCCATCGATGGCAGCGTTCACGCGCGCCGCGTCCGCTGTGATCGGCTGCACGTACGCGATGGCTGTGTTAAAGGTCAGCAAGCCCACCTGATCACCGGCGCGCATCTGGTCCATATACGCGTGCGCCGCCGTTTTCGCTGTGTTCAACTTGTCGGCGCTGTTCATGCTGCCACTCACATCGATGACGAGCATCGTGGTCAGGGCATCGACGACGCCCGCGTTGCCCTGTAGTTGATCTGGTTGAATGGTCACCCCGTCTTCTTGCAGCACCAGATGCTCGGGTTCGATCCCGACGGGTTCACCTTCAGCGTCAGTGACCGAGACGTACACGGTGACGGTGGGGAAGCGGGAGGTGTCGACCTGGGTGATGTGCACCTGCGGCTCTTCCTCAGTGTCTTGAGCCAGCACAGGAACGCTCCACTGCGTCAGCAGCAGTAGGGTCACGATCCCAAGGGTTAGGAGTTTTCGTCTTATACACATGGCTTCACCTCCGCTCGTGATACACCATCGACGTGTTGCCCATACGGATCGCGTGACCGTCTGCCAGTTGCGCTCGCTCGATCTTGCGGTTGTTGATAAAGGTACCACTCAAACTCATGTCTTTCAGCGTGAAGTGGGCTCCCGCGCCGGTCAGCATGGCGTGCTGTGGGTCGATATCTGGATCGGGTAAGGCGATCTCCGATTTGAGGGGGCTGCTGCCGATGATGGCCGTCGGCCCACCCTCGGGGAGGAATTTGTCCAGGATGAACGAGGTGCCTTTGAGCTTTCCGCTGGTCACCTCCAGCCAGGCGCGTGACAACAGGACCACAATCAGAGCGATCAAGGCCCCGATGAAAGCGCCCAGTAAAACCAGGCCGGTAGCCTTTCCGGAAGTCAGGTCCTCTCCCCAGAGTTTGACGGTCTCGAGCATGGCACCGCCCACCAAACCGCCCAGTGCGCCACCCAGCGCGCCTTTCCACATCTGGGTTCCACCGGTCACACCCTCGGCAAGCCCGAGCAGCATCCCGAAGAAACCCCACCCGATCGCTCGACCGATCGCTCCGGCGCCGACGGCCTGGAAAACCGCCTCACCAAGCGGTAGTCCGATCCCTCCGGCGAGAAGCCCCACGAGACCTCCGAACATCCCGGCGCGCAGCGCACGCAACGGGCTCAACGTGATCAACCCCTCGGCCGCGCCGAGCGGTACGCCGAGGCACAGTCCCAACAGCGCGCCGACGACCATGTCGCTGAGATAGATGCTGCGACTGAAGGAAAGCCCCATTAGATTGCTCACCTGCCAGCCGACAAGACCACCGATCGCGCCCAGGACGGCGTAATAATAAGTGCGCATCCTTCTACTCATCGTCATCTACTCCATCGTCGGCCGCATCATCCGCCAGGTGCATGTTGCCCCATTCCACCACGCTGTCACCTTCTTTGGCCAGGATTTCACAAAAGCCGAAGTAGCGTTGCGGATCGAGGTCGCCTTCCATCTGACGGATGAAAAAGCCACCCACCACCGTGTGCGGTTCGATGACCAACGCCACCTGCCATGGCTCAGGGAAGAAGTGATCGTGGAGCCAAAGGTCGTAATGCGACAGGAAAACGCCCATGCGCGGGTGGGTGTGGTACCAGCCGACAAGTTGTCTCTCCGGGAAGCGCTCCTCGAGTTCGTCGTTCATGGCCACCAAAGTGTCCTGAGTGAACGTCAGAAAAGCGCTTCCTTGCCGCGTGAAGCGGGCCGGGATCACCCCCTCAATCAGGACAAATTGCTCCTCCGTGCGGGCGTCGACGTGCCAACTGCCCACCAATCCACCACCAACTTCGTTCTCGAGGTCGATCCTGCTATGCTCGGTGAGTTGTGTGAAAGCCGCCGATGTGACGAAAACCGAAACCAGGGGCTTGGCGCCGTCCTCGAAAGGAGGACGCCAGCAGCGCATCAGCCGTTTGGAGATCCGGGAACGGAAAGGCGTCGTATCGGTCGGCGGGAACAGGCGAACCTGGGACTCAGAATCAGACATCGTACCCCCTTCGCACCCACTTCACGCGGTCTCTCGGAATCATGGAACCCATCCTCATCCAGCTGTGACGTCGGCCGTGAGCATCAAACGATCCTCTTCCGGGACGCCTGCGGAGGCCAGGGTTTCCTCCTCCTGCAACTCACGGCCCAACGCTTTGCTGTCGAGACGATAGCCCATCGGCCGTCCATCCGGACCAACCGTGGGCAGCTCGAGCGAGGTCGTGAGTTCGGGGATCAACTCATTCACCGGGACATCGTCGGGCACTTCGGCCGTCCGTGTGCCGCCGGCAGGTAGTACGAGGGTTACAGAGATGTCAGACATGTCACTTTCTCCTTCGATAAGTTGTTTTTTTATTCAAACGCATGCGATCGCAATGCATACCCAACCCATGACAGACAGATTATTTCAACTTCACTCTGGGTTTCTTGATCTTCGGTTTCTTCTTTCGCTTCGCTTTGCCGTCCGCCGGCGCTTTCTCGGCGCGTATCTTTACCCGCTCAGGTCGAAGCAGCTCCCTCGTATCGACAGGGAAAGCGTCGGGGTTTTTCGTGCGATAGGCGCGGCACCAGCGGGCTGCCTCCGGATCCCAAGGGAAGGGTGGCTTGGTAGGATCGTCGTGGAAGTTCTTGTACTGCAGCATTTCACCCAGCATGATGATAAGCCGATCGAGGGATCGTGCTGCCGTCCACCAGGCCGCGTCGATGCACACACTGCCATTGATGTGGTTGATGTTGGGATGCCAGATGGGAGTCAACCATTTGAGACCCGGCCAACGCTGCGGATACTGGCTGTGGAGATACACTTCCACCTGGTGATGCTCAGCGTAAATCGGCTTGCCGCGTTTGTCGACGCCGACGATGCTTTTACAGCGGAAGGTCACGATGTACCTCTCCGGAGGGACGCCTTTGCGAACAGACTGCGCTTCGAAGCCGATCAACGATGTGCGACCCTCAAGCTCGCGCATGCGCTCGTAATCGGCGCGCAAGCGTCGCATTCGCGGACTCTGTTCGACTGAAACGCCACCGGCCGTGATATCCGCCGTGAGAATCAGGCGATCTTCTTCCGGGACTTGAGCCGAGGCCAGAGTCTCGTCTTCCTGTAGTTCGCGTCCCAGCGCCTTGCTATCCAGGCGGTAGCCCATCGGCCGCCCGTCGGGTCCCACGGTCGGCAATTCCAACAAAGCCACCAATTCGCCTAAGAGATCCCCCACACTGACGTCATCGGGCACTTCGGCCGTTCGTGCGCCGCCGCTCGGCAAGACGATGGTTACTGTGAGGTCGGGCATCGAGTCTCCTTTCCTTCCCTACGCTACACCGGCTAGGAATTATGATGAGGTACCTGGCAGGTGCCCGTCACCGCCCAACAATCGGCGTGATGCGACGTGTGACAAGTCGAGCATTCCACGACGCCGCGGGAATCCCTGGGTTCAACAATCTCGAGACAGTACGGACAACGGTGCTCCACATGTGCGGTCAATCGTATCCGCGCTTGTGAGCGCCGTTTTGTGCGCCCGATGCGCTTCTGCTTGTCCGCTTTCAAAGGTGCTTTACGTACCCTGGCTCGTCCGCGCTGGGTGGTTCCTAGGCCGACGGACTGACGGCGGGTGGGAACACCGGTTGCTGAGGCGTGAGCCAATGCCGACGGAGCCATCACATCGCCTCCGGGGCGCACTCGTGAGCGCAGTACCCGCTGTAGGTTGCTCCGCGAAAAGCGTCGGCTGCGCGGGTGTGAAGGGCTCAGCGCTGCGCTTGGGCGCTTGGCCCAGGCACGAACCGCCAGCCACGCCGCCACTGCGCCCGACGCAAAGCGGAGAAGGCCTTCCCAATCTGGCTCGGGCACCCTGCGGCCGATGAGATCCATGCCCAGCAGCCCTTTGCTCAACCACCCGAGGAAGATCATCCCCGCGCTCAGGCCGAACAACGCCACCAACCAGCGGATCAAGGGACCGCGGTGCGGCAACGTAAAGCGCGAGACCAGGCCGACGACCAGGCCCAACCCCGCTGCGCTTGCAATCACAAGCACAGAAGGTTCGATCGTGCGGTTGAAAATGTAAAGAATGGCAAACCCCAATCCGGCGGCGATAGCCGCGCTGCCGGTCACCGCAACACCTGTATACAACGGCGTACGTGCGTTCGGTGATGTAAGAGGCGCCATGGCCTCGACCTGCACGCTCATGAGTTCCTCAGTCATGCAAATGTATGCGCCCACGCGCCGGGCTGTCCGCGGTCACGGGCTCCTTGCGAATAGATAGCTCGGGGCCAAGCTTGATCACGGGTCGCTCGAAGTGCCGAAAGTGAAGTGCACCCGCCAGATCGCCGGTAAGCTCGTAGAATCGGTACTGCTGACCGTTGTGGGCGCGCAGGATGTGCAATGGTGGGACGCCCAGCGTGCTCAAAGTGCGATCGAGAAACGGCTCTTCGCCGACGATCACGTGCGTCATCTCGACGTGGCGCACAAGCCCGCAACTCGGGCAATGCGCAGCGTCGAAGCTGACCTCCGAGATAGGGCGCATCACCTCCTCGACCACTTCACATTTTTGACACTGAAGCGAGAGCACCAACTCCTGGTCGAGCTCGATCACAGCGTCCGGACCGAGATCGCCGCGTGCGATTTGCAGCAATTCGATCAAGGTCGTGTCCTCGGCGCGTTTCTCTAATTCTACGATCTCACCGTAGTTCCAATGGCTTTCACAATCCTCACGCCTCACGTAACTGGTGGTGTGCATCTGATTGGTCATGCCGTTGACATGCACCACCTTGCCAGGCTCGACGGACAATCCGTGAATCAATTTGAGCGCCTCTTGCGCCTGCATGCCGCCGACGACCGAGGCGATGGTCGGTGTGGTAGGAACTTTTCCCAGCAAGATGTTGGCACGGGCCAGTAGCGGGCAGGAATAGCGCATGGAAATCTCTCGTCTTGCCTGCTCCGTCAGGGTGCATTCAAAACAGGCGCCTTCTCCGGGGACGAAGACGCGCACCAAGCCGAGCAACTCCTGAATAGCACCGTCCACCCAAGGCTTGTTCAGCCAGTAGCTAAAGCGATTGACCGCCAGACGCGCCTCGCGGTTGTCGAGGCAGCCAATGATGGCGTCCATACGCCGGAACACACCCAAACCGACCTGGGTGCGCACGTCACCGTTGAAGTACTGGATATGCACGTCGGGATTTAGCTCGCGCAAACGCGCAGCGGCGATTTCCGCCTTCGGTCTACCGTTGTCCCTCTCACGAAACAGCACGGACCGGGAGAGATTGGCAGCCTCGATGACGTCGAAGTCAAGGATAAAAAGTTGACCGACGCCCATCAAAGCCAGGTTTTTGGCCACCTCGTTGCCTAACGCACCTGCGCCGACGATCATCATCTTCGCCGCCTGTACCTTCTCGCGCTCCCACCAGGAAATGAAGTCGAAAGTCCCCAGTCGATCCCGACGTAGATTGGGGATGCGCAAGGGTCTCTCCGTGCTGGCGCTCACGCGAATCGGCTTGGGTCGCTGCGGAGCCTCTTCAAGCTCAGTCGGCACCTGGGCCACCGGAGCCTCTCGGACACCTACGTCGCGCGTACGATGGGCAAGCGCCAACTCGGTCGCTTGGACATAATTGCTGCGATCAAGCGGGCGCACAAAAGAACCCACGCCCTTCTTAACTTCAACCAGCCGGTTCTCGGAGAGCGCCTTAAGCGCTTCGCGCAACGTGGCACGGCTTACGCGTAGTTGCTTCATCAATGCCCGTTCCGAGGGGAGCTTCTCGCCCGGCTTCAACTCGCCGTCGAGAATGGAGGCCGCCAATCGCCCGGCAACGACTTGCGCCAACGTTGGGTGTTTAACAGGGTGGATCTTCATCAGTCCGTCCTCCTGGTATGGTGGTCAGACCAGATTACCGGACTTAGGATACGCCGAAAGGCTTGGCGAGTCAACCCCCGCAGAGTACTATGGCGCGCGAGGAACACCTCAATATCGTCGCAGGTGCGCGCTCCCTCGCGAGCAGCGTCTCTCAGACCCGGGAGTATTGACGCACACCAGAGTTCTCATCTTGATTGTCCCCGGGAGGGACACCATGCCCACGGATTTTAAAACCATTTTTCTGCTCGACCCTGACGTCATTTACCTGAACCACGGGGCCTTTGGTGCTTGCCCGCGACCTGTGTTCGAGGTCTACCAACAACTGCAAAGGGAACTCGAACGCCAACCGCAAGAGTTCCTGTCACGTCGTATCCAGGACCGCATGGCGCAAGCCCGCTCAGCCCTGGCTACTTTCCTCGGATGCCAGGCGGACGAGGTGGTCTATTTCCCCAACCCAACGACCGCCATCAATATGGTCGCCCGCAGCCTCGAGCTGAAGCCCGGCGATGAGATCCTGTCGACCGATCACGAATACGGCGCCATGGATCGCACATGGCGTTTCATCTGCGAGCAGAGCGGCGCGCGCTACGTTCGCCAACCCATCCCCCTCCCACTGACCACGGTCGAGTCCTTCGCGCAGTCCTTTTGGAATGGCGTCAACGCTCACACACGCGTAATCTTTCTCAGTCACATCACCAGCCCCACAGCGCTGCGCTTTCCGGTTGAAAAGATCTGCCAACGTGCCCGCCAGGCTGGGATCTTGTGCATCGTGGATGGGGCGCACGCACCCGGTCAGATCCCTCTCGACCTCACCTCGCTGGGCGCCGACCTGTACACAGGCGCATGTCACAAGTGGCTCTGCGCACCAAAGGGTTCCGCCTTCCTCTATGCGCGCAAGGAGATCCAGGATTGGCTCCGGCCGCTGGTCGTCAGCTGGGGCTGGGAAGCAGATCAACCCAGCGAGTCGCGCTTCATCGACCACCACGAATGGCAGGGCACGCGCGATCCCGCGGCCTTCCTCAGCGTACCGGCGGCGATTGAATTTCAGCGCCAACACAATTGGGAAGCTGTCCGCACGCGCTGCCACCAGCTTGCCGCAGAGACTCGAGCACGCATCAACACTCTCACGGGTCTCGAGCCCATTTGCCCCGACTCGACGACCTGGTTCGTGCAGATGTTCACCGCCCAGCTACCCGAAGTCGACGCGGAGGCGTTGCAGCAGCAACTCTATGAAACCTATCGCCTTGAGGTAGCGCTGAAGCGCTGGAACGAACAGCCCCTCATCCGGGTCTCTTTCCAGGCCTACAATGACCAAAAAGATTCCGACGCCCTTCTCAGTGCGCTGCAAGAGATATTGACCTAGCACATGGAACCCGCGCATCCAACGACCCTTGAACAACCTCCCGCTCGAAACCCCCGAAGCGTCCCCCCCATCGTTCAGGCCTCAAAGGCCTCATAATTCCCACGCTGAATTGGATCTATGAAAATCACTCAATAAGTGCAACAATGATCGTGCCAATAGGTCAATTGGACATAAGCGCACGGGGTGAACGATGCGAATTCCGTTGAATCTAGAAAGTCCAGTGCCGCTGTATCAACAAATCCAGGGGTTTTTGCGAACGCAGATCGAGTCGGGGTCGCTGCCTTCCGAAATGAGGTTGCCCGCCACCCGAACGCTGGCCGCCAGTCTCGGGGTGAGTCGCATAACCGTGACCAACGCTTATGCCGATTTAGAGGCCGAGGGTCTGATCTACATGCGACCCGGCAGTGGCACCTTCGTTTCGCCCACTCAAGGCGCTACCTATCCGATGCTAAAAAGCCGTGACCGGGCCAGCGACTGGCCACTTTGGCAGCAGGAACTCTTGAGCCGCACCTGGTTGCCGACTTACCGCGAATTGGAAAGCCTACTGACACAAGTCACGCACCCAGAACCGATATCCTTCACTGCCGGTCTTGGCGCTTTGGAGATCTTTCCCGTTGAGGAATTTCGCAAGACCATGAACACCACTTTGCGACGCGAGGGATATCGAGCGTTCGAGTATGGGGATCGTGCTGGAAACCCTACCCTGCGTGCAACCATCGCCCACATCCTTACCAATCAAGGAATCCCCACGACACATAACGAAGTGCTCATCACCTCAGGGTCACAGCAGGCCATGGCGTTGGTCGCTGGGTTGATACTCCGACCCGGGGACATCGTCGTTGTGGAGAGCCCAACCTACGTCGGCGCAATCGACCTCTTCCGCTCGCTCGATGTCCGTCTTCTCGGTGTGCCCATGGACAAGCACGGCATGATCATCGATAGTTTGGACGAGATTTTGCAGACCAGCCGACCTCGCCTGATCTATACGATCCCCACATTCCACAACCCCACAGGTTCGTGCATGAGTGCCACTCGCAGAAGACGCCTGGTCGATCTGGCCAGTCGCTACGACGTCCCCATCCTGGAAGACGACTGTTTCGGAGATCTTCGTTTCGAGGGTCGTGCGCTCCCGGCGTTGAAGGCGCTCGACACGGATGGGAACGTGATCTACACCAACACGTTCTCAAAGGTACTAATGCCCGGTCTGCGGATCGGCTTCTTGGTGGCCTCAGGACCCATCTACGAGGGCCTCATTGCTTGCAAGCACGCCAGTGACCTCGTCACCTGTAATCCGATACAGCGCGCGCTGGACGCCTACCTTTCCGTCGGCCGCTATCAGGCTCACGCACGGCGAACTTGCCGACTTTACCGACAACGGCGCGACGCCATGGTAAAGGCACTGGAACGCCATCTCGCGACGGACGTTCGCTGGCACACCCCGCGTGGCGGATTGTTCATTTGGCTCCATCTGCCGGAGGGTTGCTCCGCCAACGATCTCTTCACCTTTGCAGGGAAGGAGGGCGTGACGTACGCGCCCGGCTCGCTATTCTTCCCTGGAGAGCGTGAACAACCCTTCCTGCGGCTAAACTTCACCATCAACCAACCAGAAATCATCGAAGAGGGTATTCGTCGTCTCGGGCGCGCGCTCGACCGATATCTTGCTTCTGACGACAAGCCTCCAAACCAACGACCTAGGCCTGTCGCCATTTGAAAACCTCGCCCGCTGGCGAGGAGGTGCCCAATGTACACATGGATTGATTATTGGGTTGCAAAAGAAATCCACGAAGACCGACTCAGCCGAGCAGAACACGCACGGCTCGTACAAATGGCGGAGCGGTTATCCCATCGCCGGCCAAGCATTCGAGCTCTAGCCTTGGCCTGGCTCGGAAGGCAGATGATCTCTTTCGGGTCGCGCTTACAAGCGCGTTACGGCTCGGTTTCGCCTTTCACACATAAGCCGCGGCCGACCGCGAGATGACTGACTGTGGGATTCGCGACCGGAAAAGCGCGCCGAAGGACAAGCTCCCGCTCCAATCCGGGATTGTCTACGGTCCGGTGAATTCCCGCCGCCTGGGACGTTCGCTGGGTATCAACCTACTACCCACGGGATACAAAGTGTGCTCCTTCGATTGCATCTACTGCCAATATGGCCGCACACAGGTCAAGACCCTCACACCCGAAGAGAAGCATTTCCCAACCGTGGACACCGTCCTCGCAGCTGTTGAAGAGAGACTCAAATCCTGCCCACGCATCGAAGCCCTCACCTTCTCCGGCAATGGGGAGCCGACCCTGCACCCCGAGTTCGCTGCCATTGCAGAAGGCGTTCGCCTGTTTAGAGACCAACACACTCCCCAAGCCAGGCTGGCATTGCTCTCCAACGCCACGACGTGCCATCTCGAACGTGTTCACCGCAGTATGGTGATCTTCGATCTTCCGATTTTGAAATTGGACACCGCACACGATCTGATGTTGTCGAGGCTCAATCGACCCGCACCAGCTGTGACACTCGAAAACATCTTGCCTGGATTAAAGGACATCCCTCATCTCGTGATCCAATGCGTGCTGATCGCCGGACGCGTGAATAACGCACAAGGCGAGCCACTGGAAACCTGGATCGCCGCACTGAGTGCTATCAAACCAAGACGAGTTCAGATCTACAGCCTCGATCGCCCAACGCCAAACCGAAGCGTAAAGCGGATTTCGTCCCAGACCTTAACGCGTATCGCCGACGATGCCTCCCGAATAATTGGGGTTCCTGTCATTCCCTACCCGACCTAAACTGAAAATCCGCGGACCCCAACTGCATCTGGGCATGGTTCCTGCAACTTCACCTCCGCGAATACGGTCCTTAGTGGCGCGCCACAGCAGGGAATCTATACTTTAATAAAGCAGGTCCTGGAAGCATGGTGCGTAAGGGAGTATCGGGGCCAGCCAACCGATCCAAGCGACACCAAGCACTCGAGTTTGGCCTCTAAATGAGGGACCCGGCATGAAACCACGTTCACCGGGCAACAAATACACAACGGACCGGCGCTCTTATCATGTGCAACCCATCGATGAGGGTCGCCGACCAAAGGGCGTTATCCTGGTCGTAGAGGACGACGAGGCCATGCGCACAGCGCTGTGCGACATTCTCAACCTACTCAAGTACCGCGTGCTCATGGCAGAAGGTGGCCAAGAAGCGGTCGAGATCTTCAAACGCGAACGCGTCGACATCGTCTTGAGCGATCTCATCATGCCGGAAATGGATGGCGAGTCCCTGTACCAGGCATTATGTGAAATAAATCCAGATGTAAGAATGATCGTGCTCACCGGCCTTCCTCTGGAGGATATGGATCTCAGCCAAGCTGGGATCTTCGCCTGGATACAAAAGCCCCTCGACATCGATGAGATTTCTCAAACCATCTCCGCAGCGTTAAAGCCTTCTAACCCAGACCCTTGATTCCCCGGACTGAATGTTCCTGCCAAACCGCGAGATTCTCAAAAATGGGCCTCATTTGTTGGATCGCCCGTTTGATGTTCTCCATGCTGTTTGCGTACGATAGCCGCAGACAGCCTTCTCCATGTACGCCAAAGGCTGTCCCTGGCAACACAGCGACGCTCGCCTCCATTTCCCTCACCTCACACTCATGCTAGACTGTGTCATCACATTCAAAGCCCTCATGCGTGCTCCTGTTTGTGCACACAAGCAACGCTAAAACGCGTGAGGATCAAGCTGGGAGGGAAGAGTTTCCATGAACATGAAGCGCTGTTTCATCGCCGGCCTGGCACTCCTTATGTTAGCACTTCTCTATGTGGGGTGCGCGCCGAAGACACCCGCGACTCCTGTTGCCACACCTACGCCTGCGGTCGAACTTGTGGACGAGGGACTGCCCCTGGCGCCAAAAGTGATCGCACAGCGCCCCGTCTATGGCGAAGAGAGCCCCCTAGATACGGCTTTCGAGATCATTTTCGACCAAGCGATGGACACATCGAAAACCAGCACCCTGTGGCAAGTCATCGATCCCGACGGGATCCCTCTTGCTGGACACACCTCCTGGCCGGATGAACGCACGCTGCTCTTCCAACCCGACCTGCTGTTGCAGCCGGATTCCAGCTATCAGGTCATCCTGGGCACCAGCGTCACCAGTGCTGAGGGCGTTCCACTGGCTGCAGAACGCACCTTCGTCTTCAATACCGTCGAGCGTTTACAAGTGGTCCAAGTATTCCCAGACGACGGGACATTCGAGGTCGAAACCGATGCCTTGATCACGGCTATGTTCAACCGCCCCGTAGTGCCTCTCACAACAGCAGAGGAGCAAGTCGGATTTCCCCAACCCCTGCGCATTTCTCCACCCGTGGACGGGCAAGGGGAGTGGTTGAGCACGTCAGTGTACGTCTTTCGACCAGAGGCGCCGCTCACAGGCGGAACCACATACACGGCCACCATCCAGGCTGGTTTGACCGACGTCACCGGCTCCGAAGCAACTCGCCTCATGGAGGACGTTTCGTGGCAATTCAGCACTGTAGCCCCAACCATCTCTTCTTTAAAGATCCCGGATGTCGTCAGCAGCCCCCCGGATGGGTACAGCGACATGCCTCTCAACGCCACGTTTGCTGTCGGATTCCGGCAACCCATGGACCAAGCCAGCGTTGAAGCTGCCTTCTCATTGACTTCCTTCGAGAACCAATTCGTACCCGGGATATTCGAGTGGGACGACGACGGGCTCGAGATGACCTTCATCCCCAATCGGTTGCTCGATCTGGGCATGGGCTACACACTCAACCTGAGCAGGAGCGCACGGGCGTTAGATGGAGGCAACCTTAGTGACGGGCTTTTCTGGCGCTTCCACACGGTCTTCCCACCGGCGATCATGCACGTCACGCCAGCCAATGGCACGGTCCAGACCTATTTCACCAACGAATTCGTGATCAACTTCACCTCCCCGATGGATCAAGAGACCCTCGAAAATCGGGTCGTGGTCACGCCTCGCCCGGAGGGTGGAATCCGCTGGAACTACTACAGTCGCAAGATGGTCGTCTACGGCCTGGAACCTTCCACAGCCTACAAGGTGCGCATCTTGCCCGGAATGGCCGATCCCTATGGAAATCGCATTCTCGAGGGAATGACTGTCAACTTCGTCACCGCCGAGCTTCAACCTTCAGCGTTCCTGCAAACACCGGGTTCCTACACCCTTCTACGGGCACAAGGTAAGCAGGAGGTTTATCTTCAGTACGTCAATGTGGAAACGATAGACTTCTCACTCTATCGGATGAGTCCGGAGCAGTTCGTCACCTATCGGAGCAAGAGGATCGCGGCCGAAGAGCACCAACCATGGCAGGGAGACCTCGTCCACGCCTGGACTGAGACCACAACGGGACCGCGCGATCAAGATAACTTGAAGTCGATCGAACTCACCACCAGCGAAGGAGATCCATTACCTCCGGGCATCTATTTCCTGGGAATGAAAAGCTCCCGAATATCATCCACCTACAATTGGCTGAGCGCACGTGTTTTGATCGTGGCCACCGCCAACATGACGCTGAAATCCACGCTTTCCGAAGCGCTCCTCTGGCTGACGGACCTCGAAACCGGCGAGCCGGTCAGCGATGTGCCGATCTTCGGGTATGACAGAGCCACGGACTCCCTCGGTCGAGGGACGAGCGACGCCAGCGGACTCTTGCGCCTCGACCTGGTCGTGCCAGAAGGCCGCTACGAGGAACGCTACTACTTCGCTCAAGATGATCAGAACTTCGCTTTCGCCTCGAGCCACATGGGCAGCGACGTCTACCCATACGACTTCGGCATCCGCACCAACTACTACCTCGATCCCAATCAAGTTAGCGTTTACCTGTACACCGACCGCCCGCTCTACCGCCCCGGCCACACGGTGTACTTCAAAGGCATCGTGCGCCTCAACGACGACCTAGAATACACTTTGCCCACCGAGGAAGAAGTGGAGGTGACAGTCAGCAGTTACGGGGAGACCGTCTTCGAACAAACGCTTCCGCTTTCCACCTTCGGCACCTTCGACGGCGATTTTAAACTGGATGAGCAGGCTGCACTTGGTGACTACTCCATCCGCGTCCGCTTCCCTGAAGAAGAGACCTCCATCGGTTGGCGGTCGTTCAACGTCGCCGAGTATCGCAAACCGGAATTTCAGGTCGACATCCAGGCTTCCGCAAGCGATGTTCTCGACGGTGACACAGTCGAGCTCGCTGTCAGCGCCGACTTCTTCTCAGGCGGGGCTGTGGCCGACGCTGAGGTAAGTTGGGTCCTGAGAACACAGGATTATATGTACCGCGCCTCCGGCGAGTTCAGCCGTTTCCAATTCCTCGATTTCGAGTACGACGCCCATTATTGGTATCAAGAGCCCTTCAGCTACAGCGATCTAATCGCAGAGGGCGAGGGCCGTACGAATGAGCACGGCGAGTTCCTTCTTTCGCTACCGGTCGACTTGAGCGAACTCGGCTCTAGCCAACGCCTCACTTTCGAGGCCACAGTGACCGATCTGGCCAACAACGAAGTCAGCAGCCGGGTGCAGATCGTAGCGCACCTCAGTGAGTTCTACATCGGTGTCCGTCCCCAAAACTACGTCGGTCGGGCCGGAAGTGAAGAGACCTTTGAGTTCGTCGTATTGGATTGGGATGGTGAGCCCGTGGCTTCCCAATCGCTAGAGGTAGCAATCGTCGAACGTCGTTGGCACAGCGTCCAGGAAGTGGACGAAAACGGACGCACGGTATGGGTTTCCTCTGTGGAAGAGATTCCTGTCGCCAGCTTCAGTGACGTTATCGTCGGCGAGGACGGGCGCGCCTCCGTCAGCTTCACCCCTCCTGTTGGTGGCGTCTACAGCGCAAAGGCGACCTCCCGCGACAAACGCGGAACGCAGGTTCGGTCGTCCGCCTATATGTGGGTTTCAGGAGCCAACTACGTCTCGTGGCGACGTTCGAACGATCACAGCATCCAATTGATCACCGACCGCGAAGACTACCAGCCCGGAGACACGGCGGAGATCATGATTGCCTCGCCCTTCCAGGGTGAGATCTACGCCCTTGTCACCGTTGAGCGCGGTCATATCCGTTATGCGGAGGTGATCAAGCTGCGCGGCAACAGCGCCATCTACCGTCTACCTATCACGGCTGAGATGGCTCCGAACGTTTATGTCTCTGTCATCCTGATCAAAGGTGTCGACGACACGTCGCCTCTGCCGGATTACCGCATGGGCCTGACAGAGATCGCCGTCGATACCCGCGAACAGACCCTCAACATCGAGCTTTCCCCGGATCAAACGCACATCGGACCTGGCGACCAGGTCACGTTCGACGTGCGCGCAACCGATCACCAGGGGCAACCGGTCCATGCCGAATTCTCCCTGGCACTCGTAGATCTCGCCCTGCTGACCCTCACCGACCCCAACTCACCCCCTCTGATCGACCATTTCTACGACGCGCGCGCGTTGAGTGTCTTCACAGCTATGCCGCTTACTCTCAGCATTGAAGCCTACAACGTTGAAATCCGCGAACACGCCAAAGGCGGTGGTGGCGGTGGCGGCGATATGGGGATCATCGAAGTGCGGGAGGAGTTTCCCGACACGGCATTTTGGCAAGCGTATCTGGTCACCGACGAACAGGGCGAAGCTCGCGTGACCGTCAGCCTGCCCGACAGCCTAACTACGTGGCGCATGGACGCGCGCGCTGTGACGCTCAATACACATGTAGGTCAAAACACCACCGACATCGTCACCAGCAAGCCGCTGTTGGTACGCCCTCAAACACCGCGCTTCTTTGTGGCCGACGACGAACTTTGGCTGGGAACAGCCGTTCATAACAACACCGAAGACAGTCTGACCGCATCCGTGACTCTTAGCGCAGAAGGATTGACGATCGCTGCCCAGGCACAACAGGAAGTGGACATCCCCGCGGGCGCACAAGCCTTCGTGCGTTGGCCTGTACGCGTGGAAGAAGATGCGGAGCGTGCCGACCTCGTGTTTAAAGCCGTCGGCGGCGGCTATAGCGACGCCAGCCGACCAACGTTGGGCAGCTTGGAAGGTCAAGGGATCCCGGTTTACCAGTACGTTGTACCTGAGACTGTGGCCACGGCCGGAGAGTTGACCGCGGGTGGCTCCCGCACCGAATCCGTCAGCCTGCCCATCTTCCCCGATTTCGAGCTCCAAGAAGGGCAACTGACACTCAGCCTGGCACCCTCCCTTGTTGCTGGCTTCACCGACGGGCTGACTTATCTAGAGCACTTTCCCTACGAATGCACCGAGCAAACGGTTTCGCGATTCCTACCCAACCTCATCACCATGCGAGCGCTCAAATCGGCGGGGATCAGCGATCCGGATCTGGAAGCAAATCTCGATCACCAGGTCAATATTGCCTTACAGCGTCTATACAATCAGCAACACGCCGATGGAGGATGGGGTTGGTGGCCCACACGCGATAGCCATCCCCTATCCACCGCCTACGTTGTGCATGGCTTGGTCGAGGCGGAAACCAACGGCTACTCCATCAACGAGACTGTGCTTGAAGACGCAATCGATTTCCTATACCAGAATCTGGTCCCCGTGGAGTATTTCGAAGCCACCCATCTACTCAACCGGCAAGCGTACATCCTATACGTCTTGGCGCGCGCTGGGCAACCGGCGGTGAGCGAGACGATCAATCTGTACGACTCACGACAGTCCTTGAGCCTCTTCGCACGCGGCTTCCTCGCCCAGACGATCTTTAGGATCGATGAGCACGATCCGCGCCTGGACACGCTGATCTCGGATTTCGTCAATCACGCTGCGCTCTCAGCGACGGGCACACACTGGAACGAGACCTATCACGACTTCTGGAATTGGAACACCGATACGCGCACTACCGCCATCGTCCTTGATACTCTTATCTTGATCGACCCCGAGAACTCGCTGAATGTGGAGGCCATTCGTTGGTTGATGGCCAACCGCAAAGAAGGGCGTTGGCGTGGTACACAGGAGACAGCGTGGGCGCTGATGGCGCTCACACGCTGGGCCGTCTACAGCGACGAGCTCGAACCACAATACCTGTATGAGGCCGCGCTCAACGGCGAACGATTGGGCGGTGGAGCGGCCAACACGACAACCTTACGCATCACAAAAGACTTTCACGTCGAGGTTGCCGACCTGTTCTTAGACCAAATCAATCGCCTGACCATCGCTCGCAACGACGGTCCAGGGAACCTGTACTACACCACATACCTGACGGTTTCGATGCCTGTAGAGCAGATCCAAGCGCTCGATCGCGGCATCACGCTGGCGCGCAGTTACTTCCACCCGGATGATCGCGAGACGTCGATCTCCGAGATAACACAGGGGGAAACCTTTTTGGGCCGCCTGACGATCATCGTGCCCAACGACTTGCACTACGTCTTCATCGAGGACCCACTCCCTGCAGGCGTAGAGGCGGTGGATCAATCACTCAAGACCAGCCGTCAGGCCAGTGCTCCCTCTCGCTATGACTGGGACGATCTGTTCCTGCATGGCTGGGGTTGGTGGTATTTCGACCACGTCGAGTTGCGGGACGAGAAGGTAGTACTTTCCGCCAGCTATCTACCGGCAGGCGTTTATGAGTACACCTATCTGCTGAGGGCCACCACACCAGGTACCTTCAGAGTCATCCCTCCGACGGCGTACGAGTTCTACTTCCCAGAAGTCTACGGTCGCGGAGCGGGTACGTTATTCGAAGTGACGCAGTGACATACCCGGAAGCTTGAAGCTTCCGGGTCGGTCGGAGTTCTAAACATGTGGACGGGCGTGGGAGCCCAGCCTCCTCATTAGGAGCAGCGGCTCCCACGCCTGTCCTGCCTGCACCTGTGGCGCAGGCACAGGTGNNGGTGTTTCCGAAAGGGATAACGTAGTCTCCATGTAGGGGCGCACGGCCGTGCGCCCTTACACAGTTTTTCATCTTCAGGTCGATCTACAAAGAAGAAACGTGACCAACGCTTGACCCGATCAGATTAGTCCTCTGCAGCCAACACCTCGAACTGAATGGTCTCGCTGACGACCGTTCGACCCGTCTCGGATACACCCTCCGCCCACGCACGATGCGTTCCCACACGGAGCGGCCACCAAGCAAGGTAGGGCGGCTCTCTGAAGGTGGCAATCGCCTCCCCATCCACCCACAAAGTGACCTCCAGCATCTCTCCGCTGCCAACGGCTTCGAAGCGCAACCGCTGAGCGTCTCGGGGTTGGGCTGCAGAGAGTTGGAACACAGAACTACCATCGGGAGCGACCAAGCGCAGAATGTCTGGGCGACTCCCCTCCATTCGAACCACCGCCTCCTGCTCGCAATTAAGGTCAGTGAGAAGTGTGATGCCATGCGTCCTCGCCCAAGGGTGGGCTTTTACGGGCAGATCCAGGACCAGACGTTCAGCACGCCTCTCCTGAGGCGTCGAAGCTGTGGCGGCGCAACCACTTTCGAGATCGACAACCACCTCACGAAAAACGTCATCACGCTGCGTCGGCTCGGTCCCCTGAATAAACCACTCATCCCGAGTGTAGGTGCATGCGTCGCTGGGCAACAAGCCCGACAGGGCGCATACCTCGACTTGGACGATCCCCTTGGGACGCTTAAAATTCGTCTGCGGCTCGCCGACGAGCAAAGTTCGCATGAACTGATGCCATATCGGTCCGGCGCCGCTCAACCCAGTCACACCAAGCATGGCCTGATTATCTGCGTTGCCAACCCATACACCCACAACCAGCTCGGGCGTATATCCGATCGTCCAGTTATCACGGTAATCCGTCGTTGTCCCCGTTTTGACTGCTGCCGGTCGGTCGATTTGCAACACGCTGTTGGCCCCAAAACCGAGTGAGCGGGCATCGTCATCGGCGAGGATGTCTGTGATCAACCAGACAACGCGAGGATCAAGGACTTGATTGTGTTCAGGTGACTCGCGCGTGTACAGAACGTGCCCTTGTGCATCCTGTATCTCCAGGATCGCAGTCGGGGAGACTTGATATCCACCATTGGCGAAGGCTCCGTAAGCGGCCACGAGCTCGAGCAAACGCACTTCTCCGCCTCCCAGCGCGAGCGAGAGATCGTAGCGGTCGGGATCCCTGAAAGTCGTTATGCCCAGATCGGCGGCCAATGCAAACAATGCTTCCAGACCGAATGTATCAAGCGCCTGTACCGCAGGGATGTTCAATGAGGATCCCAGGGCTTGCCTCAGCGTCACGGGACCGTGTTCCTGCAGATCGAAATTGACTGGTGCATACGCCTGCCCTTCGTGTGTCACAAAAGCCGTGTGAACGTCAAGGATCATCGTCGCTGCGGTCCAGGGATCGTCGCCTTTCGGGTCTATTGCCGTTGCATAGACAAGTGGTTTGAGCGCCGAGCCGGGTTGACGGGGTGCGCGCGCCATGTCAATCGCACCGTCTATGGTGGGGTCGAAATAGCCAGGACTGCCCACTATGCTCAAAATCTCACCCGAGTGCGGATCCAACGCCGCCAAGGCCGCGTTTCGGACACGTCTTCCCTGGCTGTCGATCGCGGGTTGATTGAGCCGTTCCAACTGACGGGCGATAATACGCTCAGCATGGTGCTGCCAATCGAGATCGAGTGTCGTGCGCACGGTAAGACCACCGCCGCGATAAAGGGTTTCCGTCGACACAAGCTGCTCAAGTTGCTCGCGAACCATGACGACGAAGTGCGGGGCCTCAATAGGGTAGGGAGTTGCGGCAAAAACCAGTTTTTCTCGAACCGCCAACTCTTTCTCTTCTGTTGTGACCAAGCCCTGTTTCTCCATCAGATCGAGGACGACAACCTGACGTGCTTTGGCTTCCTTTGGGTTGCTTAGAGGGTTGTAAAGTGAAGGTGCTTGTAGCAACCCGGCTATCAGCGCGCTCTCGGCGAGGTCCAATCGTGACGCCGGCTTGCCGAAGTACGTTTGCGCGGCCGCCTCGACCCCGTATGCCAGTGCCCCGAAGTACATGTGGTTGAGATACAAGGCCAGGATTTCGTCCTTGCTCAGTTCATGCGCCAAACGCCAGGCTAGCAAGCTCTCACGCAGCTTGCGGCGTAGCGTGCGTTGTTGGCGCTCTCCGGCCTCGAGCATCAAATTCCGTGCAACCTGCTGCGTGATCGTACTTCCGCCCGCCAGTGTTTCCCCTCCACGGAGGTTGATCCAGAGTGCGCGCACAATGCCGCGCGGGTCAACACCTGGATTTTTATAAAAGCTGCTGTCCTCCGTCGCGATCGTGGCGTTTATTAGAGGCTCTGAAATCATCTCTAAAGTCACAATAGTATGTCGTCCACTTTCCTCTGCGATCACCTCGTAAAGTAAGCGGCCGTGACGATCAACAATGCGGATGCTAGGCACGCGCGGTCCTTGTGAGAGGGCATCCATCGTAGGCAAGTCAACCAAGAGCCAAGTTGCGAGCACGATACCAACGATGGCGATGGTCGCGAGCGAAATAAGCGAGTAGAGTAAAGGACGTTTCAACTTCATGCGGACCGGTTAACTGCGAAGTCAATGCCTGCGGATGGTGTCAAGCGCAAGATTAACACAGAATCCGCCCTCCCGCATGCCAACGACGCGACGGGAACATACGGGTACAATTGGCTGGTGGCGAAAACTCGGAACCCCTAGCCAGATCGAGATAATCACCCCACGATGACGGGAAACCCGACGATGATCAACCCATCCGGCCAGCAGGTGCGATCCTATCTCGCCCTTGGTAGTGGCGTCTTATGTCTCGGGTTTTCAGCAATATTCATACGTTGGGCAGGTGCACCTGGTGCCGTGGCGAGCTTCTACCGGGTGGGCATCGCTGCGGTCGCTATGGCCATACCTTTTTACCGACGAACCCGCCGGAATGGGAGACTACCACAACGGGAAGTGCGTATCGCCCTCCTCGGCGGTGTTTTATTCGCTGCCGATCTTGCCCTGTGGGCAACCGGCGTCATGCTTAGCGGCGCTACCAATCCCACCTTGCTGGCGAACACGGCTCCCCTCTGGGTGGGGGTGGGTGCCTTCCTATTCTTTCGGGAACGACGCGACACCAAGTTCTGGGGGGGGCTCGTCTTAGCCATGATAGGCGCCGTCGTGGTCCTGGGTCTCGATGCCATTCGCGCGACCTCGCTCGGTCTGGGCACCTTGTTCGGTCTTCTGGCCGGTTTTTTCTACGGAAGCTATATCCTCGTCACCCAGCGCGCCCGAGAGCGACTTGATTCGCTAAGTTCCTTCTGGCTCTCGGCCATCAGCTCTTCGATGGCACTCTTGGCGTTGGTGCTCGCACTGCGCCAACCACTATTCGGATATTCCAAACTCACCTACCTCAATTTCCTTGGGATGGGATTGGTGTCGCAGGTGCTAGGTTACTTAGCCATCAATTACGCACTTGGGCATCTTCCCGCTACGCTGGTATCGCCCACGTTGTTGGGCCAACCGGTTATCACCGCCATCTTGGCGGGGGCATTGCTTGGGGAAACGCTAGACATCTGGCAGGTTGCTGGAGGTCTGGCGGTGCTCCTTGGCGTCTATCTGGTGCACACCAGTCGTGCAGACCCTCGTCTCCCAAGGCCAACCTAGTTATCCCGAGAGACAATTAACCGTGCGATCTGCCGGTCGACCTTGCCCATTGGGTAATCGCTCAGACTCTGGAGCTCAACCCAGCGAACGTCACTGTGCTCAAGCGCCTGCGGCTCACCCGAAAGGATGCGGCATTCGAAGGTATGCAACGTGATCCGAAAATGAGTGTACGCGTGGTTAAAAACGCCTAGAGAATTACCGGGCTCTACCACAATTCCCAACTCCTCCACCAACTCCCTACGAAGACACGCCTTCAGCGATTCACCGGACTCTTGTGTCCCACCCGGGAATTCCCACAATCCTCCCAACAGTTCCCCCTCTGGACGGCGACAGATCAGGACCTTCCCCTCTCGCCACAGCACACCAGCGGTAACTGTGCGGTGAGGGATCGAGCGGCGCGGCGTGCGCACTGGGCGTGCCGCTTGAACGCCACGTTGAAAGCTAAGACAGGCTGTGGCGATGGGGCAAGATGCACATACGGGTGAACGTGGTGTACACAGGGTTGCACCTAGATCCATCAGCGCTTGGTTGAAGGCGGAAGCGCGACCACTGGGAAGCGCGTCAAGCGCCCACGTGACCAGGCTTCGCTCACCCTCCGCTGTACGAGGATCGACTTCTAAATCGCCCAGACGCGATAGAACTCTGCGCAAGTTACCATCCAATGGCACAACGTCTTGATTGAACGCGATCGCAGATATAGCCGCCGCCGTATATTTTCCAATCCCAGGCAACCGCACTAGTTCGTCGACGCTACAGGGTAATTCACCATCAAATTTCGCCACGACTTCTTGCGCCGCCTGATGCAAGTGATGCGCTCGGCGGTAATAACCCAAGCCCTCCCACAGGGACAAGACTTGGTCACGATCGGCCGCCGCAAGATCACGCACCGTCGGAAAGCACTCCATCCAACGTTGGTAGTAGGGAATAACCGTCTCCACGCGAGTTTGCTGCAGCATGACCTCCGCCACCCAAATGGCATATGGGTCCTGTGTTCGCCGCCAGGGGAGATCACGGGCGTTTTCGCGATACCAAGCCAGAAGCGCATCTGCCAGAGACGAGGACATAACAAAAAAGATTGTACTGAAGGCGAAAGGTATAATTCAAGGGATTCGAGATTAGGGACCAGGGATTAGGCCCCTGATCCATGAAAGAATGCTATGCCAACATACAACGACGAATTAGAAAGCTACCTCCGACGAACATTTGCTGCAGAAGATGAGGTATTGAAGAAGATACGTGAACAGACGCCTGCCAAGGGGCTGCCCGCCATTTCCGTGAAACCGGAGGAAGGACGCTTCCTACAATTCCTGACCGCCGCATCGGGTGCCCAGTTAGCGCTCGAAGTCGGCACGTTGGGCGGCTATAGCGGTGTTTGGATCGCACGCGGACTGCCACCGGGAGGCCGATTGATCACCTTGGAAAAAGAAGCTCGGCACGCTGCCGTCGCCAAGGAGCATTTCAACCTAGCGGGAGTGTCGGACCGAGTGGAAGTTCGTATTGGCGATGCCCACGAGATGTTGCCTCTCTTGCGCAAGGAGGGTCCATTCGACCTTATTTTCATCGACGCCGAAAAAGAGAGTTACCCAGCGTACCTCGATTGGGCTTTGGCTAACATTAATCCAGGTGGCGTTATCGCCGCCCACAATGTTTTCCGTCACGGTGCCATTACCGACCCCGCCAACCACGAGAGTCAGACCCAGACCATGCGAGCTTTTAACCAACGGATGGCGAACGAGCCCAGGCTGATCGCTCACGTCTTTCCTGCGGGAGATGGAATGGCGATCGCCGTTTTAAAGCCTTAGCGTGCTCTTCAAGAACCCCCATTTAGCGCGTCTTGAATCACCCGCGCCAAAGTCTCTGAGCGAATAGGCTTTTGAAGCCAGGTTACCTTTTTGTGATCCAGCAACTCCCTGGTTCCAGCACCGAGCGGATAGCCGGTCATGAAGATAACCTTGGTGCTAAAACTACGACCCTCAAGTTCCTGGTACAGAGCGACACCGCCCATTTCGGGCATGACCAAATCGCTGAGCACCAGATCGACGCCGCCATTGAAACTCTCAATAATATCCAGCGCTTGACGACCATCGGTCGCCGTCAGCACGCGGTAGTTCAACGTCTCCAGAATCTCATGTACGGCGTTCAGCGTCGCCTCGTCATCCTCCACGACCAGGATGAGTTCCTTACGACCGTCTGCAGAAATGGCCATGGGGAGTGTATCCGAGTACTCTACTGGCACCTCGAGTGCGGGTAGGTAAATGATAAACGTCGTCCCCATACCTAGGTGACTATCCACGTCGATAAAGCCACCATGTTGCTTGACGATGCCATACACCTGTGCCAATCCCAAGCCACTGCCATCGCCGGGATCTTTCGTTGTGTAGAAGGGTTCAAATATGTGCGGCGTGATCTCCGGAGGAATCCCCACACCGGTATCAGAAACCCGTAACTGAACCCACATTCCTGGAGCCATATCTCGGTATGGGGGTGGCTCACCTTCGATCACCCGCAATCGTGAGAGTTCGAAGCACAGCTCACCGCCTTTCGGCATGGCGTCTTGCGCGTTGAGAGCTAGATTCATTATGATTTGCTGGATACGCGTGGGGTCGGCGCTTACCACAAAATTCTCGTCCTGCAAACTAAGATCGATGCGGATATTCTCGCGTAAGGTTCTCGAGAGCAGTTTCTCGGTTTCCATGAGGAAAGTCGCCAAATCCATCGGAGCCTGATCCATCACGGTCCTGCGGCTAAAGTCCAGAATCTGTCGTGTCAATGTGGCCGCTCGCTCAGCCTGTTGGAAGATTGTGGTTAATCGCTCACGGTTCTTCGCGCTGAGTTTTGAGGTCTGCAAGGCCATTTCACTATAAAGGATAATCGCTCCGAGAATGTTGTTGAAATCGTGGGCAATCCCAGCCGCCAGCTGACCCACCGCCGCGAGCCGTTCTTGAAGCTGGATACGATGTTGTATCGCCCGCTCACCCGTTACGTCTCGAATCACCAACACCCATCCATTCGAGCGCGGTTCCTCACCCATCGGCTGGGCGGACACCTCAAAGGTTTGCGGATTGGGTTCGGCGATATCGATTTCGTGGCACGTCTTGCCCCGCGGCGGTGGAAGTAAAAGCGATTCGAGTGATCGACCACCGAGCTTCGTGATGACATCTCCGAGCCCCGCACCGGCAAGAGCCGAGAGGAATTCCTCCGCCTGCGCATTGGCGAGCACCACGCGTCCGATAGAATCCAACCCCAGAACGCCATCTCCAATGCTTTGTAGTGTGACTACCAAACGTTCTCGCTCCGCAAGCAACGCTTGCTCGGCGATTTTCCTCTCTGTGATGTCCCGCGAGACCGAGATGATCTCTACGGGACCTCCGCCGTTTCGCCCNNGCAAGCGATAGCTGATGGTGCGCGTTCTTCCCTCACTCAATATCTTTACATGAGACTTAAGAATGGTTTCCTGGTCGTCTTGATGGATGAAATCAAAGATCGAGCTTCCCGTCAATTCTTCCGGTTCATAGCCTAGAATTGTGAAGCAAGCCGGAGAGGCATACAGAAATACGCCGTGCGGGTCATGGCGTGTGATCAGATCCGTGGAGTTCTCGGCAAGCAAACGATAGCGTTCTTCGCTCTCAAGAACCATAGCCTCTGCTTGCTTTCGTTCACTGATGTCCCGCAGGACCACCAGACGGCTCACGATCTGACCGTGCATGTCTTCCACAGGAGAGATGCGCACGTCATAGGTGTGCTCCTCCGCATGCGGATAGAGCGTGACCTCACTTCCGACCTCAGCGTCTTCTGGTAAACTGGCGACCAATTCCAGTAACCCAGGCCAAATCGATTCCATATTGGAGACAGCCGTCTCGACCGAAGCAGCCTCAAAAAGACGATCGGCAGCCGGATTCAAATAGATGATGCGACCCCCCGCATCCAACACAATAACCCCATCGCTCATGCCATCGATGATTGCACCGCGCGCAACTGGGATGATCGCTCTCGTTCGCAAATGTCGAATCCCCCAAACTGTGGCGGGTATGGTGATGAACATAATCAAGGCTGTGGGGTCGACAAATCTCCATTGCAGGACGCCAATATTTTCTAAGATGTTGATCCCCCATGTCACACTGACAGCAAAGAGAACGAGGATCGCTTGCCAGCGATACAACCGCTGAGAGCGGATGAGCATGCGGACCAATAAGAATACCCCCACGCCGATCAGTGTGTAGGAATAGAGAATGAAGGCCCAATATCCAGCGCCCCCTACCGTAATCAACTCTGAAGCAGGGTGGAGTGAGTCATAAGAGATCTCAGACCAGAAAATATGATGTGACGGATTTGTCAGGATCAGGGCAAAAAAGATAATCGGGGGAACACCAAGTGCGCAAAGGACTTTTCTTGTCAGCCACCCATCTTTTTGGGTATAGCGATTGATGAAAATGAACCACGTCGACGGGAGCATGAGGATACCAACAAGTTGCACATTCTCCCAAAAAAGCTTGGTGGACAACGAAAGGCTTGCCGATTCAAGCGTAGCGCCCAACATCCAAACCGCACAAAATAGGCACAAGATCGCAGAAGCCGGTCTGGCAGCTTGAACCGTCCCTTTGCGGTAGAGAAAAACTGCCATCCCTGCGATGAAGACAGTCACAGCGAGTGAGACAAGTACGAATGGCGTTATCTGCAAGATGAACCCACCCCAATTAACTATTGGGATCTGTGACGCTATCAAGAAGCTGAGGAGCAAGTTGTTGGGAAAAGCGAGCGCCCCAGTCCCTATCCCTTGGTGTCTCGTGTAATAAACCGACGAATTCTCGTAATACCAGATTTCCCTTCATCCAAACATCATGCACATGCAAATCCATATTATTCCATTCGCTTCTTTTCTCACCTTACGGCTAGCCTACAATCGATCGTCCGACCTAAAGCCGCAACCGCTTCACCCACAGTACGCATGTGCGAAACTCGAGGGACATTTCCCCGGAATCGGTCATGGTAGCTTCAAACATATTTCTTATGCTATCATCCCAATTCGATGGTTATAATTGGGGTTAGAGGTGCGCTTTAGTCGCGTACCACAAGGAAGGTACCCATGATGCGTTTCGATCGCTTCACCGAGCGTGCCCAGGACGCCGCGCAGCGCGCTGCAGAGATCATTCAGCGCTACGGTCACAATCAGATCGACACCGAACACATCCTTTTAGCCCTCATCGAACAGCCACAAGGGGTGATTTCACAAATCCTGGAACGGCTTAACATTGACATCGAAAATCTGGCTGACCGCATCGATAACCAACTACGTAACACATCCAAAGCCAACATTTATGGCGGAGGCGCGGGACAGATCTTCATAACCCCGCGGGTTAAACGTGTGGTTGACATGGCCAACCAGGAGGCCAGCCGGCTTGACGACGAGTACATCTCCACGGAACACCTCTTTCTGGCCATCTTATCGGAGCGAAACACTGCTATCTCCCGCTTGTTAGCCGAGGAGGGTATTACCAAGGATCGTGTCTACAACGCCATTAAAGAGACACGCGGTGGACAACGCGTGACCGATCGCAAGGCTGAATCACGATATCGCACACTGGAAAAATATTCACGCAATCTGACGCAATTAGCGAAGGAAGGCAAGCTCGATCCCGTAATCGGTCGAGACCAAGAGATTCTGCGCCTCATCCAGATCCTTTCCAGACGCACAAAAAACAACCCGGTATTGATTGGGGAAGCGGGGGTAGGAAAAACCGCTATCGTGGAGGGCCTGGCGCAGAAGATCGCCAACAACGACGTGCCCGAGATCCTGAGCGGCAAGCGGGTCGTTTCCCTCGATCTAGGCGCCATGATCGCTGGCTCGCGTTTCCGAGGCGAATTCGAGGAGCGCCTCAAGGCAGCAATTGAAGAGATTCAGCGTGCCGAGGGCGACGTTATCCTAATGATCGACGAGCTACACACCGTGGTCGGCGCAGGCGCCGCACAGGGGGCCATGGATGCGTCCAACATGCTCAAGCCGGCGTTGTCGAGGGGCGAACTGCAGTGTATCGGCGCCACCACGCTCGACGAGTATCACAAGTACATCGAGAAGGACGCCGCCCTAGAACGACGCTTTGCGCCAGTATACGTTGACGAACCCACTGTGGAAGAGACCATCGAGATGCTACAGGGCCTACGCGACCGCTACGAGGCACACCACAAGGTTCGCTTCTCCGACGACGCGCTCGTTGCCGCAACTCGGCTTTCTCAACGTTACGTCACCGACCGTCACCTGCCTGATAAGGCCATCGACCTGATGGACGAAGCCGCCGCAAAGCTGCGCGTGGCGCTTTACTCACTCCCCGACGACCTCAAAGAAATGAAAGCCGAGATCGACCGCTTGTTGGCCGAGGAAGAGACCGCCGGTCTGGAACGGGACTATGAACGTGCCGCAGATAAGAAGGCACAGCGTATGCGCATTGAGAAAGACTTTCGCGAGAAGCGTGACGCCTGGGAGTCCGAACACCAACTCGACGAAGTCGTTGATGAAAACGACATCGCTGAAGTCGTGCACATGTGGACTGGTATCCCAGTCAGCCAGATGATGGAGACCGAAGCCGAGAAGTTACTGCACATGGAACAACGGATTCACGAGCGTATCGTCGGACAGGACGAAGCCATTCACGCCCTCGCCGATGCCATACGACGCGCTCGGGCGGGCCTCAAAGATCCTCGACGACCGATCGGATCTTTTATCTTCCTGGGCTCCTCCGGCGTTGGTAAAACAGAAATGGCCAAGGCGCTGGCGGAATTCATGTTCGACGATGAAGACGCCCTGGTGCGCATCGACATGAGCGAATATCGTGAACAACACGCGGTCTCGCGTTTGTTTGGCGCCCCTCCGGGCTACGTTGGCTATGAAGAAGGGGGGCAACTCACCGAAGCCGTCCGTCGCCGTCCTTATCGTGTGATCCTCTTCGACGAGATCGAAAAAGCCCATCCGGAAGTATGGAATGCGCTTCTGCAAATCCTGGATGACGGACGACTGACGGATGGTCAGGGACGCGTCGTTGACTTCCGCAATACCGTCTTGATCATGACCTCCAACCTGGGCACGGAATTTGTCACTCACGCGGGGACTCTGGGTTTCCACGGCCAGGGTGGATTGACCGACGAACGGAAAGCCGAAGAGAAGATCGAGAAGGCCCTGAAAGACACTTTCCGACCCGAGTTTCTCAACCGCATCGACGAGATCATCATCTTCTCCCCACTGATGCCGGATCAGATGGAGCAAATCGTCAATCTACAGATGAAACAAATCCAGGAACGCTTGGCTGAACACGGTTTGGTCGTCGAGCTGAGCGACGCTGCACGAAAATGGCTGGCAGACGCGGGGTACGATCCGGCATTCGGCGCCCGACCATTGCGCAGGGCGCTGCAAAAGTATGTCGAGAGCCCGCTCTCCGTGAAGATCCTTCAAGGTGAATTCGTGGACGGCGATACTGTGATCGTCGATCACAACGAGAACGATGGTGTGATCTTCCAGCGATTCGACAAAAGCACATCAGTTAAAGTCGAAGAAGAGGTGTCTGCCTGACGCGCAAGGAGTCCCAAGCGCGAGGATGTTAAGCCTTCGACGAAGACTGTTATTCCACTGCCCCGTCGGCTACCGACGGGGCGGTGTTGGCTTAACCCAAATTGTAAATCGAACCCAGAGGTGAGACAGGGGCAATTCCAACCCTTAGAACAAACCCAACAGGCTATCCAAACTCCAAACCGCACCGGCGCCTGTGGCGAGGAGCACCAATTCAGCCACAATCATGGTCCAGTTTTGGCCTTGCTCGACACGGAAGCATGGGTTCAAGCTAGGTTCTTTCGGTTTCACACCTGCGAGGAGCAGGTAGTTAAGATTAAGAAATATGGCGACAATGGCGGACACCGGCGTCAGAAAGCCCAACGTCAAACCTACACCAACGGCGAGCTCGCCAAGTAGCACCAAGTACGGAAGCCAGGATGCAGTGCCAGAGACGAGGCCCTTCATGGCATTCCCAAAACCAGTCCATGGATGACTGCCCGCCAGATCCGTCGTCCAAGTGGCCATCCCCCCATTAACGAAATCGCCCAGGTTTTTATGGAAAACGCTCTTCAACCACCACAAACCGATACCAATGCGCAAGACGGCTAGCCACTGTTCCACACCCATCGTTTCACTTAGCAAATTCATCTTCTTCCTTCCCAACAATCATTACAACGGTGGGATCAAATTGATCTTCACTATTAGACGCGCCAGCATGAGGATTTCTTTCGTATGCATTCTGAAGGCGGGCATTACGCCGTTTGCGCTCGGGAATAAGAGACTTCGCCCTTCACACATTACAAGAAGCACCCCGGTCAAAAAACGTAGGGGCGGTTCGTGATGT
>WVZH01000574.1:0-253 GCA_011772595.1 Anaerolineales bacterium
GAACTTGGGAGGGCCTGTTGTCTCCTTGCCGAGATAGCCGGAAGATCAGGGGTACCGGCTGATCAAGAGCCCTGGCGCTGGTGAGGTTGCTTCCGCCTCACAGTGAGTCCTACCCGTGTGTGGGGGGGAGACACAAATACCAAGGGAGCAGGCAAGGTATCGGGGAACGAGCGAGGAGTGAAGGACCCTGAGAAGGGCAGCAGGCAGTCTTAGCCGAGCATAGTACCGATGAAGGTGGGGAACCGAGGCCCAA
>WVZH01000574.1:338-950 GCA_011772595.1 Anaerolineales bacterium
CGGAGATGGTATTCACGACGCTTGTGCATTTGATTGATGTGGAGTTTCTGAGGGAGGCCTATTGTCTGACGCGGAAGGATCGTGCGGCAGGCATAGATGGGGTGACGGCCCGAGAGTATGCCGAGCGCCTTGAGGAGAACCTCCAGAGTCTCCACGAGCGTTTGCGAAACGGGCGGTACAAGCCACCGCCTGTGGAGCGGGCATGGCTTGAGAAGGAAGATGGGGGCAAGCGTCCCATCGGCAAGCCCACCTTTGAGGACAAGATGGTCCAACGGGCGGTGGTCATGCTGTTAGGGGCGATCTACGAGCAGGAGTTCCATGATTTCTCCTACGGCTTTCGGCCGGGACGCAGTGCCCATCAGGCCTTGGAGGAGCTTCGCCAGCAGTGTGGGCGTATGAATGTCGGCTGGATAGTGGAGGCAGATGTCAGTGGATGCTTCGACAACTTGGACCATGGGCTGCTCAGGGCTTTTATCAAGAAGCGGGTCAACGATGGGGGCATCGTGCGGCTGATCGGCAAGTGGCTCAATGCGGGGGTGCTGGACGAAGCCATCCTCACATACCCGGACAAAGGGACCCCACAAGGGGGAGTCATCTCACCGATGCTAGCCA
>WVZH01000574.1:1009-1401 GCA_011772595.1 Anaerolineales bacterium
GGGCTGACCATTCATTCGACGAAAACGGCGCTGGTTCGGTTCAAGAGGCCAGGCTCAAAGAACAACTCCGACGGTGGGAACGGCACATTCGAGTTTCTCGGATTTACCCACTACTGGACCAAATCACGCCGAGGTGCCTGGGTGATCAAACGCAAAACAGCACGCAAAATGCTACGTCGGGCTAAGAAGTCCCTATGGCAGTGGTGCCGTAGCAATCGGCACAGACCGCTGATAGAGCAGCATCGGATTCTGTGTCAGAAACTCCGAGGGCACTTTCAGTATTATGCCGTTCGGGACAATTCTCGGAGGCTCGAGGCGATCTTCATGCACGCCAAGAAAGCCTGGCGATACTGGCTGAGCCGTCGTAGCCACAAGAGCTATATCTCATGGGA
>WVZH01000572.1 GCA_011772595.1 Anaerolineales bacterium
ATTGTCTCCAAGATTCCGAGCCCCGATAATTATCCTAGTACATCGCGGCATAAATGATCAACCAGTTCTATAGTATAATAGGGGCCTGACAAATATGGATGAAGGAGTGACGGGAATGCCTGGGCCCCAAGCCAGCTCAATCGAATTGACTTGTAAGCAACGCGAGATTTTGGAACGGTTGGTACGCCGCGAGACCAGCCCCCAGCGGTTAGTGCGCCGCTGCAAGATCGTGTTAGAAGCAGCCAAGGGTGTCAACAACCAGCAGATTGGAAGAGGTTTGAACATCCAACGAGGTACTGTGCGTACTTGGCGAGAGCGGTGGGTAGATGCTGCCCCGGGTTTGCTTGTAGCGGAAGGGGAAGGGATAGACGACAAGACCTTGACCGAGTTGATGGAGCAAGTCCTGGCCGACGAACCGCGTCCGGGGGCGCCCGGGGTCTTTGAAGCGGAACAGATCGCCCAGATTATGGCGGTGGCTTGTGAAGACCCGCAGGACTCGGAGCGGCCGGTGACGCATTGGACGCCCCGGGAATTGGCGGATGAAGTCATCAAACGCGAGATCGTGAGTAGCATTTCCCCTCGCAGTGTAGGGCGATTTTTAAAAAGAAGCGGATATCAAGCCTCATCTGAGCCGATATTGGAAGAACGCCGCGCCTGAAGACCCAGAGGCTTTCGAGCAGGAGGTTCAGGTGGTGTGCACGACGTACCTGGATGCCCGGAGCAACTATGAAATGGGGGTGCACACGGTGAGCGTGGATGAGAAAACCGGCATCCAAGCCCTGGAGCGCTCGCATCCTACCAAACCAACGCGGCCCGGCTGGGTGGAACGACGCGAGTTCGAGTATGCCCGCCACGATACGCTGTGCTTGATCGCCAGCTTTGAGGTGGCTCTCGGACAAGTGATTGTGCCCTCGCTGGGGCCCACGCGCACCGAAGCCGACTTCGCCGCTCATGTGGAACGAACCCTGGCGACCGACCCGCAGGCGACTTGGATCTTCGTGGCTGATCAATTGAACGTTCATCAATCTGAGTCCCTGGTGCGCTTGGTTGCCCGGCATTGTGGGATCAAGGAGGATCTGGGCGTCAAAGGCAAGTCTGGCATCTTGAAATCCATGGAGACACGTGCCGCTTTCCTGCGACACCCCGGCCACCGGATTCGCTTTGTGTACACACCCAAACGTGCCTCCTGGTTGAATCAGGTCGAAATATGGTTCAGTATTCTGGTCCGCCGTTTATTGAAGCGAGCCAGCTTCTCTTCGGTCGAAGACCTACGTCAACGTATCTTGGCCTTCATCGAGTATTTCAACAAGACGTTGGCCAAGCCCTTCAAATGGACTTACACCGGGCGAGCACTGGCTGCCTGAACCGGAGGCTCATTTATGCCCCGATGTACTAGTTTGCCATGAGAACCTCTCCTGTCAATTACATAGCAACTTTTGCGGTATTGCCAATATACCTCTGTCAATTTCGGTCACTACTTCCTTGAATTCAGGTGACGAGTGGTAGTCAAGATACCACTCTGGAAAGAGAAAATCTTCAGGATAATGTAAGATCAATTGGCGTGTGCGCCAGGTCCC
>WVZH01000347.1:0-2365 GCA_011772595.1 Anaerolineales bacterium
CGCGGCCCAGCGTGCCGTAGCAGGACGGACTGACACGGAATTTTGGGCTTTCAACATTGACGGATTGGGGAATTTTGGGTAGTGTATGGCTTGAAAGTGAGATGCTGATGAGCGATGTCGAAGAAAAAAATGACAAGCGGCCGGGTAAGGAAGAAGACCTTCTAACTGCCAGTTTCAGCGGTTCGGCGCCGGGTGAGCAGATAGGTCAGTTCCGTATCGAACGGGAGCTTGGCCGTGGGGCTGTGGGAGTGGTTTACTTAGCCCACGATACCAAGCTCGACCGTCCCGTAGCCATCAAGAGCCTGCCGGCCGAAGTAATGGGCGACCCTAAGACGCGATCGCGTTTCTCTCGCGAGGCACGAGTTCTGGCCTCGTTGAATCACCCGAACATTGCCACTATCCACGACGAACTGGAAGAGGCTGAGGGCGTCGTTCACCTGGTCCTCGAATACGTTCCCGGCCAGACATTAGCTGAGCGAATAGCGAAGAAGCCACTTAAGCTGGAAGAGGCGTTAACAATAGCCCTGCAGATAGCCGAAGCAGTGGCCGCAGCGCACGAGCATGACGTGATTCACCGTGACCTCAAGCCCGGCAATATCAAGATCACACCGGATGGCAAAGTCAAGGTCTTAGACTTTGGCTTAGCCAAGGCGGTCGGCGGTGAAGCTTTGGACCAGCAGAGCACTGTCACCGAGCCGGGCAGGGTGATTGGCACGCCAGCTTATATGAGTCCGGAGCAGGCCCGAGGTAAGGCAACCGATAAGCGCAGCGACATCTGGGCGTTCGGCTGTATCCTGTACGAAATGCTGACCGCTAGGTTGCCTTTCAGAGGCGAGACGATTTCCGATACGCTGGCCAACATTCTGCAAACAGAGCCTGACTGGCAGGCGCTGCCCGAGAGCACGCCGGCAAACATTCAGTATTTACTACGCCACTGTCTGGACAAGGAGCCACGTCGCCGTTTGCGCGATATCGGTGATATTGCCATCACACTCGAAGACACAACGGTCGAATTGCAGCGCCCAACGCTGCCAACGAAACCCGTAGAAGCAGGCCGAGCTAAACCCAAGGCCTGGTCGAGGCGTGTATTGCCCTGGCTCGTCACTGGCGCAGCCGTGATCCTCCTGGTACTCTTTGGATTCATAATAGGGCTCAAATTGGGCAGGCCTGCCGGAAAGCCTGAAGGAAAACCCATTTCGCTGCCCATAGCAGGCCCCATCAAGGCGATTGTAGTGCTGCCATTCGAGAATCTTTCCGGCGACCCGGAGCAGGAATACTTCGTCGATGGCATGACCGATGCCCTGAGCGCCGAACTCGGTAAAATCAAGGCCCTCAGAGTCATCTCCCGCACTTCGGCCATGCAATACAAAGATACAGACAAGGTGATACCGGAAATCGCCAAGGAACTCGGTGTCGATGCCGTCATTGAGGGGTCGGTCCTGAAGGCGGGCAATGATGTACGTGTGACGGCGCAGCTCGTCGATGGAAGGACCGATGCCCATCTCTGGTCGGATAACTACACGGGAACTCTCACCAACATCCTGGCGCTGCAAAGCGAAGTGACGCTGGCCATCGCGCGGGAAATCGAGGCTGCACTCACACCCGAGGAAGAAGTGCGAATCACGCGCACGGAGACTGTCAATCCCGAAGCCTATGAGGCATATCTCAAGGGCATCTTCTTCTTTGAGAAGCTCACTGAAGAAAGTTTCAAAACGGCCGCTGACTACTTTAAGCAGGCTATCGAGATAGAGCCAGATTACGCTGAGGCCTATGCATGGCTTTCGGCTGCTTATTGTGTCCCTTCACTTTGGGGATACGCCACACCGCATGAGAGCTTCGCCAGAGCCAAGACGGCTGCAAATACGGCGATTCAGTTAGATGAGACATGCGCTGAGGCCCATGGTGCTGTGGGCTGGATATCTCTTTATTATGACTGGGACTGGCAAAAAGCCAAGCTGAGTTTCGAGCGAGCCATCGAGCTTAATCCAAACTACAGGTACGGATACCACGGTCTTGCCTGGTATCTGGTTGTGGCGGGGCGTTTTGATGAGGCTATTGAAGCGATGCAAACAGCCGTGAAACTTGATCCACTTTCACATCTGCTCAACAATGACCTTGCGCACATGTATAGGTTTTCCGGACAGGTTGAACGAGCCATAGAACAACGCAAGAAAACGCTGGAATTGGCCCCAGATTTTGTAGTAGCAATGGATGATCTGGCAGAAGACTATGTATGCATGTCCATGTACTCGGAAGCGGTCGCTACCCTCGAGAGAGTCATGAATCTCGCCGGGCGCAGACCGGATTTGGTTGCCGAACTTGGAAGAGCTTATGCTTTATGAGGCAGGAAAGACGAGGCCAAGAC
>WVZH01000347.1:2392-3836 GCA_011772595.1 Anaerolineales bacterium
GGGCCTTCGCCGGGCTCTATACGAGCCTCGGAAATACGGATGAAGCGTTTCGGTGGCTCGAAAAGGCCTACCAAGAACGGAACTCGGGCATGTTGTGGCTCAGAACACGTTCGTCCTGGGGTTCGTACTGGGACTCACTGCGGTCCGATCCACGATTTGACGATCTTGTTGAGCGCATGAATTTCCCAGAGGCGCCTGACTCGGAGCCGGCGGCGAAACCGATAGAAACAGCACAGGCGCCCATCGAGAAGATTGCAGTATTGCCGTTCACGAGCATTTCCAGTGAGGCCGGCGAGGAATGGTTCGTAGACGGCATGACAGACGCGTTGATTACCCAGCTTGGAAAAATCAAGGCACTGACAGTAATCTCGCGTACATCAGCCATGCAGTACAAGAACGTCTCCAAACCGATGCGCGAGATCGCGCAAGACCTTGGGGTCGATGCGCTCATCGAAGGTTCTGTTATTCGCGCGGGCGAAGATGTGCAGGTTACAGCGAGGCTGATTGACGGCAGGACGGACGAACGGATTTGGGGCGATTTTTTCCAGGGCACGTTCAGCAACATTCTGGCCCTACAAAGCCAAGTAACGCTCGCCATCGCGCGGGAAATCGAGATTGCCCTCACTCCTGAAGAAGAAAGGCGCATCACACGCACAGAGTCGGTCAATCCTAAGGCATACGAGGCATATCTTAAGGGCAGATTTTTCATAGAAAAGCAAACTGAAGAAAGTTTGAAAACAGCCGCTGACTACTTTAAGCAGGCTATCGAGATAGAGCCAGATTACGCTGAAGCCTATGCATGGCTTTCGGCCGCTTATTGGGTCCCTTCAATCTGGGGATTGGGAGGCGCCGCACCACATGAGAGCTTCGCCAGAGCCAAGACAGCTGCGAATACGGCGATTCAGTTAGATGAGACATGTGCGCAGGCCCATGCTGCGGTAGGCTGGATAGCTCTGATGTATGACTGGGATTGGGGAAAAGCCAAGCTGAGTCTGGAGCGAGCCATCGAGCTTAATCCAAACCACAAAAGCGGATACCACGGCCTTGCCTGGTATCTGGTCGTGGCTGGGCGTTTTGATGAGGCTATTGACATGATGCAAACAGCCGTGAAACTTGATCCACTTTCACATCCGGTCAACAATCAGCTTGCGCTTATATATATGGATTCCGGACAGGTTGAGCAAGCCATAGGACAACGTGAGAAAACGCTGCAGTTGGATCCAGGTTCTGTGAGAACAATCGCCTATATGGTAAGAGATTATCTGTCCACGTCTATGTACCCGGAGGCGATCGCATCTGCCGAGAAGGGTATAAGTATCGCCGAGCGCACACCGGAATTGGTGACGCTGCTCGCCAGAGCTTATGCTTTGTCAGGCAGGAAAGACGAGGCCGAGACACTGCTTCAAGAATTACAGGAAAGAGCCACGAGTGAATATGTTTTGCC
>WVZH01000347.1:3842-4106 GCA_011772595.1 Anaerolineales bacterium
CCAAGAACGGAACTTTGACATGATTTGGCTCAAGACATCTTCCTCATGGGACTCGCTCCGGTCGGACCCACGATTTGACGACCTTGTCCAGCGGATGGGATTTCCAGAGTAAAGGGCCACTCCTGGAAATAGACCTTCTTCCTTTGCAGTCATTATCTGCCCTTAACTCACTATTTAAAAAACACAAAATAAGCGCAAATCCCCCAAAATACTGCCGAGCTTAGTCCAGTAATGTCAATAAATCGATGGCAAAAGAGGCTTTTT
>WVZH01000481.1:0-197 GCA_011772595.1 Anaerolineales bacterium
TGATAAAGATGACCATATGAGAAGAACATCACTGGAGCCCAAGCCGTCCAAAGACTGGCTTTCTGCCATTCTCTGATAAGAAACCAGGATACAAGAAATAACAGCAAAGCGATTATGACGGACACGATTATGGGACGACGAACGACCCACAATGCCGTCTGGCCCAGATTATTCGCAAGCAAGGCCAACGCCGGAAA
>WVZH01000481.1:347-23108 GCA_011772595.1 Anaerolineales bacterium
GATCAGGTGTTGTCCAACGACCATATGTGGACCAGAATTAGTTCCCACTATTGAACTACGTCGATGGTAATTCAACATGAGCGGCAAAAGATCATCCGATATAATCTCACTCAGGTGATCGTCCTGTGAGAATTAAGATAAAGTCTTTCTTATTCGATTCAATTCAATATAAACCACTCCTCATTGGAGCGGCAATTATCATGATGTTTACCCTTCCATTCATTGCGTACACGAGCTTGAGAGGGACTGCCAATAAAGCTTCTACCGAGGGGGCATCATCATCCGATCAAACCTTTGATGATGAGACGATCCGTGTCACACCACAGCAACACACACCCAAAGAGTATCCATACCAACCTGTCGATGATCCAAGCATGGCATCGGAAACACCGCACGATGAGCAAGAATCTACGATTGAACAGTTTCTTGCTACCGATGGAGCCTTGTGTGCCACTAGACTTGCGGAACCCCAATTTGGCTTGGTGACGGATGTCCTCGATGCAAGCAGTTTACTTGTATTAATTAAAGGGCGACCCACAAAAGTGAAGTTTATCGGGATAGAGACAACTTCCCTTCATCAAGGAATTAAGAAGCAGGCCCTGCTTGTTAATCGCTCATTAATCGGACAAACCGTCGCACTGGTTAGGGATGTGTCAGACACTGATGCAGAGGGGAGACTGCTTCGATACGCGTTCACCGAGGATACCTTTATCAACCTGTACCTATTGGAAAATGGACTGGCGACTGTATTAAACAACTCTCCAGATCAAGCTTGCGTTGAAACTTTCACAGCTGCCCAAGAGCATGCCAAGCGTCAGGAACTTGGAGCCTGGGAACGTTTGAAGCCCAATGATTGGCGTGAGTGGCCAGTCGTTCCTGTCATCCGTGAAAATGCGATCGAAATCTATCTGCGCGGATTAGAAGAAGGCAGAGACTCTCAATCATTTTCCATCGTGGGTGATTGTCAGAGCATTCCCAATAGACTGTTTCGCCGTATAAATTGGGCCGAGTTTTCACTCCCCCCGCAATACGAATACCTCCAGACGACAGTCGATCATTTCAGATTGGTATGGTCTCGCCCTCATGTCACCGTAGATTTAAACATGGTCGCTGCGTCGATGTTCTCCTATTTTTGGACCGATCTCGATCGCTGCAACCCATCAGAAATTCCTCTGGAATGCGAATTCCGTCTGAATAACCCAAGCATTCTTCTCATCAGCATTGGCTCAAATCAAAAACCGGGCGACAATGAAAACTTCGACCTCTACATGCGCAAAATCGTAGCGTATAGTATCGAACATAATGTTCTACCGATTATCGCCACGAAAGCAGACCCCACGGAAGAAGGCTTCCCACTCAACCAAATCATGGCTCAAATTGCTTACGACTACGACATCCCCTTATGGAATTTGTGGGCCGCTGTGCAAGATCTCCCCCATCACGGGTTAGACCCTGATGACCATATGGAGATTCACCTGACTTCTGAAGGATACAGTATGAAACGCATCACCGGAATACAGGTTCTCCACGCTGTGTTGACAGCAGCCCAGCGCTAAAACTAAGCTTTAAGATCCACCAGAGTTGAGAAAAATGGATGCAACCCATTTAATTTGTCATTCAATCCAGATACCACCATCCTCCATTACCCCTTATTGCTCCAATGACGTCCTGATTACTACTGGTGGAGGAGGGCTGAACCGTGAAGGAGAAGATCACCGGGCGAGGATTTCTTACAAATGCAATAACATGGTTGGGGGCGGGAATCGTTTACCTTGCTCACGAAGGACAATCAAGCGAATTTGAGCAAGTAGACGAATCCCTTGCGAAACCTGCGTTAAAGGACACATGAACATGAAAAACAAACGACTGGGTGTTCTAATTCTCATCATCGGGATGACCTCATGCTCAAGAATTGAGAATTTCTTCACATCGGACCAAGGACCTCCCAGAAGAACCGCAATCACAGAAACTCCTACTGTTGCTGTACCCACCCCCTCGGAGACACCTCTCCTCCCGACCTCTACACCAACGGAGATACCAATTCAAATGACCTCGTTTTCCTTCCTACACCTGCGAGTAGAGTTCACATCGACCTCCGATTGGACAACTCTCGAATTCACTTCCGCGGAGAATATCCTCACCGCACGCCGGATCTCTTCGATCGGGAATCCACAACACCCTTATGCGGGCACCGATCGTCTTTCCTTTGGTCAGTCCATCAACGATCCAACGGAGGCGGAGACAGTTGGTATGGTCGTGGACTTATTCCTGTCGCCTGAGGCGCGCAGCCATGAGTTCTCCATGGTCCTTCAAAAAGGGGATTGGAATGGAAGCTTCGTGCAGATCAGTCACGTCGTTGGTGATGAATTAAAAGAAATCACGTCTATCTCGCACGAGGGTGTCGTCCCGGATAGCGGCGGATTGAACACGCTGCCCGTTCGCATCGACCTCGCCAATCAAGCAGATCTCGCCCTGGAGACTGCGCAGATTCAGCGCTTGGCATTACCCAGGATGATCTGGGCGTTCTACTACCCCTGGTATCGCCTTGATGATTGGGGCAGCGATATTCTCATCGATCGCCCGGCGAAACCCTACGCTTCGCACGACCCCGAGTCGATCGCCCGCCACATCGAACAAGCTCAGGATGCAGGTATCGATGGTTTTATCTCCTCCTGGTGGGGTCCGGAGGATTACACCGATCGCAACTTGGAAACCTTGCTAGACCTAGCGCAGGATCGAGGCTTTTCAGTTACGGTCTACTTCGAGACCCTGCGCGGGGACGGTCCGCAGCCCAGGAATGTGATCATCCGATGGCTGAGATACCTGCTCTCGACCTATGCCGAGCACCCAGCTTTCTACAAGGTGAACGGAAAGCCGTTGGTCTTGTTTTGGGCTTCCGATACGGTCCCAATTGAAACTTGGCAGGAAATTTTCGATACTTTGCGTGCCGAAGGTCTGGAGTCTTTCAGCCTCGGTATTGGCTATTCAGCCACAAACCTTGAGGTCTTCGATGGTATCCATGAATACGGTGTGTTCCTGTACGAGGATCTCTCGCAGACCTTTCTTGCTGCCAACCGATTGACCCGGTACTACACAGCTCTAACAGTAGATTCGCCACCCAAGGTGTGGGCGGCCACCGTGCAACCTGGTTATGACGATCGCCTCATTCCGGGGCGTGAGGGGTTGGTGCAGGATCGCGAAAACGGCGACTTCTATCGCAGCACCTTTGAGGCCGCCATCGCTAGCGATCCGGACTGGATTTTCATCACGACCTGGAATGAATGGTGGGAGCACACGCACATCGAGCCCAGTGAGAACTTCGGCGAACTGTATTTGGAGATTACTCGAGCTTATGCTGATCAGTGGAAAAATCCATAGCCAAGAATTCGTATCCAGTCCGTCACGGAACCATCCGGAAGAGGTGCGGGGAATAGGATTCTTCCCATCCTTCGACTTCGCCTCCGGCTCCGCTCAGGATGAACTACAGGAAATGGTTGGAATTGGACAAGGAGTGATATGAAAGCAATATTGCATTCATTCCTGCTCAAGTCCGATTCGGAGACATAGCCGAAAGGGGCGAACGGGGGGTGATCAGAAAGCAAGGTCTTCCACCCGGACAATGAAATCCCATACCGAGACATCGCCATAATCAAACCGGGTCTTTTCCAAGAGGCGTTGAAGTCCAATTGAGAAAACGAGATTCCTCACTCGCTCCGCTCGTTCGGGATGACAGCACAAAGAGAATCTTGTACTCGCCAGCTTAAATCGTAGTCATTGAACCATGAGCAAAAACGGCAGCACGCTCACATTTCATCCATGAACCACATTCGTGCCACATACCCACTGGCATTCCCCTCACTTGGCATCGATCTCGCCTACGAAGCGGAACTCTAGCCCATCCGCTTCATAGATCCACTGTATTCTCTCGCCTGACACATCCCAGGTAAGGATCATATCCGGCATACCATCGCCGGAGTGGTCGGGAGAATCTTCAGACCATTCGACCGCAATCAGCTTACCTGGGACCTCTTCTGTCGACCACAGGAGTATGTCCGTCCTCGGCTCCCAATGGTATCGCCTGAGCTGCCCCCCATCCTGGAGCCAGAAATCGAGGGGGGCCTTCATACTAAAACGCGTGACGATTAGCGTGAAATCATCCGGGTTGGAAAGCGGAAATATGCCTGTGAGTTGCAGATCATCACCAGGGCAGTCACCAGACACGACACCCGTTTTCCAGGCACCATCGGGTTCCCTCATCAGAAATTGGATCCTAATAGTCCCATCTACGGATATATCAAATAGATAGATCTCCAACCACTGTTCGGGAAATAGACCCTCATCGCCCCAATGCCAAAGGATTTCATGCTCACCCGAATGAACAGCTCCGTCCCGTTCGCGCGGAAGTCCCACGATCACGAGATTCAACCCTCCCCTTCGGTGAGGCTCACGATAGGGAAATGCAATGATGAAGCGCGCATCGCAAGCATCAACCAATCCCAAAGCCATTTCCGGAATCACCTTCGCGCTATGTCGGAGTTTGCTCTCGACACCCATTAAATATCTGGCCAACTCTGAATCAGGCGTGGGTGTTTGAAGGAGGATGATCGTCCGATGCGTGAGTTTTGGGGATAAAGCCACAGTAGGAGAAGCGGGAGTGATTGTTGCACCCATGGTCGAGCTTGTGGGTGTTGAGATTTTCCCACCAAACGTGGAGCAAGCAACGCCTAGACCGACAGCGCCGACCCACAATAGCCACCATAGTAATTTCTTCATCGAAGGATCCCATTCATACACGGACTGAAGATTACGGGTATCTCCACAAGCCAATCATGATGAATGGTGGGACAGGATAGCAATATCACCCGTTCTAACGCTTCTCAGCCCTCACTTATTAGCGCAACAAAGCCCGCTAGTGAATCTGCCCCCGATGTGTGGCCAAGCTGTGCGAGGTCGTTCACAGCCTGACGTATCTCTCGATCTTCACCCTCAAGTAATGCGCCAAATAATACATGCCAGCGCTCACTACAGGCGCCACCCACTGCAGCTCGCAGCAAAGCCACAGAAAGCGTCGTCGTGCGCACGGCAGCCACGTCAAAGATTGCGGAACCCCAACGCTTTGCTTGCGCGTCATCTTTTATAGTGTGGAGTGCCAAAAGACAGCCGACGATCCAGTCATCTCCTGCAGGCGTCAACCCGCCGCCCAATCCTGCCAGAGCTTTTGCGCCATTCAGGCAAAGGTCGAGGTCACCTGCACGCAAACCACCTACCAACTCCATCGCGGGTTCACGTGCCGCCTCGACCGCTACGCTTAGATGGTTAGAGCCATATGAAAACCCCTCGAGTAACCCTGCCAGGCTACCTTCCGGCGCGCTTAGTTGAAGACTCTCCTGTACGACCTCAATTCTCGCCCGAACCTTTCTGACTTGGTCGCGCAAAATTTCCCAATGTGGACGTGGGTTCCAAATCACCGCATCGCCAGTCTGAAAGTTCAAATCCCCGACTTGGAGCCCATCCAAATGCGCTACAACGGTAGCGGCTTCATCGATATGCTGTGGAAAGGCAATCCTTGGAACGGACAGCGAAAACGGGCCCATCCCGACCTCAGCATTTGCAAGGGCTAGCACCTCATCCTTTGCGTTGACCAGGTTGCAAACTTGATCGAAGATAGAGAGCATCCGGGCCTCGGTGGTCTCGTTCAACCAGGCCCGGGCGATAGGCGTAATTCGCAGGGCAGAAATTCTTTTGATTACGCTCTTTCCCCCTCATCCTGCATCGCCAGGAACACTTTCTCCGCGCTGAGCGGCAAGGAAGGGCTGCGCACGCCGACCGCCGCGGCTACTGCGTTCGCGATCGCCGGCGCGGTCGGGACCATCGGGTGTTCACCGATGCCGCGCGCCCCCCACGGCCCGTCATCTTGCGGCACCTCAACGATGATGGGGATGATCTCTCCCGGGATATCCACGCTCGTTGCGATGCGGTAGTCGGTGAAGCTCGGATTCTTGGGGATGCCACCTACCAGTTGCAGCTGCTCGAACAACGCCGTGCTGGCCCCCTGGACCACCCCGCCTTCCATTTGCGCGTTCACCTGATCCGGATTGATCGCCTTACCGACGTCGAAAGCCGTAGCGACTCGCAGGATGGTGATTTGTCCCGTCTCGACGTCCACCTCCAGATCGACCGCCTGGCAACCGGTTGTGAAGTGCACTACCGCGCGCGGTCCCTGGCCAGTCTCCGGATCGAGCGGCGTGACGTAAGTGGGCATGAAGGAACCATTTCCAACGATGGGTCCTCCTCGCCACCCTGAACCGTCCTCTTTAGGTAAGCCGTACACCACGACGTCCTTCAGAGACATCACCTCTTCCGACCGGTAGGAGATCACCTGTCCGTCCTTGATGTCCAGATTTTCGGTGTCCTCCTCCCAGTGCTCGGCGAGCAATTCGAGGATCTGGCGACGAGCGTCCTTCGCGGCGGCGACGATGGCGTTCCCCATCGACCACGTGAGACGACTGGCGACCGTCTGCCACTCGTAGGGGCTGTATAAAGTGTCGAGCGGGGTGCTGACTTTCACCCACTCGAACGGTATGCCCAGCGTAGCGGCGGCCATTTGTGCAGCGATGGTGAAAGCGCCCTGACCAATCTCCTGTCCGCCGACTCCCACCGACAAGGTGGCGTCTTCATTGAAGCGCACCCATGCAGATGAACCGGGGTTGGGAGGCATGGCCGGCGCCTTCCACATGATGGCCAATCCCTTTCCACGGCGTTTGTGTGCAGCGCTCGCCGGTTCCTCCTTACCCCATTGAATGGCTTCAGCTGCCTTTGTGATGCAATCCGGCAATCCTGTGGGATGCATTCTTGAGCCGGTGACGGTCATCGCCCCTTCGCGCAGACAATTCTTCAACCGGAACTCGACCTTGTCCATCCCCAACTCTTCGGCGACCATATCCATGATTTGCTCGATGCCCCAATGGATCTCGGGCATTCCGAAGCCTCGCATCGGTCCGCCGACGGGATGGTTGGTGTAGACGCAATACGAATCAGCCCACACATTAGGCACTTCATACGGCCCTGTGGAAGAATACCCGGCTGCACGGGTGATGTTAACACCGTACTCCGTGTAGGCACCGGCATCCCAGAAATATTCGGTCTTCATGGCCTGAAGCTTGCCATCTTTGCTGGCACCGACTTTGATGCGCGCGACCAATCCTTGTCGCACGAAGGCGCAGAAGAACTCCTCTTCGCGCGTGAGACGCAGCTTGACGGGGTGCCCGGGTACCGCGCGCGCCATCACTACTGCCAGTGCCTCCATCGAGACGCCCGCCTTCGATCCGAAACCACCGCCAACGTATGGCGCAATTACGCGCACGTCGCTTTGTGACAATCCCAACGCTTCGGCGATCAGATTACGCTGTGCAAACGGTGATTGGCTGCTCCCCCAGAGCGTGACCTTGCCGGTATGCTCGACGAGTGCGACCGCCACATGAGGCTCGATCGGCGCGTGCTGGATATGTGGTACGCGGAATTCGCGCGCCACGACAACATCGCACATCGACCACGCCCCATCCACGTCGCCTTTGCGCACTTTGAAGTGGTTCGAGATGTTGGTACCCGGTCTGGGAAGGATGAAGTTGGCTACCGTGTAATCACCCAGATCTGGATGTAGAAGGGGCGCATCACGGTCGAATCCCTCCACAGGGTCGAGAACTGGCTCCAGCAGCTCATACTCGACCTCGACCAGATCACAGCCTTGCTCGGCGACCTGCTCACTCGTCGCCACAACGCCGACGACCGGATCGCCGACGTAACGCACCCGATCACGACAGAACGTATATCGATCTTTGAGATACAAGCCGATGCGATCTTGGGTCTCCTCGCCCGTGACAACCGTTTTCACACCGGGTAACGCACGCGCTTTGCTGACATCGATCTTCTTGATGCGTGCATGTGGATGTGGGCTGCGCACGACGCGGCCATAGAGCAGATCGGATCCGAAGCGCAGATCGTCGGCAAATTTGGCTTCACCGGTCACCTTCTCACGTGCATCGACGCGGGCGACGCTCTTACCGATCGGGGAGGGAATTTGCTCGCTTTTTATGCTCGCATTCATGTCACCCTCCTACAGCCGCAGTCTGCACGGCGTGGATAATGCGTACATAGCCCGTGCAGCGGCAAAGGTGGCCGCGCAATGCATTTTTGACTTCCTCCTCTGTGGGTGAGGGGTTTCGATCCAACAAGGCCCGGGCAGACATCAGGACTCCGGGGGTGCAGAAACCACACTGAACGGCGCCGTGCGCGATCAAGGCTTCCTGAACCGGATCGAGGCGTCCATCCTGTGTCAGACCTTCGACTGTGAGGATCTCCGCATCTGCCGCCTCCACAGCCAGCACCAGACAAGCGTTGATCGGTTCTCCATTCATCAACACCGTGCAAGCCCCACATTCACCTGCCGAGCATCCGTTTTTTGTACCCATCAGCCCGATACGATCACGCAGCAAGCTGAGAAGAGTCATGTTGGAGGGCACCTCCGCATCCTCTCGAACGCCGTTGACCATCAGTGAAATCACATGATTTCCCATCTAACCCTCCTTCTCCATCATCGACCACACTTCTCGTATACCGCGCAACGTGAGCGCCTTTACCATGGCCTTCCGATAACCTGCTGAAGCGCGCACGTCATCGATCGGCGCACTGACCGCCTTGGCCGCTTCGGCAGCCTGTTCAAACATCTGCTCATCGAGTGGCCCCTTAGCGAGGATCGCTTCGGCTTCAAGCGCTCGAATGGGCGTAGGTGCGACCGAGCCGAGCGCAAGGCGAAAGAGATATCCACTCGTCGCGCTTTGCTCGGGATATGCCATCACCGCCACACTAACGACTGCCAGATCGCCGTGCTTGTTACGCCCGAGTTTGTGATAACTGCCTTGCCAACGGGCAGGTGGGACGGGATAAACGATGCTGATTAGGAACTCGTCCTTATCAAGCACATGTTCACCAGGCCCTCGGAAGAACGCCGTGGCGGGGATAGACCTCTCTCCCTTCGGCCCATGGGCGATCATGGAAGCTTCAAGGACTAGCGACGGCGGCGCCAGATCCGCGGCGGGAGAAGCATTGCATAGATTCCCACCGATCGTGGCCCTGTTTCGAAGCGGGTACGAAGCCACCGTATTGGCGGCTATTTCCAGCATCGGATAATGAGCCCTCACAGCCTCGTATTTGGCAAGGGCATTCATTGTCACAGCCGCACCCACACGCAACCCCGATTGCGAATCGAAGTCGATAGAATTCATTCCCGGCAAAGCCTTCACATCGAGAAGCACAGCCGGCGAAAGCTCACGCCCTCTCATCTGCATGAAGATATCCGTGCCGCCCATGAGAAGTCGAGTTTCCTTACCTTTTTTGCGAAGCAACTCGACGACCTCAGCGGGTGTCTCAGCACGGACATAATCAAAGCTAGGTAGACCAGGCATTGGTAGCGTCATGTCCACCTCCCATCACAGGATAAGAACCAAGATCTTGCTATTAGAAAGCCCTCATCCATAGAGAGAACTTATTGTGACTCCTAAATCCCCCTGATGAAATCGACCTCATTTCATAGCGAGCCCGAGTAACGGAGATTCACCTTTGAGTTCAAAGGACCTTAACTGTTTTTGATTGTCTTTCAGTTAAACTCGCCAGGCTGTCATTACGACTGTGGACGCTGGCAAACGCAATCGCCGAACTTCGTCAGATCAAACGATTTCTTTTTCTCCATTAAAGCTTCATACCGTGCATCGTCGACGAATGCCACAATGCGGCTTATGCTTGCCTCGCCATCCACAAAACGCCATGGGAAACAGCCGACGTCCACACGCTCATTGAGCAGAAGATCGATGTCGCCGCCCAGACACTCCGCATGGATGATCCCGAGCGGGAACAAATCGATGTGCATGAGTTGGTACTTATCATCGGTGAAGATTTCCGCCAGCGGTACTCCGTACGTTTTCTGGAAATGTGCTTCCGCCTCTTTCGCCTGACGTGGCATCCAGGTGCGAATGATCGTATTCATTGGATGGTCGGCGCTACCGCAGTCGACTCCCAGCCATTTGAGTTTCTTCTTCTTGCACCACTCGGCGAACTCTCGATCCGGTCCTGGATGCTTCACCATGTAACGAACTTCGTCTGCGCCAGGCTGATCCCATCCATAGCGGTGATAGCCGGTATGGATCAGCAGGATATCCCCCTCCCGCACCTCCACGCGGTCCTCAATCATCTTCGAGGTGTAGATGTCGTAGTCACCAGCGGCGTCCGAAAGATCAACGATCACACCCGGTCCAAATAAGAAATCAAAATCGAGCGCGGCGATATCTTTCCCGGGTGTGTAGAAATGAATCTCACCATCCAAGTGCGTACCAAGGTGATTAGAATGCGTGAGCACCTGACCGTTAGCGCCGTTGGGCGCAAGACGCTTGAAGTACTTAACTTCCAGTGGCTCGTATGTCGGCCAGGGGGGCGTACTCACACCTAGCGGAATGGAAAGATCAATGATTTTCATCTCCTCGTCCCCTCCGTGCTGCAAATTGCTTTTCTCAACGTGAATGTCCCCCCACTTTTCACAATTCTTGTTGAGCTATAAAGACCTCAAGGAGTCAAACATTCGGCGATGCCTGACGATCATAAGTTGACAACCTTGTTTTCGAGATTACCGGGTCGGATGAAAGATGAGACCCATGATTTTCTCGCCGCCAATCACTCGGACGGGGCCCCAATCGGCTTTCAGTTTCATCCCAATGCGTGGGTTCTCAGACTGGATCAACCCCAACGCCTTAACGCCGTTATCGAATTGGACGACGCCGAGCACACGCCCGCGTTCATCTATTCCCCACGGAAGCTGATCGATGACGGTGTAGGTGACCAGTTTTCCACCAGACGAGGGGGACATCTCCTTGAATTCGCGCCCGTTGCAATTAAGACAGCGGTAGTGATGTGGATACATCACCAACCCACAGTTCTTACATTTATAGGCCGTGATGGTCTTCATACGTCACTCCTTAACACAAAGGCCAAAACATTGTTACCAAATCCACCGAAATTCAATGAGAAACCCTTCTTGGCTTTTTTGACCTGTCGCTCCCCTGCTTCCCCTCGTAATTGCCAGACGAGCTCTACCACCTGCGCCACGCCCGTCGCACCGACAGGATGGCCGCGTGCTTTGAGACCTCCGGAAGGGTTAATGGGTAATTTTCCACCGATGCGGGTTACCCCCTCTTCCAATGCTTTGGCGCCTTCGCCAATCTTAAAGAAACCGGCATGTTCGCTCTCCGCAATCTCTAGAATGGTGAAGGCGTCGTGTAGTTCGGCAACGTCGATATCCTTAGGTTTTACTCCCGCCATCGAAAAAGCTTTCTCCGAGGCGATCCTCACCGCTTTCAAATCCGTGGGATCGCTTCGCTCGTGGAGTGTATGGGTATCCGTGGCTTGTCCAACGCCAACGATCTTTACCGGAGGCTTTTTCCACTTCGCTGCCAACTCTTCCGTGGTCAGCAGCACGGCGGCCGCGCCGTCACTCACGGGACAGCAGTCGTAAAGGTGAAGCGGCTCCGCGACGACAGGGCTGTTAACGTGCGCTTGAGGATGGGTGAGGATGCCTTCCATTGTGATCTGCATCTGGATATGAGCGTAGGGGTTGAGCAATCCATTTTCCTGATTCTTGATCGCCACCATGGAAAGATGCTCACGCGTGACGCCGTATTTTTCCATGTAAAGCCGTGTGAACATGCCTGCCATCGCAGGTAACGTCAAGCCGTATATGTACTCAGCTTCCGGATGCGTCATCGCAGCCACGATGTCCGTGGCTTTCGGCCCGATGACTGCGCGCATCTTTTCACCTCCCACGACAAGCACAACATCGTGGTAGCCCGATGCGACGGCGAGAAAGCCGTTTTTGATCGCCGAACCACCTGAGGCTGGACCATTCTCGACGCGGTCGGCCGCAGCAGGCATCAGACTAAGTCGATCAACCAGTGCGCTGGCAACGGAAACTTGATGGTTGAACAAACCCGATGCCATATTGCCCACGTACACTGAATCGACGGGATGATCGCCGATCCCTGCATCATCCATGGCATTCAGGCCGGCTGAAGCGAGCATATCGACGAGACTATCATCGTCCCGCCTTTCGAAAGGGATCATACCTGCGCCGGCAACTACGACGGATCTCATGGGGTCATCCTCCTGCGCACACCGAGGATCTTTTCCAGGATGTCATCCTCGCTGGCAACGATGATTTCCTTTTTCGCCTCTTCCAATAATTCTGGTGGCACGGGGCGTTCCCCAGCCACTAGACGGTCCTTGTTTTTGAAATACAGCTCCCGTGTCAACGCATAAGGCGCGGCGCCGCCGAGTTCATGCTGGCCTTCACGTGACTCAAGAGCATACTCGATCATCCAGCGACGGAACCCAATTGGGCTCTCGGCGGTGATCAGGACCTCCTCCTGACCAATGTGTTCGATTGAATACTCCATCTTGGCCGCAAACAGGTGGGCTCCGATGCGCAGACCGCGTTCGATTGCCAAGGTGTGGTAGCTCATACCTACCTCTCGGGAAACCAAACGAGTGTTGACGATCCCCACCAGCAATCCTTGGATCTGACCGATGAGACAAAACTCATCCCGCACACGATAACGTTGCCAACCGAGAAGCTCCGCGTAAAGTCTGGCTCCGACGATGTCGTAATAATCCCTGGCTACTTCGAACGTCGGCTTTACGGCCTTGAGCAATATCGGCACGTCCTCACGTGTAGCCTGTCTGACGACCAGTTTCCCTCCAGTGGAAAGTGTGATCACCTTGGGGGGATATGGAGGAATCTCCAACTCCGGTGGTCGCAAGTATGCTTCGACGTCCATATCCATGTTTTGTCCTCCTGGGATGTTCTAAGCGTGCAAGCAAACGAGATCGAATCGACTTTTAAAGAGCATGAGATCAATGGGCATGAAATACGCCATCCTGCTCATGATGGTCGCTCAATTCTTTTCTTGTGATCCTTTCCTGGAATGTAGAGGAAGTCCGAATTTACTACCTTGATCTCACTCTTGATCGTTCATGCGAATGCACTCGCCTCGACGACCAGTACGTCAGAAGCATGATGAGTTGCATTGGTTCTGGCAAACGCCCCCCCGAATCGCCAGCTCCCACACTCTAATTCTAGCCCTATGGTAGCGGAAAGCAAGGTGTAAAATGACGCTCTCTTCGTGTGCCAATCATACAGACTTGTATGGCATTGCGAGGCACTCTTCGTCAAGCTCAGGATGAACTCCGTGCCGAAGCAGTTCCCGACATGCAATTTGGGGATCGGTTCGCCCCTGTAGTTGACCCTGAGCGTAGTCGAAGGGGGGCTCGCAATGACAATACACATCCCTTCTGGCAGATTTTGGTGAGTGGAGGTATCCTATCGGCGCACGTCAGGACAAGGAGACACAGCATGGTTAGAAAGACCGTCGGCTACGTTGAGCTCGAGTGGACATGCCCTAACTGCAACTCACGAAATCCAGGACCCAATAAGTTCTGTAACGGTTGCGGAGCACCACAACCGGATGACGTCGAATTTGAACAGCCGGCCGAGGAGAAGTTGATCACAGACCAGGCCAAGATCGCCCGCGCCAAAGCCGGTCCCGATGTCCATTGTCCCTATTGCGGGACGCGCAATCCAGGGGATGCAAAGTTCTGTGGCTCGTGCGGCGGTGATCTGACTGGGGCGACGGCACGCCAAGCCGGGAGGGTGGTCGGCGTTCATAGAACCGCACCCGCAGGTATGGTCAACTGCCCCTCCTGTCATGCCGAGAACGACGCCACCGCCTTTAATTGCTCCCAATGCGGTGCTAGTCTAGCTGACGTGCGAGCAAAACCCGTCGCTCCCGAACCTCCGACACCGACGGCGGCTGTGAGGAAACCCTTCCCTGGTGGACTCGCTATCGGCCTGATTGTTTTTTGCTTCGCCGTGGTGGCCGGTGTGTTCTTCCTCTTCATTCGCACGGAGACATTTGTCGGTCAGGTTCAGAGCGTGGAGTGGACTCGTAGCATCCCGATCCTGGCCATGGGAGAAGTTGAAAACGAGGATTGGCTAGAAGATATCCCCTCCGATGCTGAGATCGGAACTTGCCGGCTGGAGCATCATCACACCCAGGATGAACCCGCTCCCAACGCAGAAGAAGTCTGTGGAGAGCCGTACACCTTGGATACCGGCAGCGGATACGGCGAGGTGGTTCAGGATTGTGTCTACGAAGTGTATGAAGAATATTGCTCGTACACGATGCTGGATTGGATCGAGATTGACACGATCACGGCTAGCGGTGGAGACTTGAATCCGTATTGGCCGCAGGTCAATTTACAATCCGACCAACAGCAGGGTGAGGGCGAGGAAAGCTACGAAATCGTCTTTATGGCCGACGACGTGCCATACACCTATACAACGACCGACAGTGCCGAGTTCTCGCAATTCACGGTAGGAAGCACCTGGCAATTGAACGTGAACGCTCTAGATGCTGTCGTGTCCGTTGAGCCTGATCGTTAATTCGAGACGTAGGTCATACGCCTTCAGAAACGCCTCCGTCGCTTGAAAATGACTCAAACGCTTCATCAACAGGTGGATATACCACCCCGTGTTGTCCGTCGTACCCTGCTACCGCTTGGCATCGGTACGGCGGTATCCTTGTTAGGGGACAGCACGCTTTACACCGTCCTGCCCAGACCTCAAATCGCTTCCCAGGTCGGCGTAAACCTAGCCATGGTCGGTGTGTTACTAGGGGCCAACCGCGTCGCTCGCATGCTATCCAATCCTATTGCAGGCACACTTTACGACCGATTTCCCAGGCGACCGTTACTCATCGTCTCGCTTCTCTTCGGCGTGGTATCCACCTTGATCTTCGCCACGGGTTCAGGCTTTGGAATCTTGTTGCTCGCCAGGATCCTGTGGGGGATCGCCTGGTCAGGCTTGTGGATCGGCGGGAACACCGCAATCCTGGATCTCACATCTGAGGCAAACAGGGGGCGTTTAAGTGGCCGATATCAGATGTGGTTCTTTTTGGGAGTGGGGATCTCGGCATTCCTTGGAGGCCTTTTCACCGACGTGTTCGGCTTTCGTGAAGGATTGTGGATCAGTGCCGGCATCATGACCTTGGCGCTCATAATGTGGTTACTCATGCTTCCTGAGACGCAACCCGGTTTGGGAGATACGCTGCCTCAGCGTGCAATCGAGGTCTCCGCACCGTTTGCTTGGAGGCAGGTGATTCCCTTGGCCGTGCCCTTGTTTGCGGCGCGATTAAGCTTCGCGGGTGTGCTCGCATCGACATCCATTCTCTGGTTGACAGACTTCCTCAGTGCCGGGCTTCCAATCGCTTCGTTTTTCCTACCAATAGCTACCGTCACTGGCATCTTCGTCTCACTACGTATGATTGCGAGCGTAATCGGGGCCCCCCTTGCTGGTTTGTTGTCCGATCGGGTTGATCAACGCTGGTACATCATGGCCGCAGCACTCGCATTTGGCGCTATTGGAATGTGGTTCATGGGGAGTTCGACCCTGGTCTCAGCACTACCCGCGGCTCTCCTCGCCGCGGCCGCCGGAGGAGCTGTGCAGTCGCTCACTCCCGCCATCGCAGGCGATCAGATTCACGTCTCGCAACGAGCCCGCGTGCTGGGCATGATCTACACGCTCGGCGACATCGGCAGCGCAGTCGGACCCCCGCTGGCGCTAGCATTGGTCTCAACCTTACGAGTCAGCGTGATCTACCGCATCTGCGCGGGACTGTTTCTGATAGTATCCACATTCACACTTCTTCAGACCTACCTATCAGCACAGACCAAGAACGAGGTGTAGGGGTGAAGCATCTCTCATTTTGGGATGGTAAAGATTTTATCCAACCGAGACAGATGCTTCGCCCCTACTTTGTTTTAGCGGTCACCACCCCCAAGATTGAAAGCTCGTTTGTTGGGCTACGACCGTGCAAGCGCATCCTGTAAATCGCCCGATCCCAGCACTCCTCGGCTACGCCACCAGAGCCATGCCACCTGTGCGCTCGTTCCCAAACTGAATGACAGCCACCCAACATAAAGACCCACCGACTGCCCCCAAATGACCCCCAAAACGAGACAGAAGGAAATCACAATCAGCGAGATCGCAACGGCCTCGGTTACGGCACGCGTGCGACGCGAATTTAATATCACGCCTTGATACCAACTCTGAAGAACACTCAGTGCCGGAAGCGGGAAGGCAAACCATAGCGACTGTCCTGCCAGCGCCGCCAGTGTGGGTTCGAGCGACGACAGGTCCTCGAACCAGAGCTTGGCGAGAGGGGACGCTGCGACCAGAATCAACAATCCTGTTGCACAAGCCATCAATAAGGATGAGAAACGTTTCAGTGGACGGACCGCATCGGGCTCGTCCAGCATCGCGACTACAACCTCGTTGAACGCCACACCTGGGCTGCGTAATAGGAACACGAAACCTGTGATGACCGGCCAGACAGCGAGCGACTCAAGCGCCAAGGGCATTCGGCTTAAAGCCGCGCTCCCGATGGGTTGGGTTAAAAGCAACAAGAGAGAGGTCATCGCCAACGGTATGTAGAACTGCAAGAAAGAACGAACCATCAGAGGTTCGCCTATAGGAGTGGCATCGCGCACTTGATCGCGCAACACCGGACGCACTCGCAAGCCTGCGTAAAGTGCTTCGCTTAGCACACCCGCAGATATCGCCGCGCCGGCAACGGCAATTCCGGGCCAAATTTTAAAAAGAAGACCAGCGATGAGGACTGTCATCTCCGCTAGCAGCCGGATGACCGTCCCTGCTCCCACTGCCTGTGAGTGACCAAAGCGGATAAGAACACCTTGATGAAAACGTCTGAAAGCGATCGACCATGTCCATGGGAGCATCATCCGCAATCCGAGTCGCGCCGGCTCAACGATCTCCGCAGGAGCCCCAATCAATTGCACCGCGACGACATCATACATCGGAGTGAAGGCGATAAGTGCGTGGAGTGCCGTCAATCCTCCCCCCATCCACATCATGTACCTTCGCAATCGACAGAATGAATCCCAATCCTTGCTCAACGCCGTAGAGGCCGCGAGCAGCATCATGATCGGGGACTCGATCAACAAGGCCAGAGGAAAGACTACACCGCCCCAAGCTGCAAGGTTGATTTGCGCATTCGGAAGTCTGGCGACGACAGCGCTAACGGCCGGAAGATCTAACGCCATCAACAGCCAACTGGCGGCCAAGGGCCACCATGTGCGGAACACACGTCTTAGCGACACGGAAGCAGGTGACAAAGTTTGGGCCACTGCGATTCTATCTACTCCGATGGCAGGGTTGAGGAAGCGGTAGGTGTCGCAGTTGCGGATGAGGTTGGTGTAAAGGTGGGTGTAAAGGTGGCACCGGAGGTGGCAGTCGGTGTGGGTGTGTTGGTTGGTGGCCCACCAGAAGTCGGCGAGGGTGTCGGAGAGGCACTCGCCGTTGGCGTGGGCGTGAGCGAAGCCAAGCCGATCGTCGCAGTGGCGGTAGATGTGCCCACACTAAATGTGGGGGTCGACGTGAAGGTCGCCGTGGGCGTGGAGGTTGGTGGCGTCGTCGTGGCAGTGATGCAGACGATGGCGGCCTGCGTTGCCGTGGGAACGAGGCCGCGGTCGTCTCTTTGCGCCAACGATTCAGCATAATAGAAACTGGCCGAGCAATAGTCTGCATCCTTGATGAGTAAATTAGCATACTCACGAGCAGCATCCGCATATTTGAAGCATGCACCCCATATCTTCGCCACACAGATCTGTCCGAAGTATTCTGCGGCCAACCCCCAATCCAATCCGTAATAGCTGTTTGCGAATACATAGAACACTGCGGATCGCCGCCAGCTAGTTGCCTGGTTGTCAAGCGGCCCAAAACGCTCCGCCAGATTCAAATCGTAAACACCCTGCTCCAACTCACTCCGGAAGAGTTTCTCCATTCCACGATTGCGCAATGCCACCGCCATCATCTGATTGACTTCGGTGAGCTTGAAATTAGGATCCTCTCCGCGGAGCAGAAGGAGAAGATTGAGTGTGGTGTCCCAATCTTCGCGAGCGAAAGCCGACTGCGCACTCTTGAAGATGCCTTCATATGAGCCCAGATCCGGCGTTTCCGTTGGGGTTGGGGAGATTAAGGGAATGGGTGTGGGCGTCGGTTGGTTGAGAGCTTCAAGTGCTCTGCCAAGTAACTCCGTCACTCCAGGGTAGGAGGGGTCCAAGGAAAGCACGTATTCAAACCGTTGCCGTGCTAGCTCATACCGTCCGGCTAGTAGATCCTCAACACCGAGGTCAAATTGCTGTTGGCTGACCTCCACCTGCCTCTCAGCAACAAATGCGCCTCGAAGCTTCAGGCCAGCGTTGGCACCGCTGATGATCGAGATACCAAATACGAACAGTACGAAAACCGGGATCGCGATCAGCCATGGCCAGACCTTGCGATTCTTCTTCTCCTGAGTGCCTCTTTTGATTGGTTGGGTCTGATCGGGGGGCTTCTCGGTCATCTTTTCCATAGTAGGTTGCGTGATGTTTGGGCGCGTTTCCTGCGGCATTAACCCTCTCCGTCGCCCTTAAGGAGTGATACCGGGAACTATGGGACCGAGAGCGCTCGTATCTGTAAAGATCCGATCTCGCAGCTCACGAATCTGAGCCGGAACAGCCCGTAAGACCTGAGCGCCGTCGGGACGTGTGTGAAACCCGACCATTTTCGGAGGTCCAATCACACCTTTCTGGATTTGATCTTTCGGAATCTGGATGGCTAGCCATGCCAAGGACACCATCTGCTCCAGCGTCAAGCTGGTACGTACGCCTGTGGACATTTCTTGATAGAGAGTCGGGGCTTTTTGCACCAACGTTGGCAGCATCTCTAAAGTGACCAGGCGGTCCAGGACAGCGAGAACGACCTGTTGTTGCCTCTCAGCCCGCCCGAAATCACCGCCTGAGCCCTCACCTTTTCGAACACGGGCATACGCTAATGCATCAGGACCGTCCAGGTGATGGAGGCCCGCTTCCAACCATCGTTGATGCCGGCCAATCGCTGAGATCTTGATGCGCTGAGGAACCTCCACATCAATGCCTCCGATTTCGTCGATCATGCGCTCGAAAGTGTGGAAGTCGATCACGGCGTAATGGGTGATGGGGACGCCGATTAAAGCCTCGACGGTCTTCATGGCCAGTGCAGGTCCTCCACCTGGAAGTCGCGAGCTTTCTCCAAATCGATATGCCGTGTTGATACGGTTGTATGTGAAACCCGGTATCTCAACCCACAAATCACGCGGGATGGAGAGCAAACCTGCTTGGAGGGTGATCGGGTCGATGGTGACCAACATCATCGTGTCACTTCTTGGAGCACCGGCGTCTTCCAACCAATCGCGATAGTCGACTCCCATCACCAGAATCGTTACCCGAGCTTTCCCATCCCAAGGTTGTGGCTCAATGGGTAGCTCGACCGCAGTAGGTGTCGTGTCAGGAAGCGGCGTATCGTAGAGTTCATCGCCTCCTACGGCTTCGAAGGGATTGAGTCCGACGCCTGTATAGCCTGCGGCAAGATCGCGTACCACGTAATGGAACACCACTGCGGCGACGAGTGTGCTGATAACAAAACCTAAGGCTAACGCCATGACAGCGCAGGAATAAATCGACCTTTGATTGCGTTCTCCCGCGATTCGGTCCGTATACCTGGAGATAAACTCTCGCATCAGTAATAAACCTTCTTGAGGCTCAACTTTATCAGTTAACGATGATGAATCACGAAGTTTAACATTATCCTACATTTCACCCTACCTGCCACTCTCGGAAAGAGATGTATGAGATGAACCAAAATAATACCCGACGATTCCGTTCCGCGACGACAACTTTCGGGCTGGATTAGAGCTTAGGTCCTTCTTTCACGACTTCGGGAGGGCTATCAGGCGCGAACTTCTTGAAGTTATCGACAAATCGAGTGGCCAATTGCCGATATTTTTCCAAGTAACTTTCTTCGCTCGGCCAGGATGAGGCGGGATCCAACACCTCGGACGGAACACCATTGCATGACTTCGGCACTTTAAATCCGAAGACGGGATCGGTCTTATACGCCACATCCAACAACGACCCATCGAGCGCCGCGTTGAGCATGGCGCGCGTGTATCCAATGCTTATTCGTTTACCCACACCATATGGACCCCCGACCCAACCCGTATTCAGCAACCAGCAGTTTACGTCATAGCGTTCGATTTTGCGTCTGAGAAGTTGTGCATAGAAAGACGGATGATGGACCATGAACGGGGCGCCAAAACAGGTGCTGAAGGTGATCTCTGGTTCCTCCCCTAGTCCCACTTCGGTCCCACCTACTTTGGCCGTGTACCCCGAAATGAACTGGTACAAGGCTTGGTTGGTCGTTAGGCGGGCGATGGGGGGCATCACACCAGAGGCGTCACACGTGAGAAGAATGATGTTCCGTGGATGTCCTGCCATCTTTTCAGGGATAGCGTTCTCGATGAAATCAAGTGGATAAGAAGCGCGCGTGTTTTCAGTGATCGATTCGTCATCGAGGTCGATCAGGCGAGTGACCGGGTCGAGAATAACATTTTCGAGGATGGTACCAAAACGGCGGGTGCAAGCGTAGATCTGAGGCTCCGCCGTGGGAGACAACTGGATAACCTTGGCATAGCATCCGTTCTCGAAGTTGAAGATACCGCGGTCACTCCACCCATGCTCGTCATCGCCCACCAAGCGCCGACCGGGATCCGCCGAGAGGGACGTCTTCCCGGTCCCAGAAAGTCCAAAGAAAAGGGCGACATCGTCATCCGCTCCGACGTTGGCGGAACAATGCATCGGCATCACACCCTCTAGCGGCAGCAAGTAATTCAACAGGGTGAACACCGACTTCTTGATCTCGCCACCGTAGGCCGAATCACCAATGATGCACAATTTCTGATCGAAATTGAGAATGATGAACGTTCCTGTCCGAGTACTGTCAATCGGCTGGAAGGCTTGGAATGACGGCACCGCGAGCACAGTGAATTGGGGAACGTGCTGACGATAGGCTTCTGCGGATTTCGGTAGCAGGAACATGTTCCTTGCGAAAAGGCTGTGCCAGGCGTATTCCGTGACGATCCGGATGGGGATGCGATATTCCGGGTCTGAGCCGGCGAAGCAGTCTTGCACGAACAAATCGCGACCTTGCACGAATCCTTGCAGCCTGCTGAAGAGCTCGTCGAACTTTTCCGTGCTGAAGGGACGGTTGTATTCACCCCACCAGATCTTGTCTTCCGTTGAAGGTTCGCGAACGATGAATTTATCACCCGCTGCACGAGCAGTGTGCTTGCCGGACTTGACGAGCACAGGTCCTTGCTGGGAGATGCGACCTTCACTCCTGAACGTAAGCTCCTCATAGAGCGCTTCGGTGGGCAGGTTCCAATATATAATGTTCTGATTGGTGAGGCCGTGGTTTTCCAACCCGAAATCTGAGTGCAGCACATACGCTTCGTTTTGTGCAGGTGTCTTGATATTCAACAGGTTGTTCATAGCCAATCCCTAATGAGCTTACGATCGCCNNTTGACCGAACCGGCATAGCTCAAACGTAGATAACCCTCCATGCCAAAAGCCGCACCCGGAACTGTGACGACCAGCGCCTTACTTAATAAGAAGCTGGCCAGCTCAAGCGAGTTCTGATTATAAGCCCTGAAATCCGGCAGGCAATAAAACGTACCCTCCGGCTTGACTACATGCACGTCATTGAACGCTTCGAGTTCCTGCATGATCACGTCACGGTTGTTCTGAATCGTCAGTCGCAGGCTTTCTACGACACTCTGAACGCCAAGCAGTGCACCCTCCGCGGCTGCCTGCGATACGACGGAGGCGTTGGAGGTAATCTGGCTTTGGATGTTGATCATGACCTCGATCAGCTTTCTCGGTGCAATAACCCAACCGATACGAAATCCGGTCATCCCATACAGCTTCGAGACACCATTGACTACGATGAGCCTACTATTGTCGATATCTTTCTCCGTATGTTCGTAACCGATCGGAACTCGAACACCATCGAAAACCAGCTTGTGATAGATATCATCGAGGATGAGATAGATCCCGCAAGTCTCACAAAAATCGACGATCTCGGCGATGAACGAGTCGGAGTAGATGATCCCTGTTGGATTGTTAGGACTATTAACGATGATGGCCTTGGTATAGGAGGTAACGTGACGCTCGATGTCCTCCATGCGCGGATGGAACGTACCATCCTCAGGGGTCACCACAACGGGCACACCGTAGACCATCTTCACCATTTCGGGGTAACTGACCCAATAGGGTGCCAGTAAGATGACCTCATCCTGTGGATTGACGATACTGAAGAGGACGTTGTAGAGGCATTGCTTGGCGCCAGTCGAGATGATGATATTTTCCGGGGCGACAAGCCGGTTGTAATTTTCTTCCACGTAACGCACGATGGCTTTTTTCAGTGACGGCATCCCATCGGTGGGGGTGTATTTTATTTCACCGGTGTTCAGGCGGGCCGCTGAGCTGAGAATGGCCGTGATCGGTGCCGGGTTTTTCGGTTCACCAATCCCCAGGTGGATGACTGGCTCACCCTTCTCCCGCAAAATCCTGGCCTCCTCGTTCAATTTGAGGGTCGGCGATTCCTTGATGGATCTTGATAATTGGCTCAAACCCATACACGTTGCTCCTGAGTCCCAAGTACATTTCATATAGCGATGGACTTGGCAAGCATTCCTCGTCCTTTGATACCCATAATTATAGTGCCTGCT
>WVZH01000465.1:0-404 GCA_011772595.1 Anaerolineales bacterium
GTGATCCGAGATATCACCTACTACATGAGCGAGGTGCTCGGAAAGCCGAATTGGCCGGCCCATTTTGCTAATTTCATCGGCTGGATTCCGGTGTTGCTGGCCGTTTATGCCTTGTTTCGAGGGAAGGATAATTACGAGCGGCGTGTAGTGCGCTTCCTCGGCGTCGCCGCGGTACTGGCATTGTGGACCTCGAGTGCCGGCCCCCTGGAGTGGCTGGTTAAGGTGATCAAGATTGAAACACTCTCCAATTTGCTCGCCGGGGTACGCTATACCTCGTTCATCAGCAGTCTTGCGGTACCCCCGATATTAGGTTTGGCGGCAATTGGCCTGGATCGATTGTTCGATGCCTGGAACACACGGTTCCAATTCAGCCTCGATAGGGGATCGAACGACACAATTGGCTT
>WVZH01000465.1:465-13176 GCA_011772595.1 Anaerolineales bacterium
GTAGATTTTTTCCGGACGTGGCATTGGAAGGAACGGCCTCTCCCGGAGCCCTACCTCGAAGCTAACCATCATGGTCCACCGGCAGGGATGACGGAACTGACCGTTGTGGAAGGAGCAAACATCCACGTCGCCACGGAGGGTTACGAGTACGCTGCTGTCGAACACCCTGATGGAACCAGAACGGCATGTGTTGGCGAAGGTGTCGGAGGGGATGTGAATGTGTTCTGCGACACGAGCCAGCGCGGGGTGCTCGTGGTGAAAGAAAATCAATGGTCAGGCTGGCGTGCAGAGATCGATGGTGAAGAGGTTGAATTCGAGTCGGGAAATTGGCTTACAGTCTCTGCTCCAGCCGGCGCACACACGTATGGGTTCCGATATCGGCCGTGGGATGTAAAGCTCGGTCTTGTTTTGCTTTTTGTGGGTATTTTAATCAGCGGAGGGTGGGTCTTCTCCAAGACCAAGAACCGTCAAGATTAACGAATCCCCTTAAGTCAACAGTGATGTGAGAAAAACCTATGCGCAGAGGGCGTTGCGCGTTTAGCGTAGCCCTAATTCGTGCCTGGCGATGACCATGCGCTGGATTTCGCTCGTACCTTCGTAGATCTCCGTGATCTTGGCATCTCGGAAGTAGCGTTCCACGGGTAGTTCCTTGGAGTATCCCATCCCGGCATGGATCTGCACTGCACAGTGAGCACAAAACATCGACGTTTCGGATGCGAAGAGCTTGGCCATGGAGGCTTCTAGCGTATATCGTTCATCGCTATCTTTGGCGCGTTGCTTGGCCAAAGCGGCCTGATAGATCAGCAAGCGGCTGGCCTCGATGCGGGTTTTCATGTCGGCCAACTTGAAGGAGATGCCTTGAAATTGACCGATTTTCCTGCCGAAAGCTTCACGTTCTCCGGCGTATTCAACGCTGGCTTCGTAGGCGGCTACCGCGATGCCCAGCGCTTGTGCGGCGATACCGATGCGGCCGGCATCGAGTACGGCCATCGCGATTTTGAAACCCTCGCCTTCGTCTCCCAGGCGATTCTCGACCGGGCAACGATAGTTCTCGTACAGAATCTCGCTGGTTGCAGAGGCTCGGATTCCCAATTTAGGTTCGGGCTTTCCCAGGCTGAAGCCGGGTTCACCTGGCTCGGTGAGAAAGGCTGTGATGCCTTTATGTCCCGCATCCGGATCGGTCATCAAGAAAACGAGGATGAAATCGGCTTTCGGTGCGCTACTGACCCATGACTTACGTCCGTTGAGCATGTATACGTCACCTTCGCGCGTCGCGCGCGAGCGCATCGTCGCCGCATCGGACCCAGACATTGGCTCTGTGAGAGAGTAAGCGCCGACTGCCTCGCCGGAAGCCACAGGCTTGAGGAATTTCTCTTTCTGGGCTTGCGTACCGAAGCGTAGGATGCCGTAACAGAAGAGTGAGTTGTTCACCGACATGATTGTGCCGTGCGCAGCGTCTGCCCTGGAAATCTCTTCGAGGGCAAGGACATAGGACATCGTGTCCAATCCTGCGCCGCCAAATTCCTCGGGGACTTCTATGCCCATAAATCCCATCTCACCCATTTTCTGGATGGTCTCAACGGGAAATGCGCCACTCTCGTCGAACTCGGCCGCGACGGGTGCAATCTCATTCTGTGCGAAATCGCGAGCGGCCTGTCGGATCATCTCGTGCTCGGGGGAGAGTTTCAGATTGGGGCCTTGATGCAAGGTTTCGGACGTGGTCATTAGGACCTCCCATGATCACATGGACTGATAGGCGCGATTATAGCATGAGCCTTTGACCATGCCTCCTCCAGCAGGTACTAGTGAAAGGAGATTCGAAATGGAGACGCCTAACGCAATCTATCAGAAGGTAGGAACTCGTAGCATCTTCTTGAGTTTCCTCTATGGCTGGTGGTCTCGTATCTTGTGGTGACGCTTTTGTACATGCTTTGAGTTCTTCAATCCTGGTTTGTCTTGAGAGCCATGGATAGGGATGGAGATGATTTGAGGGTGGAACGAACCGACCGTTACCCTCCCCAACTCGGTTGCGTCCTGTTCATAGAGTGTTGGGTCACATGAGGGCGTGTGTTTTACCCCGTTTTCAAGACATTAACATCCTAACCGAATGCAATGGGTTGGAGCGGGGGCAGAACTACCCGCTAGCCTAATTCACGACGGGTTGATTGCTTTCCTTACGGGCATGCAGTCCTCGAGCGATTTGGATGGCGTGCGCCACCTGCGTCGCCACCCGGTACAGCTCTTCGATTTCATGATATCGGTAAGCCCGGCCTCGCTTGCGAGGCCCAAGGAGAACGACACCATAGCGTTCACCCTCGCATTCCAATGGTATGCTCGCAAATGCATGACCTCGCCATGGACCATGTGTGTGGGCGATCTTTGCTTGATGCTCGTCGAAGAGGACGACCGCCCCGGACTCCACAGTGAGCGCATCCATAGTTTCTTCAAGGAAACGCTTGGCGAGCAAGCTGACATCATTCATCTGAATAAAGAAACGAACTTCATCACCAAAGCCTTTGATTACGCTTGTAGACATCCCCCTGTAATTCCGAACCAGCCATGAATTTACCCATGAGCGCATGGGGTTGAAAGCGGAGGCAATGACCAACGTCGTCATGACGATAGCCGCGTCGCTCTTCTCCCCTGTGAAAAGAATGAACAATCTTTGGGAGAGACCTTCAACTGCGCTGAATATTCCGGCCAGGATTGCAGTCAGGAGGCCGTAGGCGATGGCGCGGTTAACGAACGAGTCGATCTCCAGCAATCGGTAGCGAATGATGGCCAGTCCGACGGAAAGTGGAAAGAGCAGCAACCCCGGCAGGAAAGTTGCGCTTCGGAAGGGAAGGTGGACGCCGAAGAGGGGGGTGATCAACCAGAACAGTATGGGTAGGAAAGCGAGTACACTGCCCAGCAGGACCAAGCGAGCCTGGCGTCGAGTCACGGTGTCCTTACTGCTTCGAGCACGGTAGAACATCAGCCCGAAAAAGAACAGTGTAGCTGCTGCGATGTAACGGTAACTTACCGCACGTGCTGATAGGTACATCCAGGGATCATCGCCCATCCATAGTGAGATCGAACCCCAAATGGCAAGTCCTAAAGAAAGAACATAAGGCACCGCCAACAGCCAGGGTCGTTGATAGACAGCTTTCCACTCAACCGGAAAACGAAGCGCCAAGCTGATGAGCGTACCCCCGAGGAGCGAAACTGCCGTGATCCATATCATTGTGAATGCATGAGTTGTGAGCACATCGAAAAGCAGGCCGGTTGTCACTGCAACGGATGCACAGAAGAAGGACAGCGCCCGACCTGGTCGAGTTTTTCCACGAGCGAGGTAGATCCATATCCCGATACAAAGATATGCAATACCTACCAGGTATGGCAACCAGAACATTTGGAATAAATCGCGGTTGGAAAACTCTTTAAGCTGGATCGAGGGGAAAAACTCGATTCTACCGTCCGGTAATCTTGTGAGGATATTAACTTCGTCTCCTGCCGTGTGTGTCGATAGGATTTGATTGAACTCCGCGGAAGTGGAGACAGGAACACCGGCAATTCGTGTAACAAGGTAGGGATATCGGAGCCCGGCTGAACGCCCGCTCCAGTCTTGACCCGTTCGATCATTCAGGACAAGCGTGTGTTCGAGCATGAACCCCGGGAATGGCTGATTCCTCCATGACAGGGCGAGTATGGGCGCCAGGATGGTAATGAGCCCGCCCAGCGCGAAGGCCAGTAGTGTAGTGTAACGATTCAAACGTTCAAGGGTTTCTGCTTTGCGCTGCATGACCGTATATCCCCAACGCGCTACGCGGATTCCAATGGTTCATGAGCATTCCGCATCAGGACTATGATGTTGGCATCATCCGTCGGTGCGCGACCATCTGAATAGAAGCTTTTGAAAGCTGAAAAAATGGCGTTTGTGAGCGCCTCTGCGCTTCTTTGATGATCCCTCATGATGCTTGCCAGATAGGTCTCGCCGAAGTTCTCGCCAAGCTTGTTCCTGGCTTCCAACATGAAATCGCTCAACAGGACAAGACCTTCGCCTTTATCCAGCCTGCTTTCTCTCGTTTCGCAATACAGCTCTGTGGTGAGACCCATGGGCGTACCGGGCCGCTGAGTTTCCTGGTGCCGGTCTTTGCCGTAGAAATAGGGTCGCGCAAAGCCTGCACCGCTGTATTCCACGTTCCCGCTGGAAGGATCTAAAAGGAGGTACAGGCAGCGAACGTCGATGGGCTGAGAATATTCAGCACAAAGCACGCGATTGCATTGTTGTAGTGCCTGACAAGGTTCTAGTCCCTGCAAGGTTGCGACTCTCAATGCGGACCGTGTCGAGGCGAGTGCGAGGCCCGCTTGAATGCCCTCTGCTTCGACACGACCCATAGAGAGCATGAGGCGACCGTCGAGGAGAATGCAGGCGTCGAAAAAATCGCGACCACCGATTTTGCCGGGTTTACAACGTTGGGAGAGTGTCCATCCTGGAATTGTGGGCAAAACCTTGCGGTGCAGTTCCCGGTGGATTTCCCGGGCGATGAAATCTCCGTGTGAGGGCAGGTTCGGATCCAGGAGTGGAAAGCGCCTCTGCCGGCTAAGAATCACCAAACTTAGTGGAGGGAGTGCGAGCGCGATTGCGAACGATAGCAGCAGAATGCTACTGTACAGGCGCGGTGAACGGGTCAGGATGGTCCAATCGTCTTCGATGATCAGCATCCACGATGTGTTGGGGACTGGTGCGCGGGCGGCGACGATGTCACGCCCCTGGAAGTCCTTGGTGAGCTCGACACTCGCACCTTTTCCGGAGGCGACGAGCGGTAACTGTTCCGTGGTGACAAACCGCCCCACGCGATCGGATTCGGAATCATAGAGTATGCGGCCGGTGCTATCGACGACGTACGTGCCCCCGCTCTGTCCCAGCCTGAGCCGTACGATGCTGGCATAAAACGCGCTGAGGGCGGGTTCTCCAAGACGAAACATGCCCACCAGCGCACCCTCAAACTCTTCCTGTCCTCCGTGGATTGGAACGCTTACGGCGATGACCAGAGAGTCATCCACACCGTCCATCAATGAATTCGATATGAAAATTTGGGCATCAGCGAGTACAGCTTGGAAATAGGCTCGATTTGACCAATCCTGGCCCAGAATGTCGACGCGCTTGGGCTCTGTCGCGGTCACAGCACCTCGCTCGTCGAGCAGGACGACGCCGCCGTCGAACACCGCCAGACGGGGTGAGGCCGACGAGAGCGCCTCGCTCTGATTGTGTTCGTTGCCATCCGACATCTCGTTGGTTTTCGCCAGGATTTCCAATGAATTGGCGAAATTTGATAGTTCTTCATGCAGGCGAGCGGCGGAAAGCACAGCGAGTTGCTGATTGCGCTCGAGGATGAGATCGATAGCGGCGCGCCGGTAAGCCGTGTAGGTGTACACGGCCACAAGCGCCACAACCGACATCACGACGAGCAGTATCCAAAATGGTATGTTTCTATACCAGCGTTCCCACCATGAACGTGAAGCCATGGTTCCTCCTAATGATTGGCGTTCTGCGCTAGTTCGATCCTAGCTGACACCGCGACCATGTCATCCACAGTGTCGCGGCCTAAGGTGAATATCCGCTGCCAGGCAGCCTTTGCCAATCGCCGTGCCTCCGCCATGTTATCGAAGATCTCCGCCACCACGGAGTAGCCCTCAATATGACCTTCGGCAAACGCCTGCAGGTCGAGATCCTGCGTTTGTTTCGGGTACTCGCTTTGAATGAACGTGATCCATTCTTCGATCAATGAGATGCGTGCGGGCTGGAGAAAATGCGCTTGCGCCATTGCCCGCCCGTACTCTTTGCTCACCAGAAACTTCAGCAGCTCCCAGGCGGCTTCAGGGTATCGTGTTCCGGCGTAGATCCCGAAGCCATCCGTCGTCGCCAGCGTAACCTTGCGGCTGGGTCCGGCTGGGAAGGGGGCGACGCCGATGCGGAAGTCGGCTCGCTCAAGGATGTCCTTCAGTGCCCATGAACCGTCCTCGACCATGGCGACATAACCCTGGATGAAGGCCTGCCGGGTTTCGAGGTTGTGAACGTCGAGTAAACTCGCCATGAAGTGGTCTTCCCACATTCGGTCGAAGATCCAACGCATGGCGTTCAGAGCTTCGGGGCGGGCCATCCAGCTCCGTGAGGCATCCTGCGGGTCGACGAAGTGTCCTCCCCAACCGTTGACGTGTACCTGGATGCGCTCCCAGCTGATATCCAGCATGCTCCCCCACTGATCGATCTTGCCGTCGCCGTCGCGATCGTGGGTGAGGCGCTTCATGGCTTCGAGATAATCGTCGTGATTCCATCCCCCGTCCGGGTAAGGAACGCCATGAGCGTCGAAAAGGTCCTTGTTGTAGTACAGCGCCAGCGCCCCGTGGTACTTGGGAAGCGCGAACTGGGTGCCGTCTTTGGTGAAGAAAGCCTGGACCTGGGCCGTGTCCCAGTCACTCAGCGTCTCGCGGTCCAGATCGGCTTCGGCGAAGGGGCGCAGATCGAGCAGGTAGCCCTGCTGTGCCCAGCTCGGGAAGAAGTCGCAGCAGCCTGCGAGCACATCCGGTGCACTCCCGGATTGAAAATCTGCGAGCATGCGCTCATAGAGGTTGGCCGGGTCGGGGGTGTAAAACACACGGATGTTGGGATTGGCCTCGTGGAAGATTTCGAGCATGTGCTGAGCCATGGCGGGGAACCAGTCGGTGCGCCAGTCCTGGTAGACCAGTTGGACGCGTCCGACGCCGTGGGGACCGACAGCAGTTGTTCTCGGCGTACAGGACGCCAGCACCGCAGCAGCCGAAGCGGCACCGAGGCACTTGAGGAAATCTCGACGCTCGATCGACGAAGTCTCTTCCATAGGCTCGTATCCGGTGTGGTTGAATGCGAACCGTTTTGTGGATGGCTGCGGAGGCAAGCTACCTCTCAATTGCATCGGATTGTAATTGTGTTTGCTCATCATCCTTCCCTGTTTCCCACAANNCGGAGAGAAATGTATAAGTATGAACGCCTCCCCGCGCTTTGAAGGATTGGGAGGCGTGTTGATGATTTGTTAATTGGTCCCTTGAGAAGCCTACGCAACATGGCAGAAGCGTGTGAGGCGGCTATGATGTATCTGCCTGTGCAATATTGGGACAAATTATCTCAAAGTTGTGAGTAAAATACAAGGTACCATTTTCCCGAGTGAACACTTCGCCGGATGGGCTCTGAGAATTGTCCTGGATTGCATCGCAAGTGGGGAATATACATGAATCTGCGCTCGACGTAGTAGGTGGCACAGCACACGCATTGATCAGGTTGAATGCCACCTTTTCGGGCAGCGGCTCTCTCTTGGTGGTGAAATCGATCTTCCGCTTCGGGGAGTTGCATGAGGGCTGAGTATATCCGCATCGCTACGTTTTTGAGTTTCCGTTATGGGCTATCGGACTGATATGCCGTCGCAGTGCTGATAAATCTCTTGTGATGTTTTAGACTACCCGGACAGGTGTGCATATTGCTTTCAAGCTCACAAATTCTAGCCCAAGGGTGGATTTTTTATTCGAGTTGTTCCATAGAATGAGTGCGGCAGAGACTGAGGTTAGCTGCTCAGTGTACGTCTCTCTGGATGTTACTCGGTCCGTTCACCGCGGCTTTGGATCGGCGCATGTGGAGGGGTGTTCTCTTCGATCGGGATGAATGGCAGGCGCTTCAGGCGTGGATGCGACAATAGAGGATTGAAATTTCCAGGGTTAAATAAGACGTATGTGTTGGGTACATTTGCGCAAGCAAGCTGCCCAATATCCCCGACCTGACCCTCTCAGGTTGAGAGCTGTTTCTATAGGGGCGATTATAGCATGCGCCCTTTGACCATGCCTCCTCCAGCAGGTAAAATGATCGCATCTTGACTGCGGAGGAAGTTTTGCCTTCAGAATCAAACGCCACCGGAACGACCGAGATCAGCTTGGACATCTTTGAGCACCTGGTGAAATTAGCGGCCTTCGAATTGGATGCAGACGAAGCCGAGTACTTACGGTCTGAGTTGAACGGTCAACTCAAAGTCATCCGTGAGCTTGAGGCGATCGAAGTCGATGAACAGGTGCCGATTACTTCCCACGGTGTGCCGTACACCAACGCGATCCGTCTCCCGTTACGCGAAGATGCGATCGAGCTATCCAAGGAAGCGGACGATATCTTGCAACAAGCCCCTGAAGTTGATGGGCGATACATCGTTGTACCCGATATTCCACATGAGGAATTGGAATGAGCGCGGAGCTTTGCGATCTTCCAGCCCACGAAATGGTCCGTCGGGTGAAGGGCGGAGAGATATCTGCGCTGGAGATTCTGGAATCCACGCTGGCACGCATCGCCGCAGTGGAAGGTCGCTCCCCAACGACGACGCCGTATGAAACCGATCCAGCCGACTTGGAGAAAATTCACGCCTATATCACCGTGACCGAGGAACGGGCGCGAGCTCAGGCCGAGGCGGTCGATCGCGCACTGGCTCAGGGTGAGGATCCCGGACCGCTGGCGGGGGTTCCCCTGGCGATCAAAGATATATTCTGCGTCAAGGACACGCCCTCGACAGCAGGTTCGAGGATCCTAGAGACCTTTGTTGCACCCTACAGTGCCACGCCTGCGGCCAGGCTCGAGGCGGCCGGATCAGTTACCATCGGCAAGGTCAACCTGGATGAGTTCACGTTCGGTTCGTCAAACGAGTCATCGGCTTTTCTTCCTCCGCCAGGTAATCCATGGGATCCAGCTCATGTTCCGGGTGGCTCCTCGGGTGGAAGCGCCGCAGCGGTCGCGGCCGGCGAGGCCACACTCTCACTTGGCACCGACACAGCAGGCTCGATCCGTCAGCCTGCGGCCTTTTGCGGCGTAGTCGGTTTGAAACCAACTTATGGACGGGTATCTCGATACGGTTTGATCGCTTTTGCCTCCTCGCTGGATTGTCCCGGGCCGCTGACCCGGAATGTCACGGACTCAGCGCTGGCACTCGGTGTGATCGCAGGAGAAGATGCGCACGATGCCACCGCGGCAACGGAGCCGATCCCCGATTACCTTGATGGCATCGAGGCGGGAGTCAAAGGGTTGCGCATCGGTCTCTCTCCTGATTACTTCCAGCTCAAGTACCCGGACCCCGAAAGCGGTGAATTGAGAGAGCAAGCGATCACGCAGGAGGTCGCCGAGACCGTGCGCCGTGCGGCGGACGTATTATCCTCGGCGGGGGCGGAGATCGTCGAGGATGTGCCGCTACCGAATACGCGTTACGGTGTTCCCGTTTATTTCGTCGTCTCACGCGTGGAAGCGGCGTCCAATCTGCACCGCTATGATGGCGTGAAGTACGGATTTCGCCACGCGAGGGAGGTCGCCGATCTTCGTGAGCTCTATCGAGCAAGCCGCGGCCGCGGCTTTGGACCGCAACCTAAATTGCGGATCCTGATGGGGATGTATGTTTCGGCGGAGCAATATGAAAAAGGGTATTACGAGAAGGCGCTGCGGGTTCGCACGTTGATACGCAACGATTTTGAGACTGTTTTTGACCCGCAGGGCGAGTATCGCCTCGATTGTCTCTTGGCGGCGACGACGCCAACAACGGCGTTCAAGATCGGTGCAGTGTATGGGGATTCAGTGCTCATGCAATACGCCGACTTGCTGACAGTCCCGGCGAACCACGCGGGAATACCTGGTCTCTCCGTTCCAGCGGGCATTGATTCGAGTGGATTGCCGATTGGAATTCAATTCCTGGGTCCCGACTTCTCGGAGGCTAAATTATTGCGCATAGGACGAGCCTTCGAGATGGCGACAGAGAATGATGCCTGGCGGCAAATCCGGCCTAAGGTGCTTCGCAGTTTGTGAAAATTCTCCTTAGTGGCAAATTTAACGAGCATGCGGGGTATTTCCCAGGATCGGGATTACGGCTCTGCGCAATAATCACATCGTTGGATCGGGTGAGGATTCCATCTTTTCACGCAAGCCTCTCGTGCAGGTCATCCGAGCTGTAATTGGAAAATCTCAGCCGGGAATTGGAGAACTGCTATTCTTACGTTGAAATTTCATACGAGCGAAACCGGTGAGGCCATCCCCTCGTGTGGTCTAAGACCCCCATAGAACGGGTCCTTCTGGAGGGGGTGGAAGTTAGGCTTTATAATTTCCCTGTTTAAAGATTGGTGTATTCGAGGATCTTCGCCCTATGGCACCTGATGTGATGGTTCATGAAAGGAATGGGAATCGTGGTCTCGACCGCGGTGAAAGGCTTGTTACAGCGCGTCTCACACTGGTTTATCCTATCCTGTTTGCACTCTTTCCCGTGCTTGCTTTTCTCGCCGAAAACATTCAAGAGACGCTAATTTCTTCTGCATACCGTTCGGCTTCCATCGCTGTTGTAGGAGCTGTTGGCTCCCTTGTATTGTTCCGAGTTCTTTTTCGCGATTGGCATAAGGCGGCGATTTTTTCGGCGTTGTGCATCGTTCTTTTTTCTTCGTATGGCCATGTCTATGAGGTGCTGAAATCGGCTCGCATCGCTGGAGTCTTGGTGGGCCGCCACCGCCTTCTATTGCCACTGACCTTGACAATCTTACTCAGCGGTGCTTGGTTGATAATCAAGAAGATCCGCAATCCTCGATCGATTTCTGAGGGTCTTCTCGTAGTCTCCTTGTTCTTGTTGGTCTACCCGATTTATAGCCTTGTTGATTATGAGGTTCGGTCTTCGAACCGTCGCACGTTTGAGCTCGACACCCTTCCTGCGACGAGTTCGGGATCGGGTATTACGGCGGACTCCTTCCCGGATGTTTATTACATCATTCTTGATGGTTACGTTCGCTCAGATGTCCTCCGTGAAGTGTATGGTTACGATAACAGTTCCTTGCTTTCCTTTCTACGCGCTCGGGACTTTTTCGTCGCCGAAAAAGCCACAAGCAATTACACCCTCACCGGGCTTTCTCTGGCATCCTCTCTTAATATGCAACATCTCCTTGGCGACTTTGCGGGCAGGGAGCGCAAGGACTACCCGAGTATGTTACGTGGCTTAATGCTGCATAGCAGAACGCGCACTCTCCTAGAGACCCTTGGCTACAAGACCGTGGCCGTCGAAAGTGGGTGGAAGGCATCGGAATTCGTGAATGCAGACCATTACTTGCAACCACAGGGGACTGATGTCGTACGTCTCAGGGAGTCCGGTGCCATCAATCCATTTGAGTCCATGTATATTCGAACAACGGCACTGCTTGCGCTCATCGACATGGGTACTATAAGCGGGAGCAGTCTGCTCATAGATTTCGAAGCGCCTTTCGTGGCGCGTCATTACTACATCTTGACGCAATTTGATTATCTTGCGCAGATGCCAAGAATCTCCGGTCCAAAATTTGTGTTTGTACATATTATTTCACCTCACGGCCCGTATGTCTTTGGTCCGAATGGAGAGTTACTAGCGAGCAGCAAGGCCTTCACTTTGGCAGGCGATGTAGGATCAGAGGGATCCCAGAAGAGTGAGATCACGTTGTATCGAGATCAAACCGAATTCATCACAAAGAAGATGGTCGAGACGATAGAAACCATTCTGGCGGAGTCGGAAGTACCACCCATCATCCTCCTGCAGGCGGACCATGGTCCGGGTATCGGTTTAGACTGGGATAATCCGAGTGAGCAAGCTTTGGTCGAACGAATGTCGATCCTGAGTGCTTACCTTCTCCCCGATTCTTGTATGGATTCCCTTTACCCGACGATCACGCCAGTCAACTCGTTTGCAGTTTTATTCTCATGTGTATTCAATATCGAGCATGAGTATCAGGAGGATCGAAACTACTTCAGTTCTCCCAGAGATCCATACCAATTCATCGATGTGTCCGCTATTGTGCAATAGCAGCATGTTCTGACGTGGTAAGGCACCGGGGCAAGTACACATCCGCANNATCGAGTGTGGAAATGGGTTCAATGCTGAAAACTAGGTTTGGGATAATCGGGGAACGGCTTTCACTTCTCCACACAGTGCTCTTTGCGATTTTCCCCGTGTTGGCTCTGCTTGCCGAAAATATCCAACAAATCCCTGCCTCTCAAGCCTATCGATCTCTTGTTTTGGCTGTGGTAGCCGCTGTTGTCTTACTACTTGTGTTCAGGTTGTTTTTCAGGGATTGGCATCGGGCTGCAGCTTTTACCGTGTTATGCATCGTATTATTTTTTTCGTACGGGCACATCTATTCGCTACTGAAGACCGTGCGAGTCGCTGGTATATTGGCGGGCCGTCATCGCTACCTGCTCCCTTTGAGCTCGATTATCCTATTCGTTGGAGCGTGGACTCTAATCAAGAAAGTGAAAGATCCCCGATCGCTGTCAAAATACCTTTTCTTGGTCTCCCTGGTCTCGTTGATCTCTCCGCTGTATCGTCTCGTGAACTATGAGTTCCGATCTTCCAGAGGCTTTACTCCCGAATCTGGTAGTGCTTCTTCATCGGGTGCCGAAATTGACGTTGTCGTGGAAACACTCCCAGATGTCTATTACATCATTCTCGATGCTTATATCCGTTCGGATATCCTTCGTGAAGAATATGGTTACGACAATGCTGAGTTTCTTGAATTCCTCCGTGAAAGCGGTTTTTTTGTTGCCGAGGATGCGACGAGTAACTACACGCTCTCAGCGCTTTCTTTGAGTTCCTCCTTGAATATGCAACATCTTTTAGATCGGTTTGGAGGAAGGCCTTCAAGTGAGTATCCCAGTGTCATCGGTGACATGATCAC
>WVZH01000465.1:13188-14139 GCA_011772595.1 Anaerolineales bacterium
AAGCCGCAGATTTCCGAGCTCGATCGCCAACGCGAAGCGGGTCGGATCAACGCCTTTGAGTCGATTTTCATCAGGACCACTGCTGGGCTTGCGCTCATCGATCTGAGTGGCGGTGGAGCAAATCCCTTACTTAAGAACCTGGAAGCGCCCTTCATGGCGCATCATTACTTCGTGCTATCGCAATTCGAAATTCTGAAACAGACGTCTACGATTCAGGGGCCGAAATTTGTCTTCGCGCACGTCATCTCGCCACATCATCCCTATGTGTTTGGTCCCGACGGCGAATTGATTACTAGCAGGGAGGCGTTCACGTGGTCTGATGGAGTAGGGCCCAGGGATTCTGTCGAAACGGAAATGAGACTCTATCGAGATCAAGCCAAGTTCGTTTCGCAGAAGGCTGAGGAAGTCATCGGGGCGATCTTAGCAAATTCGGACCGCCCTCCCGTTATCATCGTGCAATCCGATCATGGGCCAGGGATTCGGATGAGTTGGGGATCGCCCAGCGAGGAAGCAATCCTGGATCGAATGTCGATATTGAGTGCATACCTTCTGCCTGATGCGTGCTTGGACTCTCTCTATCCTTCCATCACCCCCGTCAACTCCTTCACAGTTATGTTTCGATGCGTGTTTGGGCAAAACATGGAACTCCGTGTGGACCGGAATTATTTCAGCCCAAAAGGTGATCCCTACAATTTTGTTGATCTGACCGACATCGTTCAATAACACTCTTGGGCGGCGGGAGATGCAGGGGCTGATCTCCATGGAGTGACCATCTCTAATGGGCAATAACATGGGACGCACAGGACAGCGAATTAAATCCTCATACCTGAATGTGTTCGTCCTTCTTTGGATCACAACCCTCGTCTTGATGTCGTTCATCAAAGTCCTTAATCTTCCACTCACAGGTACGGATACCCTCACCCTGATCGATACAAGTCGGGTTCGATCCCT
>WVZH01000465.1:14150-33064 GCA_011772595.1 Anaerolineales bacterium
GCAATATTGGACTTATTTTCGTCCACTCAGCACGCTTTCTTTTTCCTTGGATTATTCCCTTTGGGGCGTGGAACCTTGGGGATATCACCTGACGGATTTACTCTTGCACCTCTCCAATACCCTACTTGTTTTTCTTTTTGTAAGGAGATTGGCGGAAGGGAGAATTGGTTTGGCGGTAGTAAGCGCCTCACTCTTTACCCTCCATCCCATCCTATCGCAAAGTGTCCCAGTTATATCGAGGCGACAAGATCTATTAGCAGCCTCTTTCACCTTACTCTCGCTGCTTTTCTTGCTGCAGTACCGCGCATCATCAACCAGATGGCGAATGATTACTCTTGTTTTATCGGTCCTGTTTTGTGTCTTCGCTCTGGCTTCAAAAGAGACAGGCTTCTTAACCCCGCTCTTTATCTTGTCCTACATACTGCTGTTCCCCGAGCGTGAGGTGCAAACTTGGAAAGTAAAAAATGCGCGACTGAGCACACTGTTTATTCTTGCGACCGTTCTTTTCCTCGTCTGGAGAACGAATGTGATCGGTGGTCTCGGTATTAAATCGCTCGATGGCAGCGATCAGCTCTTTCAGGGTGCAAAAGCGATCGTAATCGATTTCTTCATAGCCCTCGTCGATCCGAATGCAACAATCTTTGCACAACTAAAACGCATAATGTCTCCATATCCTACAAACCTTCAGATTGGTGTCTCGTTAGGTTTGGTCGTCCTCTTTCTCGCTGTTCTACTCCGCTATCGGGGACAAATAATAAGACTCATACTGGAGCGGAAAAATGCGTTCTCGCGATTGTTCGTGGGTCTCGTGTTGGCATTGTTCATCCTGTCATTCCTGGCAATCCTCGTTTATCCCGTTCTTGCACCCCTCCTGCGCCAGGTGATCGAGGATGCTTATCACGGCAGAGGTTTGAAGATCGTCATTGCAGCGATGGAGGGGCGCGAGAAAACCCCGGTCGAGAGTTACCTGATTCGAGCCAGGGATACCGTTCTTAGGCTGAGTTATCCCATCTTGATCTACTCTGTATTTTTCTTGGCCGCCTCCGGTGTATTTGTAAGTAACACGGACGAAATTCGTCGTCGGGAAGATAAAATCCTCCTTCTAATGCTTTTCTGGCTCTTGTTCACTCTGGCTTTGTTCATACTCACATCGACCGCCTCCCGGCGTAGTATGTATTTCACCGTGTCAGCTTTTTCAACAATCCTGGCGATCGTGGCTGTTCGCAGCAGTAGGTCGTTGGTGCGTGGTGTGCGGGGGGTGAACGCGAGGATGCCTAACCAGGAAATCGCGATGCGTCAATTGGTGTCCGCTTTAACCTTTGTTCTGATGAGTATAGTCATCGGATCTCTCGTCCTGCGGGGTCCACTTTTCGGGTCCTTTCCCAAGTGGGAAAGGAATGGGAAGCTGTCCGAGATTTTTTTCAATGCGCTCAGCAAGGAAATGCACGCCTTGCCTGAAGGTGCCCAGCTCACGGTTGTGGGACTTCCGTCTTTGTCGGAATCGTCGCTGATGGATTACTCGGTGAAGTCATGGTTGGATTTGAGATATCCCGGCAATGGGATGACGGTTGTGTTCGGGGATCGGGTGGCGCAGGTGGAATGCCCCGAATGCCTCAAAGTCAGGATCGAATCTGGAGATGTCAATCACTTCGACGTGATAGTCGATTTTTCATCCGAAAAAGTCGATTAATCTCCTCGTCTGTCATGGTGAAGGAAGACCAGCGTTGACGACATCGAGTAACCATCGACATCACCTCTTGAACCTTTTCTTGCCACAGCTATAATGCCGGGCGGAGAAGAGCATATTGTTACTTAATGAATCGTGATAAGAATCTCCCGCGGGAGGGTCTCATGTCTGAATTCGAGACAGTCATCGGTCTTGAAACGCATATTCAATTGAACACAAAAAGCAAGATCTTTTGCGGCTGCAAAGCAGATTCATGGGGCGATCCTCCAAACACCAACATTTGCCCGGTCTGCACAGGTTTGCCAGGAGTTTTGCCCGTGCTCAACCGTGCCGTGGTTGAGAAGGCGGTTCTTCTGGCTGCGGCGATGCATGCCGAATCGATCCAACCGCTTTCGTACTTCGCTCGTAAGAATTATTTCTACCCGGATTTACCGAAGGGCTACCAGATCTCCCAGTACGAGGAGCCTTTAGCGCGCGGCGGCTATCTCGACTTGCCTATGCCCGATGGCACCTCTCGCAAGGTGACGATCACGAAGTTGCACGTGGAAGAAGACGCCGGAAAAACTGTCTATCAAAATGGGAAGCGACTGATCGATTTCAATCGCTGTGGTGTACCGTTGGTTGAGATGGTCACAGGTCCTGACCTGCGATCTGCGGACGAGGCGGCTCAGTATCTGATCCGCCTGAGGCAGCTCTTGCGCTGGCTGGGGATCTCGGAGGGGGATATGGAGCGCGGTCACATCCGGTGTGATGCGAATGTTTCCATTCGGCCCGAGGGGAGTGCAATCCTCAATCCCAAGACGGAAATCAAGAACGTCAACTCGATCGAAAATGTGAGGATGGCTCTCGAAACCGAGATCGAACGTCAGGTCCGCGAGAGCAACGCAGGCCGCCAGATCGAGGCCTGGACCCTGCAGTGGGATGAGGACAGCGGCACGTTGAGCAAGATGCGCTCCAAGGAAACTGAGGCCGACTACCGTTACTTTCGTGAACCGGATCTGCTTCCGATCCAATTGGATGACGCCTGGCGCGACGAGATCCTCGCCTCCCTACCTGAGTTGCCACTCGATCGAAGGGCGCGTTTTGTAGAGCAATACGAACTTCCGCTGTACGACGCCGAAATCCTGACCGAAGAACGTAGTCTGTCGACATATTTTGAGGAGACCATCGCACGTTATGAGGGCGAGGCAAAGAGCGTTTCGAACTGGATGATGAACGACGTGCTACGTATGATCCGCGAGCGAGGTGTGACGGCCGCTAAGTTGAGGCTGCGCCCGTCTCATTTGTCAGAGATCATCCGTCTTGTGGATGAGAAGAAGGTCACAACCAGCACAGGTAAAGAGCTCTTGGAAAAGGTTGAGGAAAGTGGGCGCGCACCGGGAGAGATTGTCGAGAGTGAAGGATTGACACAGGTCTCAGACGATGAGACATTGCGTCTGTTGTCGGCAAAAGTCGTTGCCGACAACCCGGAGCAAGTGGCGACCTACAAAGGTGGAAAGAAGGCCATCTTGGGCTGGTTTGTTGGTCAGGTGATGAGGGAGACGGGTGGGAAAGCTAATCCGCAAATGGTACAAGAGATCCTGGAGGAACTGTTGTCAGAGCCATGATCATTGAACGCTGGCAGCGACGTGCGGTGTTTCGAGGTCGTGGGCGACGCCAAGTGTCTCAAATGGAGATCAATGCCTTCAATTTGTGATGAGCAAGGCACTGGAACCATAGATTGAAGCGGGCAGGGCCCTGAGCGTTTCAGTTCGGGGCTGTTTTCGTTCATGTGAGGTGAGTATGCTGGGTGAGGATAAGGTCAGAGTCGCTTTCCTGGGGACTGGCTTGATGGGTCTTCCGATGGCTTCGAGATTGATCGAAGCAGGGTACCCTCTGACGGTGTATAACCGAACGCGACAAAAAGCTGAGCCCCTCAGATTGAAAGGCGCCGAGGTCGTGGAAGACCCCGCCCAGGCCGTGCGCTCAGCGACATGTGTGATCGTCATGCTTACGGATTCGGAAGCGGTATCGCAGGTCCTGCTGGCTCCGCATGTTCAAGTGGAACTGCCAGGACGCGTTGTCGTTCAGATGGGCACCATTGCACCGGACGAAAGCGTTGAACTAGCGGCACGATTCAGGACGCTCGGTAGCGACTATTTCGAGGCGCCTGTTATGGGTGGACCTTCGCACGCTCGTGAAGGTAGTCTCATCACCTTGGTCGGGGCCGAACCAGACCTTTGGGAACGCTGGTCGCATATCTTTATGCCATTCAGCGCGCACGTACGCCATATAGGTCCGGTAGGGAAAGCTGCAGTCCTCAAGCTGGCATTAAATCATCTGATCGCCTCGTTGACTGCGACCTTTGCTTTTAGTCTGGGTCTGGTCGTGAAGCATGAGGTTTCAGTAGAACTGTTCATGGAGCTTTCACGTCTGACTGGTTTGTTTGCAACGCCGTTTGAAAGCAAGCTGCCCCGCATGCTCGACCGGAATTATCAAGCGCCTAACTATCCCGTCCGGCTAGTGTTGAAGGACGTTGATCTGATGATCGAAGAAGCAGACCGTTTGGGGATCAACAGGACGGTCGTGAACAGCGTGAAGGATATTTTGACATCCGTGGTGGCTGCAGGATGGTCGGAGGGGGATTACTCCGCCATGTATGAAGTGATCGCCCCCGCAACGAACTAGATTGAGTGAGATTATCAAGCTGGTCGCAGCTCAGCCGATGAACATTGAAGCGATCGCCATACCTGCTGCGATGAGCATACTAATCGCACCGATGCGATATCGGGTTTGCATGGCGGTGTTGACCGACTTGACAAACCCCTCGAGATCCTTCTGGATCTCTTCTGGGATTTGATCAATCTGGGCTTCCAAGATATTGCCATCATCAGCTTGTCTCTTCCCTCGATATACAAAGGGTCGAATGGGACTCCTGGAGTAAACCCAAGCCAAGATGGCGAAGTAGATGAAAATCACTGCCATGAAAAGCCAAGTTATATCAAGCCCATTCCAGCGAAACATAATTCACCTCATCGGATAAGCAACCCGTTTGCGTCGACATTTCTCTTCTGCGGAAGCATATACCAGCTTATTCTTCTAGGCAACCGACCAACAACGACCCGAGTCTATAGGATCGGAATGCCTCACCTCACCCTCCGGCAGGCGCAGAATCTTGCTAGGAGAAAGGGGTTTCGGACTTGAGTGGTCGAAAGTTCCACGTCTGCAATTCGCTACATCAAAAGCCAACAGATGAAATTGCTTACTTATTGAGCGATCGAAACGCTTTCTTTTTCTCGGGTAACAACTGCAAGCAAACAGGTATGCCTCTATAGATTGTGTGTTCGCGAACGTTTTGGGATCATCGAGGCTGCGGACTTTAAGCATCGAAGTCGTATGAAATGAAGTCCCCAGCCGGGCTGACGATGGCGTTCAGACCACCGCCGACCTGCCCGGTCATTAAGGTCCATGAACCAAGGCTGCCGGAAAGGCATAGGTATCTCGTGTCGTCTACCCAGCGCAAGCTGATGCANNCCGCCAAGCGAATACACAAAGTGGAGGCTATCCGGTGACCAACCTTTCCATTGAATATCACCTGTCGCATATACGGTTTGACCACCGCCATTGGCGTCGGCCAGGTATAGGTCCTTGACGTTTGGTGTGCCTGTGTCACGTAGGAAAGCGACGCGTTGCAGGCTGGGTGAAAGCACTGGGCTGCTGAAAGCTTGGGCGAAGTAGAAATCTCCACTGATGGTGCTTAGGTTGAGCGCTGCACTGCCGTCGGCAGGAATTCGCCAGACGAAGCCGTTCTTGCCAGGTGCCATAGGATCGGAGGAGGGGATGGCGACGCCGAAAGCGTTCGAATTCGGCATCCACACAGGCTGTGCGTAATATTGAAATTCACTGTACGTGATGACCGGCGTATATGTGATCAAATTGCTATGCAGGTTGCTTCCATCGACGTCTGCAAGGCTGATATCCGCCGGTCGAACGAGAGCCATCAGGTTCCCGTTTGGGGCCAACGTAAAGTCTCCTCCGTCTCCCGGCGCTAAGATCGTAGAAAGCGAGCCAGTGTCGGCATCTAGAAGCGCTACGTCGTTGTATTTAAAGAGTCCTGGTCCTGTCGCGACTGCGCGTGTGTTGAACATTAAGTGGTGGGTACCAGGCACGAAGGCGATGTTGGCGATATCGTTGTGCGTGAATGCGGGATCCAGGGGGTATAACGCATCGATCTGCGCCGCTGTCAACAGGGTGATCTCACCAGTCCCATCGGTATTGATCGAGCGTATTTCAGGCTTTTGATCGGGACCTACACGACGGATAAAGGCGACCTTCGAGCCATCGTCCGAAATCAGAACTCGAGTCGTGTTTCCACCGCTGGTTAACTGAACCGGTGGGTTGGTCCCCTCGATCAACCAGACGTTCCCTGTATCCGTGTAGACGATGCGCAAAACCGACGACGGTGGGGGAGGGGAGGGCAGGGTTGGTGTAGCAGTCACTAGAGGGGTGGGTTGAATAATTTGTGGCTCGGTCGGGCCCATTGTTTGTGGTGCCGGCTTGTCTTCCGGTGGAGCTGCGGCTGTGAGCGTCGCTGCGACAATTGTTTCCAACGCGCCCCGCTCTGTAGAGGTTGGCACGCCGGGAGCTGAGCACGCTGACACGGCGAAGAGCAAGATCAATGTAGCGATTAGGGGTCGATGGGGTCTCATCGTATGCGCCTCCGTGATGGTGCGCGCATTATACATGCCAAGGCTAAGTCGTGCACCTTGCATGAGTCTGTGTGTGAATGCCATGGTCGGTCAGGTGGTTCGGAAAGAGGAGATTCTGGGATGTCTTATGACCAAAACAAGACAGCTTGCGATTAATATCTCTTCATGGATCATTGTCCATGGAAGGAGTAGGGGTAATTCGTGAATTGCCCCTACTCATACAGGTAAAAACCCCTTCCCGTCTTGCGGCCAAGATGACCAGCGTCGACCATTTTTCGTAGTAGCGGAGCGGGGCGATATTTGTCCTCACCCAGGTCGCGGTGAAGAACCTCTATGACGGACAGCACCACGTCCAGCCCGATCAGATCTGCCAGTGTCAGCGGTCCCATAGGGTGATTCATCCCCAGTTTCATGACGGTATCGATCGCCTCGGGTGTTCCGATCCCTTCCATCAAGGCGAAAATCGCTTCGTTGATCATGGGACACAGGATGCGGTTGGAGATGAAGCCGGGAGAGTCCATTGCTTCCACTGGCTCCTTGCCCATCGCACGTCCGACGTCGAAAGCTACGGCGGTAGTCTCGTCTGATGTCTCTAATCCACGCACCACCTCCAAAAGCTTCATCAATGGGACGGGATTGAAAAAGTGCATGCCGATGACTTGCGCAGCGCGGTTTGTAGCGCTGCCTAACTTGGTGATAGGAATGGAGGATGTGTTGGAAGCTAGAATCGCGCCAGGTGGAGAAATTTCATCGAGGCGCTTGAATAGGTCAAGCTTCAGGTCGACGTTCTCTGTTGCAGCTTCGATGACGAGATCGGTGTCGCCGGCAGGATCGAGATCCGTCGACGTGGTGATCTCGAGGGCGGCTGTCTTCTGCGCCTCGTCGATCACTTCCTTTTTAGCGAGCTTATCTACCGATTTTGCGATCGCTGCCTTGGCGCGCTCGACGGCCTTGGGATCTACATCGGTCATGGTGACTTGATATCCCGAGATGGCAGCCGTTTGTGCGATCCCGTTACCCATCGTCCCGGCGCCCACGACGAGGATCTTCTTTATGTCCACGTAGTAATCTCCTCTCCAAGAAAGATTTGGGGCGCACGTCCGTACGCCTCGAAAGTCAGTCTTCCAGCTCGATTGCCATTGCTACGGCCTCGCCCCCTCCCAGACAGAGCGATGCGACACCGCGTTTCAACCCGCGATCGCGTAGTGCGTAGAGTAGCGTCGTGAGTACGCGCGCGCCTGAGGCTCCGATGGGGTGACCGAGTGCGATCGCGCCTCCGTGCACGTTGACTTTATCCCATGCCCAACCACTATCCGCAAGAGCGTATCCGTCTGCCAGCACTTGAGCCGCAAAGGCCTCATTCAACTCGATCAAGTCGACGTCGTCAGGAGTCCAATCGATCTTCTGCAGTAATTTGGGGATGGCGTGCGCTGGGGCGATGAAGAGTTCCCTGGGAGGGACCGCTGCTTGTGCATATCCGACAACTCGGGCGAGCGGCTGGAGATCCTGTTCTTCGGCTTTTTCACGGCTAGCGTAAACCACTGCAGCTGCGCCGTCGTTGAGGCCTGGGGCATTGCCAGCGGTTACCGAGCCATCCGCTGTGAAGACGGGACTGAGTGCGGCCAGTTTTTCCAGGGATGTATCCCGCCGTGGCGTCTCATCCTGCTCCACGCGTGTGACCTTCCCTTTTCTTCCGGGCACTTCGAGGGGGACGATTTCGGCATCGAACTTGCCCGCCTCCATGGCTGCGACCGCTTTCTGATGGCTGTCGAATGCCCAGCGGTCCATGGCTTCTCTGGTCACTTCATACTGGTCGGCGATCCATTCGGCTGCCATGCCCATCACCCAGTCTTCGAAAGGATCCCAGAGACCATCATGGAGCAAGGCGTCAACCAATTGCGTGTGCCCATAGCGCAGTTCCCCACCCCGACCGTACACGAGAAAAGGAGCGTTACTCATGCTCTCCATGCCGCCGGCGACAATCAAATCCGCGTCCCCGGCTTTAATGGCTTGCGAGGCGAACATGCCGGCTTTCAGACCTGATCCGCAGACTTTGTTGATCGTGGATGCGCCGACTGTCGGAGGTAGGCCAGCGAAGATGGCCGCTTGACGTGCTGGAGCTTGTCCCAGGCCGGCAGAGACTACGTTTCCCATCAGGACTTCATCGATTTGATCAAGCTCCGTCACGCCGGCACGGGTGACGGCTTCTTTGACCACGATGGCGCCAAGTTGTGTGGCAGACAATGGGCTTAAGCCACCTTGGAATCTCCCCATGGGTGTTCGTGTTGCACTGAGAATTACAGGTTCGCGCTGATTCTTGTCACTACTCATTTCTGACCTCTGTGATGGGATGGAGAAGCTAAAAACAGGGTTAAAGAGTCCCTTATCCTGAAGGATCGTCGCTTATGTCGCGCCATGCAGCGTATAGCTTGTTATAGGTTTCTTCTAAAGCCTCGGGGAGGACTCGCGTCGCTGCAGTGGTGGTCATGAAACTGGTATCACCAGACCATCGGGGTACGATGTGAATGTGGACGTGATCGACAATTCCTGCGCCCGCGGCCTCACCGATGTTGATGCCGATATTAAAGTCCTGCGCAGCGTACACCTTTTCTAGGAGCGAGACAGCTCTTCTGGTAAGAAGCATAAGTTCTGTAANNTGTCCATTAGTGTATGGGTAACGATTGAGGATAACGAAGGCGCGTTGCCCTCGATATAGAATGAGGCTGTCTGGCCCATCGCGCATGGCCAATCGGTTGCAGAACATGCACCCGGATTCTTCCATTTCACCTTTGATGTAAACCATACGCCAGGGAGCCCAGATACGCTTCATTTAACAGTGAATGAATTCTAACAGAGTTTACAGGAGAGGAAAACGACGTGGCATGTTTCCTGCACCAACTAGTACAATTGGAGCATGCTTGATCTTGAGAGTCTTCAATCCAAATTACCACAGTATGGTTTGGGTGAGCCTGTTTATTATTTCGAGTCCGTGGGCTCTACGAATGAGGTAGCGATAGAATATGCGCATCGAAATGTACCCCACGGCGCCTTGTTTATCGCTGACGAGCAGACAGCAGGGCGTGGTCGAGACGGTCGAAGGTGGTATACAACGCCGAAAAGTGCGTTGGCTTTCAGTTTGGTTTTGAGGCCTCAAATCAAGCATGCTGAATCTGTAGGTTTTCTGACTGTTCTGGGAACTTTGGCGATCGTCGAGGCATTGGATCAATGGAAACTGGACGCTGAGATAAAGTGGCCGAACGATGTGCTCATTGCTGGAAAAAAGGTAGCTGGGGTGCTGGTGGAGGCTGTGTGGATTGGGGACAAATTGGAATATGCCATTCTTGGTGTTGGCATCAATGTCGGCCCGGATTCCGTTCCTTCCGACAAAGTGGTTGACTACCCGGCTACGTGTGTCGAAGCAGTTGTGAATGGTAAGGTGGACCGGAATGAATTGTTACTTGAGGTTCTCAAAAGCATGGGGTGTTGGTATTCAAAGATTGAAAATGACGACATACGGGAAGCTTGGGAACGAAGGCTTGCATTTCAGGGAGAGCAAGTCGTTGTTACTGGGTGGAAAGAGCGTATGCTTGGGACGGTAATGGGAGTAGAGGTGGACGGCACATTACAATTGGTCTTGCCATCCGGTGAGCAGGTCGCCGTTGCAGTGGGTGACGTGCGCCTACGACCGGTTGACACGAATTCCAAATCGACTACACTGGGCGTGTAAGGCTGCTCCTGTCGGAGGTCAAGAATGTTCGATAACCTGCGCGAGTTGTCAGATGGACCTTCTGAATTTGAAGAGGGACAAGAGGGTCTTTTCGACATCCGTATAGAAGAATCTCCAGATACTCCTGTGTTTGGGATGACGACCGGTCAGCGGTTTGTGCTGTCGATTCTCCTCCTCGCGACAGTCTTGGTGATGGGCACCACGTGTCTAATGGTGACAGGGAAGGTTTGGTACATTTTTTAGGAGCTATCTGACCGAACTTACGGAATCCTAATTAACATTCACGGGGCTGTCTGCAATTGGACAGCCCCATGGCGTTCCCTTATTCAGCCTAAAAACTCGACGCTCCTACAGGCTCCTCGAAGAAATCACTCGTATCTGCGCCTCATCCCTCCTTCATGACACCCTTGGATTGCGATTGGTCCACATTCTTGGCTTGCACGAGATGTCATTGGTTTCCATCGGGTGTTAAGGTTAGATGGGCTTCGGCAGCGGCTACGACGTCCTGTCGTGCCCAAAGCATGGGATGATACTCGATATCACGCCATAGATCGATCATGTCGTCGTAGTGGGGGTGGAAAGGATGTCCCGATTGACCGGTGGTGTGTATGGAGAGAGAGCTGTTGAGATCAGATAGATCCACGATCATTCTGAAGGAGGGGAGAATGGTCACGCCGAAAGGATTGCGCAGGCTGTGCCCAGTGTTATTAACAGTGTCAAAGGATCCATCAACCGCTACGGGACCGCGATTGAAGAGGGCTTCGATCGGTCCGATTCCAGTTCGACCCAGGCTTTGATTCTCAAAGGTTGCGGTGTGCAGATCTCCCCATTGCCATCCTGGGATGTTTCGCCCCAGTCTTTTCGTGAGTTCTTCCACGGTCTTCTCGAGCGCGCGCAAGAGTATGGTCTCGCGGGTTTCAACCTCCGGAGTGTTAACGTCGTCGAACCACGATGAGTTTGGATTGGGAAGGATGTTCAAGAGTGTGACGATTAGTGAGTCTCGCGCACGTGGAAGCAACTTCTCTCCCAACTCATCGCCGAAGACCTCGTCCACCATCTGGATGCGTAAGGCTTCAAAAAAAGCTGCTGCGGCGCTATCGCGCACGGATTGCCCATCCCATTGGCGTAGTAGTTCCATGGCTTGAGCCTGCCTGTCTTCAGAGGGGTCGAGCTCCAGGAGGTATGGGAGCACGAGTTGTGCATAGAGCGAGCTGTTGTTGCCTTGCATGATCTTAATGTCGTCGATCGAGATCGTCTGGTCGGCTTCAATCATCTCGATAATGCGACGAGCGCGATATCCCGGAGCCCAGTCCATTGAAAGAAAATAGGGGTACCCACTGTCGACGACTGCGTGGTTGGCGGTGGCGAGGTAACCTTGCGCTGGGTTGAAGGATCGAGGCAGATCGTCGAAGGGGATGAAGTCCACCCACTCGAATTCGCCGGTCCATCCCGGCACGGGCATGGATCCGTCGCCTGAGCCGCGGATGGGGATGCGTCCTGGCGCTTGATAGCCGATGTTGCCCTCAATGTCGGCATATACGAAATTCTGGCTTGGTACGTCGAAGTAACGAAGGGCTTCGCGGAATTCCTCCCAGTTTTGGGCCTGATTCAGCATGAAAATGCTCTGCCAGACGGTTCCGGGTTGCAAAGCAGTCCAAGAGAGAGCGAGTGGCTGCCAACCGTAAAACCAATCATCCTCCGTACCGCCGGCAACGTCGTTGATAATTGGTCCGTGGCGAGTTTTCCGCACGTTAACGACGACGGGATCATCTTCGCCCGCGATAAAAATCTCCTCGCGCACGATTTCCATGTCGTACCACTCCCCCTGGTACTCGTATTGATTGGGATTCTCGGGGTTTATACGTTCCACAAAGAGATCCTGGACGTCAGGGTCCAGATTGGTCACACCCCAAGCGATGTGATCGTTGTGCCCGATAATGACACCTGGCGTACCGGCAAAGGACACACCGACGACGTTGAAAGGGCACTCAAGCCCGACAGGCTCGCAGTGTAAACCGATTTCGTACCATATCGAGGGCATCTGGATTCCAAGATGTGGGTCGTTAGCTAGAAGGGGCATCCCGGTGTCGGTTCGGCCCACAGAGATTACCCAATTGTTGCTGCCGACACCAAACCCACTATCGATCGAGTTGAACAGCAACGCGGAAGTGGGAAATGAATCGATTGTGGCTTCGGTGATGGGTTCAGGGACGATGACCGGATAGTCGTCGGGATAGGGAGGGGCAAGGACGTTGACCGCGTCTACACCCAATCGTGTGGCGACGTGAGCACGCAGCAATTCACTATCCATGTTACCCCCCAGTTGCAACGCCATCGCCTTTCCCCAAGTGAGCGTGTTAAGAGCAGTCCACGGTTCCGGCTCAAACTTTACCCCTGTGAGTCCGAGGATCGTGAATTCCAAGCCCAGATGTCCCTGATTGAGCTCAAGATATGCATTTACACCTTCAGAATAGGATTCCAGAATCATACGCTCTTCGTCGCCCAGGTGCTCCACTTCCTGAGCCGCCACCCGATGCCATCCAAGCGTGCGGATATAGCGGTCGTCATCCAATGTGCTTCGACCTAGTAATTCTGAGAGACGGCCGGTTCCGATACGGCGCCAGAATTCCATCTGCCAGAACCGATCTTGTGCGTGCACGAAACCTTGGGCCATGAAAAGATCGTGTGCGCTTGATGCGTAGATGTGCGGGATCCCGAATGAATCGCGATAGATCTCTACCGGTGCTTCGAGTCCAGATAGTTGGATAACGCCTTCGGTTTCGGGGAAGGGTTGTCGGATGATGATGAAGGCTGCCACGACAAAAGCGACGATGAGCAGCAAGAGAACGACGATAATAATTGGCGCGAAGCGTCTACGACGGACCATATCACCCTCCATTGGCATTCGATCGAGTGCCTGTTTTCTAGCATCAATACTCCTGAGAGTCAATCAAGAGCGCTTTAAATTCGACATGCGTCGCTCGCTGGAAACATGTTTTCCACTTCGTGTCCCTCTTGCCGAGGTGGCCTCGTGAGGTGTTCGAATGTGGCTGAGAAATCCTTCCCGCGGTATAATAGTGAAAAGCCCGCCGCAGGCGGGTTTTCTACAGATTCCGGCGACTGAAAGAAGCAGAAGATCATGGAAATTGGGACTGTCCGTCAGGTTGACATCGACGAGCAAATGCGTGATGCGTATCTAGATTATGCCATGAGTGTCATCGTGGCGCGTGCGCTTCCCGATGCACGCGACGGGCTAAAGCCCGTTCATCGTCGCATCCTGTACGCAATGCATGAGATGGGTATTCGATCAAACACGCCCTATCGTAAGTCGGCTCGTATCGTGGGTGAGGTCTTGGGTAAGTTTCACCCTCATGGCGATGCAGCGGTATACGACACCATGGCACGCATGGCGCAGGATTTCTCCATGCGCTATATGCTGGTAGATGGTCAAGGCAATTTCGGATCGATAGACGGTGATCCACCCGCCGCCATGCGTTACACCGAAGCCCGGCTTGCTCGAATGGCTGAAGAATTATTGGTGGATATCGAGAAGGATACGGTCGATTTCGCCGATAACTTCGACGGCTCACTCCAAGAACCCATCTTTTTACCGGCGCGATTGCCCAATTTGCTGCTCAACGGGGCTTCCGGTATCGCAGTGGGGATGGCGACGAACATCCCGCCGCATAATCTCGGGGAATTGGCAGACGCGATCCGCCACATTGTCGATCATTACGATCGGTTGGACGACGTCACCATTGATGACCTCATGGAGTTCATTCCTGGCCCCGACTTCCCGACAGGGGGCATGATCGTAGGCACGGAGGGAATTAAGCAAGCCTACAGCACAGGGAAGGGACGGATTGTGATGCGGGCGTTGGCGCACATCGAAGAGCTGAGCAAGTCGCGTCATCGGATCGTTATCACTGAGATTCCCTACCAGGTAAACAAATCGAGCTTAATAGAACGAATCGCAGAATTGGTTCGCCAGGGTCGGATAGGTGATATTTCCGACTTGCGAGACGAATCGGATCGGCGTGGTTTGAGTGTCATCATCGAACTGAAACGCGGTGCGCAGCCGAAGAAGGTGCTCAACCAACTGTTGAAGTACACACAGTTGCAGGCAACCTTCGGCGTGCAGTTGCTAGCATTGGTGGACGGCGAGCCGAGGCTGCTGTCATTAAAACGTGCTTTGCATTTGTACGTCGACCATCGCGTCACCGTGGTCACGCGCCGGTCGGAACACGAACTTGCCAAGGCGCGTGCGCGCGCACATGTGCTCGATGGTTTGTTGATCGCACTGGCCAACCTCGACGACGTGATCGACACGATTCGCAAGTCGGCTGATGCAGACAAGGCGAAGGAACGCTTGATTAAACGCTTCAAATTGACAGAGATACAGGCTCAAGCCATTTTGGATATGAGGCTGCGTAGGTTGGCCGCGCTGGAGCGAGAGAAGATTGAGAACGAGCATAAAGACGTCCTCAAACAAATTGGTTATCTCGAGGATCTGCTTGCGCATCCGAAGAAGATCCTTGGCGTAATCAAAGAAGACCTCGATACACTGGTCACCGATTACGGCGATCCACGCCGAACGCGGATCTCACCGGATACCAGCGAGGATTTCAGTGAGGAGGATCTCATTCCCGATGAGGCGGTGTTGATCAGCATCACCGAGCGGGGCTATGTGAAGCGTGTGGCTGCCAAAACCTATCGGCGGCAGACTCGCGGTGGTCGTGGCGTGACTGGGCACTCAATGCGGGGGGAGGATGAGGTGATGATGTTCTTCCCTGCGCGTTCACTGGACACCGTATTGTTCTTCTCGGATCGTGGGAAGGTTTATTCAGAGAAAGCCTACCAGATTCCCGATGCAGATCGCACGGCGCGCGGCATTCCGATGGTGAACATCCTTGCGTTGTCGCCCGACGAATCGATCACAGCGACAGTGGCTGTGCCCGATTTCGAGGAAGCTAATTTTTGCACCATGGCGACACGCAATGGAAAGATCAAACGCGTGGAGTTGTCGAAGTTCGCCTCCGTGCGTCCTTCGGGACTGATTGCCATGGGTCTAGAGAAAGGGGATCATTTGGGGTGGGTCCGCTTGACGAGTGGCGATGACGAGTTGATTTTGGTCACCGAACAAGGTCAAGCCCTAAGATTCCATGAAAAACTTATACGCCCCATGGGCCGGCCGGCAATGGGGGTCAAGGGGATAAACTTGCGAAAGGGGGATCGCGTCACAAGCATGGTGGTTGTCGATCCCAGTGGCGACCTTCTCGTAGTGACCGCAAACGGCTACGGTAAACGAACGCCATTTGAGGATTATCCTCCCAAAGGCAGAGCCACTGGCGGGGTCATCACACTGAGTCGAGAGAAACGTTCTGTGACCGGACCCATTGCCTCGGCACGAGTGGTTCACGAAGACGATGATCTGACCATCATTTCCAGCGGTGGCATCGTGCTGCGTACGAAAGTCAAGCAGATCAAACGCGCAGGCAGATCGACAATGGGCGTTAGGGTGATCAACCTGAAGGAGGGGGAGACTGTAGCGTCGGTGGCGCGTTCATCAGCGAAGGATCTGAAGCAGGCGGGCGTAGAATAACGACTTCGATTCGAAAATACATGAAAAACCTCCCACCCACTCGGTTGGTGGGAGGTTTTGATTATGACGACGGGCTGGTAAGAGAAATCTGGTCGTCTGACCAATGGACGAATCTGGCTTCTCCTTGTTCACCGATCAGACGCATTGCCATCAAAGCAAGCTGCTCTGCATCTGTGCTGCTGTGATAGATCACCCTACCGGTTCGATCAGCAGGCGTGCCGAGAGCGTGTCTTTCGAGCAGCCGCTTGACTTGACGGGCAATGGCTGGGGATGGGTCGATCACTTGGACATCCGGACCCACGAGCTCCGTCAATATGGGAATGATGAAGGGGTAGTGAGTGCATGCTAATACGAGGGTGTCGACACCTTGTGTCAATAATGGATCGATTGCCTGCCGCAGGATCTCCCGCGTCGTCGCTCCATCAAGTTCCCCAGCTTCGATCTGGTCGACCAGACCTGGAAGTGTCTGTTCCAGAATGACAACATCGTTTGCAAAGCGTTCGACGACGGAGGCGAAGAGTGCTCCTTGGAAGGTCGCCGGGGTGGCGAGGACACCTACCACACGGCTGTGTGTGCTCTGGGCAGCAGGTTTTACAGCAGGCTCCATCCCGACGAAAGGCGTTCCGGGGAACACTGTGCGCAGATGATGCAAGGCTGCGGCTGAGGCGGTGTTGCAGGCAACAACGATCAGCTTGGCCCCCTGGTTCAGAAGAAAGCGTGTGATGCTCTCTGAGAACTGGCGTACTTCTGAAAGGGAACGATTTCCATAGGGTACGTGCAACTGATCGGCCAGGAAGAGCAAGTCTTCCTGCGCGAGCGTTTCACGTATCTGACGCAGGATGGAAAGCCCCCCTACGCCTGAGTCGAACACACCTATGGGTCGCGTATCCATGGTATCGGTTTTTTCACTCGGAAGAGGCACGCATCAATGCCGAGAAGATTGCCATGGTTTCAGGTCGTGCACGCAATTGCTCGGGGTGCCATTGTACCCCGAAACCAAAAGGATGCCTCGCCACCTCAATCCCTTCGATGACTCCGTCCGAGGTCTGTGCAATGATGCGTAAATCGGGGGCAAGGTCACGAATCGCTTGATGATGAAGGCTGTTGGTTTCGATCTGAACTTGGTCGATCCATTGTTGCAGGCGCGAACCTTCAATGAGGGTTACCGTGTGAGCGAGCGTGTCTCTTGGTTTCTCGCGATTATCATGATTCAAGGAGTGGGCAAGTTGCTCTGTGAGGTCTTGATAGAGGCTTCCACCCAGGGCGACGTTAAGTACTTGAATCCCGCGGCAGATGGCGAGAAAGGGTTTTGCTGTTTCCACGGCTAACCGAACCAAGTCGATCTCCATCTGATCCCGCTGCTCGTCCACGGCGCGCAGTCCGACTTCCTGGCGCTGACCGTAAAACCTTGGGTGCACATCCCCACCACCGCTGAAGACCAATCCGTCAAGGCGATCAAATAATATGTGCAGATCTGGCACCCCTATTTCTGGAGGAATGATCAGCGGCAAACCGCCTGCAGAGATGATTGCCCGGCTGTATGCGGCTGGTAGACCGAACCAGGGCTCGTGCGCTCCCTGGATACTTTTACGACCGCAGGTTATCCCGATCCATGGGATAGGCATGTTCCCTCGGGGAAAAAAACAGGTGCAGCATAAGACGCTGCACCGCTGTCAACCATCAGTGATTTATCTTCTTCGTTTTTCTTTCAACCGAGCGCGTTTTCCGACCCGGTCGCGCAAGAAGTAAAGCTGTGCTCTTCGCACGTGTGCCCGGCGTTGAATTTCAACTTTGTCAATGCGAGGTGAACGCAACAAGAAGGTACGCTCAACACCGATGCCATGGGAAGCAGTGCGGCGGACAGTAAAGTTGGCGTTGTTGCCACCCTTGCGTAGGCGAATGACGGTACCTCGAAATTCCTGAACTCTTTCTCGATCCCCCTCCTTGATACGTACGTGGACACTGACCGTGTCACCAGGTCGTATCTCTGGGATGTTCGGATTTACAGGGGCTTCGAGAGCTTTTACAAAGTCGCTCATAATNNGGTCTTGTAAACGTCTAGGTAAGAAATGTGTCAGTGGTCTGGTTGACGAGGGGACAAAAGTGACCCGACTCTTATGAATGACCTCTATGTATCATAGCGCGTTATTCCTCAGGCCAATCAATTTTCCCCAGAAAGATACCTGCTAAGAGCAAGCCTGCGAGCGATTTTGCATCCCGTATTTCCATTGCTCGGATTCGGCGATGGACTTCACCCCATGAAATCATTTCTACGCTGAGTTCTTCGTCCTCGTCGGGTGACAGAGGTGCCGGTGTCAGGTCTTGTATTAAGTAGTAATGGATGAACTCCGTCGAGTAACCGGGGGCGACAAACGTTCCACCAAGGTACTGCATCTTTCCTGGGGACATCCCGATCTCCTCCCGAGACTCACGCACTGCACAAGCTTCAGGATCCTCGTGTGCCTCGAGTGTGCCGGCGGGAATCTCCAGCAATGGTTCCCCTGCCGGGTGTCGATATTGACGCACGAGGATTATGCGTCCTTGGTTATCCAATGGGATGAGCGCGACAGCTCCGCTATGCTCGACAACGTCGACACGTCTGGCTTGCCCAGAAACGCTTTCGATGTGGTCGATACGGACATTGAATACCTCACCTGTAAATGTCGTTTCTGTATGCAGTACCTTATGGGTCATGCGATGCTCCCTTGAGTCAATGGCTTTCGCAGCTTGACAGCAATAAATGAACAGGGGCAGATGAATGCCTGCCCCTTTTAAAACCCGGTTCGTGTTGTGGGTTGAGTAAGACTGCGCGGAGCTCGTGTGCTCCTGAACACTCAGTTTTCGATTGCCACTGATCTCGACCTAAAAAGCCATCAGCAATCGATTTGACTACGGAATGATCAATTCTTGTCCTGGACTGATCCGGCTCGGGTCGGTCAAGTTGTTGGCATCGATGATGGCTTGAGGGTCCACGCCGTACGTGCGGGCGATTTGCCAGATCCATTCTCCTGCCTGCACGACGTGAACCGTTCCGGAAGGTCCCGGGGTGGCAGTTTGCGGTGTGCCTTCGGGAACTTCCGTCGGCGCAGGCGGTGTCGCTGTGGGTGGGGAGAGAGGGATCTTTAGGATCATGCCGGGTTGGAGCTGGCTTGGGGCCGTCATGTTATTGAGATCGATGATGGCTTGAGGGTCGACGCCATATTGACGGGC
>WVZH01000465.1:33108-86674 GCA_011772595.1 Anaerolineales bacterium
GTCGGGAGCAGGTGAGCCTTCTAGTGGTTCATCTACCTCGACTTGTGCCGTCTGTGTCAGAATCGCGGAGCGAACAGCGTCCATAGTCGCCTGAGTGTCATCGACCAATTCGTCTTGCGGTTCCTCACTCGAGACGGGTGGAGGCGTGGATGCGGATCGTGTGCAGGCGGTAAAGAGGACGATGGAAACGAGAATCAGAAACACCGGGAAACGCAGGCGCTGATCACTCATGGGCTCCTCCTAGCGGATTATTCCTTCGGTCGAAGTAGGCCAAGGTTCGAATTCTTATTCACTATCGTACGTTGGCCTTTAAATTTCCCTATTGGGGCTCACCTCGGGTTTCTTGAGGTGAGCCTCCCTCGGCTTGACGTTCAAGCGCGCATGGTAGCACATGTGTTTGGATGCGTCAAGCGGGGTCGCTCATCAAAAAAGGGGTGCAAGAGATGTGCCTGTTCACCGGTCACTTGAATTCGCCGTTACAGGAAAGAATTGGTTAACTACCTAACAGAAACGAAGACCCGCAGGCGGTTTCGCTTGCGGGTATGTTTCGACCAATGAAAATCAGCGCTCAATTGGTCTGTAGGACCGGGCGAAACTTGTATCCGTAAACGAGCATGCCCCGGTCGCCGTCAGAGTGCAGTTTCCGTGTGATCATCTCCACCGGCATGCCTACTTCGACGGGTTGTTCCTGCTCGTCAATATCCGTAAGCTGAGCCGTGACCATGGGGCCCTCTTCAAGTTTAACCAGGGCGATGGTATATGGAGCCTGCTCCTGGTGACCGGTAGGAGCCTGGTAAACGGTGGTGTAGGAATAAACCTCACCGCGGCCGCTGAACGAATAAAGAGTCCTTGCATCTTCGCCGCAATCTGGACAAATATCCCGGGGTGGGAAGATTTTTTCCTGACAGTTGGGACAGATTTCGCCCACAAGCGCATAGCGCTGCTTCTTTAATCGCCAGTGCCGTGATAATTCCATAAAAACCTCTTACAGAGCCCCGTTATTGGGATGGGGTTGATCCGAGTGTAAAGTTTAAAGCTATAGGACTCTCAAGAGCTATCAACTTCCTCTCAAGACCCTTCGATACGTTCCAGGATGTGTGTGGCGACCGTTGCGCCTGTCCCGCCCAGGCATTGGGCCATGCCAATACGGGCGTTTGGTACCTGATTCCTACCCGCACGCCCCTGTAGTTGCAGGGTGACCTCTGCAAGCTGGTACACACCCGTGGCGCCACCTGGGTCGCCTCGTGCTTTCGACCCCCCGAAGGTACATATCGGAATGTCTCCATCACGAGTTATGGCGTCGTTCTTTGCCAGCCGCCAACCTTCACCGCGTGTCGCGAAGCCCGCAGCTTCGAGGGAGAGTGCGGCGAAGATTGAGAAGCGGTCGTGCAACTCGAATAAGTGGATGTCTTCGGGTTTTGAGTCGGCGATTGCGTAGGCCTCCCTGGAAGAATCATTTACCGCTGTCAAGGTCAGGGGATCCGGACGGTCGTGGATGGAGACCGCCGTGATCGATGCCGAGGAGGCGGAGATACGAATCCTGGGTTGGGGGATGCTTTCGGGCATGGCGTCTGCACGCACAAGCATTAAGGCCGCGGCTCCGTCGGCGATGGGTGCAGCGTCGAACATGTTCACCGGTGCACTGATCATGGGTGCTTTTGAATAGGCGTTGATATCGATGGCGCGACGGTACATGGCGTTGGGATTATGGACAGCGTTGGCGTGTGCGGTGAGGCTGAAACCCGCAAAGGCATTCTCAGGCACATCGAACTCATGCAGATAACGCTGCATGAGAAGTGCGGCTTGGGCTGTGGCTGTGACTCCGTGCACGGCTTCGTAGTCTGCGTCGCTGGCCGTCGAAAGCGCAGCCTCGATCTCTGCGCTGGATCGATCGGTCACTTTTTCGACGCCCACGACGAGGGCCACATCGATGAACCCCGTAATGAGGGCTAGGTACGCTTGGCGCAGGGCTACCCCACCTGACGCGCCCGCGGCTTCGACAGTGATTGCTTCAACGCCTCGTAAACCTGCGAAATCCGCCACCAGCGCGCCCAACTGACTCTGTTTGGAGAGGGAGGGGGCCAGCATGTTGGCGACGTAGAGTGCCTGCGGTTTGAGATTGGCTGCGTCGCTGCGTGCGGCGACAATCGCGTCCAGGGCTAGCTCGCGCAAGTGCTTTTCCCAATGCTCACCGACTGGCGTGATCCCCACGCCAGCGATCAGAACATCGTTCGGTTGAGTGGACTTCATTCCTGCTGTCATTTTTGTATCAATTTGCCACGGAAGCGAGAGTAGGTTGCATAATCGATCTCTGTGCGTCGCTCGATGTAGCTCTGGGTCGAAGTGGCCTGGGTGCGACGTTGGGCCAATGATGGTGTCACCGTAAGGCTGAAGGCGTCTGAACCGGCACCCGATCCGTAGGAGACCAGCAACACGCGGTCTCCCGGCTGTGCAACATCCAGGATGGCCGTCAAGCCGACCAGAGCAGATCCAGCGTATGTGTTCCCAATCTTCGGAGCGAGCAATCCTGCCTGGATTTGCTCAGTTGTGAACCCAAGATTGCTGGCGACGCGTTGGGGAAATTTGGTATTCGGTTGATGGAAGACGGCGTGATGATACTCATCCGGTGCTGTATCCATAGCTTCCATCAAGGCCTCACTCGCAGCGATGATATGTTTGAAGTAAGCCGGCTCCCCTGTGAAGCGTTCCCCATGCTCGGGATATCTTTCGTAGGCGCGGCGGAAAAAATCGGGAGTGTCGGTGGCGAAGGAATAGGTTCCTTCGAACGTTGCGAGCGCCTCATCGGCTGGGCCGACCAAATAAGCTGCGCCACCGGCAGCTGCTGTGTATTCCAAGGCGTCTCCCGGGCGACCTTGAGCGATGTCCATGCCGATGGCGAGTGCGTACCGAGCCATGCCGGAACCTACGAAACCAATGGCAGCCTGAAGCGCCTCCGTCCCCGCCTTGCAGGCAAACTCCCAGTCCGCGGCCAACGTGTGGGGGGTGGCGCCGATGGCCTCCGCCACGACGGTCGATGACGGCTTTACCGCGTATGGATGGGATTCGGAACCCACCCACACGGCGCGGATCTCGGATGCATCGACTTGCGCCCGGGCTAATGCATTGCGAGCCGCTTCGATTGACATCGTGATAACGTCTTCATCCAAACCGGCAACTGCCTTCTCCTCGACAGGAAGACTGCCACTACCGGCTTTCCAAACCCGTGCCACCTCACGTGCAGGCAACCGGTATCGAGGGATGTAGGCACCGTATCCAATTATGCCGACCCCTTGAAGTGGTTTAAACATGAGACTTGATTGTGTTTGTTCCATAACTTGCCTGCCCGAAGGTCACGAAAGTTCCTTTCATAGGGAAAATCGGTTATCGCCGCGATGGATTCTACTCGACGGCATCAGTTTTCGCTTTCCCATTCTTGCACCAGTTCTTGGGCCCGCTCAAGGTGCACGGCATCCTCGGACACCAACTGGTGAGCCACACGCGCCACCAACTCACCCTGCGCGCCGGCGGCGATAGCGACCTGACGTGCATGTAGTGTCATGTGACCGCGCTGAATCCCTTCTGTTGCCAGAGCTCGTAATGCAGCGAGGTTTTGTGCCAGGCCTACCGAGACGATGACTTCGGCCAACGAACGGGCATTGTCGATGCGCATCAATCGGAGGCAGGCTTTTGCTGCCGGGTGCACACGGGTAGCACCCCCGACGGTGCCTACAGCCATTGGCATCTCAAGTTCGCCTCTCAAATTGCCCTTTTCATCGGACCACCAGCGGCTGAGGGAGGTGTAATGACCCTCGCGGGCAGCGTACGCATGTGCGCCAGCTTCTACCGCTCGCCAATCATTGCCGGTCGCAATAAGAACGGCGTCCACTCCGTTCATGATTCCCTTGTTATGCGTCGCCGCGCGATAGGGGTCGGCGGCGGCAAAGGCCCACGCTTCTATGATGCCGTCACGCACTCGTTGTCCGTCGAAATCTTCGAAAGCCAGGGATGCGCTTGGGATGGTACAGCGTGCAAGCGCCAGCCGACGGTCAGCGAGATTGCTGAGAATACGAAGGTGTGCACGCCCTGTGGTCATCTCTTCGACCCACGGTGTCAGACGCTCGGCGGCTGTGTTGAGGGTGTTGGCTCCCATAGCGTCGCGGGTATCGTAAACAAGGTGGATCACGAGCATGGGGCCAACGGGTGTGCTCTCCAGTATGCGTACTTCGATATCGCGTGCTCCTCCCCCCAAGCGTAGAATGATCGGATCGACACTATTGGCAATCTCCAGAGCTTCGGCCTTGTGCTCCAGAAGTTGAAGGCGTGCTGTTTCGAGATCGGGAATGTCCAGCACCTGAATTTGACCGATCATTTCGGGTTCGGTGGTCTTGGCTTCGAAGCCTCCATTGGCGCGAGCCAGTTTGGCCATGAATGAAGCGCCGGCAACGACGGAGGGCTCCTCGACGACCATAGGGACTAAGACATCCCGTCCGTTGATCAGGAAATTCGTGGCGATGCCCAGAGGTAATCCAAAGACTCCCACAACGTTCTCAATCATGTGATCTGCCAGCTGGAGGGTCAATCCGTCGATACCTTGCAGCGTTGCTACCGTTGTAGTGTCGAGGTCTGCGGATTTAGAGACCATGGCCATGCGCTGCTCGATCGGCAAGTTGTATAAACCCGATAGACTTGAAGAGTAATCGGAAGTCATTGGCTTGCTCCCATTCCGGAATCCGCAGAGGACTATAGGCGCTAATCGCTAGCAAAAACTATCAGGATCGGAATGCGGCCAATGGTTTACCCTCCGCCCACGGTGGAATGTAGACCAAGTTTTGCGATGCTTGCCGGATAGGGTAGAATCCCAAAAGGGGGTGGAGGCGCGGTGAGCGACGAAGAATCGAGAGTTGCGAAGGAAGAAGATCCTCAGTTGGAGGCTCCGACGGAAGAATCGCGAATGCGGTCACTCCATCGAGCCACGCTGAAACTTTTTGCCGACCTTTCACTGGATGGGGTTCTTCGTCGTATCATCCATTCGGCACGAGAACTGGTTGGGGCACGCTACGCGGCTTTAGGAATCCCTGATGGCAAGGGGGGGTTAGAGACTTTCCTGACACTCGGTCTCTCCAATAAGGAAATTCAGGCCATCACGCACGAGCCGGAAGGTAAAGGCCTCATCGGGGAGATGATGCGCACGGGCCAGAGTATCCGAATCCCCAAAATATTGGAACATCCGCGATCTGTAGGTTTCCCGCCCGGTCATCCAGACATGCGTTCCTTTCTTGGCGTGCCCATATCCGCATACGGGCGACCCTTGGGCCAAATCTACCTCACGGATAAGCAGGGGGCGGACAGTTTCAGTATCGAGGACCAACGTCTGATCGAGATGTTGGCTTCCCACGCAGCTGCGGCCATCGAAAACGCCAGGCTTTACCGTCAGGTTCTGAATAGCGAGTCCGAGCTCACCCAGCGCAACCTTGAACTCGAGCTGATCAACGCTTTAGCCTCCGCAGTTAGTTCGACGATGGAGCTCGATGAGATCCTAGAGGTGATGCTGGAGAGAGTTATCCAACTGATTGGAGCGAAAGCCGGTGAAATCTTTCTCCTTGAGGAGGGGGAGGGCGTGTACCGAAAAGCGAATCATCATGGTGAGATTGTAGACGCCTTCTGGGAGGTAGATCGTTTCAGCTTTGGTGAAGGTTTCGTCGGTCGTGTCGCAAAGTTGGGAAAACCGGCTTGGACGAGCAGTCTTCACACCGAGCCCTCCCTTCTACGGGATGTATTTGCCGAAGTGGGGATAGGAACCATGGTGGGAGTGCCACTTACCGCACCTGGGCAGGTCATGGGTGTGCTTTGTCTGGCCTTTACTGGGGAGCGTGTGGCACACGAACGCGAAATCGGGCTCCTTGAAGCGGTAGGCGCTGGGGTTGGGATTGCTATCGAGAACGCAAGGTTGTATCGCCATGCCCGTCGTCTGGCCGTACTAGAGGAGCGAGAACGCATCGCGATGGACCTGCACGATGGGACGATCCAATCTATCTATGCGGTCGGTTTGATCCTCGAATATGTCCGTCTCCTGATTCAAGAAAAGCCGGATCAAGCAGTGGAACGCCTTGAACAGGCAATCACCGGCTTGAATCAAGCGATCGGAGATATTCGCTCCTACATTCTCGATTTGCAACCGAGTCGCATTCAGATGGACGATCTCGGGCAAGCGCTAGATCGTCTCAGGCGTGAGTTTCGTGCCAATACACTCGTGGACGTGGAGTTGAAAACCGAAGAGGAAGTTTTGCAGGAAATCTCGCGCCCGGCAGCTATGGAACTCTTCCTCATCGCTCAGGAAGCCCTTGCCAACGTAGCCAAACACGCTCATGCCACTCAGGTCATGCTCAGCGTGCGTCGTATCGGAGACGATATCTCTCTACAGGTTATCGACAACGGTAAGGGTTTCGAGGTTGAGAAGCAACCGGACGTCTTGGGTCATGGACTTTCCAACATGGAAGAGCGAGCACGCCACGTTGGGGGACAGCTCGAGATTATCTCCAGCCCAGGTGAGGGCACTACCATCACGGTGCGACTGCCGCTGGATGGTGTTTCCTGATCGTAAGTGTGCGATTGATTCCCCATTTTCCAGACAGATGCGGCAATTGAGGTCCAGAATACTATCCTGGCACTGAAAAGAATTATCATACCGCTAAGTTGTCGGGCCTGAGATGCTATCAGGCCAAGTCTTGAGAATAATGGACAAAGCTGCTCTCTCGAGGCCAGGAGACTTGTCNNTAGCAGCGTATACTGAATGTATCCCCTGGAGGGTAGAACAGTAGTATGTGCCCGACTCGGCTTTATATCGCAGATGAACATGCATCCGTTCGATCTGCGCTTGCGGAGCGTTTAGAACGCGACGCCAGCCTGACAGTAATTGGCCAATCCGGCAATGCAGAAGAGATGTTGCGGGAGATCCGCCAGGATAAACCGGACGTTGTGCTTGTGGAGGTCAAACGCTCGGACGGCATGGGATTGGAGATCATCCGCCAAATCTCAAACTTGCCTGAGCCACCCTATCTGATCGTGCTCACATCTTATCCTTCCGAATGGGAGGAGGAGGCGGCAAACCGGGCCGGGGCCACAGCGTATCTTCTCAAGAACATCGCTACTGGCGATCTGATTCACCACATAGCACAGCTCCTCGATCGCTGAACTCTTGACGGACGTAAGAAAGAATGACCCCATAGGATGGGGTCTTTTTTTGAGAAGGCTCCAGTGGTCTACTCAGACAATCCCATGATTTACCTGCTGAGATAGTTGAGGAGGATCGACACTCACGAGGTCACGGACAACCAACCCTGCCCCCTGTTATTACGGTCGGGCTCCCCTACCCGACCTCCTCTCACAGTATGGTGATACCAGTATCTCTTGCAGGAGCAGCGGCTCCCACGCCGCTGCGTACGTCCACTAGTTTCTCCTCCTAAACACGTATCGCGAGGTCTCCAGCGATAATCCTGGAGACTCCTCAAATTAGAGAGTCTTTTTCTGATCAGAGGTTTGTAGAGGGAGGATGTGTTCTAATAATGTGGGATCAGAAAGCATGCGGGGAAGCTTCTTGACTCAGCTGCGGAGGTAGTTTGTCCTCAATAGATAATCCAACCAGATAAAAGCCAGGCTGCCTGTCGAGAGGAAGACCAGCAGGGCGTTGCCAATCATGAACTTCTTTAGTGTGGTGCCGAAGAAGGCGATGATCCCGACCGTGCAGATGGCCCCGAATATGGTGGAAATTGTCCACACGATGATTCTACGAGCGGTCATAATTTTGACGTCCTCCTGCGGCGAAATTAAGGTGAAGGGCATTCTATCGTAGCCATGTGTGAGCGTCAAGCTCGCACATAGCGTGGGTTCTCGTTCTTCGGTGGGTAAAGACCTAATGTGAAGACGAGATTCCTCGAGCTGGAGTTTATCCTGAGCGTAGACGAAGGACCCTCGGAATGACATAGGGTGGTGGAATCTAACGATCCCGAACCCTGTCCATGTCTCAAATTCAGTCTTGAAAGCCAAGGTATCATCCGTTATAGTTCCCTGCAGTTCGTGCTGAGGTGAATTTATGCCCATGACGGAAAAGCAAAAGAAGCTCAAGCGGCGCCAGCGTCGCGTGCGGAAATTGCGAAAATTAAAAGCCAAGCTCGAGATCGCACAAGATCGAGATACCCGCATGCGTCTTATCGAAAAGATACGACGTATAGCACCTTGGGAACCTATTCCAGAGTAATCGCGCTCGTTTCGATCGAACGTGAAGTTTGTCTCGTAGTTTATTCCACGCCTCTTGGAAGCCTGTGATCGGGAGGCGTGGTACGTTTTTCTATTGAGCATTGGAAGAGGGTTTTATCATGCTCATAGGGACAAGGACTTCGAGGAGGGCAGTAGCGATTGGATTGCTTCCATCAAGTGGTTTGTGGAGAAGGGTTTCGCAAGAAACTCGCTTGCACCAGCTTCGATGCAGGTGTTGCGGTCCATCATTGTTGCTTTGGCGCTGAAAACAATGATAGGCACACCCGCTGAGCGGTCGACAGATCTAATCTTGTAGATCAGGGTCAATCCATCGATATCGGGCATCATGATGTCTGTCAGAATCACATCTGGTGTATTGCTCTCCAGGAAGGTTAGCGCATCTGTGGCGCTGTAGGCGCGAAAGCATTCGAAGCCATAGGATTCCAAGATCTCACAAACCACATCGCAAAAGGTTGGTTCATCGTCTACGACGAGGGCGGAGAGGTACGGTTCACGGTCGTCGTCTTGTTTCGTTGGCGTAGTAAGATTATTTGGCATCTCTTTTTGCTAGCCCCCCCATCAATCTGGTCCGATTATAGCAAACGTCCCCAACAATCATAAAAGGAACTTGCTGGCATGTGGTCGCCTGGTTGGATGCCTAATTCGTGATGAAGAAGAGATGTTTCGAGGGTCCTTGATTGGTTCGCCTGCAGAATCAAATTCGTGTAAGATCGAGTATGGGGGTTGAAGGATGCAGCTACTCAAGAGATCTTCCATGAGTACGGCCGGTCAGGGTTGCTTCATCGCGTTCGGGTTACTCTGGACAGGCTTTGCAATGGTATGGACTTTTGTGTTCTGGACGCAGTCTGGCATCTTTCCGGCGGTGTTTGGCTTGGGATTTGTAGGGGTTGGGGTTCTCATTCTCCTCGCAGGTATGTGGCGATTCTTTTCGAGAGTGAAGCTTGGCGAGCCCGTGCTGATGATCTCCAATAAGGTCATGCGTGTGGGCGAGCGGTTCAACGTGGATTACGAGCATACATTCAGACAGGCAAGTGAGGTCGAGAGGATGGCCGTCGATCTCGTCCTCCAGGAATCAGCGACCTACACGCAGGGCACAGATACTCGCACCGACCAACACGATCACTTGGCGGATTCATTTGAGCTCCCAGGCGGGCACTTCGAGGCCGGCGAGGTCGTTCGTCAAAGCTTTTCAATGCAGATCCCAAGGGATGCGATGCATACATTCGTCGCCAAGCATAATAAACTCCAATGGTTCGTGCGCGTGCATGTGGAACTCGCTGGATGGCCGGACATGCATGAGAGTTTTGAGATCCAGGTGCTACCTGAAATGAGTTGGTGAATCTGCGATGACAAAGGCAAACTTTGAGATCGTGCTACGCGAAGGCGAGATGGAAAGCGGCATGATGCGATACGAACCCGGTGGATATTTGCGAGGTTCGGTTCAAGTAACACCCGTGAGTGATTTAAACTGTAGACATCTTAACGCCCGTCTCGTATGGCGCACCGAGGGTCGTGGAGATCGTGATCGCGAAATCGTTGATGAATTGGATCTATTCCAGGGGTTGCTGCGAGCTGGAGATACGAGCTATCACACATTCCACTTCAACATGCCCCAGGAGCCGTGGAGTTACGCCGGTTACTATGTGAACATTATATGGGAACTCGAAGTTGCGATCGACGTCCCCATGGCTGCGGATCCTAAAGCAAGCGAAGTGTTCATTCTCGCGCCACGCCGCGATTGAATCCCTGCAAGGCTGTTTGGATTCCAATCCCCGATATCTCTCCTCCTGTCTTGAGGTTCTGGAAGAATTCGTACAGGAAATCCTCGAGCGTGCGCAGGTCGTCCCCGAACCTGTGGTGCAATATCTGAAGCGCATCCTCCTTGAATGCGACTTTTGACCCCTCATCTAACGAAAAGTAGGTCAAACGCCGCTGGATCAAGATGCGTAGAAACTCTGTGTCTTCAAGTTCAAGCTGGACGGTTTTCAGTGGTCGCGCCTGATCGTTGAAAAAAGATTTGACGTCTTCGTGACNNTGTAGCGTGCGCTCAGACGCTGGAACTCATCCATTAAAAAGATATCCAAGCCACGGAGGTTGGTACGAAAAGAATGCTGCCCAGGTGGGAGATATTCATACGCCGTGCGCTTACCGAGCTCGACGAAGTACTTCTGAAGTGCTAGAAGTGTCGATGTCTTGCCACGGCCTTGCGCGCCGAGAATCTGCAAATGCGTGAATTCTGCTGGTAAAAGAGCCTCTACTTCATTGGGCAGGACAGCGACATCCGCCAATTCTTCATGCGTTAAGGCTTGAAAGGGATTACTCCGAAAACCGAGCCTGTGGAAGGGGAAGTATTGTTCAGAGATCGCCATAGTTTCTCGAGCAAATAACCGTTCGTACAAGATTATCGATAGTCTTCACAGAGCCCCCAATATTCGTTTCGATTATAGCGTTCCTGTCGGGCAGCGAAATTGACTATAATCGGGGCTCGGTCTAGGTGCGGATTGGCTTCCCATAAGCCTCGATCCCCATAGCGGAAGGCTTCCAGCACAAGCGGCATGTGGCGGCGGAAGATAGCATCTCTAAAGCTTGGACTCCCAAAGACTAGCCCTCCACTCACGTGACAGTGAACGCGAAGCACAGGTCCATTCTCACCTTGGTCCCAGGATGCAAGCACTTCGTCGCGCATGAACCGGGTGTACAAACTGGAAATTTGTTTTCGGTTGTATGTGGAACCGATCGTGAGAAAGATGTCGCCGGTGAGATCCGAATGTGTAAGCGTGTAGCGGCGAGGGTGGATTGGTCGATCTTTGTCAATGTTTGCTTCCAAGCGTGTGTGCAATTTTTCTGGATTCAAGTGCTTCATCTAAAGACCTCATTCTTCAGTCAACCAGACCAGCACAAAAGGATTGTCGTTCTGGATGGATATACGGTTTCAGGCTGATAAGTAGGCAGCACCAAAGGATGTCTCGAGAGCCGTTTCGATTGTGGAAAGGAGGATCCCTCAGGCGAATCACGACGAATAGGGTCTACATCACAAATGGTGAATGCCACGGGCAGTCTGGCTGCTCACATTTCCCGATTACAAGTGACACGACGCCATAGTTCCTGCGAATGGCTTCGTGCCTCGGTGACCGCTTCGCATCAGGTTTACTCCTTCAGGTATCCCGCTGCCTACCCTGTCGAAGCGATTGGAGGCACGGAATCTCCATTCGATTGACGCTTGATTTCGATCGCGCGTGCAGATAAAGCACGAATTGTTCCTGAGGAGATGCATGCGTGAATCGGAAAAATAGCGTACCAGTAGATCAATCCCAAGAGACCTTTTGGAGCGAAGAAGGCAGTCTGGACTAACAGGCTATTCTCATTTTCCTGTGGAAGCACATCGAACTGCAGCCATGCGCGGCCAGGCACTTTCACTTCCGCACGCAGCCTCAGGGTAAGATCCGGTTCGATGTTTTCGACGCGCCAGAAATCGACCGCATCGCCGGCGCGCAGATTATCAGGATCACGACGACCACGCCGGTATCCTATGCCGCCAGCGAGGCGATCGAACGCGCCGCGCAATCGCCATGCCCAATCAGCGTAGAGCCAGCCTCGATCACCACCGAGTCCGGAGAATGCCTGAAATACAATCTTTGGTGGGGCGGATACAATCAATGTCCTCTGTTCAATGATCATGCCCTCATGAGTCGTAAGGGTAAAGGGAAGTGGATTCCCCTTGTCCGACATCAATGCTTCTCTGCTTGTTGTTTCCACCTCGCTGGCTTGAAGATGCTGGAGAGCGGATCGCACAGCGCTTTCGTAATCCGTGAGTTGGATGGCAGGAAAAAGGTGCCCGGTATCTTTATTGCGTACGACAGCTTCGTTGCGCAGCCCCTCGATCAGAGGCCGAGCGATGGCCGCAGGTATGGGCGTGACCCAGTGCACCCAATAAGAGGAGAGGCGTGGCGTTAAGACGGGTACAGGTACGATCCATCGCTGCAGCCCTCGAACCCTGGCGTAAAGGCGCAGCATATCCCCATAGGTCAGGACCTCCGGCCCGCCAATTTCGATGACATCGGGTGCGTTGGCATCGAGTCGCAAACCTGCTACGAGGTAGTCCATAACGTTTCCGATGCTTATAGGCTGGGTGCGCGTAAAGACCCACCGAGGACAAATCATGATCGGTACCCGCTCTGTAAGGTAACGGATCATCTCAAACGAAATACTCCCGGCTCCGACGATCACGCCCGCGCGGAATTCTATGACTGGTACACCGAAGCCACGCAACGCATCACCGGTTTGCTGGCGTGACCGCAGGTGTTGTGAGAGATCGGTTTCCGGGTCGCCCAGTCCTCCGAGATAGATGATGCGTTGCAAGCCGGCTTGGCTGGCGGCCGAGGCGAAGTTCCGCGCGGCAACGAGATCGCGTCGGTGAAAGTCAGCGCCTGCCATCATGCTGTGGATCAGGTAGTATGCAGCATGTACCTCCTCCAGCGCGGAAAGCAACGTGCTTGGTTGGAGCACGTCGCCCTGTACGACCTCCACCTGATCCAGCCAGGGCTTTCCTTGAAGGCGTGCCGGATCGCGCGCCAGAACTCGTACCTGGAATCCTTCTTCTATCAACCTGGGCACAAGCCGGCTACCAACATAGCCTGTCGCACCCGTAACGAGTACTCGATCGATTGTGTTCATGGCTCTATCTTATCCATTGATTTGATGTGTTTATTGTCTTCAACCGTTCTCCAGTTCAACTATTCGGAATTCTTTATACCGTCTCTCGCCAGTGCGTATGCTGTCAGCGCGCGCTCACGACTAGACCGTAAGTCGACGATGGGTGCCGTGTACGAGTCTCCGTTCACCGANNAGCCCGCAGTTCGGGAACCCATTGTCGGATGTAGTCGCCGTGGGGATCGAATTTCTTGCTCTGGATTACCGGATTGAAGATGCGGAAATAGGGAGCTGCATCCGTTCCGGTTCCGGCGGTCCACTGCCATCCACCGTTATTGGCCGCCGGATCTCCGTCGATGAGATGCCGCATGAACCAGCGCTCACCCCAACGCCAGTCGACCAGCAGGTTTTTAACCAGAAAGGAGGCGGTGATCATCCGTGCCCGATTGTGCATCCACCCAGTTTGCCGAAGCTGACGCATGGCGGCATCGACGAGGGGATACCCCGTCCGGCCTTCACACCAGGCCGCGAAAGCATGTCTGTCATTCAGCCAGCGAATGTGATCGTAGGCTGGTCGGAAACTGCGTTCAAGCACATAGGGGAAATGATAGAGGATGGCAATATAGAATTCGCGCCAGATAAGTTCGTTCAGCCAGGTTTGCGCACCCTTGCGCGCTTGGTCTGAAATAGCGGATTCCATCGCGCTCAGGGCAGCCACGACTGCTTGACGAGCGGACAGCATGCCAAATCTCAGATAGGGAGAGAGCTGCGAGGTGCCCTGCAAATCTATGCGGTTGCGCTCGTCTGCGTATGTTGTTATGGGGCTATTCTCTCCATCCACAAAATCGTTCAATCGCCCGGTGGCTTCCACCTCGCCAGGTCGGAGCGGGATTTCCGTTGGAATATTCGGGGTTGAAGGAATGGGATCACTGACAGGTCCGTCTGGCGTGTTAATCGCGTCGGGAGCGGGAAGCAGATGCGTGGCGTTTGGGAAGGGAAGTTCCTTCCAGGCGCGGCTAAATGGGGTAAAAACCGTGTAGGGAGCACCATCCGCTTTGCGAATGGCAGCAGGGTGGTGGATGGTCAGTCCCTGGACAGTCGTAAGGGGGAGAGATCTTGCGATTCGTTCATCGCGTCGGGTGGCGTAAGGCGAATAGTCCTGTTCAGTGAAGATGTTCGAGGCTGCGACCTCCTCAACCACCCTGAAGAGCACCTCCTCCGGATCGCCGTGACGCAGGATCAAGCGACTGCCTCGCTTGGAAAGTTCATTGACCAGCGCTCGCAATCCATCGAATAAAAACGCAAGACGTTTCTCTGCAGCCCTATTTGATTCGACTAGGCTTGGATCGAGGATAAAAACGGGAAGGATTTGATCGCCTGCCGCCAGTGCTGCTTGAAGGGCTTGGTTATCTGCTAAGCGCAAATCACGCCGTATCCACCATATTGAGGTCTTCATCGCTGTTTAATCTCCTTATATCCAGCTGTCACCAAGGCAGAGAACTGGTGTGCGGGTTTAAAATGTCTACCTTTGGAGACAAACACTTTCCGCATTCACCGCACACATTGCCACATTATCTGATTGGTCGAGGAGGAGGTCTAGACCAAGCTCGTTGAGCACGGCTTCGGCGACCCGCAGACCACCCAGGGCAACCGCCGCTGTGGATTGCCCCGGGAAGATGCTATCCCCTACCATCCACAGACCAGGGGCTAAACGCGGTCCCCACGCTCGCAGCAGATGGGTTTGCGGAAAGCCTCCAACCCAGCCCCATGCTCGATTGGTGAAGCGTTGGAATGTAATCGGTGTTCCGGGGAGCAGGAGTTGGATGGCGTCGCGCAGTCCGGGCAGCGCCACCTGTGTGGCTTCGAGCATGCGTTGGGTATAGGCTTCTTTGTGTGTCTCGTATGCCTGCCGATCCCGATGGAACAGATCCCACCAAGGTGCGAGGTTGGTGTGCGAACTGATGGTCAGCGCGCGCATGCCATGCGGTGCGCGTGAAGCATCCCACGCCGGACTCAAGGAGAGGTAGATTGAATTTCCCTCACCAAGCGGCTTGCGCATGACGACTTGATGGTGCAGAGGGAAATCCCATGGGATGAGGTTTGCATCGACACCAAGATAAAGCATCATTGCGCCCCAGCCATCTCGAGGATGTGGAGGGAGGGTTTGCAGTTTGATCGGGAGGGGATCCTTCAGCATCCGGGCGATATTCCAAGGCGGTATATTCGCGATGACTACATCCGCTGGGTATGAGCTCTTCCGCTTGGTTTCGACAACAAAGGGACGACCTCGTTCAAAAGCGATGCGCTGCGCTTTTTCCCTGTAGAGAATCTTGCCGCCATGATTACGAACGGCCTGCACGAGCGTCTCTGCGATGGTGCCCATCCCACCTTTGAACTGGACGACACCGCGCCGGGGCATATCGAGGGCAGCTGCGCCGTATAGTGCGTTTGCACGAGCGCTCGTAGTCTGGGCAGAGATCAGCAATTGGGAATCCACAAAAAGGCGCAATCGCTCTGAAGCGTGCCTTAGATGTGGGGCGACAGTACGGAAGGCATCCAGCATAAGCTGGGCTCGCAGGTGCTCTTTAGGCCTAGCCCACAACCAGGAGATGACACCGTTCATGAAAGATCCAAGGTCGTGAAAGGATTGTGGCGGCCAGGGAGGTCGACGCATGGCGAAATCCCAGAGTGCATCTGCGGTTCGCTCCTGCCAACGCCAAAAGTCGAGCGCATCGCGACCAAAAGTCGTGCGCCGCTCTTGCCACCTGCGGTCGTCCGTCCATCGCGCGATAGGATCGGTTTGAGGCATATGCACGACCATTGCAGGATTGGTGGGTTGAGCAGGCCACGATGTGAAGCCTGCTGCCCTAGCTACCAGATCCATAGGACCGCCGGGATAGAAGCCGGCGGCTAAGGTTGCTCCTGCATCAAAATTATAACCTTGGTGATGAAAGGTGCCCGCGCAGCCTCCTGGATAGATGTGGGCTTCAAGGACGGTGACGTCGAGGCCTTGTTTCGCTAGGACGGCTGCCGTAGATAATCCACCGATACCCGCGCCAATGACGACAATTCTATCCATGTCCGCTGTTCCTACAGTCGTAAAACAAGTACGCCGTCCATCGTGCTCCCCCAGTTACCAGGGGCTCAATTCCACTGCGTGCGCACTCGTAGCGAGAGAACGGCGAGCATAACCATGGCAACCGAGGGATTAAACCGGCGAGATCTCCCCTCCAGAGTGTATCGGGGTTCCAACTGGAACGGATCAAGTTGCGCATGGGTTTGAGTAAGCCCGCAAGGATATGGCTCGTAGGCTGGCCAAGATTTGGTGAAATTCGGCGTTGAAAGGGAGCGGCGCATCGACGGATAATCTGTACCGAACCTTCATTTAAGCAAGTCCTTCAGCGCCGCTTCGGCTTCCGGGAATTTAAAGGTGAAGCCGAGTTCTTGCAGCCGTTCGGGATAAACGCGTGGGCCTTCGAGCAAGGTGCTCGCCATCTCGCCAAATAAAAGCCGAAGCACGAAGCCTGGAACCGGAACGAAACTGGGTCGACCCAGCACCTTTCCGAGCACGCGTACAAACTCACCATTCGTTAGCGGATTTGGAGCGGTGACGTTGAACGCGCCTCCTGCATGGGGACTGTCGACCAGGAATCGTATGGCGCGGATCAGGTCGTCGATATGCACCCAAGAGAAGCTCTGCTTTCCTGATCCTAGGGGACCACCCACAAAGAGTTTGGATTGCAACACCAGGGGAGGAAGCGCGCCGTCTTTTGGATGGAGGACAGGACTGATGCGGGTGACGATGCGACGAACTCCCAAGGTTTCCAGCGATTCGGTTGAGGACTCCCAGCATTCCGAACAAACGATTGAGAGAAAGCCTTCACCAGCCGGTGTTTCTTCTGTGGCGTGCTCGACAGTAGGCGAATAGTAATCGGCCCCTGAGAATTGAACCACCACAGCCGGTTTGCGGGTGGCAGCTTCAATGGCTTGTGTAACGGCTTTTCCGGCGTTGGCGCGGCTATCGCAAATGCGTCGTTTGCGCGCCTCTGTCCAACGCAGGGTGAAGGGATTGGGTCCTGCGATACGCTCACCGGCCATGTTGACAACGACATCAGCTCCATCGATCAGATGCCCCCAACCCTCCGTCGTTTCGCCGTCCCACGCTTCCAGGTGAGCCTGGGGAGGCAAAAGCGCCTTTTTAGCTGCTGGGTTTCGGCTTACAATGATCACATCTTGACCATCTTCTACGAGATTTGCAGCCAGTTCTCGCCCGATCATTCCAGTCCCACCAGTAATGATCCATTTCATTTCAAACTCTCCTCAGTTCCGCTTTTTTAACATTTTATCGTCTCATTGCTATCAAAGTGGACCCAAATTTAAAAGATAGCTACCCGGATGCTAGCAGTCTCCGGGTAGCTTATGGCATAAGGGAGGGAGAACAATTCGTACGCAAAACGGATGATCATGATTTCGAGCCGCTTTTCAAGATCTTCCGGCATCATCTCTGGGGGGTCGTTCTGATCGTAGGTCTGACCTGGAGGATACTCATTCAAGCGTACGAAGGGAACCCCGCCGCTGATAGCTGCATTGATCATGTCGATCGCGTGGCTATTGTCAGGTTGCGCGTGGTCTTTCTCTGATTGCAATCGCTGGTAAGGCACCTTGATCTGTTCGATGAATGTCAGCGCCTCGCGTTGTGACCAGAAGGCCTCATCGTCGCACGCGGACATACCCTCGATGGATCCGATCCCACCCACATCGGGTTCACACCCGTGTGTGGTATCTTCTCGATCGGCAGGACCTTCCCAATCGATCAAAAAGCGCACAGGTAGATCTGGGTAACGGGCCAAAGTACCCGAGGACATGGTGATCCCGTACGAATATGAAACCACGCCGATTCTCTCAGGGTCGACGCTCGGCAGATTGGCCACCGTTTGAATGATCGTCGCCAAACCGTCCTGGTGGATGTGTCCATTCTTGTCCTCTGTCCCGTCGCTGTACCCGCGACCCTCGGGATCAAAGACGACGACGGTAAAACCACCGTTGGCGATTTTTGAGCGGTACGACGCTCACCTGTGAAAGACGATCCTTCGCCAAACCCGTCGGGAACGAGCACCAGGGTAGGCAGGGGCGTCCCGTCCCACCCCTCGGCGTTTACTCGCTGAACGTACATGCGATTACCGGACGTGGGGTTGGTCACCCAAAGTTCGCGGATGATGCCCTCCCCTAGTGAAGGTCGATCGGGAGTCTTGGTGGGTGAGTCGGGTTGAGGACTGGACTGCTCGGGAACGCAATCCGCTGGACAGTTTGCGGAGTTTTCCGGTCCCTCACAAACGCCATCTCCGCAGCGTTCATCTTTCGGTGCACCAGAAGGAGGTGGTGGCTCGGTTGGCTCAGGGGAGCTGAGGGTTTGTCCGAAGTTGCATACAGAGAGAACGACGAGCAAAGACAGGAGTAGAAACAAGCGAGCTTTCATCACTCACAACTCTTTTCTAACCATTCCGTTTGACACCGTAGAGGTTCAAGTGATTGAGATCCATCTCGCTTATTTCTTGATGGTTCATCGATGACGATGTTTGGTCGGGCAGTGCATCTTCAGTAGGCTTTACGCGCCAGAAGGTAGAATCTGGATTGAATACCGAGGGGTGAACGTTTAACGGTGTGTTGAATCATCAGCTTCCGGGAAGCTGGCTGTTTCCACCACGGGTGGGTGCCTCACTCGAAATGGTAGCGCATGATCACTCTACTGGGTGAAGGTCTAGAGACCTCGACAAAGCCCTCTTTTGCGTAGAGAGAGGGGACGCCCATGAAGCTGGATATGGGAGGCAACCGCTCCGTTCTGGGCTGTGTGGGGTAGGCCTCGATGACCTTTCCGCCCTGGCTGCGGACGTATTCAATTGCAGCGCGGATCAATTGCCTGGCCACACCCTGGTTTCTGTGATCCTTACCGACGAAGAAGCACACAATCGACCAGACAGGCGCGTCGTCGACGCGCCTCAACACCGGGGAACGCTCGAGCGCGCCATATTGTTCTCGTGGCGCCACGGAGCACCAACCTGCGGGTTCGCCGTCCCTGTACAGCAGAATGCCTGGGACGACGCCTGACTTAACGATGTCCTTCATCGCTTGTTTATTCCCATTTCCCTGCTGTGCTTCGAACTCGCGACGTTTCAATCGCCACCACATACACCAGCATCCTCCGTAAGCGCCTCGCTTACCGAGGAGTCGCTCGAAGTCTTCCCAGCGATCAGGGGTGAGGGGATGGAATTCCATCGCTGTGGATTGTGAGGATGTCGTAGCCATATTCTTTTACCTGGAGAGACGAGCTTGCTCGATACGAGTTCCGATCATTCGGGTATTATAAAGTCATCCAAATATACTGCAATGGATGGGAACTCAAATAAGATCTGATGGTCGACTGTGATCAGAGGAACTTTCAACTCCTTGGCCAATGCAACAAATTCACAGTCATATGCGGAGCATGTACTTTTAGATGCTAATTCCAAAACAGGAAACGATGGGACTTGATACTCCCGACCTGTCATCAAGTTTGAGGCCGCGTTCATCATCGCCATCGCGTCTGTCAGGGAAAAGATGTCTCTTCGAAGGTAAAGAGCCAGAACATTCCGAAATTCGTTTCTCCAGAGTAAGGGCGCTGCCCAATTCGGATCTTTCAGGTACGCCGATTCAGCCTGTGCGGATCTCTCACCCGAAAGATATAGATATCCTATGATGTTCGTATCGACGACGATCATAATCGACCTTCCGTCTTGGCATTCCGGAAATCTTCATCCGTGATCCTATATGCCGTCGTTTTTTCGCGCAGGGTGCGTGCTTCTTCCAGAACTTCTCCGGGTTCGACTCTTTGACTGCGGACGGCACGCTCAATGCAAAAGATGATCTCGCTGTTTATGCTGCGGTGATTGGCTCGTGCGGATTGCTTGAGGAGCGTGTAAAGATCATCAGGAATATTCTTGACAGTTATTGTAGCCATCGTTATACTCCAAAACGGTTCCTATTTGGAACCATTCTACATTTTGGATGCACAATTTGTCAAGAAGAGTCTCGCCAGCCTCGTAGTAGTTATTTAGAAAACCGCTCTCCTTTATCGGATAACCGGTTATTGGATTTCAATGCTCCCAGGGAGATTTGAGCCTCTGGTTTGGGCTTGAAAGGTCTACGTCCTGATCCACTCGGTGAGAGAGGGTGGTTTTTTCCGTGCGGTGAGCACTCTTATGAAACCTCGTATGTCCTAGATTCCTCTATTGCGGTAAATGATATGGGTTGTTGGAGATATAGCGTCGCTAGCCCAGAATAACGATTTCGTATCATGGTTGCCTCCAACTCTCAGGCGATGCATCCTTCCGCGCTTTATGTGACCAATTGATCGAAGTTTCCCGACTAACTCGTACAAAGTTGATATCATTGAAAATGGCTGTATATCCGATAATATAGGGTAAAATTATCGTGTAATTAGTATTTAATCACTGGTTGGTTTGATAAAGGCACTCCGTTCTCGTTCGCCGTGGAAACAGAATTTGCATGGAAAAATGATCATATTGAGCCTAGCTTGAGTCCAGTGATTGGCTCATCTTGATGAATTCATTGGAGATTTTCATATGGCAGTAAAAGAGCAAAGTCAACCTATCCCCAGGGCAAGAACTTTGGAGGGGGTTTCAGCATTGCCAGACCGATTAACCCTCGTCGCTTTTGCGCTTTTTGTTTTGTTTGCTGGTGGCGCGCCAGTTGCAATCCGCTTCACGTATGCTGAATTACCACCGTTCTGGAGCGGTGCGGCTCGCTTCGGCGCTGGTGCCCTCGTGTTCTGGGTGCTGGTGCTCTTTCGTAAAATCCCGATTCCCCGTGGGCAAGCACTAATCGGCGCCACCCTTTTTGGTGCTCTGAGTGTCGGTGGAGGCTTTGTTTTAGCTGCTTGGGGCTTGGTGAAGACACCCGCTTCCTTGGCTAGCGTACTTCTAGCATTGGTGCCACTGCTGACGCTTTTCTTTGCATATCTGCACGGATTGGAATCTTTACGTTGGCAAGGGTTTCTGGGATCGTTCCTGGCCGTGGCTGGAATCGCGGTTGTGTTTGGCGGATCTTCTAGTGGAGCGTTGTCCATCCCCCATGTGTTAGCCATTATTGGAACTGCCGCCTTCTTGGCTGAAGCAGGTGTCGTTGCCAAGAAATTTCCGCGCAGTCATCCGTTTGCGATGAATGCCATTGCGATGACGGTTGGGGTGATCATACTTGCTGCTGTCTCGCTTCTGAGCGGAGAGCGATGGGTGATCCCATCTCAGGCGAACACCTGGATCTCCTTGGCCTATCTTGTGTTTCTTGTCACAGTCATCGGGTTCGTTCTTTATTTATTCGTTCTAAGACGTTGGACGGCGTCGGGGACGTCCTATGGCTTTGTCATGAGTCCGCTCGTCACGGTTGTCCTAGCAGCCCAGTTGGCTGGAGAGCAGATCACGTGGGGCTTCATTGCAGGTGCCGCGATGGTGTTGTCTGGCGTCGTGGTCGGAGCCCTTTTGCCCTCCAGGGCGCGTGACAATGCTGGATAATCTGGAAAACTACAAGTGAAGAGAATTGCACAGTAGCAAATGAGAAGTAGGGTGATGGACATGGATGTTGCATTCATAGGACCGCATGCAGCAACTCACAGACCGGGGGGCAATCATAGCTTTACCCCTCACTGGGTCATATGATGGTTGGCTATCGAGTCCCATTTTAAACATTTCGTAATCCCAATCTTCTCGCTGTTCAAACCGGATAAAACGACAAAAACCGTTCTACATCATATGTGGAACGGTTTCTAATTGCGTGTGCCCCCACGGGGATTCGAACCCCGGTTTTAGGCTTGAAAGGCCTACGTCCTAGTCCCCTAGACGATGGGGGCAACGGCGGGATTGTACCATGCGCCTGAAAGCAGGGTCAACGCTTTGGGGATCGCTTGGACTTTTTTCCGCGGTAGGCCGGTGCGGTGATGCGGACCCCCTCTACCAACCTCAGGTCGCCCATGCGAGCCCGCAAGCGGGGATCGAGTTCCTCGAGGGAATCGGCGGTCGTTATGACGGTGGGAAGTTTAGCGTTGTAGCGGTAGTTGAACAGTTGATAGAGTTTCTCCCTCACCCAGGGAGTCATCGCCTGCGTTCCGAGATCGTCAAGGATGAGCAACGGCGCTTTGCGGATCTCCTCGAAGCGCCTGTCATAGGAGACCGAGCTGTTCGGGTTGAAGGTCGATCGCAAGTGATCAAGCAAGTCCGGTACCACGACAAACATGACCGGATAGCCATGGCCGGCACGATTGTTAGCGATCGCGGCTGCGAGATGCGTCTTCCCGCATCCATAGCCTCCCATCAGAACCAACCATCCTTTGGGTTTTTCGGCGAATTTGACCGCGGCCTCGTGGGCGCGCTTAAGACTTCTGTGGTGTTCTGGCGGAAGCCTTTCGTTGTCGCGTGTGTTGAAGTTGGCGAAACTTTGATCCTGGTGCAGGGCGAGTGAGGAAAGCTCGTCTTTCCCGACCTGGTCGCGGTCCAGACGATAATCCGGCGCCAGGATCTCCACAAGGGTCACGAACGTGGGCTCCGAAAGGCGCGATCGCATCCGGCCCTCGATTTGTTCTAAAGCCAGGTTGGTCGTCACGACAAGCGGTAATCGGTTGATGTAGCGATAGTTCAAGATCTGGAATAATTTCTCGCGCGCCCATTCAGTCGCATTTTGGGTGCCAAAATCGTCGAGAATGAGAAGCGGTGCGTTACGAATCTGTTCGAAGCGTTCTTCGAACGAGGTGTCTTCGGCGCTGAAAGCGAAGCGCAACGAATCCAGCAGATCGGGGACAGTGAGAAAGAGCGTTGGAACGCCAAGTGAGGCGCACTCGTTGGCGATAGCGGCTGCCAGGTGGGTTTTCCCACAACCGAAAGGACCCTGGATCATCAGCCACCCGTCCAGGCTGTGTGCGTAATTCTGCGAGGCTTCGAGTGCCGATTTGAGCGAGTCCTGCTGGTGAGCCGGCAAGTTGTGGCGTCCCTGAGGGTTGAAAGAATCGAAGGTCAGGTGTTTGAGTTCGTCGAGATTGCTGAAGCGGTAAAGGCGCTTGCGGATCTGGGCGCGCACGTCGGCCTGGCGGCAGGTGCAAATTTCAAGTACCCCAAAATCCGGATGCCCGAGCGGCACGTCCGCGCGCAGGTAGCCAGCGCCACCACAATGAGGGCAATCGGGATCTCCGAGGGTTTCCGCCTCGTTAGGTGTCCCAGAAATCGGCGAACTCGCCCTCGATGTAGCGCCGGCGAGCCTTTTCAGAATCTCCTCGATCTTCTCGCTCATCTCTCCCTCTAGTACGCCAATCCTCCAGGATCGCCTCCACGTAGCGCCATTTACGGACGTTGTTCTCGACGGCGATGCGGACGGCTTCTTCGATCCATTTCGCCGGGTAGTTAGTCTCGGCGTCTCGCAGTTTGTCGGCGATCAGCGGGGTAAGTGGACCGATGTTCTGCTCGTACAAGACGAATATGTTTGGCCTTTCAACACTCAACTCAAGCGGCGTTTCGGGCAAGCCGGTGGGGCGCCAATCCCCTTTTTCGATGCTTTCCACCGCCGTACGACCTTTGGGTGTGTTGAGGAAATAGAAAGCGTCTTCTCCCCCATCGAGTTTGACGTTCACGTTGAGCAACGTCCCTCGGGCAACGGCGCGCTCCAACGCGTCCTCCAGAGCGGCTTCATCCGCATCTTCCAATCCCTGCATCAGCAGGTCATCGGCAGCCATCTCAGCCTTGCGCAGGTAACGAAAGCGTCCCTCTTTTTGAGCCAGCGCCCAGAAAGCGTAAAGGGTCACCTTCAACTCGCCCATGTGGTCGATATGTGGGAGCAATTCACTGTAGAAAAGGTTGGGGATAGGCGTCGTGCGCAGCACACCTACAGGGAAGCCCGGGAACCCTTTTTGTGCTCTCATACCCGCAAAGCGTCTCCGTTTCGAGAGGTACTACTTAGAAACTAAAGTGGAGGCATGCCCTCCAGCAAGCTTCGTCAAGCCGTGTCTCACTCGACCGGCGCAAGATCGGTCACCCTGGTGGCGGCGTTCTCGAATTTTGCTAGCGTCCTTCGAAAGACTAATTCGATGTTTCCAACAGGTCCGTTGCGATGCTTTGAGACGATAATCTCGGCAATGTTTTGTTTTAAGGTGTCTTCTTCGTATTGGTCCGGACGGTAGATGAACATCACTACGTCGGCATCTTGTTCGAGACTCCCCGACTCTCGCAAGTCAGAGAGTATAGGACGTGGAGGTCGCCGGGATTCGACCGCTCGAGAGAGTTGGGCCGCGGCCAGCACGGGCACTTTGAGTTCGCGCGCCAGCGCTTTAAGGTTGCGGGAGATGTAGGATACTTCCTGGACGCGGTTTTCGATGCGCACCTCGCCCGTCATCAGTTGCAGATAATCGACGATAATCAGGTCCAATCCGACTTCCATGTGCAGGCGGCGGCATTTGGTGTGTAGTTGCAGGGGCGTGATGGCAGGCGTGTCGTCGAGATAGATGTGGGTGTCGCCTAATGCGCTCACCGCCTGCGTGAACAATGGCCATTCGTCGTCGTCGAGGTTTGCCAGTCGCAGGCGCTGGGAATCGATCCCCGTCTCTTGGGAAACCAGGCGTTGGACCAGTTGTTCGTTGGACATCTCGAGCGAGAAAAGCGCTACGCGTTTCTTGTAGATTTGGCTGGCGTTTTTCGCCACGGATATGCAGAATCCCGATTTCCCTTGTCCGGGGCGACCGGCGATGATCAAGAAATCGCTGGGCTGCATGCCGCCGAGAAGCCTGTCCAGGTCAATAAAACCCGTAGGCACGCCAAGCGTTTCATCGCGATGCCGGGCGAGGAAATCGATACGATCGTAGTATTCGCTGATGACTTGCTTGATGGGCAGGAGTTGATGGGCAAGCCGGCGTTCGCTCACACCGAAGATCGCCTTCTCGGCGTCGTTGACGACGTCTTCGATGGGCGTATCCGACTGGAATGCCAGTCGAGCGACCTGGTTGGCAGCCTGGAGAAGACGTCTGCGTGTGGCCGTCTCTTCCACGAGATGACCGTACGCTTCGGCGTGAAGCGAAGAGGGGACGCTGTTTATCAAGACGGTCAGGTAGGCTGGTCCACCGACATCGTCGAGCTGGCCTCTGCGTTCGAGCTCTTCGGAAGCGGTGAGGATGTCGATGGGAAGGCGCTGTTCCTGTAAGCTAACGAAGGCCTCCCAGATCCAGCGGTTGCGATGGAGAAAGAAATCCTCACCGGTTAGGAAGTGGGCGACGTCGTAGTACACTTCCGGATTTACGAGAATCGCTCCGAGTACCGCTTCTTCGGCAAGACGGTCGTAGGGCATCTCCTGTCCGTGTCGACCGTCGTCCGGTGCAGAGGATTGGGATGGCATGTCGCTCATGGCGGGCGAGCTCCTGCCTCTTGGGATCAGGCGCCAGTCCAATGGATCCTACAGGAGCGGCTAGCGCTTGCATTGAACGCCGCGGAGGGTGTTCGTTGCTATGTTTATGCGGGTCTTTTTGAGGGAGGGAAGATCAGTCTTTCGACTCTTCTTCCGATGAGTCCAGGTCGTCGAGGTCTAATTTTTCGACGAAATCCTTGAAGACCTCAAGACGGTCTTCCGATTCGCCAATTTCCTCCTCGGACTCTACATCCACCTCCGGTAAGGAGGCGGCCTCCTCCATAACATCCTCGGCGACAAAAATCGGGACGTTGACGCGTACGGCCAGGGCCAACGCATCCGAAGGTCGTGAGTCGATCTCCATCTCACGACCGTTAACCGAAAGTATGATCCGGGCGTAGAAGACGTCGTCGCGCAGTTCTGTGATGTTGACGCGTAAGACTTTTGCGCCTAGAGATTGCAAGACGTTGCGTAACAGATCGTGTGTGAGAGGACGAGCGACTTCAAGTTCTTGCAGACTGAGGGTGATAGCGTCCGCTTCGAATGGACCGATCCAGATCGGTAGGAACCGGTCTGAATCTACCTCCCGTAAAATGATGATCCTTTGTGGGGACATCAAACTCACACGAATGCTGTCGACCACGACCTCGATAAACATCAAAGTCTCCACCCAGTCCAAAAAGATTGAAGGCATTCTAACACACGGCAGAAATGGAAGCAATGAAGAGTTATCCCCATGGCCTTAGACTTCTGCTATCATTCACAACTGGATGTTATTTTATCGAAGACGGTGTCTTAGCGCCTGATAGATCTGGATATTCACAGTGTTTCTGGAAAGCAAATGCATGTGATTTAACCAGGTATTTATGCTGCAGTTCGAAATTTGGTTCGCAATGAGGAGAGGGAGCAATGTTCGAGACCTTGTTTGCCCCACGCGGGGTTGCTGTGGTTGGGGCTTCGCAGAACCCAAGCAAGCTAGGCTATGGCGTGGCTCGGAATCTCATCGTCTCGGGCTATGAGGGAGAGCTGCATTTTGTCAATCCGCGCGGAGGCAGCCTCTTTGATCGGCCAATCTACCCAGATCTAGCGAGCGTACCCGATCCCGTCGATCTTGCGATCATTATCATTCCTGCCGCTTCAGTACCGAACGTGTTGGAGGATTGCGGACGGAGAGGCATCCGCTATGCGATCATCGGATCGGGTGGATTCCGCGAGGTCGGCGCGGAAGGTGAGGCGCTGGAACGAAAGTGCCTGGCGATCGCGCGCGCTCATGGGATCCGCGTGCTGGGGCCGAACTGCATCGGTTATCTGGACACTCACTTGCCCATCGACACCACGTTTCTCCCCTTACCGGGTCCCATCCCAGGGGACATCGCTTTCCTCTCCCATTCCGGTGCCATCTGTGAGGCGGTGATCGACTGGGCACGGGGACAGGGCTTCGGTCTCTCACGTCTGGTGAGTTTGGGAAATCAGATGGATCTTAACGAAGGGGAATTGCTGCCAGCAGTTGCGGCGGATCCGAACACACGCGTTGTGGCGATGTACATGGAAGGCGTGGGGGATGGCCCAATGTTCATCGAGCACGCTCAAAAGGTCACGCGCGAGAAGCCGGTTATCGCCATCAAGGTGGGGGTGTCGGAAGCGGGCAGGGTGGCGGTGGCTTCGCACACCGGCGCTCTTGCCGGCCAGGACAACGCCTACGACGCAGCCTTCCGAAAAGCGGGCGTTATACGGGCCCGACACAGCGAGGAGATGTTTGATTGGGCGCAGGCACTGGCGTGGTGTCCGTTGCCTCCTGGACCGAGGATGGCCATATTGACCAACGCTGGAGGTCCGGGCGCGATCGCTGCGGACGCGCTGGTAGTGAACGACCTGCAGTTGGCTACGCTTGAGGAGACGACCCGTGAAAGATTGCATGCGCTGTTACCCCCGGCGGCGTCCACACGCAATCCCGTGGATATGCTGGCCGGGGCTGGGCCGAGGGAGTATGCCGAAGGTTTACGGGCTTTGCTTGAAGATGCGGGCGTCGATGGCGTGATCGTCATTTTGCCTCCACCACCGATGATCACGGCGGCGGAGGTCGCTGGTGCCATTCTCCCTGTGATTCGCTCCGCGGTGAAGCCAGTGGTGGTGACCCTGATGGGCGAGGAACTGATCGCCCATGCGGCGCGCCTGTTCCGCCAATCTCACATTCCGGATTACCGGTTCCCCGAACGGGCCGTCTCTGCCATGAGGGTCTTGGTGCAGCGGTCGAAGCAATTGGAAGTGCCGCCGACAAAGTCGACCAAGATCGAGGGTGTTCGCACCAAGGTCGCACGGCGCTCGCTTAAAGAAGCAAACGTGGGGGATGGCGGGTTCATCGATGCTGCCGCGGCCGCGGAGATCGTGGAGGCGTATGGCATCACGACGCCTCCTGGAATCCTGGCCTCCACGGTGGAGCAGGCAGTACAGGCTGCAGAGAATCTCGGCTACCCTGTTGCATTGAAGATCGCTTCCGCTGATATCCCACACAAATCGGACATCGGTGGCGTGATCCTGGGGGTCGACGGGCCGGAGGCGGTCTCGAGAGAGTTCCCACTCCTGGTGGAGCGTAGCCGTAAAGCGGTTCCTGAAGCCGACATACAGGGCGTCGTCGTCCAACCCTTGATCCAGGAGGGTCAGGAGGTCATCCTCGGGATGGTCCGGGACGAGCAATTCGGTCCGCTGGTGATGTTCGGTTCCGGCGGTGTGGAGGTCGAGGCTTTGCGGGATGTGGCCTTCGAACTTGCCCCCTTGTCGCGGTACGAGGCGGAGGAGATGCTGGCGAGAACCTGGGCCGGTCGGCGGCTGGAGGGTTTTCGCAATTTACCTGCGGTCGATCGCGATGCGGTGATCGATGCCCTGCTGCGTATCAGTCGCCTGGCCCTGGATTTGACGGAAGTAGCGGAAGTGGAAATCAACCCTCTACGAGTTTTCCTCGGCGAGGGGGGTGTTTTGGCGTTGGATGTTCGGTTGAGGGTGAATGGCAATCACGCGTGATTCCGGCTAGTTGCTTCTTGGGATTAGCACGGGGGCGCCGGGGCACCTGGGCACCTAGGCACTTAGGCTTCCGTATTCTTGGGTGCCCAGGTGCCCTGCTGTCTAAGCGCCAGATCTCATAGGTGACCAAGTGCCCAGATGCCTTACCTATCGAATGCAGCGTAAACCCCCACATCACTTTCTGACGCTATGCTTTTCAAGTTGCTTGCAGGGCAAGTTCTTTCGCCAACTCGGCGGCTGCGCGAGCGTTGTTGCGAAGCAGCGTGAGGTTTGCGCGCAGCGTCGCGCCGCCGGTCAACTCAGAAAGACGACGCAGCAGAAAAGGGGTGATCGCCTTCCCGCTGAGGGCCGACGCCTTGGCGTCGGCCTCGGCTTGCTCCAGCGCTTTGGAAAGCTCATCCCAGGGGATAACGTCCTCTTCAGGGCACGGTACGCAGATCAGGAGACCAGTTTTTAGTCCCATGTCCCAATGAGCGCGGACGACAGTGGCGGCCTCTTGTGCATGGTCAACGCGCGCGTCGACAGGCAACCCGCTGCGCCGGCTGAAGAAGGCGGGAAATTCATCCGTGCCCCATCCTAGAATGGGCACCCCTGCGGTCTCGAGCCATTCCAGGGTGCGAGGTAGGTCGAGGATTGCTTTGGCTCCGGAACAAACCAGCGCCACTGGTAATGTGGCCAGCGCTGAAAGGTCGGCGGAGACGTCACCCGACTCTCCCCGATGGACCCCGCCGATTCCACCCGTCCCGAAGACTGCGACGCCTGCCATGTGAGCGACGTACATCGTGGTGGCAACCGTCGTACCGCCTGTCTTGCCTTTCACCGTCGCAGAGGCCAGATCGCGAAGGCTGATCTTCTCGGGGTCCGGCGAATCTACCAAGCGTTCCAACATCGGTGAGGATATGCCGAGGTGGATCCGGCCGTCGAGCAGTACCACAGTGGCGGGTTGTGCCCCGGCTGTACGCACCAGGTCTTCCATCTGTTTTGCGATGACGAGGTTCTCAGGATACGGTAGTCCGTGTGTGACCACGGCCGATTCAAGGGCCACCACTGGCTGACCGTTCGTGAGGGCCGCAGCGACTTCGGGGTGGATTTTGAGCCAATTGGGGGCGTGATTGGGCATGGAACCCTCGAGGGGCGGGAACAGATTTTATCCTAGGGGAAGGGATTAGGGATAAGGGATCAGGGATTAGACAGTACATTCCCGAGGGAAGACCTGATCCCTAATCCCTATTCCCTGATCCCTGATCCCTTTATGATGTCTATATACCATAGACTGATTGATCATCGCAGGTGCTCGTACAACAATTCCAACGATAGATTGGGCGACACGGTTCCGCGGATGCGTAGGGTTTCGGCAGCTGCTGAGAGGCCGAGTTGAACCGCCTCGTCGAGAGGGATCTCGTTTAGCAGAGCGAACATCACAGCGGCCGACAGCGCGTCGCCGGCGCCTGTGGGATCCACGATCTCGGTTTGTAATGCCGGTACGTGTCCGACGCGATCGGCACTGGCATAGCCGAGACCGAATTCGGCCATGGTGATGATCACAATATCGACGCCTTCGGAGACCAGGTGGCGGGCGGCCTCGATGGCTCGATCTACGTCGGCATGCGGCACGGGATGCGGGCAGATGACCTCGGCTTCGGCCTCATTCGGGGTGATGAGCCAGAAATCCGGTAAATGTGGGTTTAAAACAGGCGCCAGACTAACCGAGGTCGGATCGGCGGCGACGGGGATTCCCGCAGACTTCGCCATGGAGACCGTGGTGTTTAGTGTCCTGGGAGTCAAGTTGGCGTCCACGAACACGGCTGCTGCTTGTTTGAAAAGCCCGCTGAGCTTGCGCAAATAGCCAGGCGTGATGGCCTCCACCAAGCGCATGTCGTCCATGCCGAGGTGAAGGTTTCCATGTTTATCTAAAATTGCTAGGTAGGTACCCGTTCGCTGGTCGGGAACCACAAGGCTGGGCTCGACGTTGACCCCAGCCGTCGCCGTCTCATTGAGCAGCCGTTCACCTTCCGAATCGTCACCTACAGCAGTGATCAAGACGACATCGGCTCCCAGGCGGGCGATGTTTTCGGCTACGTTGCGTGCGGTCCCACCATAGGACACGCGCAGGAAACCGGGGTTTGAGGTGCCAGGTTGTAGGTCCGATGCAGCTCGACCAACGATGTCCATTCCGGCTGAGCCGATAACCAAGACGTGGCCATTCGCGTCACCCAGCGTCACGTCTCCAATCCTCCGAGAACACTGGGGCCGATCAACTTATCGAGGTGTTCCATGATGGCCTGGTAGCGGGTATCCCCTTCGGCTTTACGATCCAAATGGAGATAAATCTCCATGAGCTTTTCCCGGAATCTGATGAGGACTTCGAAGCAGCGATCGGAGCGTCGCAGTTCATGTTGCTCCCATCCGTGAATGAGGGTGGTCAATGTGTCCGCTATGCGGTCCTGGAAAGCCTGGTACCGTTTGCGATCGACGAAGCCTTCCGTCCTTAGGCGACGTGTGAGCTGGTAATCCCTCCAGGCGGATAGGATAATCTTTCCTGGCCCGACTTCTCGAGGTGTGTGAGAGAGTTTGTCGTCGCGTACTTCCCAGGCGCCCACTCCGACCCAGGTCAATTCCAGGCCTCGATCCTTCAACCTTGATTTGCGATCATCGGTATGGAACCGTTCGCTCAGATCACGGCGCGGTGAAATTTCTCCCTTTACTTCTTGGGGCGCTGCCTCTTCCGCATGAGGGTGTACTTCATCTTCGGGAATGCGGTGGGGTTGCATGGCCAGAAAGTCTTCGACTTTGCGCCGAGCGACGAAATCGCGGATTTCGATCTTAACGATGGACGGTAGAATGCTTTCCCATTGGCTCAGGCCCTTCTTGCTCACCGCTTGGCCATAAACCAGGCGTCGAATTCCGCGCTCGTCGTAGGGGTAGGGGTTTTCCAGGGTGCGCTCCTGGTCGCCGCTGTGAACCCGGAAGACCATTTGTGTGTCGCGAGCGTACACTTCGACCCCTTCGCGCGTCACGGCCAACACCTCGTCAAGTTTGCTGTGACGGTCGCGCAAATCAACAACGTCTCGTAATCGTGTGAATCCTTCAATGAAACGGGAACTTTGCTTTCGGGGGCCCTTGGTCGGCTCGGCGGAGGTTCTAAGCGAACTGAGAACCCTGGGGTGCCCACTCTCTGTCTCGAACACCGCTGCAAACCCTAGATGCACATCGACGTAACCCGGGCCTCCAATTCTGATCAGAGGGTTGATGGAATTCTCGGCCTCGAGCGCTTCCACGTCACCCTGATCGATCCTGAGGCTTGGATAGCTCAATCCCAGGATGGAGCCAAGCAAGTAGCGTACGGCGATCCAGTACGATTCGAGTTCAAATAGGTCGGTTAGGTAAAGCGCGCCGATGAAGAGGCCGAAGAGCATGCTCCCAAGCACCGGAAGCAAATACACCAGCACTTCCGGCTGCACGAAAGGAGCAAACATGTTCAGCAAGAGGAAGAGAATTGGCCCCAGATCTTGTCCCCATTCGTTGGGGATCTCACCTGGGAAGCCTTTCAATACGACGATCAAAAACCAGTAGAACGCAAATGTCGTACTGAAGAGCAGCAAACGAACGACGGCGCCCGTGCGATTCCTTGCCAGGAGGACTTTCCACGTGATTCGAGATACCTCGCGAATGGTCTTGGACCAGTGCGCGTAGTAGGGCAATCGCATGAACCAGCGCTTGATGGGCTCTATCCAAGAGGTGGGTGAGGGTAATCTCATGACTCACCACTCATTTGGTGACAGTCCTTGTCGAGCGTGGCCAACTCCCTGGCAATATCCAGCAGGTGTGTGGTGAGATTGGCGCCCTCCTCGATCTTTTCTTCTTGCGAGCACAGTTCGACGGCGTCCCTGAGAATGCAACGTAGCGTATCGCGTTTATTCGGAGGGGACCCTTTGAGGATTTGGTCGAACAGTGTTCCCGTCAGCTGTTCGAAAAGCAGCTCACAAGCTCTCACTTCTCCCTCGCGGGCTGCCCGGTCAGCCTTATCTTGCGCGTCTGCTAGGGCGGTCTGGATCTCGCTCACCCATTCTTGTCGCCAGCCCTCCATGCGTTCGTGATGCACGTCATCAGGCAGGTATAGGTAGGAGACTCCGACATCTACCACCCGGATCCCACGCGATTGGAGGATCTTCCATTCGCGATGATTGCTTCCATTCGGTTCAGTCGTGTCTACTTGGGATTCATCTTCGGGCGTCACGAGACGCTGAAAGATATCGGCCCTGATGCGCTCCAAGGGTGGTTCGCCGTCATCCTTAAAAGTCGTCAGGTCTTTCAAGGTCTTTTCCTTGACGATTTCGCGCCACAACTCGATCGTCAATCGCAGTGGAAGCTCAGTCCAGGGCAGATCCTCGCCTTCGCCGAATGCGTGCCCGTAGACGGACTTTTCAATTGCATCTTCTTTCCAGGGATAGGGGGGCTTTGTGGCGATGCGTCCCTCATGAGGCGCCACGTGTTCGCCTGGGTCGAGCAAGAATTGGACCTTGAGGTCGGTCGAGACTGGAATACCGTCCTTTGTCACCGCGAGTGAGTTCACGGATTCCAATGAGGCCGCCTCGCCGGTGGGGGGAACGAAGCCGTCAACTGAGCGAATCTGACGTCGCAAATCCACCGCTTCCTCGATGCGTTCACCAATGTCTGTGAAAACGAGGCCTGGCCCGACCGCACGCGTGAATTCAACGTCGGTGCGCAGAACGGCCGCGGAGGCGTAATCGATCAAGAGAACCCCCAATCCGCTGCGCTTGCGCTCACCCTGGGCTTCGATAACCTCACCATTACGGATGAACGTGACCTGTCCGCCTTCTCCTGCTAGGAATCCGACCAATCGACGGATGACACCGAGGCGCTCATGTCTCGCGCGCACAGGCAGCACGAATTGTGCTGTCAGGATGATCATGAAGAGAAGTGTGAGCAGCGCGAGGCCAAGATGAGAGAGAAAGGTTCGCAGAATTGGGGTCCCCATGCCGATGAGCGTAAGAAGGTATAACCCCACCAGGACTACGAAGAACAGCAAGCGCAGGAACGTGGTCAGCCAGCTACGAGTGTCCCGGGTCCCCATGAGCAACGATAGGATAAAACCGCATGCCCCTATGGAAAGCAGCAGGCCAGCCAACAGACCGAGACTTGAAAGAATGGTCGGCTGGTGGACGCTTTCTCCCGAAGTGCTGATCAGGAGATAGTAGGGGATGGCGATTAAACCGAGTCCGATGAGGATGATGAAGCCCCGGCGGCGCGTGAGCGGTTTATCATTCATGCCTCCGAGATTGTATCCCAAAGGCACAGCAAGTCCAAATCCTCGGGAGAAATCGGTGGCAGATCACAGAAGCTAGTGAGCGGACGGATAGGAGTGGAGGAAAGAATTGTGCCATCGCATGTTTGGAGTACAGACTCCCGCACTCAATCCGACATTGGGACGTATCCACGTGTTTGGGATTCGCGCTGAAAAATACTTGCCTTATCTCGGTAGTCGGGATAATCTAGGGAGGAATTCACAACCTCGTATGCATGGAAGTAGAGAGCGATCGGATGGTTACACGTCAAGAAGAATTGTTGCGCATCCTCGGTCAATTGGCCACGGAACTTCCCAATCCTTTGTGGGTCGCTCTGGTCGATCACGATGGTCTTGTGGTCGCTTGCGTTCCGAACGAGCCACCGGTAGCCCCTGAGAGTTTCTCCGCCATGACTGCGGCGTCGGTCATGTTGGGGGAGCGGGTGCTGAACGAGATCGCTGGTGGAGATCTACGGTACACCAGCGCCGCAGGGTCGAAACGGCAATTGCTCACGGTAATGCTCAGCAAGGAGCGATTGTTGTCGATCGGTTTAGGTCCCGAGGTGCCACCTCATGACACCTTCGGCCCGCTCAGTCGACGTGTCCCCGAATTGCTCCAAGCGCTTCAGCGACGTTTTACACCCGAGTAGCGGTCAGAGGGTGTCGACGCGTCGTTTGACTGCCGCATCTTTTTTCATCATTGTCCTCCGTATCTGGTACGTCTATCATTGGTGTCCGATATTTTGTGACCATCGGGTAAGACCTCACCGTCACTGCTGCTATGCATGAATAGGCGAGGATCACGATGAAATTTCAATCCTATGCACATGGAAAGAACCATTGGTTGATCGAACCGGATCTGGCCTCAGTATTGAGTCATTATTGGCCGGCGATCGGTGACAATCAGGAGGCGTTTCGAGCGTTTGGTACATTGGTGGGTGGGCGTGCCTATGAGATCGCGGCCCACGTCGATCGTGAGGCACGACCCGAGTTCGTCATGCACGATTTGGATGGTCGCAGGATTGATCGTGCGAGGCTCTGTCCTGCTCATGAATCCTTATTGAAGGACCTGGCCTGGATCAACCGGATACCCTACGAGGGAGATTCCTGGCATCATCATTTTGCGCTCGGTTATTTGCTGGCTGATCCGGGATTGTATTGCACGTTGACCGTTACCAACCAAACCGCTTACGCCATCTACAAATATGCTCCCGCGCAGCGCAAATGGCTCAAGCGTTTGCTCGCTGGGGAGGCGTGGGGGGCTACCTGGATGACCGAAACGCAAGGAGGGAGCGATCTCGGCGCCAACACAACGAGCGCCCGCAGGGAGGGCGATGGATGGCGACTGAATGGCGCGGATAAATATTTCGCCAGCAATGCCGGCCTCGCCGATCTGGCGTTGGTGACCGCTAGACCTGAGGGCGCCCCTCCCGGGCCGAAAGGTTTGGCGCTCTTCCTGGTCCCGCGTGAGACAAAAGAAGGACACTTGAATTACATCGTACGCCGTGTCAAAGATAAGAGCGCTACACGCGCCGTGCCGACGGGAGAGGTCGAACTGCGTGAGAGCGAAGCCTTCCTCGTGGGAGAGGCCAAAAATGGGATTTACTATACGCTGGAGACGCTCACCGTCTCCCGCCTCGCAAATGCCATCGGCGCGATGGGCTTGGCACGAAAAGCGCATCTGGAGTCGCTTTATCGGGTCGAAGCACGGGAGGCGTTCGGCAGCACCTTGGTCGAGCATCCCCTTGTGCGTTACGATCTGACGGATATCGCCGTACGGATCGCTGGCGGGCTTTGCTTGGCGTTTCACGCCATCGAGTTGTTCGACAAAGCCTGGAAGGATGAACCACCATATACGTCGGCCTATCACTACGCCAGGTTCTTCTCTCATTTGACAAAAAACAGAACGGCCGATCATGCGGCCAAGGTCACAACACTGGCCATGGAGCTTTTCGGTGGGTTGGGGTTCCTGGATGAATACGCCGTCGCCCGCCTGCATCGTGAGGCGCTGATCACCCCGATCTGGGAGGGCACGAGCAACATCCAGGCTCTCGACATGCTGGAAGCCATGCAGAAAAAAGGCGCGCATGAGCCATTTCTGGACGAGTTTCTGCCGAAACTCGATCGTGTGAAAACTGAAGAAGCACAGGAGGCGGGACGTGTCCTAGAGCAAACCTTCGGGAAACTGGGCGAGCTCAAACCGAAGGAAGCTCAATGGCACAGCAAGCTTGCTCTCACCCGGCTTGCCGATGCTGCCCAAGTCGCCCTGCTGTATGCTTTAGCCGAGCATGCGGGAGAGCGATACGCCAAGTTGGCAACGCTCTATGCGCATCGATTCCTGCATGGAAACGCGTATCCTGCCTGGGCGCTCGAGGATCGAGAGATCTGGTTTCCGGTAGTTCTCGATACTGCACACGCGATATCATGAATCGGCTGGTTTGAATTCCAAGTCGTTGGCGCAAAAGGAGCAGGGATGAATCGCAAAAGACCACTGTCGGCTTTCATCGCGTTGATCTTCATCGCGGCGCTGGCTTGTAATCTACCGGGGACGGGTGGCTCTCCCACGGTGGAGGCGACGCCCGAAGAAGGCTCGCCGATCGCCTCCGAAACACCGACCGAGGAAGCGACGCCAACTTCAGAGCCCATCCCCGAACCGCGGGTGGTCGTGTTCCAAGCCGGGAACTTCGAACTCTACAATCTGGATGGGAGCTTGAGCGAAACTCGTCCTGCCGCCGGCCTGGCCTCTTGGGCGCACCCGAATCAGTTTCAGGTTGTCGGGGACTCGATCTACTATGTCGATAGTGGGGGAGCTAGTATTGGGGGCAGCGTTAAACGGGTGACGACCTCTGGTGTTGAAGACCTGGCGTTCACAGCCGTGCCAAATCTGGCGAAGCTTTCGTTCTCCGTATCGGCAGAGGAGACGATGATCGCATGGGCTGCCGGAGCGTGGGGGAACAGCGAACTTTGGATGTCGCGCATGGACGGCAGCAGCGTGCAATCAATCACCCAGAGCAGCCCAGCGGATGCGTTGGAAGATTTTTACGTCCTCGAGGTCTACCGCTGGACTCAAGACACCACCCCGCTCTTCACCTGGCAGATCAGTGGGATTGGCGATTTGCTCTACTTTGGCTATTCCAGCATGTACGAATTTCTCCCTGCAACGAGCGAGATCGTGGCCTTGTATGAGGCGCCGGTCGCGGGCGGGATGCCCTGCTGGAGCGCCGTATCGGCGGACGATGTGTATCTCGTGGGGATGTGTGATAGCGGTTCAGGTGTTCCCGGCATGCGCGAGCGCGAGATCGGCACAGGTATCGAGACCGTCTTCCCCGTCCTACCAGACCAGCAGCAATCCGGCGCGGCCGCCTATTCCCCTTCGGGCGGAAAGTTGGCATTTGCGTATGGAGCGCGTGGGGCGGACCCCGATGACATCAGCGGCTCGATCGCAGTGCGCAACGCACTGGGTGGGGACCCTGTCGTTTTGACGTCCATCGTCGATGGTTACTTCCAGAAGATCGAGTGGGCGAGCGAAGACCTGCTCATCGTGCAGGGGACAGAAACGTGGGTGACGAAAACCTACCTGCTGGCGACGGATGGCACCTTGACACACCTGGCGGACGGAGAGTTGATCGGGCTCATGTGGCCGTGAAATCTCTTTGAGATCTATGCCCTTGAAAGTACTAGCACACGTTTCTTTCGATGAGGACAGGGTCTCAAGTGAATTTACGCTGACCACTCCTACAAATCGGAATAGGATCCCACTAGCGTACACCACGTAATCATCTTCCCACTCTTGCGGCAAAGCTCCTTTGTGGCTACATTATCATCTATGTGAGACGATGTTTCGAGAGGGGGATGTTAGCGTGTGTGCGTACTGAAAGGAGCGTGACACTTTGGAAAGTCAACCCCCAACCCCACGATTTCCCCCTACAACTGCGGACACCAAAAGCATTGCAGAAACACCAACAATCCCGGCGTGTATGGTTTGCGGCCGACAGGACGAGACATTGCGGATCGTGAGCTTACCCTATGTTTTCAGCGTCATCGTGATCACATTTCGGCGCGCCTTTATGGGTATGTGGTGCCGGAGACATCGAACGCTCAGAACGGCCCTTGCAGGTTTCATCACGTCCTTCTTCGGCTGGATCGGTGTCCCTTACGGTCTTGTGTTTTCGCCAGTGGTGCTTTTCAAACTCGCCAGGGGCGGCGACATGCCAATCGATGCCAACACGAAAATGATGAAAGACCTTTCGGATCACAAGCTGAAACAAGGTGATGTCCAAGGTGCTGTCCGTTGCATGGAGGCAGTATTAAGATTGGCGGAAGACGACGAAGATGCGAACCAGCGTTTATCCGATTTGTATCGAAGATACGCCTCCCTGAAAGTGGACGTGTCTTCCATGGAGTTATCTATCATCCTTGCGATCCTTGGCGCCATCGTCATCGGGTCGACGATCGGATTTCTCGAGTTCCTGACAGGGATGATATTCGGATCGGTCTTATCTGGGGAAACGGATATCTTGGGGGTTATTCTTAGCTGGATTCCCTTTGTCGGCACGGTTCTTTTGGGGGGCATCCTGCTCGCACAGGGCATGGATTGGGTGTTTGAAAGGTTGGGCAGGTTTGGCAGGGGATTTGGCACAGGCCTGGCTCTCATCATTGCGGTGCTCTCGGTCTATGCCATCCCCACCGGTCTTGTCCTGAGTGAATACATACAAGCCCTTCTAACGGGCATGAAATTCGCCTCCATAAGCGAAGCCCTGATGACCACTGGGGCTGTACTGTCGAGGGGGGGCGCGTGGGTTCTTGCCGATGCTGCTAGAAATTGGGCCACCGCGGATATCATATTCATCTTTGTGCTGATCATCGCCCTGGGCTTCTATGGCGCTTCCAATGTTTCGATCACCTCGAGCATCGCTCGCTGGCGTGAGCGGTTGGCGATGCTTCGTCCGCAAGCGGTCGTCGAGGGCGCCGCGTCCTCCTGGCAAGGGTTGGCTGTGCTGCTCGTCGTGACACTCGTGATGGTTGTATTTTACGGAGGTTTCATGAACGTTCCTCGGTTGACGCGCTCAATGAGCGGTACGCGGGATCTCATAGAGCTTGGAGATGCGCTTTATGAGCAGGGCGACTTTGCGGGTGCCGCGCAGGCTTTCGAAGAAGCTGCTGCGATGGATCCTGACGATGTCTGGAGTCGTGTGTACCTAGGTTGGACATACTTCTCACAAGGAAAGCTGAACGATGCGACTCGAGCCTTTGTGGAAGCGCTGAGTATCGATCCGGGATTGGTGGAGGCGCACTTAGGTTACGGTTTTTTGTTGAGTTCGCTTGAGGATTATGAAAAAGCCGTCGAGCACTTAGAATTCGTGGTCCAAAAAACCTCCGATCCCATTCTCCTCTCACAGGCTTACTTTGTATTGGGAGGAGCATACTTCGCGTTAGAGGATGTTGAGAAGGCCATCCAATACGCACAACAGGGGATCACCCTGGATCCAGCCAACGCGTACCTACATCTCAACTTGGCCTGGTATTACCTCATCGAGGATGATCTGGAGGATGCTTTGGCAAGCTATGAGCAGGCACTACGGCTCGATTCGACGGTGGTCGAGGCGATCCTGGGCCTGGGCATGGTCTATTACGTCCAGGAGGATTACGAGAGAGCGATCGATGAATTCCAGAGAGCGATCGGGATGGCTCAAGAAAAGGCCGTCTTGGCGAGTGCACATCTCAGTCTGGGTCGATGTCACTCTGCGTTGGGCGATATCCCAGAGGCACTCGCCCAGTACGGGCAAGCTTTAGCTCTGGAACCGGACAACTTGTTCGCTCAGGTGGAGTCTATCCTGGCACACTTTTTGAAAGGCGAATTCGAGGTTGCGCAGGAAGAAGCGGAGCAATTGATCGTTCTGCATCCTACCTCGGCAGCAGGATATGCTTTAAAGGCATACACCCATTATCAGCTAGATCAACTGACTCTCATGGATCAAATGCTGGAAAAAGCCCATTCATTGCGCGGGGAGGATGAGGACAGCTTATTCTTGCTTGCGTTTGTATACAGCGAGACACTTCGTTTTGCGGAAGCTGAATTGGTGCTTAAAGAGGTGTTTGAGCTTACCAGAGATCAAGAGCCGGTTCTCATCCACTTGGTTCAGGTCTACAACTCACAGAAGAGGCTCGACCTGGCCAGGGCGACGGCGGACGAATTACGAGAATTGACAGGCGAGACTGTTGATTACGAACTCGTCGAAGCGAGCATCGCCATCGAAGAACTTGATTTCGATCGAGCGTTAAATGCGCTAGGAAGAGCATTGGATCTTGATCCCGAAGAGTGGCAGGTACACAACGGTCTCAGCTATGTTTACTTTCAACAAGGTAGAAGCGAAGAGGCGTTACTTGAGGCGCAAGAGGCGTTACGCTTGTTTCGCTATTCCTCCGGGAATTACAAGAATCTCGCTTTTGCACATCACGCCGTCGGGGACTTGGAATTAGCACTCGAGGCGGCTAAGGAGAGTGTGCGGCTAGAACCGAAGTATGATCTCGCCCACTATATTCTTGGTCTTTGCTACATGGACATGGGAGAGCAAGAGAGCGCTCGCCTGGCATTCGAAAAGTTCTTGGATCTTTATTGGGATCGGGCTAACGCGCGCGAGTACAAGGAAAAGGCAGAGGCGTACCTCGAGCAATTGAAGTGAGCCATCGCTTGCACACCGGGGTGTGCTCTTCCTGGACGAGTTGCTTGAGTTCGGGATGCGCGTGCTGGAGGTGCTGCGCCAGCCGATCGAGGACAAGGTAGTGACCATCAGCCGCGCGCGAGGTTCATCCCCTTTCCCGGCCGATTTCATGCTCGTGGCGGCGATGAATCCCTGGGCGTGAAGGTTTTTTACTCCGGAGGGCTATCTATAACCCGGAAGTTTGAGAATTAAAGCCTCTTAGTGTATTCGGTCCAGGAATTGAGGAAGCATATTCTCGTAGTACCTCCATTGGAATATAAGACCACAAATTGGTTGTGTAGTTCGCCCAAAGTGAGATGTGTGTGGAAGAGATTCCATAGAAAATCTCACGATGGGGTGATACAATGCAGTCTTTCCAGAAAAGCATATGTTAGGCGTCGGGTCAGGAATTATCAAAACTTTTCAAAGGGGAGGGACTGTGTCATATCGTCGATACGTGGCAACAGAGAAAGGAGGACCTGAGGTTTTGGAATGGCAGGAATTTGAACCTGATCCTCCCCAGCATGGAGAAGTAGCGGTCAAGGTAGAGGCATCCGGGGTCCTTCTGGCGGATGTGCTGTGGCAGCTAGGCATTACCCCAGTAGGTCCAAAGCATCCCTTTACACCTGGCTATGACGTGGTTGGAGTGATTGAAGAGGTTGGCCCCAACGTAAGCAGACTGGAAAAAGGTCAACGTGTTGCGGGGATGATTCAGTACGGCGGTTACACCGAATACGCCATTCTAACTGCAGATAAAGTAGTCCAGGTGCCAGATGGAGTTGACCCAAGATCAGCAGCTGCCGCAACCACAAGCTATCTGACGGCCTATATGCTGATTCATAAGGAGGGGCAGCTTGAAGCTGGAGATGTTCTGCTTGTCCACGGTGCGGGTGGCGGGACAGGTTCTGCGATCGTGGAAGTGGCCAACCTGGATGGCGTGAAAGTTTATGGCACGGCATCCAGAGCTAAATTCGATTTGGTAGAAGCCAAGGGCGGCTTCCCTATTGAATACAAAACGCAAGATTTTGTTGATGTACTACGATCTAGAGAGCCAGGCGGAGTTGACTTCGTGGTTGATCCAATTGGGGGAGATGTAACTACTCGTTCCCTAGGGCTGCTCAAGCCCGGTGGGAAGCTGGTTTCCACAGCATCGATACAATCCTTCCAAGATGGGTCTAGCCGGCTAGCGACCGCATTCGGCATTCTTCGGTTGCCATTGTGGAGCCTAACTCATCCTGGCAAGAAGGCCTACTTTTGGGACGTGACAACGGCGGCACGTAGGGATCTAGCACAGTATCGCAAGGACCTAGCAGCAGTTTTCGATCTGTTGAATGCTGGCAAACTAGAGCCGGCGATTGGTGAAGTAATGCAATTGCAGGATGCTCCCAAAGCTCAACAGCTGCTTCTGGACTACAAGGTGCAAGGGAAGATCGTATTGGTGAGTTCATAACTATCTGCGCTTTTAGGGCAGGGTTCAACAACTGGTTGCATAAAGAGGTACCGATGCCTAACATCTTGCTACAGCGAACCAGGGATGCGGCGAAATGGCTTTGGATGGTTCGTTCCCTGGCCGCTGAGCAAGAAGCCGTTATCCGGAGCATGTCTGTTTGATAAGGAGGAGAATATGAGCAAAGATGCAGAAGTATCTTCAGAGGGAGAGATTCAATCGACCATGTTGGATCGAGCGAAAGAACTCCTTCTTGAGTCGGGAAATTGTGCTCAAACCTCCTTTGCAATCCTTAACGAAGAATTCAATCTTGGTGGGGAACAGATCCTCAAGGCGCTTACCCCATTTCCTGGTATTGCATTAAGAGGAGAAACGTGTGGAGCGGTTATTGGTTCCCTTATGGCCTTAGGACTTGTTTATGGGCGAGATGATTTGTCAGATTGGAAAGGCTATATCGGATCTCTGCCTTCTGCTCGTAGGTTTTGCAGGCAATTCGAAGAAGAGAATGGAAGCACTACGTGCGCAACCATCTTGCAGGAGAAACTTGGGCGCAATTACGACCTCGCAGATCAGGTACAAGCTCTTGAATATGCAAACGCGGGTGGTCCTGAGGCATGTTCAGAGGTCGTTGCTAGTGCGATCACGATTGCGTCAAAGGGGCTAGCGAAGAAAATCAAGTCAGCCGACTAGGTTGAGTGAGTTCACTCCAGGTAACTTCTCGTTGGAGCCCTATCCGCTTCATTACAAGGACAGGCGGATCCCGCGACAGCCGCGAAAATAAATTGAGGTAACACTGCGGTGCCGTACCCTGGAAAAACGTCAGGAAAGGTGGCTCGAGGCTGTCATATGGATGGAAAAACCTGGTCCAAGGGAGAGTGTAGAGGATGAGGATATTCGTGTTCACATACATGATGAGCGACAACCCAGAGGAGATTACAGCGATAGTCCCTCAACATGTAGCGCATTGGAAGAAACAAAACTTCGAATATTACAGAGGTGGCCCTTTTGCTGATCGCAGCGGTGGACTTATTACTTTCTCCGCTACAAACATTGATGAAGCAAAAAGAATAGTATCTAAGGACCCATTCATGGCTGATGATGTGCTTGATCATTACATAATCAAGGAATGGTTGCCAGAATAGTTAACCACCATCTATCAAGTCGCTGTAGCTGAAATGACACGCTTGCTTTTGCCCCCTGCGGGACCGGGGATGATGAAAAAGTTTGAGGCTGCGACGGACGCGAAAGCGTGCCATGCAGCCATGCTCTAGCGTTAGGTTGCTTTGAAGTCTATCAATTTCTGATCTCGTAAAGGAATAATAAAATGGAGAACGCCGAAATTTGATACGTGTTAGTTATTGGGTGGCAGCCATTGCCGACTTCGCCATCGCCATGTTGGCTCTGATTCCAGAGAGAATGGGAGTCACCGGATTTGTCTACTCCATGGGGTTAATGTCAGCGGTCACGTTTTCATGGGAAGTTATGTTGATTCTTGCTGACTTTAAGCCAATAGAGGGGAAATGGGTGTTGTCTCCCACCATATTGGTGGTGTTTTTGCTAGGTGTCACCGGCGTTTACGCAGGTATCACAAACCTCATTCCTGTTCCGCGGGTAATTGAATCATCAGCGGCTGCAGTCATGATCCTAAGTCTCCTGATTTACGCCTGGTTCAAAACCCGTGCAACGTAGGGTACACCCATGCGCTCTATTGGGTGTATTCGAGTTGCAGCGCAACCTAACCATTCGCTACAGTCGTACCCGCCGAGCGGTGGCAAGGGCGAGCCGCATCTTGCAGGTCTTGTGTTTTCCCTTTGGCCCACTCCAATCGTAATAACTTCGGTGATCCTCCTCCCTGTGCGGATCGTATTTGGGCGAGGACGCGATCCCGCTTTAATTTGACCTTTGGGTGCTTCTCCTCTAGACTGTAAATATGCTCGCCAAGGTCCACGCAGCAGCCATTGTTGGGCTGGAGGGGGCGATCGTCGAAGTCGAAGTGGACACCTCTCGCGGGCTCCCCTCCTTCACCATCGTAGGATTGCCGGACACCGCCGTCCAAGAAAGTCGAGAGCGCGTTCAGGCGGCGGTGAAGAACGCCGGCTTATTTTTTCCGCGCCAGCGGGTGACGGTCAATCTGGCGCCGGCCGCATTGCGCAAGGAGGGACCGGCCTACGATTTGCCCATTGCACTGGGCGCCCTGGCGGCGTCGGATCAGGTCGTTCCCGAGTGGCTCGAGGGTGCTCTCGCGGTGGGTGAGCTGTCGCTCGATGGCTCGGTGCGCCACGTGCGCGGGGTACTGCCGATGGCGGCGCTGGCGCGCGAGGCCGGTTTTGAGCGTCTCTTCGTACCGGCTGCCGACGCCCCCGAGGCGGCGTTGATCCCCGAGATCGAGGTGATCCCTGTCGAATCATTGACCTCGCTCGTCAATCACCTATCGGGGGTAGTCCCCGTCGAACCTTTCGAGCGCGTGGATCCCGGCGACGGAGCGGAAACAAGCGGCCTCGATTTTGGGGAGATCAAGGGCCAGGAGCACGCCAAGCGTGCGGTCGAAGTCGCCGCGGCGGGAGGGCACAACGTGCTGATGGCCGGTCCGCCCGGGGCGGGAAAGACGCTGCTGGCGCGGGCGCTGCCTTCGATTCTACCCACGATGAACGTGGAGGAGGCGCTCGACGTGACGCGCATCTACTCGGTCGCCGATCTGCTTCCCCCCGACACGCCTTTGATCCGGGCGCGCCCCTTTCGATCGCCGCACCACACCATCTCGCACGCCGGCTTGGTGGGTGGCGGTACGTGGCCGCGGCCGGGTGAAATCTCGCTCGCCCACCGGGGTGTGCTCTTTCTCGATGAATTGCCGGAATTCGGGATGCGCGTGTTGGAAGTGCTGCGGCAGCCGATCGAGGACAAGGTGGTGACCATCAGCCGTGCTCGAGGTTCTTCCTCTTTCCCGGCCAATTTCATGCTCGTGGCGGCGATGAACCCCTGTCCGTGCGGGTACTTCGGCGATCCGACGCGGGACTGCTCCTGTTCCTCGGCCATGGTGACCCGCTACCAGAAACGCATCTCGGGACCGCTGCTCGACCGCATCGACATCCACGTCGAGGTCCCGCGTGTGGACTTTGACAAGCTGGCGGACGATCGTTTGGGGGAGCCTTCGGAGTCGATTCGCGCCCGCGTCGAAGCGGCGCGAGAGCGTCAGCGTGCGCGCTTCGCCGAGACTGCGTTGACCTGCAATGCCGATATGGGTCCGGGAGATGTCAGGCAGCACTGTCCGCTTGATGAGGTGGGGCGAGCGCTGGTGCGCCAGGCGATGAGTCAGCTACAGCTATCGGCGCGAGCCTTTCATCGCGTGCTCAAGCTGGCGCGTACGATCGCCGATCTCGAGGGAGAGCAAAGGATCCTCCCCGCCCATCTGGCGGAGGCGTTGCAGTATCGTCCGCGCCGGTGGGTGTGAGGATCAATTCGCGGTTTCGCTCACGCTGTCGTCAGGAAGGACGTAGGTGTCCAGTGGGCTGCGGACAGCGAAAGGGCCGCGGTTCAGGACGTGCGTGTAGATCATGGTGGTCTTGACGTCCTTGTGGCCGAGCAGATCTTGAACGGTGCGGATATCGTGGCCGGCTTCAAGCAAGTGGGTGGCGAAAGAATGACGCAGCGTGTGGCAGGTGACGCGTTTCTCAATGTTAACCAGAGCGGCCGCCCGACGGACGGCTTTCTGCAGCGCGCTGGTGCTGAGGTGGTGGCGCCGGGTGAGGCCGCTGCGAGGGTCTATAGAGAGTTTCGGAGATGGGAAAACATACTGCCAGATCCACTGACGCGCCGCCTGGGGGTATTTGCGTGCGAGCGCATAGGGGAGATAGACCGAGCCAACTCCCTGACGAATGTCACGCTGGTGGATCAAGCGCGTACGTTGAAGGTGTTCTTTGAGCGCGGGGATGGCGGCTTCCGGAAGTAGGGTTATGCGGTCCTTGGCGCCCTTGCCGTCGCGTACGGCCAGGTGGCGCTGCCCAAAATCGACGTCCTTGACTCTCAGGCGCACACATTCGGATACGCGTAAACCACTGCCATAGAGCAGCTTGGCCATGAGCCGGTAGGGAGGTTCGATGCAGGGCAACAGACGTTGAACTTCTTCTTTTGATAGTACGGTGGGCACGCGTTTACGGCGGCGGGCGCGGACGGAGGTGAGGGGAAAGTCGATGGGGGTATCCAGCACGTGGCGGTAGAGGAAGAGCAGGGCGTTGAGCGCCTGGTTCTGGGTGGCGGCGGCGACCTTTTCTTTGACAGCCAAGTGGCTGAGAAAGGCTTCGATCTCCGTGCGGCCCATATGGACTGGGTGGCGTTTGGAGTGAAAGAAAATGAAGCGCCTTATCCATGCCAGGTAGCGTTGTTCGGTGCGGTAGGCGTAGTGTTTACGGCGCAGGATTTGGCGTGTCCGTTCGAGCAGTTTCGTGGACCTCCCCCCTTCTTGAAGCGAATGCGGAAATGGTTTAAGCTAGAGAGGCGATAGCAAGTGGACGAGCGCCCTCAGGGACGCACGCGATTCCCCTCTTTTTGCAGCTCTTCTTCCACAGTATACGCGAATCGGAGGCGATTTGGGTGTGAGGGCAGGAAAAATCCCCCGCGCGGGGGATAGGTGGACACCCGTCCACACAAGATCATGTTAGGCAGCGTATAAATACAAAAGACGAGTTAAGGACTTAGCGCACGAGGTGGTACCTGTACTTAGAACAGATTTGCTCTATGCCCCCACAGATACACGCAAGATTACTTGAAGGACTTAATGTTGCTACACTCGCGGTAGGTGGTCCATTGACCTTGGCTCTGGTCTGTGCTTGGGCTAGTTCCGATAATCCGACTCCCCTTATCGCATGGGTGGTGGTTATCTTGGTGGTCCACATACTTGTCTGGTATCTCCCAGTTCGTTGTTCAATTTCGGGATGCAGCGGCTTGATGTCCAAGAAGAGAATACAGATCTCTTCGTTTAAAGCCCGGCTGATTTATCGATGCTCAATATGCGGCTCTGCTTATGCGAAGCGCGTTTTCCAGCCATCAGGTGGCAACGGTACTAGTTGGTAGCAAGTATGCTGTGTTAATCGCACAATTCCTCACGCATCTCACTACCGCAAACAGGACAACGCTGCCTAACCACTCGCTGGAGGCGACCTGGGATGCGCCGTGATTTGCAGGTGATGGTTCTGTTTTGATAATGTGGAGAGCAAGAGTTGAGGAGAACCCAGGCGCCTCAGCTCGAGTCTGTTATGCAGGCAATAAGTTTGTGATCTAACATGAGGATAATATCCAAGAGGTTTCGAGTTGCAGCAAAGCTTTTATTCTTTCCCAACCTGAGGTTTATTAGAGCCGAACTTGTCGATGATGTCCCTGGATTAGAGAATTCAACACTGTGGATGGCGATCTTTTCTGTAGTCTTTACGGTTAGCGTGCAGCTCGTACCACCTCGATCCATTGATATTGGTGGGATTCTTACCGGGAGTCTTTTTTTTCCGTTTTTGATTTTTATCTGGTTGAGAGTAATTGATCTGACGATCAGAAAAGTCTGGCGGTCAAAGGCTGCGGAGTATGAAAATCTCTTATTTGTTATATCAACTTTGTATGTAGTATTCGTTGTTTTAACAATTATATTCTTTACTCTCATTTTTATATTTCCTCATATTCCTGAGTCCACATATAACTGGATTACTCTTTATGTACTCTTTCTTTCGATATTATCAATTCGTTATGTAACAGGTCTAGGGATTATTCGTAGCATCATCTCATTTCTTATAAGTTCTCTTTTATCATTACCTATCGCAGTAGCTGGCATCTATACATTTACAAGGATCTTGTTCGGTCTAAAAGAGTTACATTAGAGACACGAGTGAAGAAATAAATAGCCTGCATAACAATTCGCTGGAGCAGACCCGAGATTCGTGCGAGTTTGCCTAGAGTTGGTGTATGATCGAAGGTGAAAGCGGGCTGCTCAGCTCAAGGCCGTTAGGCGGCGTTTACTTATGATGTTTCTTTAAATTATTTATGAGGAACAACCATTTGCGATCATGACTTATGAAAGAAAGATTAGTAAAATTCCTTCTGCTAGCGATAATCACCACATCCTGCACAAGCATTGATAATCATCAGAAATTTGACAATACTCCTTCTGATATCTTTGAACCAGACTTTTCACCAACCTACGTCGAACCAACGCGTGATATCCCTACTAAAGTTACATCCTCTCCAACGTCTGTCCCATCCTCTCAAGTCTTGACCTTTACACCAGAACCCACGTCAACTCCTCTCGTATCCATTCCATTAGAAGAAGATCTTTATCAATTAGTGAATTGGAATCCTGAATTATCGAATCAACTCATCGCGGATCTAAATGAATATCTCGAGACTCTTTCTGATAAAGATCGTGGTCGGTTGGATGTGGGATATTACTTATCTCACAAGTATGTGATCCTTGCTGAAGAAGAAGCAATCTACCGCTTTCCGGATTCTGAATTTTCGGAAAATTGGCGTTGGGATCTTGCATTCAATTATGCGCTGGTAGGATCAAAATCTGCAGGTGAGATTTATTCTGACCTGGTTTCTCATGATCTTAATAGTGGGAAAGTACAATTATCTGATCTTGTTGTATGGCTACAAGACAAAGAGCCACGATTACAGTTCGAATTTACCTCGCTCCCTCCAGTAGGTGAATATCAAATCAATGGAGTATTAACTATCGGTAATCGTCCTATATATGGAACTGATCCTGAATGTGGAGCCTACATATGGATATTGAAAGAGAAGGATAGATTCATCGCCTATTCTTTACGCAGTACTTGGGATTTCGGTTTCATTAATAGATATGGATTACATATCAACTTCATAGACTTATTACGTGATGGCAACCTTGTGGCAATAACTGAGCATATTCGAGCGGATACGTTCTATAGGCCATCCAATATCAATATTTATGACATTGGAAAGGTTCCTCCAGTAATGATTGAATTCGATCCTCCAGTATCAATGGTGGATCATGCAACTTGGACACTTGATAATGCTGATCCTGACCAGATCATATTTTCAATCTATGAACCTACAAATGTAATATCATGTGCTGAAAATATAGGTACTAAATGGATTTATCGATTTGATGGTTCCAAGTTCAAGCTCTATGAAATACGTACTCCACCGTTCTCCGTGCTTGCTGAGCATCCTCGGTGTTCTGATATCCTTATACGCTATGACTTACTATGGGAGATACAATCAGGAAATCAATATGCTTCAGCTCCGGTACTTGAACTAATTATCAATTATCCTTTCAGTGATAAACACCCATATTCGGATCAATTGTATCCTCCCGATGAACGGGATTCACTACGGTTTAGAATTGGCCTGTATTCTGCTTTATATCAGGATTATGAAGTAACTCTGGATTTGATGGAATCTATTCTTGAGAACCCGGCTAGCGAGGAGAGTAGGTGGATAATTCCTGCTTCCCATTTCTTAACCACTTTTCGACGCTCGTTCGACCTCCTTGATACGTGCTTATCTGCAGAATATTGTTTCTCGGTCTTTGGGATTGAAGATATCGTCAAGGTGATACCTGCAGAGCATATTGCTAAAGCCCCTCAGCTAATGCAGGAGATGGGCGTTCAATTATTCGATTCCGGCGTCATAGATTTTAATCTTGATGGTACGTTAGAAAGTTGGATTCTCTTTTCTTCTGAACCAAGTTTTTATACTCTTTGGGCAGTCCAGAATATTGATGGTAGCCTTCGAATGATTGAACTCGGGGCTTTGAAATCTGATAATCCGATTATGGAAATCCAGATAAGCTTGTTGCATGAAGTTGAGAGTCATCTCATTTATCAGATTGCTGGCGGAGAAGATAAGATAGAGATTATCATCTGGCGAGATCATCCGACAGGTAAGATTAAATCATCTTACCTCGATGATTATTCAACAGAGTTGATGTTAAAAGACATCGAAGCAGACCTATTCTCTGGTAAAGATATGCAAAACATTTTAGATAGATTATTAGCTATTGATAGTCTTCCGTGTTGGAGTCCATTCGCCTCGTATTGTTCTGCTGAAGCACGCATAGCTTATTTGATTGGACTTTTCCGTGAAATGGGAGGAAATTCTTTGCAGGCTAAATCAATCTATTATCAAATATGGCAAAATTATCCATATAGTCCTTATTCAGTAATGGCAAAATCAAAATTAGCACCTCTTCCACGACCCTGTCTTGATGGTTTGCATCATGTTTGCATGGATCATACTGATCAAAGTGTTTGCGCCGCCTAACCATTCGCTGGAGCCCTTCGGCGGAGTTCATCCTGAGCTGTGTCGAAGGGCTCAGGATAAACGCCCCCGAGATTCGGGGAAATTTGCCTAGAGATGGTGTATGATCGAGGGTGAAAGTGGGCTGCTCCCTGGCCTGGCGGCCAGCCAGGACAGGCAGCTCAAAGCCGTTAGCGAGCGAATCTTGCAAGGATAAAATCTCAATATTGCTGCTTGTATTAGACCTAATTGGAAGATACATTCTTGAATGTTGTACATATGAGATATAGCGCAAACGATATGAAAAAATACCTGGTAACAACTGACATGTGTGACCATGATAATCCATGGCTTATGAATTTGGCCGAGGAAATTGCCTATGGAGTGAGTACACCCGTAGAGAAAGCTCGTCGAATCTTCAGATATGTTCGAGATCAGGTTCGCTTTAGCATAGCATACTCTCGATCAACAGCTTCTCAAACACTCAAGAGAGGATATGGAGATTGCGTTAGCAAGACAAATGCCCAAGTATCATTGCTAAGATCGATGGATATCCCCGCCCGGTTTCGTAGAGTAAAGGTAGAGAGTGTGACTTTGCATCGTCTCGTAGCAAACTTCATATACAAGCAAATGCCTCCTACCGTATCCCATTTTTGGCCTGAATGCTTCCTTGATGATCGATGGATTTCCTGTGAAGCATTTCTCGACAAACCTCTATATGATGGGATGCTTAAAAACGGGCTGATCACAAAGGAGCAGGTACCGATAATAGAGTGGGATGGCAAGTCTGATCTCATCATTCTAAAACCTTGGATCACGGAACAACTGGGGTCCATCTCTTCGGCGGAGGAAGCGATATCGCTTCTAAAGAGTAGCGAGGAGGGGATGCCTCCATTATGGATTGAGAAGATTATCGCTCCCATATTCTATCCGTTGAACCTTCGCTATTCAGATAAGATCCGACAATTATCTCGACGCAGGTGAAAGGACCGATTGAACCATTCAAGGAAATAAATTACTCACTCGCTAACCTTTCACTGAAGCGGACGCCGGAGGATGGGCGAAAGATAAATTGATGGAACGAGCCAACGCCGCTTAGCTCAAAGCCGTTAGGCGGCTGAAGGACTCACGGATCTCCGCGTCCGTGGACCTAAGGTGCTAGGGTATGGACCAAGACCTGGAATTCCTCCTCTTTCTTCTTGGCGTCATCATCTTCATTGCAAGTTGGATCTACCAGAGGGTGAGGACTTCGGCTTCCCGCCGTCGCTCCCGAATGCCTGTCGGCAATATCGCCTCGCCCATCCCCACATTCACCGTGCCGACAGGTCGTTCCCTTCCACGGGTTGCCATCCCGTCCGCTCTGGGCTCTTTCTTTGGAGTACTCCTCGGGTCACTTGCGTTCGCCATTTGGGTCTATTCCCAGGTGTCGGTGCCCGCCAATGTCGCGCGCTCAGCGGTCTTCTTCCCTGTATGGTTCTGCATCGGTGCTCCTTTGATTTCTACCTTTTCCGCCATTGCCGTCACTATCGCAGACAACGTCTTCAGGGAGTTCCAAGCCAAGCCTCTTCCCAGAGGACTGCCCTTCGTTCTTGGAGCCCTCATTGGCCTCGCCTTCGCAGTAGTCTCCGCAGGCCTTTCCCTCACGATCCCCTGCGGCCTACTTGATCTTTGCTAACACCGCCCACATCCTATGAAAGCCAATCAGGAATAGACCATGCTCTCCATCAGCCGCCTAACCACTCGCTGGAGCCGGCCTGGCCAGCCCGGGTGTTGAGTTCGGCGCGATAATTGCTTTGGGCTGGCCAGGCGGCTCAACTCGAGGCCGTTAGGCCGCCAATCTTACCCGAATTGCGTTGTCATTTGGCGACGTGAACAGTCGAACTGACATTAGGCTGTTATGGCAAATATGAGCATCCGATGTACTGAATGGGGGAATCTTAATGGATGATCGTTCTGATGAAATTAATGAAATACTTGAGATGATTGACGGCTTTGTAAATGGGCATATCTCAGCTGAGGAAGCTTCTCGATTTGGCTTGCTACAAATATCTGAAGCGAAATATGGCGATCCGCCTTCTAAAGATGATCTTTTAGTTGGATAGGGCTGGGGTGCTTTAATGATGCTGAGTGAGAGTGAGCCAGAAGAATTCAGAACATCATATGATGAGTTGCTTCAAATCAGGTCGTGGCTATCAGGAGAAGAAGATTTCCCGTATGAGAGCAAATTGCGATCCTATCGCAAATAGTGGGCGGCCTAACAATTCGCTGGAGCCCTTCGGCGGAGTTCATCCTGAGCTGTGTCGAAGGGCTCAGGATAAACGCCCCCGAGATTCAGGGAAATTTGTCTAGAGATGGTGTATGATCGAAGGTGAAAGCGGGCTGCTCAGCTCAAAGCCGTTAGGCCGCTTGGCATCAATCGTCAGAGTCATTGAAAAGGAGTACTGATGACGCATGTACCAACTGTGAGTTCAGATGGAAGAACAATACACCTGCGTGATGGCCGTCTGCTGGGGTATGCTGAATACGGCGACCCACAAGGCCAGCCAATTCTTTACTTCAATGGCTATCCAGGGACGCGGTTTGAGGGAAAACTCATCTCAGACGCTGCGGCAAGAGCCGGTGTTCGTCTCATCGGACTCGACCGCCCGGGCATGGGGCTTTCTGATTTCCAGCCCGGTCGGCGAATGCTAGATTGGCCGGACGATGTGATTGAATTCGCCGATGCGCTAGGGGTAGGTCGGTTTTCTGTGGTGGGCGTATCTGGTGGAGGGCCTTTCAGTGCGGCGTGTGCTTTCAAGATACCCGGTCGGCTGAGGGCATGCGGAATCATTGCCGGTACAGGCCCAATGGACCCAGCATCAGGGGACATCACGCGGTCAAACCGGGTCATGGGCTTCGTCGCTCAGCGATTGCAGCTCTTGTTTAGAGTTATGATGTGGTGGTCTCTTGGGCGCTTCCGTCAAGATCGAGAGAGACTGGAGGCGATAATCGAAAAGCAGGGGCAGCAGTTGCCAGAGCGAGACAGGCGGTTGTTTGGTAGGCCTGAGATAAGGGCATTCTTCGTTGAGGAAGCGGCAGAGGCCTTTCGCCAAGGGGCAAGAGGTCCAGCCTGGGAGGGCAAACTGCTGTTTGGAGAGCCGTGGGGATTCATACCGGAAGACATCTCGATGGAAAGGGTTTACCTGTGGCACGGTGAGCTGGACGCAAATGTGCCCGTGTCGATGGGACGTGCGATGGCAGAAAGGATTCCGCATTGTGAAGCGCGGTTCTACCCGGACGAGGCACATCTGTCATTGCTGCTGAATCATGCCGAAGAGATTCTGGCGACACTGTCTTGAGAGGCAAGGGTGAACGGGAAGTTTTCACACAAGCGAAATGCAGTCAAGAGTGGTAGTGGCCTAACGTCTCGCTGGAGCGGACCCCGCGCGTGGCGCGAAAATCACGTGGAATAGCGTTGCGGGGCCGCTCAGCTCGAAACTGTTAGGC
>WVZH01000228.1:0-3677 GCA_011772595.1 Anaerolineales bacterium
CCCGATCTCACGTACACGCCAAATCCAGACTACAACGGTCCGGACAGCTTCACCTTCAAGGTCAACGATGGTATCGTCGATTCGAATATCGCCACCGTCTCAATCACTGTGAACCCAGTGAATGATACACCGGTAGCGGATGATCAGTCGCTGACGACCGATGAGGACACATCGGTGGGGATCACGCTGACTGGATCGGACATAGACGGTGATCCCCTCACATATTCGATTTTGGATACTCCTGCTTCCGGCGCATTGAGTGGTGCGGCACCTGATCTGATATATGCGCCAGATCTGAACTACAACGGTCCGGACAGCTTCACCTTCAAGGTCAACGATGGAACAGTGGACTCAAATGTCGCCACGGTGTCCATCACGGTAAACCCTGTGAATGATGCGCCAATGGCGGATGATCAGGCGGTATCAACGGATGAGGACACGCCGCTCGCGATCACATTAACCGGATCCGATGTAGACGGAGATTCACTTACCTTTTCTATTGTGGATGTTCCAACTTCTGGCGTGTTGAGTGGAACTGCACCTGATCTCGTCTATAGCTCGGCCCCGGATTACAACGGACCCGACAGCTTTACCTTCAAGGTCAACGATGGAACCGTGGATTCGAACGTCGCCACCGTCTCAATCACAGTGATCCCGGTGAACGACCCGCCGGTGGCGGAGGATGATACGGCAACCACGGATGAGGATGTCCCCGTTGTTGTCGATGTGCTCGCAAACGATTCGGATGTTGATGGGGATAGCTTAGCTGTCGCCTCCGTCACGCAGGGGGTGAACGGCACTGTGACGGTCAATCCGGATAATACCCTCACCTACGCTCCCACTGCCAATTTCTACGGCGTGGACTCCTTCACCTATACGGCAAGCGATGGCCAAGGTGGGACCGATGCGGCAGCCGTGACAGTCACCATCAACCCGGTCAACGATCCGCCCACCGTCCATGCCGGCGGCCCCTACACCGTGGATGAGGGTGCTTCGATCCCGGTCAGCGCGACCGGGAGTGACGTGGATGGTGATCTGCTCGAGTACGCCTGGGATCTGGATCATGACGGCAGCTTCGAAACGCCCGGCCAGACGGTGACCTTCTCTGCCGCGATGCTGGATGGTCCTAGCGATCTGACGATCCGCGTGCAGGTGAACGATCCTGGTGGATTATCTGCTTCTGATGAAACCTCCGTAAACGTGATCAACGTCCCACCCACGGTGGAGGCAGGTCCGGATCAATCCGCGTATGAATGGGACGTGGTCCATCTCGCTCCAGCCACGTTTACTGATCCGGGGATACCTGACACACACACTGCGACCATAAACTGGGGCGACGGTTCTGCGCTGGAGGCCGGCGTCGTGAGCGAAAGCGACGGCTCGGGCGCGGTGGCGGGATCGCATGCTTATGACATTCCCGGGACGTATGTTGTTGAGGTCTGCGTGACCGATGACGATGGTGGAAGAGGCTGCGATACACTGACGGTTGAGGTTATGGTGCGACCTCCCCAGAATCTCAAACGTTGGGCGATCGACAAGCTGCAACCGTATAGCGAGGAATCGAAACGGATCGAGAAAGCGATCCGCGAGATCGAGGATAGCCTTGATCCCGAGCTGTGGTTGGATGAAGATCATCTCGAACCACAACATGGCCACAAGGTGTTCAGCAACGAACGCCACGCCGTGATCGAGCTCATGCACCTTCTGGATGGCGAGGGAGACGGTGAGCCAAGCGAGGATGCCCTAACTGCCGCACAGGAGGTGATCGAAATTCTCGTCCGGGCCGATCGGACCTTGGCAGAGACGATGTTGGAGGAGGTCGATGGCATCATCGCCGTTGATCCGAAACGCCAAGATCAAGTTGATGCCGAGGTTGAGCGAGCGAAAGCTGAGTTTGAGGTGGGTGATACCGAGCGTGAAGTTGGGAATTATGAGAAGGCGATCCAGCACTATCGCAAAGCATGGGAACATGCCTGGGCGGCAAAGGAGATGGCGGAGAAAGGCAAAGGTAAATAGCGAGCGGTTGTATGCTTGACTTTTAATAACACAAGGTCCCGACCATTAACGTCAAGGGTCGGGACTTTCGTTTTCTCTGTTTGGGGAAAGATGACTTAGCATAATTTCTTTAGATCGCATTGCGCGATGTAGGGCAATTGGCAATACTTTTCATGGAAGTACAAGCGATTGTTGCGGTCTCCGCACCCACGAATTGAATCGCGGTAGAATTCCCCAGTGAGGAATCTGTGAATGGCGAAAAGTGATCGTCGCAGTCCCGAAGATCAGACCCAAAACGGCACATCCAAGCCACGGCGTCGTCCCCCTTGGATCAAAGTGCGCGCTCCCAGCGGAGAGACGTACGAGTGGCTGCGTGGGATGATGCGCAGCAATGGCTTGCACACCGTTTGTGAAGAGGCCATGTGCCCCAACATCGGTGAGTGTTGGGGTTCGGGTACGGCGACCTTCCTCATGATGGGCGACACCTGCACCCGGTCGTGTGGCTTCTGTGACATCAAGACCGGTCGACCGGCACCGCTCGACTGGCTCGAACCGGAGCGCGTGGCGCGCGCGGTTCAGGCGATGAATCTACGACATGCGGTGATCACCAGCGTCAACCGTGACGAGCGATCGGACGGCGGGGCGCCAATCTTCGCCATGGTTATCGAGCGTATCCGCGAACTGCAACCGGGCTGTTCGATCGAGGTGCTCATCCCCGACTTCAAAGGTTCTATTGAAGCGCTCAAATTCGTTATGGACGCCCGTCCGGAGATTCTCAATCACAACGTCGAGACGGTGCCACGCCTTTTCAAGAAAGTCCAACCTCAAGATCGCTACGAATGGGCCCAGGCCACGCTGTGCAACGCCAGAAAACTCGATTCCGAGGTTCTGACCAAGTCGGGCATCATGGTAGGGCTCGGAGAGACACCCGAGGAGGTCAAAGAGGTTATGCGAGACCTCCGTGATTGGGGCGTCGACATACTCACGATCGGCCAGTACCTGCAGCCTTCTAAGAAACATCTCCCCATCGAGCGCTATTATGCTCCGGAGGAATTTGAGGAATTCAAACGCTACGGGATTGAAATCGGATTCAAGTGGGTCGAAAGTGGTCCGCTGGTGCGTTCGTCTTATCGTGCAGAACAACAGGTACGGGCGTTGAGTATTGTGCATCGCCAACTCTATGGGGAACAGGCATAGCGCAGGGTGGACGACACTCCAAGGTGTTTACCAGTATTGCGGACTTGAGTAAACACCGAAAGTGGTTCGTTCCCGGGTCGTAAATTCGTTTCACCTCCCCACAAACTCAAGGCATACAAGGAGATTAAGTAGGAAGGGTTATGACCGCGGCGACTGTGTACCCTTTGTCGGTAGTGCGTGCTCTCGCGCTCCACACGCAGGGGTTGGCTGCCCCCGTCGAATTCGGGACTATCCCGCAAGGCGCCAAGGTTCTTGAGGTCGCTGAGTTACTCGGTGGTCTGCAGATCGACACCTTGCAGCGAGTGCAACGCAGCCATTACCTGACGGTGTGGAGTCGCTTGGGGCGCTTCGACCCGTACGATTTGGACCGCCTTGCCTACGGGGAAGAGGGCCGGCGTCTGTTCGAATACTGGTTTCACGGCGTAAGCCTGATTCCATTGACCGAATATCGGCATCGGCTACCGATGATGCGCTGGTTTCGAGAT
>WVZH01000228.1:3712-27035 GCA_011772595.1 Anaerolineales bacterium
GATTTCAAGCACGATAGTCCCCGCCGTGGCAGCTGGTGGGATTGGAAGCCGGCCAAGCGGGCGCTGGAGGTGCTCTACAATCAGGGGGAGGTAATGATCTCGAATCGAGTCAATTTCCAGCGCGTTTATGATCTGCGGGAGCGAGTGCTTCCGGAATGGGTAGGCTTGGAGGAGCCCGCGTGGGAGGAGACCACTCGCCATGTGCTCTCGCAATCCGCGAGAACCTTGGGGATTTGTTTCCCGACGCAAATCGCGGATTACACCTATGATATGAAACGAAACGAGGCACGACCTTTTCTGGAAGCGTTGATCGGCGAAGGAATCCTACGCCAAGTGCGAGCCAGATTGGTCGATGGCGACGTGCACACTTTGGTAGTGCATCGTGACAACCTCCCACTTCTGGAACGCGCCGCCGAGGGTGACCTGCCGGTTACAGGCACCACCTTTCTCAACCCATTCGATCCCTTGTTCTATCCTCGTGGTCGGGAGGTGAGATTTTGGAATTTCGAGCAGGTGCTGGAGGCTTACAAGCCTGCCCGAGATCGGCGCTGGGGATATTATTGTCTACCGATCTTACACGGCGATCGGCTGGTCGGGCGTTTCGATCCAAAGCTGGATCGCAAGACGGGTTTGTTGAGGTTGGAGGCTCTGTATCTTGAGGATGAGGTTGTTCCTGATGAGTCTCTGATGGCCGGCGTGGCTGGTGCGATGCGAGACTTCATGGCCTTCCACGGCGCGCAAGAATTGCAAATCGTGTACAGCCAGCCGGAGGTTTTTTCTAGAAAACTGCTGAAATTGATCTAACCGAGTTGAAATCATTTACCAAGCTCTCGTGTACCCTCTGATTGCGGTCCTGTACATTTTTAGGATCTTTACTAGGACCAGATTACTTTCCCGTCAACAGGTACCTTTGCCTCATAGCATCGGGCCCCAATAACGCTGAAAATATTTATTTACCGGAGCTAACCGGTTGACAACAACCCGCTGTCGCCGGATCGTGGCCTCGTTCTTTTTCACCACTACAACTCATTTCTTTTACGTCCTTGTATGGCTTCATTCAATTGTGTAAGGAGAGAATTGACCATGGCGATTATTATGAAGCGGAAGAAAGCAATTCGAACTGCGGCAGTTTTTATTCTGGTCTTGTCTTTACTCATCCCCCTCGGCTCTATCGCCTTTGCTGACGAAGGTACATCGTCCGGTGATCCCGTCCCGGAGGAGCAATCAGATCCTCCAGAGCAATCGGAGAACTGTGTCGAGGAGCCTTCAGAAGACGCACCCGTCGAATGCGTCGAGCCTGACGCAAATCCTGAACAAGAACTCGCGGGAGAGGAACCAGGGGATCCGTCGGCTGGACCTGAGAGTGAGCAGGACGGGGGGGCGTCCCCGCAAGAAGTCGGTGAAGTTGAGAGTGCGCCAGATGCTGCCAATGGAGAAGAACTGAGTGATGAGGTTGCCCCGGATCAGACCGCCGGCGGAGACGAGGGGTCTCCGCAGGAACCATCGGCCGGTGGGGAGGATGTGCAAGATGTGGGTGAAGGGGAAGCGAACCTCGACAGCGCCCTGGACTCTGACACCAAAGGGGATGGGGAACCTGTGGAAGAGGGGGAGGAAACCGTGCCTGATACGGAGACCGCAGACACGGAAAAGGGTGAAGCCGTAGACGTCCCGAGTAAGGTTGATGAGACCGTCGGGGTTCTCCCTGAGGAGACGGATTTCATCGACCCTTACTTCACGGTGTCAAACACGGTATACAGCTTCGGCTCGATACAGGCGGCGCTAAACGAACTTAGCACCGTCTTGAATACCACGCCGGATGACAACACGATCTACGTCGAACCCGGTAGCTTCGCCGCAACCGATGTGGATGGCACAGATTGGGGTGCGGCAACACCTGCGCTCTTGATTCTTCAAAGCGAAAGCGGCAGCGCGGTCACGACAATCGCCGGGAGTCTCACTATCCGCAATATGATGGATTTTGTCTTACGTGGTTTTACCGTGACGGGTGGCATCACGGCGACGGGTAACAATGGCTCTCTGACGATCGAAGAGGTCGTTGCCGACGGTTCGAGCGGCAATGGCATCACGGTGACAGGTCAGGATGGCGCAGTTGTCCTCGACAATGTTCAGGCCAACAACAATCAGAACTACGGCGCCAATATCACGAATGTCTCGACCACCGAGGGCGTGACCATCAGCAACAGCACCTTCAACAACAACAACCAAACCGCAGGTGCAGGTGATCAGGCCGGCCTCGCCGTGACGTCGCCGAGCGAAGTCGTCCTCGAGAACGTTGAGGCGAGCGGCAACCTCGACGGCGACGGCGCCACCATTGTGGCGGATGGTGTGAAGGTTTCGAACAGCACGTTCAACGACAACACCAGCCCAACGCCTGGCTACGGTAACGGTCTAGCAGTCGAGAGCAGTGGTGCTCCTATCGTATTGAACGGTGTGGCGGCAAGTAACAACTCAGGATCCGGTGCCCTGCTATGGTTCCCTGCTGCTGCCGCGGACCCCACCAATCTGATTTCTGTCTATCACAGTCGCTTCACGGACAACGGTGAGTTCGGAGTTTGGGCGCAGCCCGAAAGCGGAACCGTAAGATTCCGCTGCTTGAGGACCAGCGGCAATACTTGGGGCGGCTGGATGGTTCCCGCGGGTGAGAATGTAGAGTGGGTTAAATGCCTTCCTTCCTGCGATGGTAAAAAGCATCTATTTAAAGATATCGTTCTGAAAACCGACGAGCCTCGATATGTGAACGCGGGCTACGGGGTGATGATCAAATTCCCGGCCATTGAGGTGATCGACGAGGGCGATAAAGCTTTTGGCAGATTCAGAACCCTACGTAAACCAAAGGAATTGCCTGCCGATCTCCCGCTCGACGACCTGTTCATCGTTGGAGCCGAGATTCTGATCTTCAATGCTCAGATTCCCGAGGGCGAAGTGATCACGGTGGAGTTCTTCATCCCCGGGTATCTGTGGGAGGAAACATTTGCCGTTCTATGGTGGGATGTAGAGGCCTCCGAATGGATGGAAATTCCCTCCACGAAGGAACCGCATGCGCGAATTCCAGGCGGCAAGGTCGTGGCCGAATGGCCCCAACCAGGCATCTTCGTCCTGGTCATGCGGGCGAGTCCGACGAGTCCAGGAGATACAGCGGGCTCATCTGGGTCATAGCGCACGCTCGCTGACACCTCCCGGACTACGCCGTTCGGGAGGTGTTTTCGTTTTAATTGTCTATCGTCAGATAAGGGAGATCAGACCCTTAAGGGCCTGGGGAGGTCTGCCCAGGTCACCAAGCCTACACGTCGTACGCAGGGTCGCGCGGTAGGAAAGGCTGTCCGTCGCGTCAGGATTTTCGACGCAAGACGTGTTTGTGCGGTTTTGGGGTTGGATGCAGGATGTAAAATTTGGAGGTGAGGGGACAAGGGAACAGCGAATGAGTGATTGTATAAGGAGGTTGTATGGTGGGATTAAGCTGGGAGGAGTTCGAGAAGGTGGAGATGCACACCGGTAGGGTGATATCGGTGGAGGATTTTCCGCAAGCGCGTAACCCATCCTATGTGTTGACTATCGATTTCGGCACGACGCTAGGGGTGTTGCGTTCTGTTGCTGCGATCGCAATTGAGTATAAGCATGAGGCATTGGTCGGCCGCCTCGTTGTTGCCGTGACGAATTTTCCGCCCAAGCAAATCGCGAACCGCATGTCGCAAGCGCTCGTGCTGGCCGCAGTGAATGCAGACGGTTCGCTGCGGTTGCTGCAACCAGATGGGGAGGTGGAGCTGGGGGCGAGGGTGAAATAACGACCTTCCCGAAAGCTTGAAGCTGCCGGGAAGGTCTGATTGTGCGTACTAGATAATGGTAACGTTCGCTGCTTGTGGTCCCTTCGGCCCGTCTTCGATGGAGAATTCAACTTGCTGTCCCTGCATCAGGGTTTTGAAGCCTTCCATCGTGATGGCGCTGTAGTGGACGAATACGTCCGGCGCATCCTCGCGCTCGATGAAGCCCCATCCTTTTTCGCTGTTGAACCATTTGACCGTGCCGGTGATGCGGTCTTCCATGAGCATGATCTCCTTTCAGGAGTGGAAATTTGGAGCCAGGTGCTTTGTTCGTTCGTCGACGGTCGGGTTCAGCAGAATAATCGGCTGGACCAAAGGTTGCCACAGGGTAAGCACTCCGTAAGTGGCTCGGACGACGTGCAGACAGAACTCACGTGCAACCTGCTAGGTGTTATATTAACAGCACTTTTTTGCCTTGTACAGTCCACTTTAGTACGGGTCAGGGGGGGCACCCTTGGGGAGGAAACGAGAGTAGCCGTTTCCATGTGATTTTAGTGAGATCATAGAGCTGCGACTCGATCGGGCGTGCGTCAAGATGGGCCGAAACGGAGTGGGAAGGACTCGACAATCTCTTGTCATCGCTACGGAGGCGCGATAGGCTTATATCTATCAATTCCCTGGATCATCCTCGGAGGGGTCTATGTTGGAACTGCGCGTGCTCCCGGTCGGTGAATTTCAATCGAACTGCTACCTAGTTGTGGATGCGTCGTCTGGGCAGGGCGTATTGATCGACGCCGGGGATCAGGTTGAGGCGATCCTGCATTGGATCAAACCGGTGAAGGTCAATCAGATTCTTGTCACACATGGTCACTCCGATCACGTTGGGGCGCTCGAGAGTTTACGACAGGCCCTCGGCGTCCCCGTCGGGATCCATCCTGCTGACGTCGCAAGCTTTGGCTTGGAGGCAGATTTTACGCTGCATGAGGGCGATTCGCTGGTCGTTGGAGGAGGAAGTCTGCAGGTCATTCACATCCCTGGTCACACACCAGGAAGTGTTGCCTTCAAGGTGGAGGATGCAGAAGGGGTCAGGCGAGCCGTCGTTGGCGATGCGATCTTCCCCGGTGGACCTGGCCACACAAAGACCCCGGAGGACTTGGTAACATCCCTGGATTCGCTTGCGCGAACAGTTTTTACGTGGGCGGACGAGGTTGTTCTATATCCGGGCCACGGAGATCCTACGACCGTGGGTGAGGAGCGAGAAGCATTCGAGGCATTCCGCTCATTGACTTTGCCACCTGATCTGAGTGGGGATGTGACGTGGCGATGATGCCATAAAGGGAAGTGAAGAGCTCCTAATTATGCGAGTCACAAATTCGTAGCGTTGGTGCTGCATCCTTTCACGAGACGATGACATTGTTGGTATGTATAAGACTGCTTGGTCTGCAGGATCGTTTTGTCAGGGTGATGGCGATATTGCTACGAATTATAGGGACGGGTGAACAGCAGGTTTTATTATTCGTGGTGAAATGAAAATCGTATCCTATCCTGGTGATTGAGGAGGTCATAAGGAGCATGTTTTACAGTTTACTTCTATTTACGCACAATCTTGTTCGCTGGCTGGTATTAATCACCGCCATTTGGTCGCTCGTGGGCGCCTACAGGGGGTGGTTCGCCAAACACCCGTGGACGGACTCGGATCGACGTGCGGGATTGGCGTTCTCGATCGTCTATGACGTGCAATTGCTATTGGGTCTGTTGCTCGCTTTTTTGAGTCCGCTCGTACGGGCTGCTCTGGCCGACCCTTCTGCGGCGATGACGTCTTCGGAGCTTCGGTTCTTCCTCATCGAGCACATCCCGGTCATGGTCATAGGTTTGGCAGCTGTCCACATAACAAGTGCGCTGGCACGGAAGGCGCCTGACGATCAGGGTAAACATCGCAGGGCGGCAATCGGGTACACCTTGGCAACCTTGCTAACTTTGGTAGCGATCCCCTGGTCACGTCCGCTAATACGAGGGATCAGATAAAGGGACGTTAGGCTGATGGAGGAGCCGGCAATAAGCCTGCGGAGCATTCAGGCGCGGAGGAATACTGAAGGTAAGTTTCCTGAGCGGCTGATTACCCCAGTGCCTAATCCTGCCCCCTATCTCCTGTTCCCCAACAATGGAGAACATCATGTCTGAGTATCGCTTCTTCCACTCCATTGAGGTTCGCTACGCCGATATAGATGCGCAACGTCATGTCAACAACGCAAATTATTTCACCTACATGGAGCAGGCGCGGGTAAAGTACGTCGAGCATCTGGATTTGTGGAGTGGTCAAGATTTCGACAACTTTGGATTTATCCTTGCCGAACAAAGCTGTTCCTATAAGTCCCCCATTACATATCTTCAACGAGTCCGTGTCGGGGTACGAACTGCTCGTTTGGGTCGCAAGAGCTTCGAAATGGATTACACGTTTCAGGACGAGGGGAGTGAAGAGGAACTGGCGAGAGGGCGGACAGTGTTGGTCGCATATGATTATCGATCTGGTGAAACGATCCCCATCCCTGCGAACTGGCGACAGGTCCTGATGGCGTATGAAGGATTAACCTAAATCCCATGCTCAATAGGTGTGGCTCTCCTCCAAGGTTAGGCTGGGTGGTTATTCCTCAGTTTGGCGGATGAGGCGCAACAATAGGATAGAGAATGTAGTATGATGTATTCTCGGATCATCTCTCCCTTGAAGAAAAATTTCTCCCCGGGCAAGATATTTCCATCACCGAGGACCAAAGGTGAAATTTGACGCCGGAATCCCGCCGTTGTCGCTTTCCGACATACCACAGTTGGCTCGAACAGCTGATGATATCGGCTTCGATGCGCTGTGGACATCCGAAACCCAGCACGACCCGTTCCTTCCTTTAGCGCTGGTTTCCGAACACAGCCGAGAGTTGCGCATTGGAACGGCGGTGGCCATCGCCTTTGCCCGCAGCCCGGCAACACTTGCCTACACTTCTTGGGACTTGGCTCAATCTTCAGGCGGCCGTTTCATTCTCGGACTGGGCACGCAAGTGCGCGCCCATATCGAGCGTCGTTTTGGAATGCCTTGGCCCACGTCGCCGGTGGGCAAGCTGCGCGAATTCGTCCGCGCACTACGTGCATTTTGGACGGCCTGGCAAACCGGCGAGCGTCTGAACTTTCGCAGTGAATCCTATAAGATCACCCTCATGTCACCTTTCTTCAACCCAGGTCCCATCGAGAACCCGGAGATCCCCATCTTCATTGCTGGCGTGAACGTCGGTCTCTGTCGCTTGGCGGGGGAGGTCGCTGACGGTTTCATCGCCCACCCCTATCATTCAGAGCAGTATCTACGGGAGGTGGTCCGCCCAGCGATCGCCGAAGGTGCCATGCGTGCGGGAAGAGAGGCTGAGCGAGTGGCATTGTCGGTGAGCGCGATGACGGTTATGGAACCGGAAGATGCTGATTTCGTGCGCTCACAGATCGCTTTTTACGCCTCCACACCCACCTACCGCCCTGTGATGGCGTACCACGGGTGGGGTGAGGTTGCCGATCAATTACAAGTACTTTCACGCAAACAGGCTTGGGGCGAGATGACCAACATGATCGATGAAGACATGCTAGACACCTTCGCGGTGGTTGCGCCACCAGACGAGATCGCAAAGGTTTTGAAGAAGCGCTATCATGATCTTGCTGATCGTTTATCGCTCTATCTCCCCTTTCTACCCGGACAGCGAGACGATTTTTGGCGGAATCTGGTGGCCAGTATGCAGGAGGGATAGTGCTGATCGTCGACGCGCACGAGGACCTGGCCTGGAACGTGCTTACCTTCGGTCGGAACTACCTCCGATCCACCGAAGAGACGCGTACGCTGGAGATCGACACGGATGTGCCTGCGCATAACGGGCACACACTCTTGGGTTGGCCCGAGTGGGTGCTAGGACGAGTGGCTGTCATCTTCTCCACCCTCTTTGCGGCACCGGTGCGCTGGCAGGAGGGACCGTGGGACACCATGGTCTATGCCGACGCAGATGAAGCGCATCGTCTCTACCAAGCGAACCTTGATGTTTACCTACGCTTGGAGGAGGAACATAGCGACCGATTTCGAGTCGTCCGCGCACTCCCAGATCTGGATGCAGTTTTGTCCAGCTGGGAGGGGGAAGAACCGAGCGCGCCTCAAATCGGTTTGGTTTTGCTCATGGAGGGTGCCGATGGCGTTCGCCATGTGGATGAACTTGTCGAGTGGTTTGAGGCGGGGATTCGCATCGTGGGCCCAGCCTGGGAGAGGACCCGCTATGCGGGAGGCACCAGGGAACCCGGACCGCTTACCGACGATGGGCGGGCATTCTTGGAGATGATGGCTGGATTAGGAATGATCCTCGACCTCAGCCACATGACCGAGGAGGGTGTCGAAGAAGCTTTGGATACATATCCGGGAGTCTTGATCGCCTCGCACAGCAATCCGAAAGCAAGAATCCCGAACAATGAAAAACCCTTCCGGCACTTGAGTGATGCGCTGTTGCGGCGCATCGCTGAGCGCGATGGTGTGGTGGGAACATTGATTGCCAACCACTTTCTTAAGGACGGTTGGCAGGTCGATGACGGTCGTGAGGTGGTCACCCTCGAGGACGTCGCAACCTGCATTGACCATGTTTGCCAAGTGATCGGGGATGCCAGACATGTCGGCATCGGCAGCGATTTTGATGGGGGATTTGGTCTGAATAAAGTCCCCACAGGACTTGACAGCGTAGCCGACCTGCGGTTAATTGGCGATGCGCTGCAAACACGCGGCTATGACTCAGGGGATGTCGAAGCCATCTTGGGGGTCAACTGGGTGCGCGTGCTGCGTCGGGCATTACCGGAGAACTGAATCATGCCTTCTAAATCCCTCAAGCCGCATCAAGTCCGCTGGGCGCGTCGCTGGATGACGTTAGTCTTGCTCGGTTTGATCATTTTCATGATCGGTGTGGAACCTGATCTCATCGGCATGGACCGCAGTCCGGTCGTCGGCTTTGTCCAAGTTTATGTATGGTTGATTGGTCTCGCCGTCTTGCTTATAGGAGCCTACGCAACCGTGCGGGTTGTGCGCAACAACCGGCCAACGTCATTGCGAGCGGATATCGGTTTAAGGTTGATCGCAACGGGGTATGTTGTGGCAGCGGCGGCTTCCCTCGCTGATTTTATCGGGCTCGGAGCGCAACGCATGCCTTTTGTCTACTTCGGCCCCATTCAGGTGATCGGGCTGGCGACCGGTGTCTTTGTAAGCTTGCTGGGCGTCATTCTGTATTGGCCGCGTGCGGCGAGACCGGACGGTGACCGACGACGGAGATTGCCACGTATTCGTTTGCCTAAGCTTCGCAAGCGAGAAGTGGCCGAACGCGAAGAGGATGAAGAAAATCCGCAAGTAGAGACCGTATCCTGAGAAGGACCAAGGTGTGGACTCTAGCTCTCCCTTTCCATGATGAAGACCACAGCCAGAACCTCGGCCTCTCAAACTAAAGCAATTGCAGAGCTTGCTCGTTGATGATCATTTCTCTGAATCTAAGCAAAGTCCATATGGACAGTCACGCGTGAAGGACAGAAACGGTCCACTTTCCGCAGGGGACTATCAAAGTTGAGGATAAACGCCATAGGAGGCTATACAAAAGGCCGCTTCTGTCGTCGTTGGTGAATTAACTGTGCGCGGTCATTTTCTCGCTGGAGTGACCAGGGAAAACTTTGCCGCCCGGTTTGACCGTTATGTAGGCGTAGTTTACAGCCACAGTGACTTGGCCGTAGCCGACAACGATTAAATTGAGCGGGTCGAGTTCTTCTTGCAACGCAACGTCTCCTGCAGCGAAGACGCCTGGCAAGTTGGTCTCCATCTTGCTGTTGACCTTGATATACCGGCGGCCTATGGTCTCCAGTCCCCATGAGCGGATAGGCCCTAGATCGGCTTTAAAGCCGAGAGCCAGGATGAGGTCGTCGATCTTGAGCGTTGTTTCTTCTTTGGTCCGGTTGTCAAAAATCACGGCATGCTCTAGGCGAGAGTCGCCCCCAACTTCCCGCAGTTCGTAGAAGACGTATACGTTGACAGAGGAGTTCATTAACGTGTTGACCGAAGAATCATGTGCGCGAAACCCGTCGCGACGGTGTATGAGCGTGACTTGCTCGGCGATGGGTTCGAGTGCCAGCGCCCAGTCCACGGCACTGTCGCCGCCTCCGATCACAAGCACACGCTTTTCGGCATAGTCGCTGAGGTCCTTCACCATGTATTCGACGCCCTTGCCCTCCAGGCGTGCTACGCTTTCGTTCTTTATCCGGATCGGCTGGAAGGCGCCGATGCCTGCAGCGATTACCACGGTTTGGGTGTAATGACGATCTTTGTCCGTCTCGATTACCCAGCAAGTCTCTCCCGGTGCTCCATTCGGTGACGGTTCGCTGACCAGGTTCATGGCCCGCTCTCCGAGGGCCATCGTTGGTTCCCATCGTGAAGCTTGATCGACGAGCTTGCTCACCAAGTCCTTTGCGTACACTTCAGGGAACCCGGGTGAGTCGTAGATCAGTTTCTCCGGGTAAAGGGTGATCAATTGGCCGCCCGCCTGAGGCAGCGCGTCGATGACTTTGACGGACATCTCGCGCAGACCGGCGTAAAAAGCGCCGAAAAGGCCCGTCGGTCCGGCGCCAACGAAGGTGATATCGAAAAGTGTTGGGGCTTTCTTCCTACCCATAGGGTGTAAAACCTCGTGTCGTTTTGAGGATTGATACAGCGCGCGGATTATAAAAGGTGCGTGGTGTGAATGTCAAATAAACTCGATGAGTGATATGAGGGGATCTTGGTGAACCATCGTCCGCGTGCTCGCATCCCCTTTCCCAATGCAGCCCGGTGAGCAGAATCTGTGGGGACCGAAAGCGCGCTACCACTGGGATATGCCTGAGCAGAATACGAGTGACTGAAGACGAGACATCAAACTACTCCATTCCTTCAGCGTTTGTGTTGCGATAATAATAGATACCCCCATCTGTGGCCTCGAAATCCAGGTAGAGACCATCAATGAGCTTGTCCAATCTCGCCTGGGTATCATCGCCGTAGAGCGGCCANNTCTGGACCTTATCCTGAACGTCGTTGCCGAAACGATAGTATTCTGGCAGCGGCTCTTTTCGCGAGAGCTCCGGAATGTCGTAGGCTGGACGGTCGAGGTAGAAATAGATGGCGGGCGCCTGGTTACTGATAATGGGAACATCTTCCGCTATATGATCAACCTCTTGGATCAGGGCCGATGGTTGCCAGCGTTTGGTCGAGTATACCCTGCCTTCATCGTGTAGGCTTGAAATCCGGTTCGTCAGTGCTGGGATTTGTGAGACTGCGGACCACCCCACGATGAGGACAGGGATTAATTGCATGATGCGTCCGGAGAGCATTTTTTCGCTGAATAGATAAAGAATTGTTACGACGGATAAGAGGGAGGCAAATTGCATGGGGGAAAAGGAGCGTTCGTTCAGACCGGGTTTCGGATATTTAACCACGATGTAGGAGCCAAAGTGAATGGCCATAAAGGCGACCGTGAAGATGATCAAAATGCCCACAATTTGAAGATTTGGATCGCGTCTCCAAGCAGTTGGTGATTGTGACCTGAGCTTGCGAATCACGACAACGAGGAGTGTGACGAAGAGTATGAAAAGGATGGCTAAGATCATGAACTTCTCAAGGTATTTCGTATCTGGCAAGAGTACGCGGAACGGCGTCCATTTCCACGACTCGTTCACCAATTTCCCCCGAACCGGGGTGAGGTATTCCCATAAATCGGCAATCACGAACTGAAACCCACCCGGCGTGTAATTCTGAGAGAGGACATCGGAAACCCACACAATGGCAGGGAGAACCCCGATGAATCCATAGAGAAACGCATCCTGAAATCGGTGTTTGATGTGTTTCGAACTGAAAATTAAGAGCGAGAGCGTCCCGGCTGCAACGTAGGCCAGCCCGTTGAAGCGGGTCAGAAAAGCCAACCCCGATAATATGGAGGAGAAGATTAACGCGATCCGATTATCGTTTTTTAAGTAAAAGGCGACCAGAAATAGTGCGGGTATGCCTAAGGTGAAGAACAGCGGCTCGGACATCGCACCGCTGTAAACAAGATAGGAGGTGGGCGAGGTTAAGATGACAAGCAGGATCAGGATCGAGAGCAGGGGTCTCCCNNCCGATGTTGAGCCAAGAATTGAAGGTCACCATGTCCCATCCGAGTGAGGCGGGAACACTCATGATTATGGAGTAGAACGGAGGTCGAAGATTGAGCGGAACCAGCTCGCCAGAAGCCCTGCGGATGACAAGCCCCAGACCTCGGGAAAGGTTGCGAGCGACTTCGTAATACTCAACGCTATCACTTGAGATATAGGGACCGAGATCCATTGCGTATGCGAGTATACCTGCGCCGATAAAGCTCAGAACAAAAATGAGCAAATAGAAGGGTCCCTTGTTAGACTTCATTCTTACCCTCTTGAGTGAACTCAGCATCCATCGTACGGGAGTTGATCGCATAATCGTACTTAATTGCCATGCCGTTTGTCAATGAAAGGGTTCTCCATTCTTCATCGAGTGTCGCCCTCCCCTGCTCGTAGTCTATGTAAGGGAGATAGGGGTTCTCGTCGCACGCCACCAAGATACACAGTTGGATTTCCATCCAAGTATGAAAGGTGTGGATGGGCCGCTGTCTCTAGCCCTTCCTCGGATGAGGATCTCAACGTTATTGGTTGAAGGGACTGACCAGCGCAGCGACGGAGAGTGCGGCGACCATTGCAACGGCCAGGAAAACCTTCCGGCGTGATTGTTCCCAGGGTTGCCTGTCGATTAAGTGCACCTGGCCCGTCTCCGTCAGCACCCTTTCCAATCGAGGACCAAGGAACCAACCCAGACCGATCCCCGCCAACAAGCCTCCCAAGTGCCCCCAGTTGTCAATCATAGCCGACATGCCGAGTACAAGGTTAAGCAGGGTGACGATCACAATCCGTCGCAGTTGATCTTGTCCGACGCGTCCAAATAATTGCCGGTGCAGGAAGAGAAAAACACCCAGGGTGCCGACCAGACCGAAGACCGCACCCGAGGCGCCGACGGAGTTGTAGCGATTGAAACCAAGACTGAAGGCGACCCCTGTGATCCCGCTAAGCATGTATAGGATCAGCATCCTCGCGGTCCCATAGAACTGCTCGATAGAGGGACCAAGAACGTAAAGAGAGTACATGTTGACGAATATGTGCCAGACGTCGACGTGGATGAAAATCGGCGTGACCAAACGCCACAATTGGCCTGCCGCGATAGCCTGATTGATCTTGGATCCCAATGCGCATATGAACTCGCCAGGACCGCACACGCGGCCCACACCAAAGATGCTTGCCACGAGCCATTGGGCGAGGAATACCGACAGTGTGGCAACGATCAGGCCGAAGGTCGCCGGGAAGCGCGAAAACGTCGTGCGGGGCGCAGGACGCCGCGCGTTGGTGGGTGATGGAGATGGTGGTTGGAGTTGTGGGGCAGAGTTCACAAAGTCACTTGGCGGGGTTCCGTTCGGTGATGTTCGGCCGCGATAATGGACTGGATGGTTTCTACGGTGTTGTCCAACTTGCTGTCCGCATTGACCACAAGGTAATCGAACATTTCGGCGCGCTTCATTTCCTGACGAGCTGTTGCGATGCGCAACTTTAGACCTTCTGGTGTTTCAGTCTGACGAGTATGAAGGCGTCGGATCAATTCCTCCTCTGTTCGGGTGCTGAGAAAGATCAACAACGCATCGGGGTAAAGCTGGCGAATTGTTTCTGCGCCCTGAACGTCGAGGCGCATCACTACGTCTTTCCCGCTTTCCAAGGCCTCACGCACCTGTCGTTTGGGGATCCCTTTGTAATCATTGTAAACAATGGCGTACTCGAGCATCTCTTCCTGCTCGATCATTTCGGCGAACTCGTCGTGGGTGAGAAAGAAATAGTCGACTCCATCGACTTCGTCGTCGCGTTGAGGGCGCGTAGTGGCAGTCACAACGAAGTGGAAAGGGAGTCCCAGTTCCTTCATGCGTTGGATCACGGTATCTTTGCCGACGCCTGAGGGTCCGGAGATCACAATCAGTAGGGGGGGGTGATGACGTTTAAACAGATCCTCGTCCATGCATTGATGACTCCCGATGGGCTCAGTATAATCGATTATCGAGGTGCTGCGTAGCCAGTCCCCTTCGTGGGATGGTAGGGCTTGAGGAAACCTAACAAGTCGTTTGTGATCAAGTGATCGGGCGCCAAGGCACTCAGGCACCTGGGCGCTTTGGTCATGTGGCACCTTGGTGCCTGGGTGCCCAAGTGCCCCGGTGCCCGACTGTTTTATCCTTTATCTAGCAAAACGAACGAATGTGGAGGTGGTTGTGCCTACGTACGAATATCGATGTCTGGAATGTGGTAAGCGAGTGTCGATCTTTCAATCCTATGAGGACTACGGACGTCTCCCGGTGTGTTGTCCACACTGCGAGAGCGAGGATTTACAGCGTCTTATTGGACGAGTGCGGATTGGGCGATCGGAGGAAACACGGCTGGAATCCATGGCTGACCCGAGCACATGGTCGGGCATCGACGAAGAGGATCCGCGCGCCATGGCGCGCATGATGCGTAAGATGGGGCGTGAGATGGGGGAAGAACTACCTCCCGAGTTTGATGAAGTCGTTGATCGTCTGGAGGCGGGTGAGAGCCCCGAAGAGATCGAGAAAAGCATGCCGGATTTGGGGCTCGAGGGGGAGAGCTTCAACGAATAGGTGCCCAGTCAATCCAGAGAGTAGGGACCCTTACACTTAGGAGCTTCGGAATTCACAACCCGAGCGCTTGGGTGCCCGGGTTCCTTTTTGTGTTGCTTCTCAGTAAGTGCTCCTATCACGAAGTGATGTCTTGTCTTTGGAATAAAAGTGTCACCAAGCCAATCATAGAGAGGATCTAGATTCCTACCACAGCGACAGAAAAGTAAAGGCCTGGATCCTGGGGAAGTGCTGTGAGACCCAATTCAAGCGGGCGGCCGAATCGGATCCAGGCATTGATGTTACCGACGTTGAATGAAGGAGTGAAGCGGTAAAGATTGATGAGATCGGGGTTGTTAAATAACCGGCTCAACCACATGAACAGGAGCAGTGTGTTGGGGCGAATGAGATCCATGATCAAGCGGATGGTCGTAGTCTTTCCGGCGCCGTTGGGACCGAGAAAGCCATAGACCTGCTTACCCTCGATGCGGAGGTTCCGGTTCTTGACAGCTTGCACGCGTTTCGGCCCGCGGCCGAAAGTCTTGCTGAGATTCTCGAAACGGATGGCGACGTTTGGCTGCATGGTATGTTCTGCCTCGTAGCAAAGCTTCAATGCGGAGCAAGGAATGTGATGCGATCTCTGCGTAATTATTCCTTACCCAGAGACTTGCTGAATTCGAGGTACTGCTGGCGATAGCGCTTGAATGCATGTCGCCCAACCGGTGTGAGCGACGACGAGGTGTTTGGAAACTTTCCTTTGAAACTTTTCTTTATCTCGATGTATCCGGCACCTTCCAGATTGGAGAGGTGTTTGGAAAGCGTGCCCTTGTTCAACCCGGTTGCTTTTAGTAGGTACGTGAAGTCGGCGCTCTCACATCCGGCAAGCAGCGCCATAATGGCCAGACGGGAGGGTTGGTGGATGAGGCGGTCGAACTTGGTCGGTAGGGAATAGTCATGCATCGGCGGCCTCGCTGGAGGCTTGTCGTGCCCGGCGAAGCCCAACCACACCGGATATCGCCAGGAGCACGGCCCAGATGGATCCCAGCAGGGTCCAACTAAAGGAGAAGGAGATGGAAAGGAAGGGGATCGCAGCGGACAACAATCCACCGGCAAATCCGACCTTGCTGTAGCGTGGCAGATTTAAAGTCTTCCCTATTCCAAAATAGATAATGCCCGTGGCGATTCCCACGCCGCCGGCTAGTGTGCGCAAATCGGTGCCTGGGGCGAAATTGCCACGCATCGTGCCCCACGCGGCCATGCAGGTAAGGAAGATCAGCACGAGCGCGGCGAAGGCGTTAATACGCCAATCGACGTAGCCGCGCAAGGGTTTGACATACCCGCTCTCCTTCCAGAGTATGTTACGCCGAGTGTGCTCAATGATTTGCCTCGAAACAATGAGCAGCAGTGCCATCATGGGAGCGAGTGCGATCAGCACAACGAGCATCAGATTGGGGTGCTTCACAGCGAGGCGAAAGTATAGGCGCATCCAGGAGGTTGAATAGATCGAGGCGAGCAGCAGGGTCACGACCAGGAACACGCTTGCATTCATTAGATCCACCAGGCCATCTTCAAACTCGAGCCGACGGGTGCTTCTCGTCAGTTCGTCGAGATCAAGATGAGTGTCCATATCGAGCTCCTTGGGGACGGATTGTCTTGGACCGTGAGCAATACAATACAGAAACTAGTTGGCGTTGTCAACTAGTTTCTGGGTACTATTTCTTGACTCTCGGTTTTCGGGGAAAGAAAAGATCCGAAATCCGTTGGGTGTGCTATTCTGATTCTCGGCGCGTGAGGGTCGTTTCGACAGCCTGCCGCAGTTGCTCCTGGACGGCGTCGAATGGCTGACGGGCGTCGATCACCACCCAACGCTCCGGTTGGCTCTCGGCAAGCGCCAGGTAGCCTTCCCGCACTCTGCTATGAAAGTCGATGTCGTAGGCGTCCAACCGGTTCCAATTGCCGTCCGTTTCTCTACGGCGCAAGCCCTCTTCCACTGGCAAATCGAGCAGCAAGGTGATGTCGGGTGTCAGGCCGTCGGTGGCGAAGGTGGTGATGGCACGCACTGCCTCGAGGTCCAGTCGATGGCCGTATCCCTGATAAGCGAGCGAGGCGTCGAAAAAGCGATCGCAGATTACAATGCCTCCGCTTGCAAGATGCGGTCGTATGCGTTCATGCACGTGTTGGGCGCGCGCAGCAGAGAAGAGCAAAAACTCTGTACGCGGGTGCATGCCGGTGTTGTCGAGGGCGTTCAGGACGCGTCGGATTTGCTCGCTGATATCGGTGCCGCCGGGCTCACGCGTAAGCAACACGTCGTGCCCGTGCGCGCGCAGATATTCGGCGAGTTGGTGAGCCTGACTTGTCTTACCGCTCCCGTCGGGTCCTTCGAGTGTTACGAAAAGGCTCAATTGCGGTAAATCCTCACACGGCGTTGTGGCTCTTTGCCATACGAATGGGAAACAAGATTGGCCTGGCGAGCCATTTGATGTTGTAGTCGTCGCACATATGCGGAAGCCGGCGCCAGATCCACGGAGCGTATGCCGTTGAGCACGGATTGCACGGCCTGCCGTGCTTCATCCAGCGCGGTCTCCAAAGACGGGTCGTTGGGCATGACCGCGTCCAGGTGAAAGAGATCGGTCAGGAAGTTCTCCATCTGATTGACAGTATTGGCGCGCAAAACATATATCGGCATACGACGGTTCTCCGCACTTGCGATGGCTTTCTGGCGTTTGCGGTAGTATGAGCGCAAGGTCACTAAAACGTCGGCCTCGCCCAAATCGTTAACCAGGATCACGGGGACCCGCAACCTCTTGGCTGCCTGCCGCAGGCGGTTGCGAGCCACACCATAGGCGTATATGCGCACCGTCTCCAGCGGTGTACCTGGCATACGCGGTGGCGTCGGCGAAAAGGGGAGCCCATTTTCGGCTAGTGCTGAGGTTGAGGGCATCGCGGCTTGGCGTCGGTATCCCACCTGCCCACGAGCTCTCGGGGTGGCTGGGACCGGAAAAGATTCGATTTTGATTTCTCCGCTTTCGTCGCGATAGCGCAGTTCGGGTGCTAAAGGACGCCCGCGCAGCATAGCATCCACGGAGGCAGATACGTCATGGTGGACGGCGAGTCGCTCTCGATCCTGGATCTCAATAAGGATGTCGAAGGTCGGTGCGGCGCGCCGCTCGAGCACCGTCTTCTGCGTGCCACGGCGTCGTGCTTCCTCGTCGGAGAGTGTGACCGACTCGATCCCACCCACCAGGTCGGAGAGTGTGGGATTGAGCAGTAGATTTTCGAGGGTGTTGCCGTGGGCAGTTCCGATGAGTTGCACACCGCGCTCGGCGATGGTGCGGGCAGCAACGGCCTCCAGCTCGCGGCCGATTTCGTCGATTACGATCACTTCGGGATTGTGATTCTCGACCGCCTCGATCATCACCTCGTGTTGCAATGTGGGCTCGCGCACCTGCATGCGCCGGGCGCGCCCGATAGCAGGATGTGGTACATCGCCATCTCCAGCAATCTCGTTCGACGTGTCCACGATAACTACCCGTTTTTTCTCAGCCAGAATACGAGCGGCCTCGCGCAACATGGTCGTCTTGCCGACACCCGGGCGGCCCACCAACACGACACTTTTCCCGCCCAGGATGAATTCCTCGATGATATCGATCGTGCCGTAGACAGCTCGACCGACGCGGCAAGTCAATCCCACGATGTGGCCGTGCTTGTTGCGGATGGCCGCGATGCGGTGTAGCGTACGTTCGATGCCGGCACGGTTGTCGGCGTCAAAATCCCCGATGCGTGTGACGACGTGATCGATGGATTCGTTCTGCACCTCTTGGTCGCTCAACGCGATCTCGCCGTCCAAGTAGCGCGCAGTGGGCACCCGCCCCAGGTCGAGAATGACTTCGAGCAATTCGTCCTGACGATCGATTTCGTTGATCGTCTTTACGATTTCAGGCGGAAGCACGGCAAGAAGATCACTAAGATTGTCGGTTATTCGTTTTCCGGTCATAAGCATCCGTGAGTATACAAGTTCACCTTTTTAATGATACACGTTTTACAAGCCGAATGATAACAAAGCTGTGCTCGTCCCACATCTGTTTCACGACTTCGGATTCTAACACCCTTACGACGCAGACTGGCGCGACCAAAAAGGAGCATCTGGTTCGACACGATGGGTTTAAGACGTCTCTCTGACGGGGTGGTCGTGAGATGCCTGCGTTGCTGAGGGGAGGTTCGAAAAGGGCGCAGTGGGCTCTGGCTGCGTCCCCTCCATTTTGGGTAATGTTGAGGGAACACGTTCACGCAGAACGGCGGTCAGCCTTTTAACCATAACGGCTTGGTCGCTGAAGGGCGTAAAACCGAGGCGGTCGAGCGATCCGCTCAATCCGGCTTGGTAAGTCCGAACGCAGATGAAGAGCGGTTTGTCGGGCATGGGATTGAATTGTGCCATGAAACCCGCCAATAACTGGTCCGCTCTCTCAGCTGCGGGGTGAATGTATGCTTGCGCCCAAATTCCCCGCGGACCGCGTTTGATATCCAGGTAACCGAGCAACTCCTCTTGGTCCCAATGGACGAGGTTGAGGCGACTGGAGACCGGGGGAGATTCGACCTGTTGAACCAGGTCCGGGACCAGATTGTGATACAGGCTTCGAATTGCCGGTTCATCTGATTCCGCTTCAAGGCGCCAGGCGATATCCAAGGGTTGGATCTCTGCTCGGGGTGCCTCGGTGAGACGCCAGATATGTTGACGTGCGTACACGGCGAAGCCGGCGTGACGAAGGCCTTCAAAAGCGGGGCTGGTTTCCTCCACCTCGGCGATCAAATGGTGAACCCCTCGCTCCCCGGCAGCTTGGCTCAATGCATCGAGCAGGCGCATGCCGCCAGGCTGCGAGAGGGCTTCAATCGGACCGATGAAAGTAAGGTGGGCAAAAGGTTGTCGCGCTTTGTGGGTGAATTGTCCAACGGCGGGACTGTGATCGCGGTCGTCAGGACGGTATACCAATGTGCAAGTACTCTGACCACGCGAGAAGGGATCCAGTAACGCGTCTTGGAATGCGTCGGGGCCGCGGGTGTAGTCAAGATGAGAATCCAGGCACAATCCGTGGCTGCGTAGGCGATGTAGTAGAGTCAGGTCACGCCAGTCGAAAGGCCGGATCATCGGGTCATCCTTTGGCCAACTCGAGGAAGTATTTGTGGAATCGATCGTCGCCTGCTAATTCTGGATGGAAGCTTGTGGCCAACAATCTTCCTTGTTGGGCGGCGACGATCCGCTCTTCACCCTTGGTGTCCGCCGACATGCTTGCTAGCACGTCGACCTCCTTCCCGACCTGATCGATGATTGGGGCGCGAATGAAGATGGCGTGGAAAGGACAATCGGGATCTTCCAGGACGTGCACGGAAAGTTCCATCTCGAAGCTATCGACCTGGCGGCCGAAGGCGTTGCGTTCCATGCTGATGTCCATCAAGTCAAGAAGAGGCTGGTTGTGGTGGGCGTCACGTGAGAGGAAGATTGCGCCGGCGCAGGTTCCCCATATGGCGCGCTTCTCACCGAAATGTCGGAGAGGCTCCATGAGATTGTAGGTGGTCGCCAGCTTGCCAATGGTTGTAGATTCGCCGCCCGGGATGATGAGACCATCGAGGCTCTCCAAGTGCTCAGGGAGACGCACTTCAATGGCATCGACGCCTAGCCGGTGTAATACGGCGATGTGCTCGGCGAAGTCGCCTTGGAGTGCAAGGACGCCGATTCTCACGACTGCGCTACCTTCTCTTTTCCGCTCCAGGCCTCGATCTCAAGGGCATAAACGGCAGTTTGGGCGATTTCGTTTTGTGTGATGGGTCGATAGTCTTTTCCTGGCTTCCGATCAGGAAAGTACTTGTCCAATAAGCCTTGGAGGCCGTGACGGGCTTCTTCCTCGCTGTCGGTTACGCGCGCACGGCCGAAGACGCAAACACTTGCATACTCGACGCTGAACTCGATCGCCTTATCGGCGGGGAGAAGCCGCCCCATTTCGGCCACGCTTAAACAGACCTGGGGGTTGTTTTCCACACTACGTCGAGTGCGGCCTTCAAGAGCGGTGTGAAAGTAGATCCTTTGGCTATCAGCATCGTACCAATAGAGATTGGGAATAACGTAGGGATGATCGTTCAAAGAGGTGGCGATATAGACGATCTGACCTTGGTGCAGTACTGCCTCGATGCGGGAATCGCTATGCATGGTCCGGTCTTGACGGCGCGGACGCACCCGCTCATCCGACATCTGTGGATTCCTTGGGTGCTCCCCTACCAACCTCGCACCGCCAACCTTTCGGCCTCGGTTAATTCGCTTACGCCGATGCCCACCATGGGCTCACCTAATCCCTTGCTGATCTCGGCCAGGATCTGGGGATCCTGATAGTGTGTGGTGGCCTCGACGATGGCTTTGGCGCGCCTAGGTGGATCTCCTGATTTGAAGATCCCTGAACCGACGAACACTCCATCGACGCCGAGTTGCATCATCATGGCTGCATCTGCGGGTGTGGCGATGCCGCCGGCGGCGAAATTGACTACCGGCAGACTTCCGAGTTCTTTTGATTCTTTGACGGTTTCGTAGGGTGCTCCGATTTCCTTGGCGTAGGTCATCAGTTCGTCGTCCGGCATACTCTGCAAGCGACGGATTTCGCCCAGCACGGATCGCGCGTGACGAACGGCCTCGACGACGTCGCCAGTACCGGCTTCGCCCTTCGTGCGGATCATTGCCGCGCCCTCGCCAATACGGCGCAGGGCTTCTCCTAGGTTTCGGCAACCGCACACGAAGGGTACCTTAAACTCGTGTTTGTTGATGTGGTGCTCCTCGTCAGCCGGTGTGAGTACTTCCGATTCGTCGACAAAATCCACGCCGAGTGATTCGAGGATTTGTGCTTCCACGAAATGGCCGATGCGACATTTGGCCATCACCGGGATCGTCACGGCGTCCATGATCTGCAGGATGAGTTCGGGATCGCTCATGCGGGCTACACCGCCGTGGGCGCGAATGTCCGCCGGGACACGTTCGAGGGCCATCACAGCTACAGCACCCGCGTCCTCAGCGATGCGGGCATGCTCGGGGGTGACGACATCCATGATCACGCCGCCCTTGAGCATTTGAGCCAGCCCTTTCTTGACCGTGAATGTGCCCACTTCCTTTTCCACGCTTACCTCCTGGGATAGAGCCCAGTTCTCTCATTGCGATTCTACCATGCCGAGAGTGAGAGCGGCAACGACCGTCGATCAAGTACCCGGCCCGTGTGGGTCGATAGGGTATCTCTCTTTGCGCTGAGCCTGTTCCAGGATTGATTCGATAGTTTCCCGGAGGCTAAAAGCTTCCGGGAAGCTGGAGGCATCGAGGACACGAATGGGGGCCGAATTGGTCTTGACAACGAAGGCGGGACTTAGTACAATTATTACAATCATACAATGATACACTTGGACAATTAGTACAATGTTTGTAGAACTCGATTTTCGTAGTCACGTCCCCATATATGTGCAGATTGTCGACCGGGTCAAGCATTTGCTAGCGACGGGTGCCTTACAGCCCGGGGATCAGTTGCCCACGGTGCGACAACTGGCGGCGGATCTGCGGGTGAATTTCAACACCGTGGCACGAGCTTACCGAATCCTGGACGAGGCCGGCGTTATCTCCACACAGCAGGGTCGTGGGACCTTTGTGCTCGAAGCCCCGCCGCCGGAGAACGCCAGACATTTACGCCGGGCGGCGCTAGAGGCGTTGACGCGGTCTTTTCTTCATGACGCTAATCGGTTGGGCTTCGATCCCGGCGATGTGGCGCAGGCAGTGGAATCCTTCATCGAGCGGTGGCGCCAGAGTGGGGTGCCGCCGGAAGATGGTCAATAGGCGGGGCGATGGATAACGCCCTATCGACAAGGAAGGTGAAATATGCAACCGAGAAGAAGTATGTACAAGCGTGATAAAGATAAGGAGAAGGTGCGCACTGACGTCGTAAGGGTCCCCGGGGTGGCGGTGGCTGTTTGGTTGGCGATCGCTATCGTCTCTGTGCTCCTGACCTTTGGATTGCAGGCTTTGCGCGTAACGAGTTGGATCATCGGATCGGTATTGGTCGGTCTCAACCTTGTGGGTCTATACATTCTCTTTGCGCTCAAGGTGGCCGATCAATGGGAGAAGGCGGTGGTGCTGCGGTTGGGACGCTTCGTCGGACTGCGTGGTCCAGGGTTGTTTTGGGTCATTCCGATCGTAGACCGTGTTCCGAGCTGGATCGACCATCGTGTCATGGTGACGCCCTTCAGCGCCGAGAAGACGCTCACCAAGGATACCGTCCCGGTGGACGTTGACGCTGTGCTGTTTTGGATGGTCTGGGATGCCGAGAAGGCGGCGTTGGAGGTTGAGGACTATCAGGTGGCGATCGCCTGGGCCGCGCAGACGGCGTTACGAGAAGTGATCGGGCAAATGGATCTGGCGGACATTTTGGTTGGGCGAGCGCGCATGGACCAGGAACTNNCGCGACATCGTCATCCCGCAGGAACTGGAAGATACCATGAGCCGACAAGCGCAGGCCGAGCGTGAACGGCAAGCGCGGGTGATTCTGGGCGAGTCTGAGCTGCAAATTGCCCAGTCCTTCGCTGATGCCTCGATGGCCTACCAGGACAATCCGACGGCCCTGCACCTGCGGGCAATGAACATGCTCTTCGAGGGGCTCAAGGAGAAGGGCGCGATGGTCATCGTGCCGTCCAGCGCGGTGGACACCATGAACCTCGGTGGTTTGGCCGGGGTGACCTCTCTGGCCGCAAGCGGTTTAGCGGAGGCGCCGAGCTCCCTGGAGAGTGAATAAGTGTCGG
>WVZH01000228.1:27233-52132 GCA_011772595.1 Anaerolineales bacterium
CGGTATTCGGGTATCATACTGATGGGTCTTGCAATGGATGTCTTGGTCCGTTGGCTGAATGTACTCTTGATGATGGCAGCACCGTTGGCGTTGGGCGTCTTCCTGACACGACGGTTGCGCCTGGACTGGCGTCTGTTCGTGATCGGTGGCGTGACCTTCGTGGGATCTCAGCTTCTGCATCTGCCGTTCAACGCCAAGGTTTTGACGCCGCTGCTTATGCGTATCGGTTTCAGCGCGACTGACACGGGAGTTCCACTCCTCCTCACAGCGCTTGCATTTGGCATCTCGGCCGGACTGTTTGAGGAGGGAGCGAGAATTCTGGTGTATGGCACCTGGTTGCGCGACGCCCGCTCATGGCGGGACGCGATTATGTTCGGTGCCGGTCATGGTGGGATCGAGGCGATCTTGTTGGGCGGCCTTGCGGCTTACGGCCTCATCCAGGCGATCGCCTACCAGGGCGCCGATCTGAGTGCCTTGGTCCCTGCTGACCGCCTAGATGTGGTTCGCCTACAACTCCAAGCATATTGGGCGTTGCCCTGGTACGGTGCGCTGCTCGGCGCATTCGAACGCGCTCTCGCACTTTGTATTCAAGTAAGTTTGGCGGTCCTTGTGCTGCAGGCTTTTGTGCGTCGAGAATGGCGCTGGGCAGTGGTGGCGATCGGATGGCACACGGCAGTCGATGCGGTAGCAGTTTTTGGGTTGAGAACCTGGGGTATGTATGCCACCGAGGCGCTGGTGGGATTGGCTGCGCTGTTGAGTCTGGGCGTTGTATTTGTGCTACGTGATGCGAGGCCGGAGGAAGGTGAGCTTGTTCCAGACCAGCCCCTCGAGGCAAGTGCACTCGTGGGATCCGCGCCCGGGGTGGATGAGGAAACACCATCATGGGAGCAACTGGAGGAAAGTCGATTTTTGTGAGATCTGCCGTCCCATCCAAAGCCGTCGGCGCATCTAGGTGCGGACGGGGTGTGATCTCACCCGGCTAACGGTCTTTTTGTGATCCAATTAGATTGGGAGGGTTTGGAGATTCGCCATGTTTGTCACCAATCCTTGGTTCTGGGCGTTCCTGGCCATGAGCGGTTGGTTTCTGGGGCTTCTGGTTGTTGGCAGTGAAACCTTTGGCCGGCGCCCGTGGTTTGGGTGGATATGTATAGCGCTGGTCGAAGTGCCTCGCATCCTGCTGCCACTGCCCTTTGTGAGGCAATCCAGACTCGCTCATACCGGGCCTCTCACGCTCGTCCTGGGTGGCGTGATCCTGGTCATCAGCCTGACGTTTTGTACGGCGGCGTAGCGTATTCGCCCGCATACAGGACCCCACCGTGACGAGCCATTGAGGACGGATGGACTCTTCGCGATCGTGCGGCATCCGGTGATGTTTTGTAATTCGATCTGGCCGCTTGGTTGGTCCTTAATTTGGGGCTCAGTCGTCGGCGCGTTCTTGACAACGGCCTGGTTCGCGTCGGCGTACCTGCTTACATTTTTGGAAGAAGAGAAGTTACTAGTACCATACGGGGAGGATTATGCTCGTTATCGTCGGGCCGTACCGAGAATCTTGCCGTTTGTGGAGTGGTTGTAGCGATGATAAAAACTGACACTTTGAGTAAGCGATTTGGGGACGTATTGGCGGTGGATCAGGTGAGCCTGGGCGTCGAGGCGGGAGAGGTGTTTGGCTTCTTGGGGCCGAATGGTGCCGGGAAAACAACCACCATTCGAATGCTCACGGGGTTGATTGTGCCGACTTCAGGGACAGCGCATGTAGCAGGACATACGATCGGTCAGGAGGATGGTGCGATCCGTAAAAAGGTGGGCATCCTGACCGAGACACCGGGTCTTTATGACCGCCTCAGCGCGGAACGCAACCTGGACTTCTTCGCTCGCATGTACGAGGTCGACAAGGTTGCCGATCAGGTGGAACGCTATCTGCGGATGCTCGGTCTCTGGGACCGACGTCAGGAAGCGGCGGGTACGTTTTCGAAAGGTATGCGCCAAAAGCTGGCGATCGCCAGAGCCTTGCTGCACGAGCCTCAAGTGCTTTTCCTCGACGAGCCGACGGCTGGTCTAGATCCTGAAGCGGCGCGCCTGGTGCGAGATTTTATCGCTGAATTGAGCCGGGAGGGGCGAACCATCTTCCTGTGCACGCACAATCTGGACGAAGCCGATCGATTGTGTGACCGCATCGCAATTATCAACAGTCGTCTCTTGGCGCTCGATACGCCCGCCGAATTGCGGCGCGCGTTGTATGCCCGGGCGGTGGTCTTCCATCTGAGAGAGCTTCAGCCGAGTTACGTGCAAGGCGTGGACGCCTTTCCCTTCGTGCGCTCTGTGAAAGCGGTGGAGAATAAACTCATCCTTGGGCTGGACGAGCCAGAAACAAACAACCCCGTGATCGTGCGCGCGCTCGTGGAGATGGGGGCTGAGATTCAATTTGTCGGGGAATTGAGAAGGACATTGGAAGATGTCTATCTACGGTTGGTTCAGGACCGAGATNNGGATCAGGGATTAGGGGAGCAAGGGGCACGAGGATCGTTTCCTGATCCCTGGTCCCTAATCTCCGAACCCTAGTAATTCGTGAGGATTGGGATGAAAAAAGTTTGGGTCATTGTGCGCAAAGAATGGGCAGAGGTATTTAAGAACCGTTTCGTGCTTTTTACAGTTGGCTTCTTGCCGCTGATTCTAACCGCATTGCCGTTGATCATGCTGCACGCTACTCGTGGTTCGGGGGATCTGGCAGATCTCTCGTTTGCCGAGATGCCTGGTGGCTTCAACGCCTTTTGTGAGGGGATGAGCGCGGCGGAATGTGGTCAATATTTCTTGGTCAGTCAGTTCATGCTGCTCTTCATGTTGATGCCATTAGCCATCCCGGTCACCATTGCCTCCTACAGCATCGTCGGGGAAAAAACCACGAGGACGCTAGAACCATTGTTGGCAACACCGGTGACGACGCTGGAATTGCTGGCCGGGAAAGGACTGGCAGCGGCCCTCCCAGCGATCGCGGCGACGTGGTTAGGTTTTGGAGTCTTCGCCGTGGGAACGCGGATCCTCTCGGAGAGTACGAGAGTGCTCGCTCGCCTAATCGATCCGCTGTGGTTGATGGCGATCTTCGTGGTGGGTCCGCTTTTGGCGATCGCGGCGGTCAGCGTGGCGGTGATGGTTTCTTCGCGGGCTAACGACCCTCGCGTAGCAGAGCAGCTATCGATGCTGGTCATCCTGCCGCTCTTGGCAATATTCTTCGGGCAAATCAGCGGTCTGTTCTTCATCAACGCGCAGTTGATCTTATGGATGGCGATCGTCCTGGCGCTGGTTGACGCCGGGTTGTTGGCGTTCGCAACGCAACTTTTCCAGCGCGAAACCATCCTCACGCGCTGGAAATGAAGGGGGGAAGCCATGCGAGGAAAGCGCTTGCTGTGTTTTCTGACGCTGCTCGTGATACCGCATTATGCGGCAAGGGCACAGGAGGCCAGCGGTGGTCTCTCTTTAAATCTTCGTAAGGACTTTGGTTTCAGTTTGGGCGGGCGAGTCCAGGGCCAGTTCACGCTCTCTGCGAGCGGACCCGAAGATATCTCCAGCGTTGCTTTCTTGATCGATGGCGAGACGATGGGGACGGACGAAGAATCGCCGTTCCAGATTTCTTTTCGCACGAGCGATTACGAGCTCGGTCTCCATCGCCTCATGGTTGTGGGAACCACGTTCGATGGCAGAGAATTGCGCAGTGACGAACTTCGTTTGGAATTTGTAAGCCCGGAGCAGGGCTGGCGGTCGGCGGTAGAGATGGTGGTGCCACTCTTGCTCCTGCTCCTCGTCCTAGGGACCCTCGGTTTCGCCGTGCTGGTAATCTTTGGTCGTCGGGGCAAATTTCAGATCGGAGCCTACGGTAGGGCGGGAGCTGCCGTCTGCCCAAGGTGTCGCTTACCGTATGGCCGTCATGTGCTCTCACCTAACCTGTTTATTGGCAAGCTCGAGCGTTGTCCTCATTGCAGTAAGTGGGCGATCGTTCGACGAGCAACCTCCAAGGACTTGGCGGATGCGGAGGCTAGGTGGCTCGCAGAAAGCCAACGCGGTGTGATGCAATCTGAAGACGAAGAGACCCGCCTTCGCCGCATGATCGAGGACACACGCTTTGAGGATTAGCCCTCAAAGGCGGATAAAAACTGGGCCGGAAGCGAAGTCGCCGGCCACCTAAAAAATGCAGATACGGTGGAGATCACCCACCTGTAAAAAAGCAGCTCCCATGTTTCCCTAGAGCTCCTGAGATCGCGTGTCGCCTTCCCATGGAGATGGACTTGCGGGTACAATCGCCGTAGAGATTTCTCGCCGGAGCATCAGGCTCGCGGCTTTTCAATGGTGGTTGTCTGTGAGCGAAGATCACCCTCCGATTTGCGATTACGAAGACTCGGATTATCAATCACGCTTCTGGGAACTCGGCGGTCGCCAGTACGAGGATCGCGTCGAAGCGGTGGCGTTGCGGCGATTACTACCTGGGGGTGGCGAACGGCTGTTGGAGGTGGGAGCCGGCGCCGGGCGGAACACATCCAGGTACACAGGTTTTCGTCAGATCGTTTTGCTGGATTATTCGCGCACTCAGTTAGCACAAGCACAGGCGCGCCTCGGAGAAGGGGATCGGTATCTCTACGTCGCCGGCGATGTCTATCGCTTGCCATTCGCACCCGGTGTCTTCGACGCCTCCACCATGGTGCGCACGCTGCATCACATGGTCGATCCGCTCTCCGCTTTGAGACAGGTTCGGATGGTCCTGGCCTCAGGTGCTGTTTTTGTGCTCGAGTATGCCAACAAGCAAAACCTCAAGGCCATTGCGCGCTGGCTGTTTCGGCGCCAATCCTGGAATCCGTTTAGTCGTGAATCCGTGGAGTTTGCGCCACTCAATTTCGATTTCCACCCCGCGGCGGTTCGTGCCTGGTTACGGGAAGCGGGCTTTGTCCTCAAGCGGCAGCTTACAGTTTCCCATTTCCGACTCAATCTGCTCAAGAGGATGATTCCCTTGCGTCTTCTGGTTGCTATGGATTCGTTGGTCCAATGGACGGGGGATTGGTGGCAGCTATCGCCGAGTGTCTTTGTGCGTGCGTGCGCGGTGGGTGAAGACATACCCACCCAAGCGGATGCCTTTTGGCGCTGTCCAGCATGTGGGTCCGTGGATTTGAGAGCAGACGAGGTCGGTTTGTATTGCCTGGGATGCGAACGCATCTGGTCAAGACGCGAGGGCATCTATGATTTCAAGGAGCCTCTGTCGCGCTAAAAACCAATGCGTTCGTGTTTCTTCTCAAGTGCTGGTATCACAAGGTAACGTTCACGATAGTCGACAATATCAATCGACGCGCCAGTAGATCCCCTTTTCACGTTTGAGCAACCCGGAGGCAATCATTTCCCGACGCAGGGTTGCCGTGTCGGTATGATACCTGGCTAAAATCTCGTTGACCTGCTTTTCGCTATAGTGGCTCTCGGGCTCGAAATCGCTGACGAGATGGCGCAAGATGACCAGGCGTTTTTTTTGCTGGGAGGGGATCGTTTTCAGACTGCCATCTGGCATGGTGAAGTCGGCCAACACCTTGCGTTCGTAGGCACTTTTGTCCACATCCTCTGCGAGTGCGGGTAGAGTTCCTTCTGACAGCAATTTGCGCGCCATGGCTTCCAGCGACTTGGTTTCCAGCTGATACAGACTGTAGTAGCCTTCGGCCCGCGCGCTGACGAGGCCGACGCGCGCCAGTCGCGCCAGGTGGTGTGAGACGGTTGAGGGTCGCAACTCGAGCATGGCTGCCAACTGTTCGACGGAACAAGAATTTTGCGCAAGCAGCCCCACGATCTTAAGGCGGTTGGCATCGCCAAGGGCTTTGAAAAAGGCGAGCAGGTTCGTCTCTTCCATTTTCATCTCCGTGAAAATATTTCGATAACTGTCTAATCAATTATGCTCGATCCTGCCCCTCTTTACAAGTGCAAAATGGTTCACGAGCTAGATTGATGAGTTGCCGAGGCGACCGATTTGAAGGCCGTGAGCGCAGCACGAGGGATTGGTTCAATCTCAATTCCGAGCCTGGGTTATAATCACGCGTGGACGCGACCAGGTTGATGATCCTAGGCCATTTAGAAATTAGGGGATTCCTTACACCTGCGATCGCTCCAAGCCAGCACGCGACGTATAAATAGCAGAGGAAATGGCAGCGTGGCTGATTTCTGCGCGACACAGGGGTATCTAATACGTATAGTGATTCAAATTGGATATGGGAGGCGAGCATGAACGTTAAAATGAGATCCAATCTCGCTGCGGGACTTGTGCTGATCCTGATTGGGGTAGCATTTCTGATCGCACAATTAAGGCCAGAGTGGTTTGATTGGCTGGACCCGGCACAAAACTGGCCATTGATCATCATCGGCGTTGGTCTGCTTCTATTGTTCATCGGCCTTCTAACCGGCGTGCCAGCCATGGCGGTCCCGGCGTGCATCGTCGGCGGTGTGGGAGCGCTTCTGTATTGGCAGAACGCCACAGGCAATTGGGATAGTTGGGCGTACGCGTGGGCGCTTATCCCCGGATTTGTCGGTGTGGGGATCATCCTCTCAGGTGTACTAAGTGGCCAGGTGCGCACGGCATTACGTGATGGTGGTAGGACGATCCTGGTGAGTCTCGTTCTGGTCGCCATCTTTGGCTCCTTCCTCGGACCGAACGATTTCGCCGGGCCAATCTGGCCCATCGTGTTAATCGCCGCAGGCGTGGTATTTTTATTTCAGGCTATCCTGCGCCCGCGCTGAGGATCTCGCGCGGCGTTTGGCAATCGAACGGAGGGCCGTTCTCTGCCTTTATGAATCTGGATTCTTGATCGGTCAGCGTGGCGTGTGGACTGGTTCGTGTCAGGTTATTCCGACAATTGATTTCGGGTACTTCGGGTGCTATTATGTCCTCGATGTGCAGATACGCCTTTGAAAGTCTATGCGTTTTGGAGAGGAGAGTGAAGTGAAAAAGGTGCCAGTGAACGCTATTTTTGGATTGCTCGTGATCACGGCAGGGGTTTTGTTCTTGCTTCAAAACCTGGGGGTACTTCGGGCGGTCGGAACGATCTTCTGGACCGTGGCGTTCGGAGTCGCGGGGGCGATGTTTTTGTATTTGTATTACCGCGAACGCCGAGATTGGTGGTGGCTGATTCCCGGTTTCAGTTTGTTGGGCTTAGCCACTTTACTGCTTTTTGATGCACTTGCTCCCCAACTTGGGGATGTTCTTGGGGCACCGATCTTCTTGGGCGCCGTTGGCGTGAGTTTCGGGTTGGTCTACCTGCAGCGCCGTGATTTTTGGTGGGCTGTAATCCCCGGCGGTGTGATGTTGACACTGGCGGTTTTCGTGGCGCTTGAATCTTTGTTTGCCGGAACGGATTTGGTTGGTGTGTTCTTCCTCGGATTAGCAGGGACCTTTGTGTTGGTTGGGATCTTACCCACGAGCGAGGGGCGCTTGTGGTGGGCTTTTATCCCTGCGGGCGTGTTAGGTCTCATGGGGATGATTTTTCTGGCTACTGAGGTCAGACTCTTCAGGTTTATCGGGCCGGGGCTCTTGGTTGTAGGGGGAGCCTATCTAGTCTTGCGCACGCTCCGAGGCAGCCAGGGCAGTGAGGGTTGAGGCTTGATGCACAGGAAGTTGTGCGTGGAGCGGGTGGATCACGCGCCAGGTTTTTGTATGCCTGAGTTAACGGAGGGCATGAGATAAAAGCGACTTTGCAGGGCCTGATCAATAGTGGAAAGCCGGTGCTCGCGGACGGTGGGATGGGTACGACCCTCATCGCGAAGGGTTTGGCGCGTGGTGTTCACCCGGAACAATGGAACGTGGATCATCCTGAGGTGGTTCGGGAGATTCATCGTGGCTACCTGGAGGCCGGTGCGCAAGTCATCCTGTCCAATTCTTTCGGTGGTAATCGCTCCCGCTTGGGCCGGCATGAACTCGAAGGACGCATTCACGAGTTGAACATGGCAGCTGCGCAGCTTGCCCGCGTGGAAGCCGATGAATTCCAAGAACCGGTTGTGGTGGGTGGATCCATTGGGCCCACTGGAAGAATGATGAAACCCCTGGGTGATCTAACCCCTGAGCAGGCTGAAGCGGAGTTTCAAGAACAGGCTGCGGCGTTGGTTGAGGGTGGTGTTGACGTGTTGTGGATCGAGACGATGTCGGATTTGGAAGAGGTGCACGCCGCCGTACGAGGTTGCCGCAAGGTGGCAAACGGACTTCCGCTGGTAGTCACGATGACATTCGACACACATGGGTATACCTCGATGGGTGTCTCACCGGAGGATGCACTCACTGCCCTCTCCGGGTACAGACTCGCGGCGCTGGGGGGAAATTGTGGGAACGGTCCAGTTGAGATCGAGAGTGTAATCGTCAAGTTGCACAGCGCCGATCCTGATGTCGTGCTGGTTGCCAAGTCGAACGCAGGTGTACCGCGCATGAAAGGTGGACAGACGATTTACGATGCCGGTCCGGAAGTCATGGCCGAACATGCGCGCAGGGTATATGGATTAGGGGCACGGATCATCGGTGCCTGTTGTGGTAGCACGGCTGAGCACATAAGTGCCATGGGGCGGGCGTTAAAGGAGCTTACGGACGAAGGATAACGTAGAGTCCTGATTTCTAGAAATGGGACGGCTTATGAACCGTCCCCACGTACAAATTATTCAGAAGAAATAGTTAGGGGCGGTTCGCAAACCGCCCCTAGATCATTTGTCGTGTTCCTAGGGCCACTGATAGCGCACGGAGTAGCGCAGCGTCGCCTCGTCGTTCGCCGGCACCCGCACACGGAACTCGATCGTGGAGGAGTCGAGCTTGGTGTAGTCGGCGTTGGAACTTAAAATGCGCCACTCGCTCCATCGGAAGAGGTGTTCAACGATCCGTACTTCGACAGCTTCGTCTTTGTGGTTACGTAAGGTGATCTCGAAGTCCTCCTCTAGGCGCTTCGTGGAAGGGCGGCGGAAGTCGGTTTGAACACGCTCGCCGACGATGTCAAAGGCGTCGCCGACGTATAGGCGGAGCGATTCACCTTTGGGGGTGTGATCGATAGTGTCCTCGCCAATAAGCAGCGCGGCGCCATCGATATCTTCCTGGTACACGCGGACCCGGCCTCGTGGTAGATCGGCATCGACTTCTTCGGTATCGAATTCAAGCATCACCATCACTTTTGGATTTGACGCAATCCCATAGGAGGGTTCGGTTTGTGGATACCCGTAGAAGCGGCAGTACCAGTAGTTGCTGCGGCATTGGAGGCCGTCGTAGACGAAGAACTTTTCAGCAGGTACGCCGCTTGCAGTCACAAACTCGATTTGCTTACTCTCGTTGTCGCGCACGGTGACGGGTCGAGGGACTTGGTAGAGGTGGTACTCGAAAAACTCTCGTTCCTCGACCGGTGCGGCGGCGGCGCGCTCCATCTCCTCGAAGGCGAGGACGTCCGCAGCAAAGCCGGGCTGTGGTAGCCGCTGGAGGTCGCCGGCAATGAGCTTGAGTAATGCGTCCTGATAGGTTGCACCACTGGTGTTCCGCAGTGTCACCCAGCCGTCCAGATCGATCGCGCGCTCATCGGATGATAAAAGTAACACGTAATCGGCTTGCCAGGTGATGCCACCAGTCAGGTAGGTGACCTCAACGTCCTGCTTGCCAGACTGCTCGGCGAGCAGATGCCAGACGAGGGTAGGTTTGGTGATCAATCCCTCAGGCAACTTGGGGAAGGAGAATTCCTGCACATTATCGAGCTTGATCACCGTAACCTGGCCATCGCTGTCCTGCAAGATGATATCGCCGCGCCCACTGAGCAAGTTGCCGCGATACTTTGTTCCGTCCTTTGTGACCACGAGAATCTGCTCATCCAGGTATTTCTCGAGCAACGCGGTCGCGCCGACCAGATCGAATTCGTAGTTCTGTTCCAAAACCACCGTGCCCTCTGGATCGGTTAACGACTTGAAGAGAACGCTTGTGGGGTCGATGGACGCCGCGACGTCGCGAAAGGCAATCTGATTGAACCCATCCTCGAAGCTAAACTGGCGTCGATCACGCACGAGCGCGGTACCCTCGTTGTAGACAGTCAGGGAGAGATTAGAATCGGAAGCCTCCACAATTGGGCTCTGTGGGGTCAGGGTTGGCGTCGGTGATGGCCCGGCGATGAACCAACCACAGGCTGCGACCAGGATCGTAAAAACGAGCATGAAAGTCAGATAGCGGGGGGTGCGCTGGGTATTCATACATACCTCCTACAAACAAGGTTGTGTATCTCAGGGACGACTGGCAGGCTGGTTTAGTTCCTCTTTGACGTATGGTACGGTGTTCTCATGATCGTCCCCGAGAGCATTCTTAAGGTACGCGCTGCGAGTTGCCGATCGCAGTCCACAGTCTCCTGATAGAAAGGCGTTGAGATGTGATAAGATGGTTTTTCAAATTATCCTGACCCGCATTCGAGTGAGATGACCGCTGATGGGTCCCTGCGGAGGTATCTCTCTGATGACAAATGGAATACCTGATCGTCGTGCAGTGGAGGAGCAGATGCGTGAGATGGGCCGGATCCCACCTGGCCAGTCATTAACGTTGAAGTTTCCTGTTCTGCATTATGGGCCTGTGCCGAGCTTCGATCCAGGGAGTTGGGATTTCCGCGTCTGGGGCGAGGTCGAGGAGGAGGCTCGCTGGAACTGGGAAGAATTCCAGGAGCTCCCGAGAAGCAAGGTCACGATGGACATTCATTGTGTCACACGCTGGAGCAAATTTGACACCGAGTGGCAAGGCGTCTCGCTCCGCACGCTTGTTGAGCAGAAATTGATCAAGCTAAGGGCAGATACCAAATATGTCTTGCAACATTGTGAGTTTGGTTTCACAGCAAACATTCCACTCGAGGTTGCCATGGCGGACAACTTCCTGCTTGCGACGCATTTCGGCGGTGAACCGCTCACACCCGAGCATGGCTATCCCTTACGCGGCGTCGTAGGTGCGATCCCCGGCCGAAAAGACATCAAGGACGTATATCTTTGGAAGGGGGGAAAATGGCTGCGGGGTCTGGAATTCTTGGCTTCGGATAAACTCGGCTTCTGGGAGCAAGCGGGGTATCACAACGAAGCCGATGTCTGGCTGGAGCAACGTTTGGCCCGTTGAGGCTGAGGAAAGCATTCGATTTCGTTTCGCTTGCCGGAAAACACAGGGGGACTAGCTCAAGTAAGAGAAGAACTCTCCTAGGTCTGAACCCCCGAACATACGATGCAACCACGCTAAAGCGGGCAGGAAGTAAACCCGAAGGATCTAGCGCTCTGAGCTCGATCGTTTCCACATCTTGCGCGATACGCCCTGAGGCAAGCAATCCTGTTTCCCTGCCAATCGCAAAGGCGTATTATAATCTTGTAGGGGAGCGATGCCTGAAAACGACGAGTACAAAAGCGCACGAGAGCGCATGGTTGAGGATCAGATACGCAGTCGGGGGATCTCTGACACGCGAGTTTTAGCCGCCATGCGCGCCGTTCCCCGCCACATCTTCGTGCCTGAGGATAGTCGGCAATTAGCCTACGCCGATGCCCCGCTGCCCATCGGTCAGAGACAGACCATTTCCCAACCTTATATTGTCTCACTGATGACGGAACTCCTGAAATTGCAGGGGGAAGAGACTGTCCTCGAGATTGGAACAGGATCTGGCTATCAGGCAGCAATCCTCGCACATCTTGCGCGGCGCGTTTACACACTGGAGCGTATTTCGGAGCTTGCCGAGAGAGCGCGTGAGATGTTGGAGACATTGGGGATAGAGAACGTCGAGGTCGTTGTGGGGGATGGTACGCGCGGTTTACCGGAACATGCACCTTATGAGGCGATCATCGTGACGGCAGCGGCACCCGAGGTTCCGGCGCCTCTTAAAGCGCAACTTGCAGATGGCGGCCGGCTGGTCCTACCTGTCGGTGGGCAAGCGGGACAGATCCTCGAAAGCTGGGTGAAGCGAGGCGACAAGTACGAGCGTGAACGCGTGGCTCCGGTCGCGTTTGTCCCATTAATCGGCGAACATGGTTGGGATACTGACGAGCGCCCGACGTCCTGGTGGTTGTAAGTTCCCTGTTCTAAGATCTATAGTGTGCTGACTGCAGTGTTTCGTGCCGGGATTCGATCATTCGGCACGATTCCGTTTGAGCACACCCATTGGGTTCGCGAGACAAACTACCTCAAAGGTCAGGGGCGACGGATCGAGAGCGACTCCTGGCTGATCGATGGCAATCTTCCCGGTATCAGATTCTACTCACTACCTTCCCGTCAGATCGGGGGCAGGAAGGCGATCGCTTTACCAGCGTCACCGTCCATAACCAATTCAAGGGATGAACCATTCGTCGAGGCAGGGATATCGATGACACGGACAAGGGATTGCCAAGAGGCGTCGGCAGGAAGGATATCGTCCAGGACGTTATCGGCACCCTCAAAGAACCGGTGGTTGAATTCCACATCGGGGTCCATGAGTGCCAGTGCCAAGGGGTAGATTTGGGCTTCGACGAGGTCTTGGAAGAAGTGGGTCCCGTAAGATGGCTCCGGTGCGTGTTCGTCGGTGGCGATCTCGATCAAGGCGCGCGCATTGTGGACCTCGGAGTAGGTGATCGGGATTCCGAGAGCAGGGTTGTTGCTTCCCCAACGGCCGGGCCCCATCAGGATGAAGGTTTCGCCGCTGAGGCGGCGGTTTACACGTCCGATCAGGCGGGCGACTTCGTGACGATCGCTGTTGCGCGAGAGTCGGTTGTATCCCTCCGGTGTGACGTAAACAGCGTAGCGCACGCCGCTGATACGTCCGTCGGGCACCAGACGATGGGTGATGAAAAGACGTCGATCCGGTGGCACGTCCTCGGGCAGCTTGACCGCCCCGGTGGGTAGTCGGCTCTGTGGTCGGCATTGAAGCAGGCACAAGATCAGACCAGGTTCCCCTTTGGTGCTTTCTGTCAGATGGAGTGCAAACTCTGTGTCGACAGGGCGGTGATACGCCTCTTCGAGTTGTGCCAGCATTTGGCGGATGAGGTTCGGGAAGCTCGTTTTTCGCAGCAAACCGTCAAACGTAATGACCACTTCCTGGGGGTCGAGATGGAGGGGGACACTGATGAAATCTTGCAGATAATCCTGATCATGCTGCTGGGCCAACCAGCGTAGGTGGGGTGTGCCCAAGCTGAGCACCTCTTCGATAGGCACAGTGCGAAAGGCGTTGGCATCAAGGTCGATCAGATCCACGAAACGCTGGGAGTAACGCAAGATCTGCTTGAGATCGGACTCGGGGCGGAGATCGGGATGGCTCAGTGCAACGAGGCGAGGGTAATCCCCGCCTAATTGATCCACGGCACGCGTTCCTAATCCCCACACCAAGCGAACGAAACCAGCATCACGGTCGATACGCTGGCTCCATCGGAATTGGTTCTGAGAGAAGGCGACGCCAGCCGCGTCGGGCATGAAGAAACGACCGTATTGCTCGCCTTGCACGTCCTGGATCAGAACGGCCATGCGTTCGTCGTAATCTGTGAGACCCATACGACGGCGGTAGAGCAAAACGTCGGGACTATAGACGCTTGCGTAAACTTTTCGGATTGCGTCCAGGATTTGGTTCAGATTGTCTTCAGGGCTGCCTTGATTGGGACAGAAGAAACTTTCATACTTGCCGGCGAAAGATGTACCGAAGGAGTCCTCGAGAAGGCTAGATGAGCGGACGATGACAGGATTACGACCGACCTGTTCGAGAATCCTGCGTAGATCTTGGGACACTTCGTCGGGAAAGATTCCCTCACCGAATTGCTCTTGAATGGTTGGAAAGTCTCGACGAATTTCGGCCTCGCTCTTGTACTTTTGGTTCATGTATGCAAGAAATCGATTGATTTGTATGAATTGATAGAACACGTCAGCGCCCACGAACCATGACTGTGGAATACGCAGTTGTTGGAGCAAGGCCTCGTCCGCTGATTTGCGTAAAATGCATTCAGCGAGCATCACACCGGCAGCCTTACCGCCGATTTTTCCGCGTCCGAATCGCCGTGCGCGGATGGCTTGAAGATCGGTGATGTCAAACCATTCTTTGGCGATTCCCACGTAATCCAGATGGTCGCTGATCATGGCTTTAATCAGCACGACTTTGATCTCTTTGATGTGATGTTCCACCCGCTGGCGCTCCGCGGATGGAAGCGCTTCGTATGCCTCGCCATGCGCAAAGAGCATGTCCCATGGAGCTAGTTCTGGGTGGATGCTGGGGATCACATCTTGGGGCGGGATACGTCCTGCGAGGGTTTCACGAAGCAAATCCTCAAACAGTTCGTGCGGTAGGTTATAGGCGAAGTAGAAATCGGTGAGATGATCTCTCACGATGGCCATTCTATTGATCCACACATCCGGGGGTTCCTGTGAAAGCGGGTCTTTGAGGCCCTCACGTAGTTGCGATTGAACTGCCTTTTCTTGCACCTCGACCTCGAAATCTTCCGCCGTGATCACACCGCGCTGGAACAACTCCTGCCGCATGCGCTCACGAATTCGGGGAGCTAGAATGGGATATTGGCTGAGTTCAAGATAGATCGTGAGTACCTTAGGAAACTGGGTGGGATCAATGGACATTCGATCTTTTCACCTTACTTTTGAGCTTATGTCCTCTAAATTTTCGGTGATCTTATTTTAACGGCAGGTGCGTGGGCGAAAAAGGTATCCAAAGGAAGTGGTGAGTGGGCAGGTGTCCGTGCAAGGGAGCACGCTTTCAGAGCCCGGGGTTTCCATATCATGTGAAGGGTAATTCGCAGAATTGGCGGAGGGTGTTGGGGCAATCGAAGCTAGCTGGTGAGCGAACGGAGGATGTGAGAATCCAGTGTGCGAGCAGCATCTTGGACAGGTAGCACCGGTGTATCTTCGTCCAGGTAAATTGCTACGAGGAACACACCTGCTGCGCCCCTCCGGAATGATATGATATCGAGTCTGAAATCAACGTCCTCGATTTTCGCTCCAACCGTGACACCGGTTGATGCGTCTCCGATGCCGCTAATCCCGGACAGTTGGCGTTGATCGAATATCTCTTCCGCGCTCAGGTCGGTGCGCATGTCTTCGGAGAAAAGATCCAACTCCTGAAGGTTTGCATCGAACGCAGCTTGGTCGGCTGGTTCCTCGATCAGAATCGTAAAGCCGAAGATGCCCTCGAACTCATCATCGGAGCGTAGGAAGCTGAACACCGTCGCGAGCGGGTATTCACCTCCGAAGATTAATCCATCCGCATTAAAGCCGAACTCCTCCATAGGAACTTCTTCGAAGCCGGCTGTTAGGTCGTCCAGGGATAGAAGCCAGCCCGAAGGATCGATGGGCACTTCAGTGTGCGTGGGGGTTGGTGTCCAGGTGGGCGGTAAGGCGACGCCTTCAGTCGCCTTCGGCGTCGTCGTTGCGCTAGGAGACTTCGGGCTTTCGGGAGAGGTGGTTGCGGTTGGGGGAATGTAGGCAGCCAACAGATCCCTGGGCTCACCGATCAGTCCGGAATCCGAAAGCACGTAATACCCCCCGCCGAGAACGACACCGAAGGTCAGCAGCGTGAGTACGGCCAGAAATGCGACCTGGAAACAGCTCATACCGAAGTATCTCCTGTGCCGCAATGCCCTGCTCATGGTCGCATATCTCCTGGGGGTGGGGCATATGGCGTACGGCTCATTCAATACCTTCCGGCTTTTTTAGATCGGTTTCTGCTCGTGGAGAGTTGAGCAGTTTCATAGCGGAGATCAATTGATGCTGTTGGAGAACGAAACGTATCCATAGAGGAGGGATCGAGCTTGGCTGGTGCAGTTCAACGCCTCCCTCCCTAAACTCAGTCCCTTTCGAATTCGAGTCAGCGACCTAGGTGCATAGGCATGATGACGTGCAGGAAATCGTCCTGTCCGACAGGGCGGATCACACCAGGTGAGGAGGGGCCTGTCGTTTCCAAGGCAACGTTTGGCGTGTCGATGACGTTTAGCACGTCAGCGAGATAGCGCACGTTGAAGGCGATCTCGATCGACTCTCCCTCAATGGTGGCGTCGACGGCGCTCTCGTTCGACCCGGTTTCTGCAGCGGTTGCTGAGACTTCGACGATACCTGGCTCTAACTCGCCGCCTGGCGTGATGCGTATGCGGGCGGAGTGTGCGGCCTCACGGGCGAAGATGTCCGCAGCCCTGCACGCCTTCAGGAATGAGTTGGTGGGAAGTACGCTTCGAGTCGTGTGGCTTGTCGGGATGATCCCCTGATAATCTGGGAACGTCCCTTCGATGAGTTGCGAGACCAATTCGATGTCTTTGGCGCGGAAGATCACCTGTCCACGGTTGGGTGGCAGGTTCATCGAGACCGTTTCTTCACCGTCGGCGACGATACGGGCCAGTTCTGCCAGCGCACGTGCAGGGATGATGGCACGGACGGAGTTGGTGGCGGGGGAGGACAAGTGTGCCTTGCGAACGGAGAGTCTGAATCCGTCGGCCGCGGCCATGGTCATCTCGCCGCTATCGATCTCGACGAGCACGCCGGTGAGCACGGGGCGAGCATCGTCGGAGGAGGCGGCGAAGGTGACTTGGGAAATCATCTCGCGCAGATCCTGGATGTTGAGATCCAGTCCGTCTTCGAGGTCGTCCGGTGGAAGAGGAGGGAACTCCTGTGCGTCGATGCATTTGATATCGTTGTTGAATGCGCCACAGCGCACATTGAGCGTTTGGGTGCGTACGTTTAGCTCCATTTCGACTTTGTCGTTGGGAAGCGTGTTGATCAGGTCCACGAAGGTGCGGGCAGGCGCCGTAGTGGAACCATCTTCTTCGATCTTGGCGCCGATCCAGCAGGTGATCCCCAGTTCCAGATTGGTGGCTGAGAGACGAAGGCGACCGTTCTCCGTAGCTATGAGCACGTTTCCCAAGACAGGCAGCGTACTACGTTGGGCAACGGCTCGAGCGACGACGCTCAACCCACGAGCCAAGTTCTCTTGCAGGCAGGAAACTTTCATGCGCGACGTATCCTTGATATGAATCCGTAATCGTGAGGAAGTATACAACGAACACAAGCACGCGACAATGGCAGGTGGACAAGCCTGTTTATCTGACATACACTAGCGCCATGGACGATCGTGATCCCTCCTCTGAGATCGCTGAATTGCGTCGCATGGTCATCCGTCTTTCTCGATTGGTGGAGATCAGCGTCACCTTGAATTCGACGCTCGACCTCGACCGCCTGCTCCAATTCATCATCGAGACCGCCGCTGATCTTCTCGAGAGCGAAGCGGCCTCCATCCTGCTCGTCGACGAGAAAACGCACGATCTTTATTTCGCCGCGGCAACGGGCTCCGATCCGGAGGAGTTGAAAAGCATCCCTGTGCCCTTGGAAGGTTCGATTGCGGGCACAGTTTTTCGTGAGGACCGTCCCCTCATCATCAACGAGGTGGCGAAAGATCCTCGACACTTCCGTCATGTAGGCGATAGCGTCGATTTAAGTATCCGCTCGCTCATCGGGGTGCCGCTGAGGATTCGTGACAANNCAAACGCTCTCCAACATCGCCTCACATGCCGCTGTAGCGATAAACAATGCGCGCCTGGTGGAGGCCCTTCAGAAAACATACAACGAATTGGGTGAACTTGACCAACTGAAGAGTGACTTCATCGCCATCGCCTCGCACGAGTTACGCACGCCGTTAAGTCTCGTCATGGGATATGCGGCCTTGCTCAAGGAGGGAGGAGGTCCTGAAACCAGCGAACATGCGGAGGCGGTACTCAACTCCGCACTCAGGATGCGCACGCTGATCGAAGCGATGACCAACATGAACATGCTTCAGATCGGGTCGGTGGAGATAGCACTACAGAGAACCCCGCTGCAGCCCATTGTGCAAGCCGCGTACGATGAGGTCATACATCTCGTTCGAACCAAGGATCAAGAACTCTCACTCCAATTACCTGGAGGGGTGCTCGAAGCGCGCGCGGATGACCCGAAGTTGAGATTGGCGCTGGTAAACCTGTTGAACAACGCCATTCGATTCACACCAGCCGAAGGGCACATTTGGCTCAAACTGGAGCGCAGAGGGCGAGAAGTATGGATCACCGTTCGCGACGATGGCATCGGGATCCCTGAAGAGGAACTTGAGCGCATTTTTTCGGGTTTTTATCAAGTGGACGATCACATGAGACGGCGGCACGAGGGTTTGGGCTTGGGGCTAGCGATCGTGAAAGCGGTTGTTGAAGCGCACAACGGTCGGGTTTGGGCGGAGAGCGAGGGTGTAGGTCAGGGCACCATCGTCACCATCGCGTTGCCGTTGGCGGAATAAGGTACTTACGGAGAGAGTTTACGAGGAATTAAGGGCTTGAGAATCGGAATTCAGTTCTGAAGTGTTTGGGCACCAGGGCACTTGGGCACCTGGGTGCCTAAGTGCCTTGATGCCTAATCCCCAATCCCTTCCTGCTACTTAATAGTGAATCCGGATTGAATACCCGGCTGGTGGTTTATCCTCAGTCCTCATCGGTGAGGCGGAAAACGGAATCACCGCGGCGAACGCGCTGCTGAACCTTCACAGCCACATCGTCTCCCTTTTTCGCTTCGGTGATCGCCTCGTGTTCGATCTGCATGGACGTGATTTCCTGGGGGAAGTCGGTGTTTCGTCCGAGGAAATGTACTTTGTCCCCGACTTTTAGAGTCTTGTCCAGCTTCAATACGGCGACGCTAATCTTGCCGAAATAGTGCGACACCTCTCCGATTTTTTCACCGTTTGCCATGGTCTTCCTCTTTCCTCCAGTTAGAGTCGCGCGAACAACGGCGTTGTTGGCGCCGACGATGCTTCTCTCGATTGTACAACTTAAGGCCGCACTCTCCAAAACCAAAAGGAATGTGTAGAGAAGGGACGGGAGCGATGTGTAATGCTTGTAGGTACGTTGTAGGCAATATCTCTACTGTAGAAAGTGCTATGTATTTGGTTCCGGCTCACCGTTTGGCTCTGACACTTTTATCAGCGTGAGGATCGAAAACAGAAAGAGTACCCCGTAGATGGCGAACAATATGACGTAACCCAATCCGGGGACTTCGGGCAAGGTGATCGTGAAATAATCTGCGATAGGACCTCCGATGTAAGCGCCCACAGCTCCGGCACCCGCTCCTGCAAGATTCGATATCCCCAGGTAGCGACCGGCCTCTGCCTGCGGGGCTAAATCCGTGCCCAAGGCCCAATTGGCGCTGAAAAAGAAACCCGTGGCAGCTCCGATGAGGCTGGCGCCTACGAATAGGATGGTGAGGTTAGGCGCGAGAAGGGCGATCAAGGTCCCCAGGGCAGAGACGAGACCGCTTAGAATGAGCAGGCGTTTCCGACCGAAACGATCGGCGAGCCATCCACTGGGCAGAGCGGAGACCAGGATGAAGATGCCCACGAACATGATGAGTTTGCTCGCGGGTCCTGCCGCTTCCTCACGAGCCAAGCCAAAGCGACCTTGTAGGAAGAATACGGCGAAGGTTGCCAGGTTAGTAGCTGGAACCAGGTAGGCCAGCCGGTTGACTACCCACCATGTGAAAGAGGGGTTTCTGCGCGCTGCGTCCCCGATACCGGCGCGCACACTGATCCACACACCCAACCCAATGGCAATGAGCATCGCCACCAATCCAACCGATCCCATGACGGCAATGACCGATGTTGTTGAAGAGAGGTTTGTTGCCAGGTTGCTTATCGCTTTGACGATCTCTCCCATCCCGAGAATGATGGCCGTGAAGAGAGCTGTCATGAGCAATAGACGCAAGAAAGGTGTCCAGATCAACTGCGAGGCTGGCTCTCTCAAGGGTGTTTCGCGCACAAGCATGGTGAGCAGCATGCTGATGGTGAGTATCCCGCCGGTTACCAGGAGACCGGCCTCAATCTTGCCGGAACCAATGAGCTTTCCCACTGTGAAGGCGACGAGAATCATGGGCACCGGTAATTCCAATACAGCCTTGACAGCCGAAAACCGGCCACGCTGGTCTTGGGGTACCATGTCGGGGATCAATCCTTGCTGCGCGCTTTGCGCGGTGTTGGAGGCGACGGAGAGCAGGATCGCTATGATGAAGAGGAACCAGTAACCTGACATGCCATGCAGACCGGCAGCGAATCCGATGGCTGCGATGAAGACGAGATCAGCCAGTGTGCCTGCCAGGATGAAGGGTCGGCGACGCCCCCAACGAAGGGTGCTGTGGTCCGATAGCGTTCCCATCAGCGATTGGACGAGCAAAGCTACCATTAAGGTCCACAGGCGTAACGTTCCCACGAACGTACCCTTTGCGGTCTCGCCGACGAAGCGCTGGACGAGGAGCGGGAAGACGAGAGGTGTGAGTGTCTGGGCGACAGTTGTGAGCCCCAGCCAGTAGATGTTGATGGTGATGTAGTCGTACCAGCGGATAATTCTGCTCATGTTGAGCGCTCCTCCAGTACCCACCTTCCCGGAAGCTTAAAGCTTCCAGGAAGGTGGAGTGACTCCAAGCTTCCGGAAACCTTAGGGGGGTGCTTTACAGGTTGAAGCTCTCTCCTGGATCGAGAACGTGGGGTGTGGCCGAGGTCTCTGATTCTACGCGTTCTGCCCAGGCAATTGGATCTTGGGCGATTAGGTCCCAGGTGTTGTAGTGAACGGGGATAACGTGTTTGGGTGCGAGTAGCTTAACGGCCCGTAAGGCGTCGTCTGGTCCCATGGTGAAATTATCGCCGATAGGCAGTACGGCAAGATCGATTCCTTCTTCGCCAATCAAGCGCATGTCTCCGAAAAGGCCGGTGTCGCAGGCGAAGTAGATCTTTTCGTCCTCTGGAGTGGTGAGCAGGAAACCGGCTGGGTTACCGCCGTAGCCGCCATCAGGTAGCATGGAACCGTGTAAAGCCAGGGTTAACTTGAGGTATCCAAATGGGTGCTGGTAGCCGCCGCCGAGGTGCTGAGAGTGGCCTTCGACGTCCTTACCCTGAAACCAGGAGACAATTTCAAAATTGCTGATCACGAGTGCGCCGCTGCGCTTGGCGATCGCGATGGCGTCCCCGACGTGATCTCCATGGCCGTGCGAAATGAGGATGTAATCGGCCTTTACCTGTTCAGCTTTTACCGTGGCGCTCGGATTGTCGCTGAAGAAAGGGTCGAGCAGGAGTTTCTTCCCGGCCACCTCGAGCCCAAGAGCGGCGTGACCGTACCAGGTTACTTTGAAGGACATAACAACCTCCTCTGATATGAGGGTGATCCTGGGGTTTCACCCTGACGCTATGTTCCGTGATTAAAGACGGCTTGCTCTGTCGATCATTCTTCTTTTGCCTCGGCAATGCCTTTATTCATGGCACGAACTCAGTTCTGGAAAAATTGCACTTGCGTAACTAACCAGCTTTGCCTCTGATTCACGGGGGAAGGTTAGGAGCATCGTTAGGATGCGCGTCTCACGGTCTAATTTAATCCAATAGTACACAAGATATTGCCTGTCCTGCACTTCGGCAGAGAATTCGTGGAGCATCAGGTCTTCCTCATTGGATGTACATGTAGCCAAGCGTTTAAGATTCTTGTAGTCAACGAAAATGACCGCCTCAAGATTCTGATCGCTGAAAAAATTCTCAAAATCGTCTTGTGTGTATCCACAGCTGAAAATCAAATATTCCAGGAACGCCAGCGCACCTTCTTGATGGTTGAGCCAAGTGACATTGGTCCGAAGTTCTTTCACGGTGTAACTTCTTTGCCAGTCATCGGAATCAAAGATTTCCCCGGTATAGGTCAAGATGTAATCGACGTCTTGCTGCGAGGGATCGATGGACGGCTCGCACTCTCCAGGAGTTGAAAGTGGATCCTGAAATAAATCCGAGGGCCAAGGCGTTCGCGTTTGCGTTGGCGTGCCAGTGACCGTAGGTGTCATTGTCGGCGTGTTGGTGGGGGTACTTGTGGGCGTACGAGTGGCTCTAAGGGTTGGTGTGTTTGTGGGTACCTCCGCAGTTTGGGTCGCGAAGATGGCAGCGACGACCTCTGTGGCATGGGCATCAACCTCCGCCTGGGAGGGCCCACAAGAAGAAAGAATGGCGCCGAATAACAGGATTGGCAGTACGAGGATTGTTTTAGCGATCATGTCGAATACCAACTTCTTCCCCCTAATGACCTAGGGAACTCAGTTCGCTGGATCGAATCATTTACAGAACGTTGAGCAGGCCAGCCGCTCTGGACGTTGGATCTTGGACTGCTACCATGGTAGGCTGTCTGTCGAGCACTGGCCCCCCTTACCTGGCGTTCCAGACCGAAAGCAACCCAATCCCCGCAACGATCATACACCAATTTTGAGCGTACTTTCCAGCACGCCGGGATTTCCTGTCCTAGAAGAGTCATCCGATGGCAAAAAACAGGGTCCAGAGCTACGTTGTGCTTAGGCGCCCTGAGAGGGGATCCGAAGAGCCTTGAGCCGTGAGCCTGATCATTCATGGTTGGGCGCTTAGGATGCGCAGGAGATCGCCAGGTGGTGCCCCACCGGGCTAAGAGCTAAAGGGTGCTAAAGCACCCTTTATAGAGGCCTGAAGGGCCTTGAGCCGTGAGCCCGACCATTCATGGTCGGGCGAGTAGGATGTGCAGGAGGTCGCCCGGTGGTGAACCACCGGGCTAAGAGTTAAAGGGTGCAAAAGCACCCTCTCTTGAGGCCCGAAGGACTTTGAGCGATGAGCTCGACCATCTATGGTCGTTGGGATTGAGGAGGAAGAAAAACCTCGGAAAACCAATTTTCAATCAACGCAGCGGCGGCTCCCACGCCGCCGTCCGGTCGGGCTCCTATGCCCGACCCCATATTTCGGAGTCATTGCATAAAGTCGAACGAAGCAATCGCGGGGCGTGCTCTGCCCTGCCCGTCAAAAAGCGCGAAAGGCCCCCATAGCTCACCGCTGAACCAAAAGCCCGGCCCGAAGAAATAAACACCCAAGATGTCCCCTCGAGCCCACATTCCCTTCAGCAAATCTCTCACCCACCAGGCCTGGCCTTCGTTTGTCAGAGGATAACCCGGTATCATGTGCCGCCAATCTGCGAACATCCCTCCGGATGGCACCTCGGCAGGGTAGGCTACTTCAGCGATAACGATGGTCTTCCCGATCTCGGTGCTCAGTCGATCGAGGGTCTTGCAGAATTGGTTCACGTGAGGCGGGCCGAAGGCTGAAGGATAGTAGGAAAGGCCAACGAGATCGTAATCCACCCCGAGCTTCGTCATGGCTTTGAAGAAGGCAAGCGAGAAATTCGGTGACCAGCTGTTGGCAATGTGGAGCATGATGCGAGCATCGCTGTCAGCACCCTTGATCCCTTGCACCGCCGCCTGGATGAGTTGCGCCTCGTCAGGCCAGGTGGAAAGCATCAGCGAAGCCGGATCGCGAGGGTCGTTCGTGTCCGCAAATACGCCTGCTATCCCGTAATCAATCTCGTTGCCGATCTCATAGAAGTCGAGATCGACCCCGATGTCGATGAAGTGTTGTGTTACACCTCTAGCGTAATCCCGAATAGCCTCGGCGCGCTCCTCGACCGTCAAACCGGCCCAATCCGCGGGTGCCGGTTGTTTGTTCACGTCTGACCAAGTTTCGGACAGGAAGAGCACAAGATAGGGTCGCAGACCTGCATCCTGGGCTCTCTGTGCCAAATCGGTGGCATAATCTAGTTTGGATTCCCCTTTATCACCCACCCAAAGCCGGAGACGAAAGGCATTGGCCCCGTTGGCGGCGAACAATTCCAGTGGGTCTACACGATCCTCGAGAACCCAGTAGCCTCGGTCTGCCCGATCACCTTGGGGGACGTAATTGGCATCCACGCCAACTCTGAAGGCATCCGATGTAGCGGGCGCCTCAGCGTTTTTGCAGCCGATGTCTGCGGTGTCGAGATCACCCTCCCATAACACGACTTCGTCGATGAGAACCCGGTTTGGGCTCGGCGCTGAGATGAAACCCGAGAAGTCCAGCATACCTATCGAGACAATCTGGTCAGGATCGAGTTGTCCGTTCTCGTCCTTGCTATCTGCTTGTAACCCAAAACTTTCATACCCGATCGTGAAATTTACGGATTCGCCTCCATCCAATGGCATCACCACGCCGTAACCTGACCCATCCGCTTCCTGCATAATCAAGAGTAGCAATGCGGAGCGATCGACAGAAGTCAGGTGTAGGGTCAGACCGTCAGCCTGTGCGAGTTCGGGCCATTGGCGAGAAATGGCTGCCATCTTACCAGGTTGAATCTGAGTCGACCACTGTAATTGACCATCCGTATGCCATGACACCTCCGAAACGGTATCGCCATCCCCAACGGCGTTCCAACCACTCACATCACTTTCAAAATCTTGCGTGACGAGAGGAGTAATCATACTGGCGGTTAGACGATCAGGATCTTGCATGGGTGCGAGCGTTGGCGCAGGGACAGTCGCCGGCTGAGGCTCAGACTCACACGCCATCCCAGCCGTGGCGAGTACGAGTAGACACAACATTGGGATGAGCCGATGCCACGTACAACATGTGTCTCTATTCAACGTCTTCGTCCCCAACTCCTACACGGGGCAGAGCCCCTGTCTTGTTTAATATATGAACCGACATATGCAAAAGTCGCGAATCCCGAGACTGTGGTCGAGCTTGGCCGACGTACAACAGTGAGCCTTGAATAATCAGGGCCCGCGACCAGTATTGACCGTCCGGCACCTCGAGCCCGGTGGCGGCGTGTATGAATTTGGGGGTTAATGTATTCGACCCGCGAACTTGGCAAAATTGGTGTAGGGGCGCACGGTCGTGCGCCCCTACTGGGATGACGGTAGATGTGACAAGGATCATTCTTCCCTGAGGATGTCGGCGGCGCTGATGCCGGGGGTGCGCGGGCGCTCGATGCGCTCGGCGCGCTGTGCGTCCATGTAAGCGTGGATCTGGTTGCTGAGCGTCATCCAATCTCTCACCAGGATCACGAAACCCGGCTGATCGTTGGCAAGAAACAGCGGGTTGAAAAAAAGACGCAGAACG
>WVZH01000228.1:52159-52553 GCA_011772595.1 Anaerolineales bacterium
GGGGGGAACATTTTGGAGATTTGGATTGGGCGTGTGTTGTGAATGCGTTGGTAGGATATGTTAAGACGGTAGATCGGTGTCTGAAGGCGAAGGTAATCCTCGCGAGCCTGTGCGTAGGCCATGAGTGGTGCGACCACGGTGAAGAGCCAGTAGACGAGCGCGACGATGCCTCCCGTGAGAAGCCAATCGGCGGTGGCGCGAGGTGGCCAGGGAATGTANNGGATCACGAAACCCGGCTGATCGTTGGCAAGAAACAGCGGGTTGAAAAAAAGACGCAGAACGTCCGGGCGGACGGGCCAGCCGCGCACGTCGACCCCCAGCGCGGTGAGGGAAAAGAAGGGCTCAAGCAGCCAGAGCTCTCGTTGATTAAGGGAGAATGGGGGGAACATTTTGG
>WVZH01000228.1:52714-67152 GCA_011772595.1 Anaerolineales bacterium
ACGGGAAGTGTGAACCAGAAGGTGCTGCCTTCCCCAACGGTGCTCTCGACGCCGATCTCGCCGCCTAGTAACTCCACAAGACGACGCGTGACATTGAGCCCCAATCCCCAACCATGCTGATCGTGTACCGCAGGGTCGTCAGCGCGGAAGAACTGCGCAAAGAGATTGGCCATGTCCTCCTCACTGATCCCAATGCCTGTATCTTTAACGCTGACACGGATCGTGCCATCATTCTGGGCTTGAGCCGAGACCGAAATCTCGCCCTGCCGAGGTGTGAACTTATTGGCGTTACTGAGAAGATTGCTGAGTATCTGCATGAGACGCACGCGGTCGGTCCGTACGTGCGCTATTGTGGATGGAAGTTCGAAGTGGATGCGCTGTCCTTTGGCTTTAAATTGCGGGCGCATGCTTTCGGTAGCCTCAAGGATAGATTCCGAGAGATCGACGTCCCTGAGCTCGATCCGAAGTTGCCCTGTCTCGATGCGTGAAATATCAGAGAGATCAGAGACTAATGTCTCCATGCGGTCAATGTTGGTGCGAATGGTTTCGAGAAATTGGGCTTGCCTATCTGTCACGGGACCGACGGTGCCTTTGCGGATCAGATCAGCGTATCCTGCGATGGATGTCATCGGGGTCTTGAGTTCGTGGGAGACTTGGGAAACGAATTGAGATTTTGCCTGGTTGGCTTGCTGCAGTGCCCGGTAGAGACGATTGTTTTCGATGGCGACTGCGGCGTGCTCTGCAAGCCGTTGCAGGAAGCTCTCTGCGATGGGGGTGAAGGGGTTGTCCTGGCGTTGAACACCGATGAGTGCGATGGTGTTGCCCGCGCGGCGAGCGGGAACCACGAGCTTGGCTGCCGGTAAATCCCCGCCGTATTCGAAGACGGCTTCTCCAGCATGGACGGCGGGTCTGATATTGTCGCTACCGGGATCGAGGACCGTCCCTTTCCCTTGTCCTACGGCGATGGTAAATGTCGGCCCCTCGTCAGAGCAGATCGCGATCCACCCCGTATCCGCCTGCGAGCCGTGCACGGCCCAATCAAGCGTGAGCTCGAGGACGCGATCGAGATCGAAACCGGCGTTGAGCTCGCGGTCGATTCGTTGCAAAGTTTCAAGCTCCTCGACGCGCTCTGCCAGGGCGGCGTCGGTCTGGGTGAACAGTCGGGCGTTTTGAATCGCTACAGCTGCCTGAGTGGCGAAAGCTTGCAGGAGCTCGCGATCGTGCTCTCTAAAGATGCCAGATCTGAGTTTGTTTTCCACGTATACCACGCCAGTGGTTTCGCCGCGCGCACGCAAAGGGACGCACAGGATGGAGCGCAGTGAGTAGAGCTCGACTGACTCTCGTTGTGCAAAGCGATCGTCCGTTTGTGCGTCGGTTGTGACCACACCCTCCCCGGTTCGTACGACTTCCTGGATGATGCTGCGGCTGACTTGCATCTCGTTTTCATCAAGACTGATGCCTTCGAAGTTGCGGGCGACTTTAAGGTCAAGGTGGTCCGTTAGCTCGTCCACCAGCACGAGAAATCCGCGTTCGGCTCCTGTGAGCTGAATAACAGCGTCCAGCGCATGATTGAGTACTTCGTCGAGCTGCAGGGAGGAACCGATGGCGCGTGAGACTTCGTAGAGCACGCTGAGCCGTTCCTTGCCGTCATCCGCTACGAGTGTCGAAAACAACTGATCGAGGCTTTTCTGGGCTTTCTTCACTTCGGCTCGTAAGGGCTTCTCGACTTTCCCTTGTAGCCTGATTAGCGTGGCGCGTAAAAATGCCAAATGGTCGCGCATGGATTCGAGATCAGTCATTGGGATTCCCAACAGCGCTCAAGGCGATCACGTTCTGGAAATACGGGCATAAGTCTTGGAGCACGCAGCGATCACATGCGGGAAGGCGGGCGAGGCAAACCTGGCGACCGTGGCGGATGAGGTTGAGGTGAACCGGGTAGTACGCTTCCTGGGGAAAAAGCGCCGCCAACACCGTGTGCGCTTTTTCGGCGTTCACATTTTCCTGTCGCAATCCAAGTCGTCCCGTCAGACGATAGATGTGCGTGTCGACGGGGAAGGCTGGCATGTCAAGAGAGAATAACATCACGATTGCGGCGGTCTTGGGCCCGACGCCGTTGAACCGCAGTAACCAATTGCGTACTTCTTCAGGTTGACGCTGATGCAGAAACTCGAGATCGAGGTCCCCGCGTTCTTCGGTGATCTGCTGGAGCAGTTGCTGGATCCGCGGTCCTTTCTGGTTTGCCAGACCTGCCGGACGGATGGCCTCGATGACGAGCTCGGAATCGGCGTCGCGGACCGCCTCCCATGTTGGAAATGCTGCTCGCAGGGAATCGAAAGCACGATCACGGTTCAGATCGTTGGTGTTTTGAGAAAGGATGGTCGAGATCAATTCATCCAACGGTGGCATTCTATTGCGCCAAATGGGCTCACCATATGCTTCCAGCAGGCGACGATGCACCTCCAGGGCGCGTGCTTCGAGTGTTTTCACGTCGTGATTATAGCAAGGATGGTGTGACGACACCACGCGCCGTCAAAGCATGTGCGTTGAGAAAAGGTTTGAGGCTGTTTTATTTCGTACGGGAGAGTTATTTTGTCGTAGATACACTCTCACCCGAAACCTTTACCAGAATAAAAAAATGGATAGGCAGGGCAACCTCGCCGATCTTTTACGAGCAAGGAGCTCTACCCATGAGCGGGTAGAGCTTCTAGGTGTCACATTTCTGGCTTGAGTTTATGTCGGGCGCAATCAATTGCGCCCCGACATATAATGCAGAATGCTGAGTGAGCTCTTGGGATTGCCCTGAGCCTATGAATTGTGTTTAACCCATGTGGGCGATCACCGCGTCGCCAAATTCGGAGCACTTGAGTAACGTCGCGCCTTCCATCAAACGGTGGAAGTCGTAAGTTACCGTCTTGGCGGCGATGGCCCCCTCCATACCGCGCAGGATGAGGTCAGCGGCTTCGTTCCATCCCATATAACGCAGCATCATCTTCCCGCTGAGGATGACCGACCCGGGGTTGACCTTGTCTTGACCGGCATATTTAGGTGCCGTACCGTGGGTGGCTTCGAAAATCGCGTGGCCGGTCTCGTAATTGATATTGCCACCAGGTGCGATGCCGATTCCGCCGATTTGTGCCGCCAGCGCGTCCGAAAGATAGTCACCGTTGAGGTTCATGGTGGCGATGACGTCAAACTCACGTGCACGAGTGATGGTCTGCTGGAAGGCAATGTCGGCGATGGCATCCTTGATGAGCAGGCGGCCTTTAGCGAGTGCCTCTTGCTGTTCTTCGTTGGCTGCGCCTTCACCCTTCTCGGCTTTGGAATGTTCCCACTGTGCCCAGGTGTAGACCTGATCGCCGAACTCGCTGGCCGCCAGCTCGTACCCCCAATTTCGAAAGGCGCCTTCGGTGAACTTCATGATGTTGCCCTTGTGAACGAGGGTGACCGAGTTGCGTTTATTTTCCAGTGCATAACGGATTGCGGCACGGATGAGGCGTTCGCTGCCCTCCTTGGAAACCGGTTTCAAGCTGATCCCTGAGGTGTTCGGGAAACGGATTTTTGCATATTCATCAGGATGATTCTCTCGGAGCCATGCTATGAAATGCTTGCTGGCTTCCGATCCCTGTTCGAATTCCACGCCGGCGTAGATATCTTCGGTGTTTTCACGGAATACGATCATATCAACATCTTGAGGAGATTTGATGGGTGATGGTGCTCCTTCGAAATGTCGCAATGGTCGCAGACACACATAAAGGTCGAGCTCTTTACGTAGTGCGACATTAAGCGAGCGGATGCCTCCACCGACGGGTGTAGTCAGAGGTCCTTTGATCCCGATCAGAAACCGGCGAAAAGCTTCGATCGTTTCCTCTGGAAGCCACTCGCCGTGTTGGTCGAAGGCTTTCTGCCCTGCATAGACTTCCATCCAAGCGATGTGGCGGCGATCACCATAGGCGCGTTGAACAGCGGCGTCGAAGACGCGCACGGACGCGCGCCAGATGTCGGGACCAGTGCCGTCGCCTTCGACGAAGGGGATAATGGGTTGCTCTGGAACCTGGACGCCACCGCTAGAAAAAGTGATTCTCTCGCCGTTGGTGGGGACCCGGGCGTACTTGAAAGCCATAGAAATAGAGCTCCTTAATTGGAAATCGAGTTGGTGTTTGGGGATTATAGCACGTACGTAAGGGCAGCCATGCACTTAGGCACCATGGCACCGTGGAAGTTGTTTGAGGTGGTTCTCCTAGGTGCCCAGGTGCCTGGTTGCCCTGGCGCCTTTCCGCTAGTCTTGGTCTCAGTAAATGTGATCAGTGTTTGGGTTTCAGGAGCCAGAATAGCCATGCGGATGGGTCTTATGCCACTCCCAGGCACTGGTGATGATTTGCTCCAGTTCAGGGTGTTTGGGTTGCCAACCCAATTCTTGAATGATCTTATCCGCGCAAGCCACGAGTCGGGGTGCGTCGCCAGGTCGACGATCTGCATTGACGGAGGGGATCGAGTGGCCGGTGACGACGCGAGCAGTTTCGATCACTTCACGGACCGAATAACCAGCGCCATTGCCCAGGTTGTAGATCAATAGATCTTGAGTTTCCAGTGCATCGAGGGCAAGCAGGTGCGCAGCGATCAGATCCTCGATGTGAATGTAGTCGCGGATGGCCGATCCGTCTGGCGTAGGATAGTCAGTGCCATAGATTTGGATCTCGGGTCGTTGGTCGAGCGCCACTTGGAGTACCAGCGGGATCAGGTGGCTTTCGGGTTCATGCGCTTCTCCGCGACCGGGTAATGCGCCTGCGGCGTTGAAATACCGTAGTGCGCTGTAATGCACGCCGTACACCCGCCGGTACCACTCGAGGATGCGCTCGATCATCAACTTGGTTTCCCCGTATGTGTTGGCAGGCCCGAGAGGTGATTGCTCGGATAGTGGCTCATCGCTCGAGGCGTAGACGGCGGCCGTGGAAGAGAGAACGAAGCGCCGGATGCCGGCTTGTATGCAGGCCTCGATCAGGCTGATCGATAGAGCAACGTTGTTGTGGAAATACTTCCCTGGATTTTGCATGCTTTCGCCGGCTTCGATAAATGCGGCGAAATGCATCGCGGCATCGAAAGGCTCAGCTTGCAGTGCAGCCTCCAAAGTGGGGCGATCGGCGAGGTCTGCGTGTATGAAGCGAGCGCCATCGGGTATGGCGGCTCGATAGCCTTTGACCAGTGAGTCATACACGGTCACGCGATGGCCGTGCTCCAAGAGGATCTGGGTGGCGGCGGAGCCGATGTAACCAGCGCCACCCGTGAGGAAGATGTTCATGGGTTTGCCTTATGTCAGTGGGTTACGAGGCTACTGTATTATAGCCTTTTCGGGAATAGGGGATCAGGAATCGGGCGCATGGGCACTGAAGATCCTAAGTGCCTTGGTGCCATAGTGCCCCGGTGCCTTATTAGGGTTCTCTATTCCTCAAGAATTTCTAGTCCGGCCATCGAGGCGACCAGATGCTTTGTCTCGCCACCTTCAAACTCGACGGTGACTTCCTCATCGTCGTAGTCGATCTGGGTGGAGATGACGATCCCTTCGCCGAAGGTCGGGTGGACGACACGCATTCCTGAGTGAAAACGGACCTCTTTCCTGAGGGGCTCTGCCTCATTCCAGCGAGTCTGGCGCTGATAGGAGATCTGGTCCCAAGTTTGGCGGCTCGGATGAGCACCGTCTACAAGATCTGGGGGTAGGTCATCAAGGAATGGTGACGGATCGCTGACCGTTGAGACTCCGGCTTGCCGACGACGGAAAGCGCGCAGCAGAACTAAGCGGTCCTGGGCGCGTGTAATTCCGACGTAAAAGAGGCGCCGCTCTTCAGCCATCGCCTCCGAGTCGTTAAATGAGCGCTGGTGCGGTAGCACACCGTTGTCTAGTCCGATGATGAACACGACGGGGAACTCGAGACCTTTGGCGGCATGCAAGGTGAGTAATGTGGGAGCATTTTGTGCCATGGTCAAAGTGTCTTGGTCTGAGACGAGAGCGATGTGCTCGAGAAATGTGGTCAATCCTGTGTCGACGAACTCCTCGGCTGCGCCCCTCAGTTCGAGGACGTTTGCCCAGCGTCCTTCCCCCTCTTCGCTGCCGTCATCGATGAATTCCTTATAGCCGACGTCTTGCAGAACTCGGTCGAACATTGCGAGGAGGGAAAGCTTGTCTCGATCGTTGATCCAGCTTTCAAGTAACTGGGCGAAATCTGCCAGAACCTTGCGTGCCCGTCCCGAAAAGACGCCTGCGAACTCCGAGCGCTCTCCTGCAACGAGATCGAGCACGATCGCGGAAGGTGGCAAGCCGGCTCGGTCTGCGGTGTCGAGTAAAGCTTGCACGGTTTTTGTGCCGATGCCGCGCGGTGGTGTGTTGAGAACACGCAACAGCCCAACCTGATCGTGGGGGTTGTGGATGAGACGGAGGTAAGCGACGATATCCTTGATCTCACGTCTACCGTAAAACCGTTGAGCTCCGACCAGGCGATACGGCAAGCCTGCCATGAGGAAAGCTTCTTCCAGCGCACGGGATTGCGCGTTGGTGCGGTACATCACTGCACAATCGCCCGGTTCGGCCTCATCAGCGAGTGTCAGCATTGCAATTGCATCTACCACATAGCGGGCCTCATCGTTCGCGTCGTACGCTTCGTGCAGGATGATTCGGGAACCGTCACCCCGTTCGGTGAAAAGGCGCTTGGGTTGTCGATTGGGGTTGCGATCAATAATCGCCATGGCCGTATCGAGGATGGTTTGCGTCGAGCGGTAGTTCTGCTCCAAGAGGATCAATTGTGCGTGCGGGTAATCCTGACGGAATCGATGGACGTTGCGATAATCAGCGCCTCGCCATCGATAAATCGACTGGTCTGGGTCCCCGACCACGAACAAATCTGGTTGCTCTCCCGTGAGCAGGCGGAGCAAACGATATTGAGCGGTATTTGTGTCTTGGAATTCGTCGACCAGGATGTGTTGATAGCGGTTGTGATAGTGCCTGCGCAGGTCGTCGTTCTCGCGCATCAAGCGAACGGCATACAACAGCAGGTCGTCGAAATCGACTGCGTTGTTCGCACGCAGCAATCTTTGATAGATCTCGTAGGTGCGATGTGTGATCTCAGCGAAGTACGAATCGGGAACGAAATCTTCTACTTCGATGAGCTCGTTTTTTGCCCGCGAAATGGATGCATGAACCTTAGCGGGAGATACTTGTTTGGGATCGAGATTGATGTCCTTCAGTGCCCCACGGATGAGTGTGAGCTGATCGGTTTCGTCGAAGATCACAAACTCGCGTGTTATGGGTAAGCGGTCGGCCTCCCGCCTGAGGATTCTGGCGCACAAAGCGTGAAAGGTGCCGAGGCTCACACCCGTTCGCGTTGTCGTGTACGAGGCATCATCTTCTCCGAGGAGACGCTCCACACGCTTCGCCATCTCCCTTGCGGCTTTGTTGGTGAAGGTCACGGCCATGATCTTGTTAGGTTGGATACCCATGTGGCCGACCAGATACGCGATGCGGTGAGCGAGCACGCGGGTCTTTCCCGAGCCGGGTCCTGCCAGGACGAGTACTGGTCCAAGGGGTGTCGTCACGGCGTGTCGTTGCTGGGGGTTGAGTGCGTCGAGGATTTTCATCGGTAGCGGATCTCGGTTGGGTGCTAATTCAGACAATTTTAGAGTCCATCAAGATAAGGGATTAGGCACTCAGGCACCTAGGCGCCAAGGCACCTGGGTTCCATGATACCTTCGTACCCCGGTGTCCGGGTGCCTAGGTGCCTTATTCCTGATCCCTGTTTTCTACTTCAGTCCGCCCTCATTCTAACGAGCCAGCTTTTTCACGACAAGGTTGAGACCTCAGGAAAGGGTGGGACCGATGTAGAGTACCTCTGGTCCGGCGAGCAGCTCTTCCAACGGTCTGGCGGGGAGATTCATCACACGACTGTCGGAGAAATAGGGGAAGTCGAAATGGATTTCATCGCCGGCCACCTTGCCGGGAATCGGCATCAGTCGTGCGGTCAGCGCCTTGTTGTGTCTTAGGGAGATCGCGCCCAGGTCGATCAAGAAAGCGGCCATGGCCTCTGCACTGACATCACCAGGCAGGGGGATTGTGTCTAAGCCTGTGCCACAAAGGGTGGCATAGAGCAATAAATCGCTTAGGCTGAGTGCTTTTTTGGCGACGGAAGCTGCCAAGATGGCGTCTTCCAGGATGGGGAGGAAGAGCCCGCAAAAACCTGTGCGCTGAAATAGAGCCCGATCAAGACAATCAGCAAGGAAGGCAATCCCAGCGGCCGTCCCACCCAAGCCGACGGTGGGAATTCCAAGTGCCTCGAGCGCCGTGCCGAGCGACCGCGCTTCCTCTGGGAAAGGAGCAAGTGAAAAGTCGATCCCCAGAAATTGAACTTCGTGCCTAGACACTGTTTCTTCGGCAAGGCTACTCAGCGCGGCAGCATGGTTTTCGATGTCGCTCACCAGACGGCGCCGAGCGAGTACCAGGGTGGGCGCTTCCTTCAAGGCTATCACGGCGAGATCCGCGGCTTCAGTGGCAATTCCTAGGGCCATGTCTCCGCCACGATGGTAGGCTGAAGGGAAGAATGGTGTTCCGGCGGCCACGTTGGCCAGGGCTGCGAAACGCACGTTGGCAAATCCATCAGGGGTGAGCATCGAAGTTTCTTGGATCGCACGTGCACAAGCCCGCGCCGCAGGGAGGGAAACGCCGTCTTCGGGATCGGCGAATAATCCTGAGGCGAAGATATTTTCGGTTGCAGCTAGCACGTTGGGGATAAAAGCATAGCCGTCGAGTTCGTTCGGCAGTGCTGGGCCGATGGCGCCATAATCGATGTCGTTNNGTTGGGAGGTACGGGATGGGCCATCTCTACCGGCGGCGGTGTGGCGATGCGGAGGGTCTGGATCTCATAGCCAGCTTCCTGGAGTGTTTCCCGGTTATCTTTCAGGCACTCGCTCATCGTTTTGATACGCTTAGGCTCGAGCGGCCATCCTGGGTCGAGGAAACCTGTCAGAGCGCGAATCTTCATCTCTCTCCTCGTTGGCGCGAAATTTCGAAAAGGATTACGGCTGTTGCAATTGCGGCGTTGAGTGACTCGGTTTTTCCACTCATCGGGATGTGAACCTGTCCAATTGCTTTCTCCCGAAGTGTTGGTTGGATCCCTTGGGCTTCCGCGCCGACCACCAGGGTTATCGGCGGTCGCCAGTCCACATTGTAATAGGGGACGCCTCCAACGGCGTCGGTTATCCACATGTCCAAGCCAGTGAGTTGTTCCGGCAAATCTACAATTTGTATCGTCGCCATTGGTAGGTAGAAATGAGCGCCCATAGCGCCGCGCACCACTTTGGGATTGAACGGATCCACGGTGCCCTCCGCGAGAAAGGCGGCTTCCACACCGGCGGCGAGGGCAGTGCGCAAAATTGTACCGAGATTTCCGGGGTCGGCCAGACGGTCGATGATCAAGGCAAGAGTCAGGGATTTGGGCAGCGGTAAGGAAGGGATAGGGAGCACGAGCAGTATCCCTTGCGGGCTCTCTGTGCTTGAGCAGGCGGCCATCACGGCATCCGATACCACGGCGGTCTCAGCGCCCAACCGGGCCATGCTGTTGACCAAGCCGCGCCCGCGCTCGTCGAGGTGATCGGTGTGCAGGACGAGGTGGATTGGAGATTCAGCCGCCACTGCTTCATAAGCCAGGCGTTTACCCTCCAAAACAAAGGCGCGCTCCTTCTCGCGTGCTTGCCTTTTGTTCTGGAGTGCACGCACCCATTTCACGCGGCGGTTGGCAGTTGAGGTGATCATGGTGGGTCTATGCTTCCTGGCCAGCGGCGCTCGAATTCCTGCGCGAAGATTTGCACGCTCGGCTCATCGATCAGCGTGAGGCGAATATCCTGCAGGGAAGCTTGTGGCTGTGCGCTGAGAAAATCGCTAATGGCGTCCAGGATGATCTTGGCGGCACGCTCTTTGGGGAAACCAAAGATGCCGGTGGAAATAGCAGGAAGGGCCAGGCTCTTCATACCGCGCTCACCAGCTAAAGTCAGACCGCCGGTCACGGCAGCGTGAAGCTTTTGATCTTCGTTTCCTTCACCCCATTTCGGCCCGACAACATGAATGACATAGTCGCAAGGCAGCGAGCCGGCACTGGTGATTGCTGGGCGCTCATGGGAAATTCGACCATGGTCTCGTACCCAGGCGTCGCTCTCGACTTGAATCTGCTTTCCTCCCTTACGAACGATGGCGCCAGCTACACCACCACCGTGCGCAAGATGTGCATTGGCGGCGTTGACAATCGCGTCTACTTTCTCTTCCGTCAGGTCGCCGTGAAATAATCGCACGGTCTGACCCAAATGAAGCGTATGTTCGGCGATCAGATTCGACATACGACCCACCCCTGGCGATTCACTTCTAAGATTGTAGCATCAGAACACAGGGAGCAGGGAATAGGGATCGGGGATCAGGGACTGGGAAGAGCACGGGGGTCCGGAAATCGTCACTCATTTAAGTGCCTTGATCCCTGAACCCAGATCCCTGATATCTGATCTCGAAAGTCTTTCAGTGCGCTGGATCGCGAACCAAGACGATCAGAGCGATGTCGTCGAGTTGAGGGGCATCGCCGATATAGGAAAGGATATCCTTGATCAGGGCGTGTTGGATCTCGTCGGCCGTGCGCTTGGAATTTGCTTTGAGAGATTTCAGGACTCGCTCCTCGCCGAAGAAGGCGCCCCTAGGATTTTGCGCTTCGGTGACACCGTCTGTGTATAGCACGAGCACGTCGCCAGGTTCAAGCTGCGCTGTGTTCGCCTCCCAGGTTCTGTCTTCGAGAATGCCCAAAGGCATCCCGGTTTTTGTCAGTTTTGTGACTCGCCGGGATTCCGTACTGTGTAAGTGAAGAGGCGGGTTATGGCCTGCGTTGGCATATGTCAGCTTTCCTGACGATGGGTCTAGGACGCCGTAAAAGACGGTGACAAAGCGCGAGGCGTCCGTATCGGAGATGATACGTCGGTTGACGGCGGCAAGGACCTGCTTCGGGTCTGACGGGAATTCGGAGGCGAAAGTGCGCAGCAGAGACCAAGAGAGTGCCATGTAAAGCGCAGCCGCTACCCCTTTGTCGACCACGTCGGCGACGAGAAAACCAACATTTCCATCGGGGAGGGAGAGGATATCGTAGAAATCGCCGGAAGTTTCCCTTGCTGGGTTCAGCGACACTGCCATCTGCCAGCCCGCAATCTCAAGCGGTTCGCAGGGGAAGAAGCTGGCCTGCAGGCTTCCGGCCAGTGTGAGTTCCTGCTCGAATTTTCTGTTGGCATCCTGTAGTTGCAGCTGCAACTTTCTCAGAGCCAGGTGGGTCTCAACTCGGGCCAGGACCTCCTCTAATTGGAAGGGTTTCGTGATGTAGTCCACCCCTCCAACGGTGAAGGCGTTGACTTTATCCTGCACGTCGTCCAGCGCGCTGATGAAGATAATAGGGATGTCGCGCGTTTGACTATCTGCTTTTAAGCGCTCGCACACCTCGTAACCGTCCATCTCCGGCATTTTGATGTCCAACAGGATCAGGCTAGGAGGTGTGACCTGAACGGAGGCGAGGGCTCGTTCTCCGCTTGTTACGGCGCGCACACTGTATCCATGTTCTGCCAGCATCTGGGAGAGCAGGCGCAGGTTGTTAGCCGTGTCGTCAACGATGAGTATGTCTTCTGAGACTTCGTTTTTCTTACTTCGCATTGGTTACCTCTTGCGCATTTCGGATGATTCTCAGAATCTTATTGTGGGCGTACTTATGTGCCATCTCGTCCAGAACTGCCGCGAGTGTTTTGTCCTGCTCGCGTATCCCATTAATTGATGAGAGGATCTTGCTTAAATCCCCGAGGATCGTTGCCTTCTCTAGATTCTCAATCAGCTCAGGAGGTAATGCCGACATCCTGCTCACGAGTACTTGGTGTGGATACGGCTTTCCACGCAGGTCTTCAAGCCGCTCGATTTCATCGTCACTGTCGACTTCGGGTTCGATCTTCTCGTATACGAAGCGTAATCCCAGATGTTCCTCCAAAGCGCCAAAGAGTTCGTCCTCTCGGAATGGTTTGCGGATATAGGCATCGCAACCTTCAGACAATATGATTTCACGGTCTTCTTCCAGGGCGCTCGCTGTTATTGCTACGATCACCGTCGCCTGCCCTTTCGTGGTGGCCTTGATGTGTCGCGTCGCTTCGTAGCCGTCCATCACCGGCATACGCATGTCCATCCAAATGAGGTGCGGCTCCCATGCTTCCCAGGCTTCGATGGCTTCTTTGCCGTTGGTGGCTTCCTTTAGCTCGAAACCAAACGGTTCAAATAATTTAACCAGCAGTTTGCGGTTGACCGTTTTGTCGTCGACGATCAAAAGGCGGTAAGGCGTCTCTACCGCTTCAAGCCCAATCACCCTGCGTCGAGGCTTGATGGTCTCTACTTCGACGGAGTCGGCCAACTCGTTCGGTATTTCTAAGGTGAACGTACTGCCGCGTCCGATTTGGCTATCGACAGTGATCTCTCCGCCCATTAAGTGCGCGTATTGCTGGCTGATCGGTAAACCCAGGCCCGTACCCTCCTGCGCCTCCTGTCCGCTAGAGGTCTGCACAAAGGGATCGAAAACGAACGACAGTTCTTCAGAGGCGATGCCTGGGCCAGTGTCCTGCACTTCGAAGCGCAGCATGGGGCCCCAACGGAGAAGTTTGTCTTTCTGGATTTCCGTTTTATCTCTGGGCACATTACGTATGCGCGTGCGTAAGTTGACCTCCCCGGATTGTGTAAATTTGGTGGCGTTGCCAAGCAGGTTCATCAACACCTGTCGTAGTTTGCCTTCATCGGCGAGGATAAACTGAGGAACCTCTGGGTCTCTTTCGAATAACAACGAGAGTCCTTTCTCTTCGGTCCTTAAGCGGAACATGTCCTCCAGACCGTCGAGAAGGCGATGCAGGTCGAAAGGCAACTCGTTTAGCGTGGCGCGACCGGCTTCGATCTTCGACATCTCCAACACTTCATTAATAAGACTCAACAGGTGCTCGCCGCTTCTGGCGATGACTTCGAGGTTTTCACGCTGATCTACGCCGAACTGGGCATCCTCTCGTCCCCACGAGTCTGCAGATCGTAGCATCAATTGACTGAAACCGAGGATGGCGTTGAGGGGGGTACGCAGTTCGTGACTCATATTGGCCAGAAAAACACTCTTGGCACGGTTCGCAACTTCGGCAGCCTCTTTGGCTTGCGTCAACTCGACCAGCGTTTCTCTCAATTCCTTTGTCCGTTGTTCGACGAGAACCTCAAGCTGTTGTTTCTGGGCTTCGGAGGTCCGGACTCTCATGCGGAGATAGCCAAAGCTACCCCCAATGATTGCGAGGGCTAGTAGGCCGCGGAACCACAAGGTCTGCCAGAATGCAGGTGTGATGGAAATAGCGAGTGCTACACCGGTTTCGTTCCAAATGCCGTCACTGTTCGACCCCAGGACCTTGAAGGTATAGTTCCCTGGCGGTACACCGGTATAGCCTGCAAAACGCCGGTTCTGAACTTCGTTCCAGTCCTTGTCAAAACCCTCAAGAAGATATCGGAATTGGTTCTCATCTGGATCGGAGTAATGCAGTGCCGCAAATTCGAAGGAAAAGAAATCGTCTCGATATGAGAGGATGATTTCATCGGTCTCCGTGATGGCTTTCTGCAGAGGTGATCCCTCACCAATCTCGACAGATTCATTGAACAGCTTGAAATCGGTGATCACGACGGGGGGGATATACGGATTGTCGACAACGTTCTCCGGTCGGAATATATTGAAGCCATTCACTCCGCCGAAGAACATTTCCCCCTTGTCGTTCTTGAAATAGGCGTTCTGATTGAATTCATTGCTTTGCAGTCCGTCGCGTACATCGTAGTTTGTGAAGATTTCCGTCTTGGGATCGAATTTGGATATGCCTCGGTTGGTGCTGAGCCAGAGGTTTCCCTGATCGTCCTCCAAGATACCGTAAACCGAATCATTTGGAAGGCCGTCCTTCTCCCTGAAACGCTTGAAGGATTTGGTTTCGGGCACATACTTGTTTAGCCCACCGAGCGTGGCAATCCAAAACGTGCCTTCACGATCTTGATACACATAGAGGACGAGGTTGTTGCTCAAGCTGTTAGGATCGTCGGAATCGTGGATGTAATGTGTAAATTGTTGAGATTGAGGATTAAAAATGGAAAGACCGCCATTGAAAGTACCCAACCAGAAGTTTCCCTCCTGGTCTTGATGGATGGATACAACCGCATTTGAGTTGATGCTATCAGGATCGTCGGCGTCGCCCGCGTAGACTGTAAACTCTCCGCTTTGTGGATCCAACTGGCCGAACCCTCCAGTCCCCCCAAACCATATCGTGCCAGTGGAGTCCTCCGTGATGCACATAACATTTTCCAGGACTTGGAATTGGTCAAAGCGTTCTTCCTGTGCGTTGAA
>WVZH01000228.1:67157-80582 GCA_011772595.1 Anaerolineales bacterium
GAGAGTACGTTATCGCTACTTATGGTTGTGGGGTCATTGGGATCATTCATGTAATGGCGCCATTCGCCCGTTGCACGATCGAAGCGATTCAAGCCACCAGCAAATGTGCCAATCCAGAGGACTCCTTCAGAATCTTCCAGGAATGTCCAAACCCCGTTGTCGTTCAACCCTTGGGGGTTGTTCGGGTCGCTGAAATAGTGCGCGAACTTGATCTTGTGTGGGTCGTAGAAGTCAATACCGCTGCCGAAGGTGCCAAACCAGAGGACGCCCGCCTGATCTTCAAAGATCGACGTGATTTGATTGCCGGTCAAGCTGAATGGGTTACTGGGATCGGCTTGATAGCGGATGAAATCGTTCGATTGAGGGATCAATCTGTTGAGGCCGCCGCTGTTGGTCGCGACCCACAGATTCCCGGACCGATCATAGTACAAAGCTTGAATCGAGTTGTCGCTCAGACTGGTTGGGTCGTCAGGTTGGTTTTGGTAGTGGATAAACCGTTTCGTGTCGCGATCGAATCGATCGAGACCCCCGTCAGACGTGCCAACCCAGAGCTTGCCCTGACTGTCCTCGAGGAGAGATGTGATGGTACCGTCGCTCAAAGAGGTTGGTTCATTCGGATCGTGAGCGTACGTAGTGAAGGTCTCAGTCTGGCGATGGAACTCGTTGAGCCCTTCTTCATCGGTTCCGACCCAAAGCACTCCAAAACGATCCTCATAAATTGCGGTGACGGTGTTGTCGCTCAGACTTTGAGGGTCGTCCGCTTGGTTCTGGTAATGCGTAAATTGCTGCGCTTCCCGGTCGAAACGATTCAGTCCACCGGAATTTGTGCCAACCCATAGAATGCCATCATGGTCCTCGTAGATCGTGGTGATAAGGTCGTTGTTCAAACTATGAGGGTCATTGGGATTGAATTGATAACGAATGAATTGCTCGCTCTCGCGATTGAACCGGTTGAGTCCACCACCGTTTGTGCCGGCCCACATCGTGCCGGTGCTGTCCTCATACAANNGAACTCATAACCGTCGTAGCGATTGAGTCCATCTTGGGTGCCGAACCACATGAAGCCTCTGCTATCCTGAAGGATGGCGACGACTACACTTTGGGAGAGCCCATCCTCGATCGAGAGGTTTTCGAAGCGAACATTGAGGTGTCCTGTGATCTGATCCGGCAGTGCGCTCGTGTCCACCAAGCCGGCCTCCGGACTCGTGCCTATAGCTGAGGATCCTGGATCGGGGAGTGAAGTGTCCCCTTCAGGCAGCGAAGTCAGACGCGGCGATCCGCTGGGGGGAACCGCTATGCAAGCATGGATGGCGACCGCGACAAGAGCCAGAATACCGAGGGACATGCGGAATCTTCCTCGGGTCTTCGAGGTTCCGCATAGCCTGTCCATGATGTGAGAACGGCTTGTGGACTGCATGGCTTCTCGTTTTCTGATCTTCGACAACACATCTGCCTCCACAGCGAGCCAAGGACTTCGGCTGAAAACCGGATCTCCACGCGCAGATGTTCCGGTCTAGAAACCGTACTCCATTCGGCTGCAAGTAGTTCAATTATAGTGTAGAGCCTGTCAGCATGTGACGTCTAGTTGCGTGAATTTGTGAGGCCCGTTGGGAATGAAAAAAGGACGCCGAAGCGTCCAAAGATTTTAAAAGCACAGTTGACCTTATTGCTTGGTGGCTGCCTGGACGATGGCGGTGAAGGCTTTGGGATCGCGCACTGCTAGGTCGGAGAGCATCTTGCGGTTGAGGCGAATCCCAGCTTGCTTCATGTTGTGGATTAGGCGGCTGTACGTCGTGCCATTCCTCCGAGCAGCGGCGTTAATACGCGCAATCCAGAGCCTACGCAAAACACGCTTGCGGGTGCGACGATCGCGGTAGGCATACCACAGGCTTTTGAGCATGGCCTCATTGGCACGGCGGAAGAGCCGATGCCGAGTGCCATACATCCCTTTGGCGGATTTTATGATTTTTTTATGACGACGACGGGTGACGTTTCCACCCTTTACTCTAGTCACGTTTCACACTCCTGCGTTCCACTAGGCGCCGATGCGTCGAGCGCATCTGTTGGGTACACCTAACGGCCGCAACTTCAAAAATCTGACGGTCAGGACGATTTTCCACTGCGCGCGTTTGGGTTGGCCTTGTATTTCGTCAGGTAGGGTGCCAAACGGCGAACGCGCTGTTGAATGCTCTTGCCTTTCACTGGGATCATCTTGGTGAACTGGCGTTTCGTCCTTTTTGGCGTTCTGCGACGCAGGTGGCCTTTTCCGCTCTTCGTCCTTACCAGTTTACCTTGACTGGTCATCCGAAAGCGCTTCGCGGTCGCCTTGTGCGTCTTGAGTTTGTACTTACCCTTCTTGGTTGCCTTTCGAGGCACAGTCTTGCTCCTTCGACACAGCCCCGCGGGCGGCGTTCCTACCCGCGGGGAAGAGACTCGCTTTNNATTGTGCCGACGTCTGAAAGTTCTTCTGCGATCTGTTTCAGATCCTCGAGGGCGATCTCCGGATAGGTGATTTCGCGGCCGCGAAAGCGGATGCGGACTCGGACTTTCTTGCCCTCGGTCAACCAGCGTCGTGCATCGCGAATCTTAAAACCGCGATGGTGTTCGGAGGTTTTTGGACGTAGGCGGATTTCCTTGATTTCGACTTTTGCCTGCGCTTTACGCGCTTCGCGATCTTTCTTTGCCTTCTCGTAAAGGAACTTGCCATAATTGAGAACTCGGCAAACGGGGGGCTGGGAGTTCGGTGCGACTTCGACCAGATCGAGTTCAGCTTTTTCGGCGACCTCGAGAGCCTCTGCAAGAGGAACCACCCCAAAGTTCTTCCCATCGGGTCCGATCAGGCGTACTTCTCGTGCGCGTATGTCCTCGTTAATTCTATATTCCGATGTACTGATGTTTTGGTCCTCCAAATGCTACGGCCCTGCGTACCAGCGGTTCGTAGACTTGCGGATGATACCACGAGATAGGGGAATACGTCAAACACAAATCAGTTATTTGAGCATTCTGTACAGTCGATTCGACGACGTTAGCTGTTATCGCTGCGCACACAGGGATCACCCCCCGCGCCCATGAGAAAGGAAATCGACGATGTGCTGGGAGAAGCTGAAGATACAAATTATTGCATGCAGTAAGGATGAGAAAGAACCTGGCCGGCCTGATCATCAGGCCAGCCAGGTTGCTTGTCAAGCCTCATCGACAGCGAGCCTCGTTTCAAGAGTTGTCTGCGATTTGTGAGGGCTTTTGTTGCCGTTTCTTATACAGCCGTGTTTAGGAATTCTTTGTGAGCTCAAATTCTCCCACGGCTTCGCCACTGCCTGCGAAGGTTACCGTGTACTTGAGATTGAGAACCTCCGGGGTGATCGTGCCGGTGGCGGCCAGTGAGGCGATTCCTTCAACAGGGACCAATTCTCCCAAGATCGTGACTTTCCCGTCGCTTGAGACCGTGATCGTAAGATCCCCAAACAGGGGATCGCCCGGCGCTTCGAAGATTGCGCCGTCGGCGCTGAATGTGCCTGTGTAGGTCACCGGGTCTGGGTCGAGGGCACCGAAAACGAAACCGTCCAGATCGATGGTGAAGGTAGCTGTACCGTCGGGTTCAGCCGTAAAGGTTGCGCGGGCTGCGCCGCGGGAACCGAAGGTCGTGTTGCGCCACTCACCGCTCCACTCACCCAAGTACTCCTGCACTCGCTTGTATGTGGTGTCTTCTGTAGGTGTCGGCTCGGGAGTGGCGGTGGCTGGTGGAGACGTGGGTTGTGCCGGCTCTGGGGTGTTCGTTGCTGTTGGTGATGGTGCCCCTCCGCCGCATGCGGTGAGAGAAACAGCCAACAGCACGATCAGGCCAAGGACGGATTTCTTCATNNTATGATGTGCGCCTCGCCCACGCTTGTCACGCCGGTTCCTAAATTCGCAGGATTGTAGTGCGATATGGTGACTGTAGCAACGAGGCGGCCTCGAGGAACGAGGAGGTCTTCGGATGTCTACACCGCGTTCTCTTTCATCTACCTCGGAGACGAGGCCGGCGGGATCGGTGAGCTCATCCAGTGAGAAGCGGGCCCAACACCTCGCCTGACGCAGTCAGCCCTAAGGCAATGAAGGGGGTGGCGCCCCATGCGAAACCCATCGCGACAAGCCACCGCTCGGGGGTTGGCATTTCGGTGAACCCGACTACAGAAAAGAGCACCATTAACCAAACCGTCATCAGAGGGAACGTCGTCAGTGCGTTTAGCAGGAACGTGGCGGGGCGTTTGTTTCCTTGGATGCGACCTTGCGCCCAACGCCAGGCCATCGCAGACCACGTCGCCAGACTGTAGGCCATGAGCACGAAGGTGAGCGCCACCATCAGCCCTGGGTCCATTTGCCAACCGACGAATGCTCCCTCTTCGGTGAAATAGCTCATGATGGCAAAGACATTGGCGGCCAAGCTTACCAATCCAGTTACGATGAGGAAGACGTTTGAACGTTTCATCTCGATACCTCAAAGGGATACATAATTTTTGCTACTGTTGTTTACGCGGGGATCAGGGATCTGGGACAAGGGATTGGGAAGAACGTAGGGATTAGGGATCAGGGACTGGGTATCGCCCTTCGTGTTGATGCTACAAACTTGATCCCTATGCTCTTCCTGATCCCCGATCCCTAATCCCTGCTCCCTGTCCCAAGCGGTGGGCCTCAGCGCCCACAAGGGTGCGCCAATATCCACGCCCGGCGGCGGCAGCACGCCTGGCGACCCCCAGTAGCCGGCGTTGGCCAGCAGCCAAGTTTCCAGTGTGGCGCGGTCCACGCCGACGGCGGCGAAGACGCTCTCCACAGCGCGCAGCATGAGTTCGGTGTAGGCTGCCCGGTCGTAGGGTATCTCGCCTTCGATCCGCTCCCAGGCACGCGCCTTCTCCGGCCCCGGCACCAGCAGGAAGCGCAGCCGTTCCCCTGGGCTGAGCTCCACGCCCTGGCGTGTCAGTTCCACTGCAACGCGGGCGGCGACGGTGCGCACGACGTATTCGTCCGGGCGACGCGACAGGCGGTGGGTGACGACCAAATCGCGCGCCGGGACGAGGCCGGCGCGCAGCAGGTGCAGGCGCTGCGCCGCGTAGGACACCGCTGTCGGCATGGCGGCGCGAAACCCGCGCGCGTCGCGACCCTGAGCCAGGATGTTGAGCATTTCGAGTTGCGTTTCCTTGATGTAGGGCGGCGTGTCACGGCGGCGAGCCTCGATGCCGCGCACCTTGAGCGAGCCGTCCTCGTAGGCGCCGAAGTAACGGTTGGCGACGGTTACGCGCGGCTCGGTGCGCGAGGGCAGAAAGGCCAACCAGCGGTAGATCCCCTCCAGGCCGATTTGCAAGCCGGTCTCGGCGCGAATCGTCTCCAGCAGAGCTTCATAGTCCGGTCGCCCTTGCGCCTGCGGCTTGTGGATCCACAAGCCGTCTACGTACAGGTGCAGGACGCGAAAGCCGCGCGCTTCGACCAATTCTTTGGTCCTCAGCAGTACCTCGCGTCCGTAGGCGTTGACGGCTTCGTGGGCTTCGATGCGTCCAAAGCGGGCGTTCTTGTAGCCCAGGTAACCAAAGCAGGTCACCAGGAGCCACTTGTGGGCCGAGTAGCGCCGCCGGTAGGTCTCCGCTTGCGGGGCGTCCTCGGGCAGCGCCCGTATCTGCGCCTTATAGCGGTTGCGCTTCTCGAGCAGCGGCGCCAACGTCTCCGGCACCAAACCCTGACGGTGGTGACAGACGGGCGTACCCAACTCAGGGATCGGCTCGCCCGGGCAGCACGCTGCACCGACGGTCTCGGGGGAGATGTTGAAGTGCACCATGATGCTGGGATACATCGCGGTGAAGTCGAGTTCGGCGACGTGCTCGTGCAAGCCAAGGATGGGGGCATAGACGAGGCCGCCCTTGTCGGCGAGCAGCAGATCACTACCGCTCTTGAGTGTTTCGGGTTGGCGTTTCTGCCAGGGCACCAACACGCCGCGTCGCAGGGCGGTGTTGACCTGCATGGCGCTGATCCCCGTGCCGGTGGAAACACGCGCCACGGTCTGGATCGGCAAGTTGGTGAGGCGTGCGATCTCCAGGATCCCGTCCATGCCGTAATCGTTGGCCAGGAAGGCGTTCTGGCGGTCGAGGTGCCAGCGTCCGAAGAGCAGGTGCTGCTCGTTGCGGAAAATCACTCGGCCATATGAGAAGTAGGAAGAGGCCGGCTTGTGCTGCACTTGCTTGGCGCGGTCGCGGTTGAGTTGCAGTGGGATGCCGTAGTGGCGGGAGAGTTGGAGCAGGCGAGGGAGGATGTAATTGTCGCCATAGGTGCTCACCAGCGCGTCCGGGTCGTAGCGTTCGACCAGGTGGCGCACGCCGAGCAGCAGCTGCCGGCTCTTCGTGCGCGGGAAACGAAACGTTTGCCCCTCGATCTCCACCAGCAGGTCGCCGCGGTGGCCGCGACCCGGGTCGCGGCTCTCGCCAGCGAGCTGTAGGGTCATCACGCGCAGCGGCGGGAGGCGATAGTCGATCTCCCAGGGAGTGTCGAGTGCCTCGATGCGTCGTATGCGGCCTTGCTGGTGTTCGACGGTGCAGTAGGCCAGCGGGAACACTTCCCGTGCTAGAGCGTAGCGCTGTGGTAGTGGAATGTCGGCGTCGTAGTACGTCAGATCGGGGCGCAAATCGGCTGTCTGTCGGAACAAGCGCGGCAGCAGCCCCGGCACGCGCACGCCGACCTCCAACGCCTCAACAGCGCGATCGAGGAACAAGTCCATGCGTTCCACGCGACGAAGCGTCACCGGCGCTCGCTGAGCGCGCAGCATCTGGCAGACGGCGCGCAGTTCTTGGCGAGGTCCGCGCGCGTAGAAACAGGGGGTGAAGGTGTCCCGCAGGAGGTGCGCGTCGCCCTGCTCGTCGATCAGCCACACCGCCATGCCGTCTCCGGCGGGATAGACGTCGAAGAGCCAACCGAACAACGATGTCATCAGTCCTCCCGGGGTCGGGTGTGCTTGCTGGGGCGGTTGGGCTCTGGGTCTGGGAGTGGTGATGCACCTAGTGCCTGGCCCGAGTCAGCCGCGTCTATGGAGGTTTGTGGAGAGGGAAGCGGCGGAGACTGATCCGGGTCCGGGTGCATCATCACTACCAGACGCTGGAGGTCGTCGAGGCGCTGTCGCAGGCGGCGCACCTCCTTGTGTTCCTCCACCAGCATGGCCAGCAACATGGTCTCGAAGGGCAGCAGGTGGGAGGCGTAGGCAGCGGCGGCCAAATGGTGGCGAGAGGCCGCTAGGAGGTCGTCGAGCGCGCGTTGGTCTTCCAGACGCAACGCGCGCCGAAAACGGCTCAGGGATTGTTGCTCCTGCAGGAAGGCGTTGGTGATGGAGGGTAGTGTTCGGCCCATGGGTTACCTCAAGGAAATAGGGATTAGGGTCGGGGATTAGGGATTAGGATTGTGGGATCTGGAAGTATGTGGTTTCCTGATCCCAGATCCCTATTCCCTGATCCCTTTAGAAGAGTTGTGGCTGCTCCGCCAGTGCTCCTTCCGGCGCGCGCAACAGCCAGGCGATGTCCGCTGCCACCTGGAGATGGTCCAACAGCGCCCAGCGCTCCTTGACCAGCGCGCGCGGTTCGCGCGCGCCGACGATCACCGGGCCGACCGCAGCCAGCCGTTTCAGGTGGGTGATCGTGGTCGCCAGCAGGCGTTCGCAGTCGCGTAACGGTACGCTCTCGTCGTAGAAGGTCGTCAGCAGATCGAGGACGAAGAGCGGTTCGGGAGCGCTGGGTGTGTTCTCGATCAACTCGGCCAGTTGGAAGCAGGTGAAGGCGCGCGATAGGCGGATGCGCTCCAGCGCCGCGTAGGGGTGTTTGCACATGCGCCGCGCCAGGCGGGCGATGAAGTAGCCATCAAAACGGTTGCCCCCGTCGAAGACGCGCACGGGTCGACCGCCCACGGCCAAGGTGGTGAGCATCGCCAAGAGCGCCCGGGTTGGCGTGTCGGCGCCCCAGAAGAGGGCGATGCGCGGTTGAAGCAGCGCTTCCAGCAGTGCCGGATCCTTGGCCGGCAGCGGGAGGTGCATGAGCGCAAACGGATCGTTTTCTTCTTGCATCGAGGATCCTCCTGAGATCTCCGAGCAGGGACGTACGCCGCTCCGGAAATCGAACATTTGTTCTATATGGTAGTCGAAGGGGAAAAGAAAACCATCCCACCCAGGGTGGAACCGAGGGGGGGATGTGCGTATCACCTATGAGGGGGAGTAAAAGGGGATCAGGGAACAGGGATCAGTACACTGATATCATAGATCGCTCTTCCAGATCCCTAATCCCTGATCCCTAATCCCTGTTCTTCCAGCAATTCCAGTAACCGGGGATGCCCGGTATACACGCCCCAATATTTTTCGGGGAGAAGTAGCGCGATTCTGCACATGATCTCGTCGGTGTTGCGGCGTAGATCGGCGTGGCGTGTCTCTTCGTTGAGAGGTGGGAGATGGAAAGGTTTGCCGATGCGCAGGTCGATTTTGGGGCGGCGGAGGCGAGCCAGCATTTGGAAGGTCGCTTCGGTGCCCGCGATGCCGATCGGTACGATGGGGGCGTGGGATTCGTGCGCAAGGAAGGCGGCGCCGGTCTTGCTGCGTATGAGCGAGCCCACCTTGCTGCGGGTGCCTTCCGGCGCCAAACCGAAGATGTATCCCTGATGGATGCGTGTAACACCAAGTGAGAGCGCGTCGCGGTCGACTTGGCCGCGCCGAATAAAGATGCCGCCGTAAAGGCGAATGAGGTTTCCGTAGATAAGATGCCGTTCGTATTTCTCGGCGGCCCACCCGGTCATCCGAGGCCCTTGTAGAATCGAGAAGACCAATGCGCCATCGACGATGCTCATGTGGTTAAACACGAGGATGTAGGGGCCTTGGGTCGGAAGATTCTCGTAGTCGTAGATGGAGAGCCGTGTCAGGAGCGCGAATACCACTCTCAGAAGCCAGCGTGAGACGCGAAAGAACACGAAGAACTCCTTCCACTTGTCAAATGGATGATACCCGATTGTAGAGGGTTTTGGGGAGTGCTACAATCAAGTGGAGTTCGTTTGGGAGGTCGTCATGATTACGGTTCATCAAGTTGACACCCGCGAGAAGCGTCAGGTACGTCGTTTTATCGATTTTCCCTTTCGGCTTTATGAGAAACATCCGCTGTGGGTGCCGCCGATTCGTATCGACGTCGCAACGCGGATGAACCGCGAAAAACATCCTTTCTATGAGCATTCAGACGCTGAGTTCTTTCTCGCCGTCCGCGATGGAGAGGACGTCGGGCGCATCGCGCTACTGGAGAACAAACCCTACAATCAGTATCACACAAAGGAGCAGGCGCAGTTTTATTATTTTGAATGTCTAGGAGACTTGGAGATCGCTCGGGCGCTCTTCGCACACGCGGATGAATGGGCGCGTGCCCGCGGCCTCAATCAGGTTGTCGGCCCCAAAGGATTCGGTCCACTCGATGGGTATGGTATGTTGGTGGATGGTTTCGAGCATCGGCCGGCGATGACCATGATGAACTACAACCCACCCTATTATCCGAAGTTCATGGAGGAACTCGGGTTCCAGAAGGAAGTTGATTTTGTCTCTTGTTATCTGGGGGCTGATACGTTCAGACTGCCTGAGAGAGTGCATCGCATTGCCGAACGTGCCGCCAAGCGTAGCGGATTGGCGGTGAAGCGTTTTGATAGTAAACGCGAATTACGCGCATGGGCGCCGAGAATTGGGAAGACATACAACGATTCGTTCGTGGAAAATTGGGAATATTATCCGTTGAGCGAGAATGAGATCGATTATGTTCTCAACGAAATCCTGACCGTCACTGATGCGCGGCTGATCAAGGTCATCACACATGGGGATCAAGTCGTTGGCTTCCTCTTCGGGTTCCCGGACGTCTCGGCGGCCATCCAACGCAGCAAGGGTCGCCTCCTTCCCTTCGGAATCCTCGACCTGCTTATCGAAATGAAGCGCACCAAATGGATCGCCTTGAATGGAGCCGGGGTTCTGCCCGAGTATCACGGACGTGGTGGCAACGCCTTGCTTTACTCGGAGATGGAGAAGACCATACACGAGTTTGGCTACCAACACGCCGATCTGACCCAGGTCGCAGAGAGCGCCGTACAGATGCGTGCCGACCTGGAAAATGTGGGTGGCGTGCCTTACAAGAACCACCGAGTTTTCGTTCGCGATCTATAAAAGTGAGTTAAAAACCCGTGCTGCGTAGCGCCCAATCGGGCGCCACGCAGCAAGCATTCTTAAGATCTCTTGAGGAGGATATTCTTCGAACTGTGTGAGTAACGCTGCTAGGTGAGAAAACCTCCGAGTGCGGCCGCACTCAGACCGAGGACTCCCAAGATAAGTCCGGCAACGAACATGATCGCAAAGAAGGCTATCCAACCGACGACTACAGTGACGATGGTCTGCACCCATTCCAGGTCCAATGCCTCCTTGGCGGCAACAAACCATGCGATCAGGCCGAGTAACCAGGCGAGGATGAAGGCGGGTGCCGTTACACACTGCAGTACTTCTGAGAAGGCGACAACTGCACCGAAGACGCCCAGGATGTTCCACACGTAGGCCAAACCGAGCGTTCGTACGAGTTCGTCGAAGTTGACTTCAGCGTAGAACACCGTGCGCCCCACCCAGCTGATAATCAGGGCGGCAATTGCGAACCCGATGAGCGCAAAAATGGTTCCCACAATGGTTCCAGCCAACCAGGAGAACAAGTTGCTCGACGCTCGTGTTCCGAGTTGGTTGAAAAAGGCGACTACCGCCACGATCATCCAGGCTGTCGTGGTGAATGTGGTGTCGTTCTCCACCTCGGCGTAGACACTGGTTCGAAAGGTGAAAGCTCCAATGATGCGTTCTGTAAGCATGATTCTCCTCCTAGTTTAATTAAATTTCAGATAATCGTTCGCCTTTAGCATGTCTCGGTTTTGAAAACCCCGTATACCCCCTTTCGTTTCCAAGTGGATGTGTCAATCCAGCTTCGTCTTCATCCAACCGCTGGTGTTGTGGAAGTCGGCAACAGCGCTTCCCGGTGGGACGATCTCATCGAGGGCGGCAGCAGTATCAGCCTCCAGGTGCATGTCGAGCACGCCGAGCGCATCCTCCAGATGCTCCTCGGTTCTCGGACCGATGATGGGTGACGTCACGGCGGGCTGGTCTCTAACCCAGAGGAGTGAAAGTTGGGAGGGTGTGATTCCAACTGAGGCAGCTAGCTCGGAGACCTTTCGTCCCGCATCTATACCTTTCTTGGTCACACGCTCGGCCGCCCAGGTCCCGATGCGAGCTGCACGCGATCCTTTCGGGTGCTGGTCGAATTCCTTGTAGCGACCTGCAAGAACTCCTATTGCTAGCGGGGAGAAGGGAAGAATTGCGATATTGTAGCGCAGCGCCATGGGTACCAGCTCGTTTTCGATACGCCGATCCAGCAGGTTGTAGGGTGGTTGCTCGGTCACGTACCGAGATAGTCCATAACGTTCACTGATCGCCAGCGCCTCCATCACCATCCACGTGGGGAACGTCGAGCAGCCGATGTAGCGCACCTTTCCCTGGTGGACAAGATCGTCAAGGGCGCGTAGGGTCTCGTCTTGTGGAACGTCGAAAACGGGACGATGGATCTGGTATAGATCAATCCAATCGGTCTGCAGGCGGTTTAGGGACCCCTCCACGGCGTGCAGGATGTGAAGCCGAGAGTTGCCGAAATCGTTGGGGTCGCCCGATTGAGGATAATGGACTTTGGTGGCAAGGATGACCTTATCGCGTCGGCCGTCTGACAGGGCCTTGCCGATAACGCGCTCGCTTTCGCCTTGCACATACGTGTTCGCCGTGTCGATGAAGTTGATCCCCTGATCGAGAGCCTTGTGAAGCATGCGTATGGCTTCCTTTTCCGGGGTTGGACCGCCGAAATTCAACGTTCCCAGACAGAGAGGAGATACGCGAACCCCTGTGCGACCGAGCAATCGAAATTCCATTGGTGGGTCCCCTTTCGATCGATGTTCCGGAAGCCCATAGCTACCCGGAAGTTTGATGGCTCACGACTTATGATTCTGTGAGAGCCATTGCAGCGCGAAGTCGACGGCGTCTCGTTGTGGAAAGAGGCGCGCCTGCGCCGATCCGATTTTCCCTTTTATGACATGTGAGCTGGCTTCGAAATCTATGCCCATCCGTTCGAAGGGTTCGTCATCGAGATAAATGTCTTCATACATTTTCCAGACGCGGCGACCGTCCTGCATAATCGGTGCGCCCTGCTGGATGGGTTTTGGATTGGGCATGCGGTATTCTGCAAGGTGGAAGGAGCTGTTGTTATCGTACCCCACGCCGAGTAACAACACCCAACCGCCGAGATCGTAGATGCGTGCCAGGGGCGAGGCCTCACCCATGTCGCTGCCCAGGGCGTGATCGGCGGTGACGAAGGAGGCGTTTGCTCCCCAGGCAGCGAAGGAGGACGTGGGGTGAGCACTGCGTAGCACGCCCGGCCAGGTGCGGAAAACCTCGACGATGCGCCCCATTTGGCGGGTAGGCGTGGTGCGCGGATCGTATGCAGGCATAGTCTTGCGGATGATCGCCCACCATGCCTCCGGCACGGGTGGGTTTTCCCATTTCGCTGGATCGCTGAGGTCGCCGGAATGGGTCGGCATCACCAGCGTTCCCTCCGGAGTGATCACGTCCATCAGTGCTTGCACTACGGTAACCGGGCCACCGCATACCCAACCCAGCGAGCTAAGGGAACTATGGACGAGCACGGTCATTCCGGCTTCTAAGCCAAGATGTTTAAAGTCGCGTATGAGCGTCTTCCCCGTGCGAGGCTCGGGGGATTTACGGATGGATTCAGCTTCGCTCATCGGTGGTTCTATTATGACATGAATCGCCGGGTCAAATTTATCTTTTCAGTACCAACTGACTTCGCGGACATGGATCTTGGCTTCGGGACCAGCCTGATTATCCAAAATCTCAATCCGCAAGGAAGAGGTTAGGAGGGTTTCGCTGGAGAATGGGATTTCAACCACAGGGTCCATCTCCAGATTGACGAATTGACGGACGAATTCCGGACCACCGGATCCGTCCGCAGGCGCGGGGCGCACTGTGACTGTGAAATCGGCCATTGAGCCCACGGTGAGTCGCAACCCGCGGAGGTTTTGAGGTTTTGGGAGATGGATTTCTAGGACAAACGGATTGGCGCGTTCCCCACGGACCAGTGTTTCGAAATTACCATCGAAAAGATCGCGGACCATCCCTGCGTCAAGACGGGAGTGAAGTACACGTAGAGATTGTCCTTCGAATTCAACGTCCTCCTCGACAGGTTTTTGGCGTTCGAGGAAAATCTCTTCCACATCGTCTACGTAGGCGATGCGAGCGAAGAAGAATGCAGGTTTACCTGTGGGATCGTCAATCGTATGCACAAGATCAATCGAGGCTAGCAATGGACTTGAGCTCGCTCG
>WVZH01000228.1:80607-82610 GCA_011772595.1 Anaerolineales bacterium
ACCCGTCTGCGTTGATCTGGTGTGAGGAAGAAGTAGGGGAACAGGTGGGTGTTGTTGGCCCAGGTTGTGGACATGATGATCACTGCATCAGGGTTATCTTCCAACAACTGGGGAACGGTTTCTTCGAAGACTTGTTTGACGCCAAATTGCGTGCCGTACAGTCCGTAATCGGTGTTCCACGTAGGTCCTTCCAGCAGGGATTCACGAAACATCCCCAAACCCATTAGCGAGAAGGTGAGCAGGAGGGTGGTGGCCTGGGCCGGATGAGGGATACGGTTTAGTTTCTGTGACAGCCACTCAAGCCCCAATATGGCAAGGACTGTGGCTGGGACGACGAAAGCCAGAACACGCGGGATCTCGATGCTGTCCATCGCCGCCCCGGCTGGGATTACGAAGGCAGCAATCAAGACGCTGCGGTGAGCAGAGGAGCGCCAATGGCGAAGGCAGGAGGCGATTCCGATCAACATAAGAGGCAGCATGAAGAGCGGCAGGTTTCCGGTCTCAGGCATGCGTTGATTTGGCAATATATTCTCTTCGCCATTCTCCACCAAAAACCAGTAAAAAGGGCTGAGGCCCCGCAAATAATGTCTCACATATTGGACGATCTTCTCTTGGGGTGAACTGGGCTCGGTCCAATAGGAGTGGATGGATCTTAGGTGATCTTCGATCGCCGTCGGGTGTTGAATTCGGAAGCGGAGGAAGGGCAGCGAAAGGGCGGCGATCAGCAACAGCGAACCGACGAACACGTTGGGGTGCTGTTTGTGATAGCGGAAATCACTGATGAATAACAGCAGGGCGATGAGTATCATTACCGCCTGCAAGTTCGAGTACGAGTAGAAGGCACATGCCCCAAGCACGATCGCTGCGTACAGATACTGTGGAGATCTGTACCGGTAGAGCATATAGCACAACAAGAAACAAGCGTAGAGGGCCGTTCCCACGACAGTTTCGAAGGCTGTGCGAGTGTATAGGAACCAAGCCGGTATGCTTGTCAGGAGGAGGACGCTCATCCACCATAGCCGCGTCTTAAAGATCTGTCTGAGAAGGAACGCGACGGCCAGGACGCCTAGGAAACCCAGCAAGCTCGTCGTCGCACGAGCGATCAGTATGGATTTGCCGAAAAGCGCTGACGTCAGCGCATGGATGTAGACGGGCAAAACTGGAGCCCAGCGGTCATAATCCCATTCGAAATAAACGGGAAGGAGAGCATCGTCGCTGCCGCGAAAATCCTGCCTCAGCACCTGCTCGCCGAAGAGGACGTTGTTGGCCTCATCCGAATAGAAGAAGATTGGAAAACGGTCGATTCCCCATAGCCGGGTGGTCAGGTAGAGGACGATCGAAATGCCTAGGAAGACCAGTTCTGGAGATATTCTGTCGAGTCTAGGGATGGCGCCTAAGCGTTCCCGGATCGTCGTAGCGAGTCTGTAGATCGCCCGTTTGGTGTCTTCGAAGAGCTTCTTTGACAAGATTGTGAGCTGTGGAAACCTAATCCGTGCTTTTCTGGGTGTTGAGGCTGGGGTGGAGAGAAGGACTTTTGATACAGGCTCGTGTTCGCGCTCAGTGTGCTCGGTCGGGATTCTTTCCAGCGTGATTTGCAGACGAACGCCTTCGGGTACGTCTGCGGTTATTTGAAGCTCGACGCCGTTGGGAAGTTGGGATACGTGTATGTGTGGGACGCCCGTGGAACTATCCGCGTTTTCATTCGTATCGGGCTCGTTGTCCTGTTCGTTGGGTTTCTTCGCTCGTGATGATGGCAGCTGTTCGTGGTCTGATTTCGTCATGCTGGTATGAAAAGCATGCCTCACCGCCGTATTCGGGTCTTCTGATTAGCCTTGTCTTTCTGTGTGCTCTACGTGTTACGAGATAGTTTTCAATCGTCGATTTCTGTTGTGGGGCTTTCAACAAGGCCAAAGATTGTGTCGTGGGGATTGTTGCATGAGCGCTTTCCCTGCGCAAGTGAGGTCCGTTCGCTTCGTCATCTTGAGCGGAGGGTCGAGCCTGAG
>WVZH01000339.1:0-225 GCA_011772595.1 Anaerolineales bacterium
GTCCCTCTTTCAAGTTGGGCCGCCAAGTGGGTGACCGTTCTTTGGGAAGATGGTTACACCGCTGGTTGTAGTCTTTCACCGCCCCTTTACTGCCCCTGGCAGGGTAACACACGCGCTGAAGCTTCCGTGTTCTTCTTGAAGATGCTTCACGGCCGCGATTTCGTGCCCGCGCAACCCACCGTGCAACGTTTTGCAGACGTGGCGCTGGATACCTGGTATGCCAAG
>WVZH01000339.1:364-2021 GCA_011772595.1 Anaerolineales bacterium
CCCAGTGACGATGCGGGACTCTTGTCCGATTGTGATACACGATCTCATGAAGTAGCATGATCCCAGGAGGTCGCCAGAGGTACAGGGTCTGAATCTTGCACAATCGTTCCTCTGATTCATGTGAGTTTGGCAAATTAATTTGCAGGTAGAGACGCTGCATGATCCGTCCTTACCTACCATAAGAAATCCCGACCTGTTCCCATTAACACGATATTTGTAGATCTTTGAGCATTATTGAGAATATGAAACATAAGTCCAGGTTATCAATCCTAATACTTGCTTTACTCACGACCATCGTGCTGCCGGGAAGCGCGCCAATTCAGCGATCGAGTCCCGACGCGTCCCAACGCACCTACGCAGCCACATTCTCAATTCTCCCACCCAAAGATGTGATCTCTCCACTCGCTACCCTTCAGAGCACCAGCGAGGAGGAATCCAACCAGATCCCTCACCATCCACTTGGTGGCCAGGCTGGTGGGCAAAGGATCTCGTATCGCCAGCTAGCCACGCTTATCGCCAACGCCAACCGTCAATATGGTACGTATTCAGCAGAAAGAATTGCCTCCGGGGTATCCTGGCTCTCCCCATTCGCTCAAACGAATCTGCCAGTTGAGCTTCTGGCGGATGGGCAGTTCGTGTGGGGTCCCAATGTCGGCGATTTCGACATCCGATCATTTCTGCAGGCGCGAGATTCGGCGCTGCAAGCGTACTCTGACGACATCGAGCTATGGGCGCGCTACACGAGCGTAAATCCGAAAATCCTACTTACAGTGCTTGAGCTGCGATACGGGCTTGTGAATGCATTGCCTCCTGACCATGACCCAGACGCTGTGCGCGCGAATATTGAAAACACCTCCCTGAATATGGCGATCGCCTTCTACGAACATCTTCACACATGGGGTTCTCGCCGCTTACCCTGGGATCTAAAGGCGCTAGCCACAAACCCACCCTTGATCTTCGCTGACGGGTCCATCATTCAACTAACATCGGAACAAGCGTCTGGCAGCTTCGCCGTCGCCGCTGCAGTAGCAAACGCCACGGAATTCGACACCTGGATTCAGGAGATGTTCGATCTCGGACCAGATGGATTTCACGGTGTGTTGGGCGGTATGTTTCCCGAGGTGGATCCACTCGATGCGAGCAACGACATCGATCCATCCACGCCGCCACCGGACAATCTCTTTCAATTCCCCTTCCCCCTCGGCGCCACCTGGCGATTCGGCGGCCCGCACAGCTGGGCTGGTGACAACACACCCCCCTTCTCCTCCATGGATTTCCACGAGGGTGGAGCGACTTGCTCTGCTCCTCCCGGGTTGTACACCGTGGCTGCTGCAGGTGGGACCGCGTATCGTCCTTGGGGTTATACCTGTTGGCTGGAGATAGACCACGGTAACGATTGGACCACCAGCTACTACCACATGCAGAACACAATCGACCCGCAGGGCGTTTCTCTCTACCAGAATTCAAGCCTCGGCACAATCGCATGTGAAGTGTGTGCTGGGGGATGGGCCTCGGGTCCGCACGTCCACTGGACACTGAAATACAACGGCGCCTACGTCAGCCTGGAAGGGGTCAAGGTTTCAGGTTGGACGATCCACGTCGGGCCCACAGCGTACAACTCCGGCTACATCGAACGCGACGGTGTTACGCTCAACCC
>WVZH01000339.1:2087-3277 GCA_011772595.1 Anaerolineales bacterium
ATCCTGGATCGCGATGTCTTTGGTGATGGGGATCATGGCGACTTCGGGGTTTCAATGGCTAACGGACGATTAGCCTTTGGGATACACAACGGATCAAGCGGCAACACAGTCTGCGGAACAACCAACCTCGCGGACGGATTCTGGCACCATATCGCCGTCACGAGGACGGAATCCGGCGGTATGTTGCGTATCTTCGTGGACGGCCAGTTGGACGCAGAGGGATCCGGTCCTACAGGGGATATCAGCTATCATGACGGCAGAAGTACAAGTTATTCGAATGATCCCTTCCTCGTGATCGGCGCGGAGAAACACGACGCAGGTCCAAGCTATCCATCTTTCAGCGGATGGATCGATGAGATGCGGGTTTCGAGTATCCAGCGGTACAGCGCCCCGTTCACCCCCCCGGCGGCACCGTATGGGACGGACAACGAAACCGTCGCACTTTATCACTTTGATGAGGGAACAGGCGACGCAATAAACGATGTCTCAGGCTATCCCGCTGGACCGAGCAACGGCGTTCGCAACTTCGGAGGATCTCCCGGCGGTCCGATCTGGTCCAGCGACACGCCCTTCAACCCAGCGCCACCGCCGCCAACTCCCACCAACACGGTAACCAACAGCCCGACACCGACATCCACACCCACTTCGTCCCCAACAGCGACACCCACCGCTACCCCGACCTCGACGAACACAGCCACTACCACACCGAGCTACACCCCTTCATCCACACCTACGCCAACCGACACCCTTGTGGCTCCACCGACCTTTACCAATACGCCCACGCCAACAGCCTCACCCTTCGACACAGCGACGTCGACACCAACAGGTTCACAAACGCCCACCCCAACAGCGACAATTGCCGATACCCCCACATCCACACCAACCTTCGCTGACACCTCCACCCCCACCCCAACCGCCGTATTCGGTGACGTCCCCTACGGTCACTGGGCCTTCGATTACATCAACGCCCTTTTCGACGCCGGTTACGTCGCCGGCTGCTCTGCGGAACCTCGCCTCTACTGCCCCGACAACACCATGGATCGCGCGGAAGCCGCCGTCTTCGTCGAGCGCGGCATCAAAGACCTCTCCTTCTTCCCTCCCGACCCCACTGAACAGATTTTCGACGACGTCCCTCTTTCAAGTTGGGCCGCCAAGTGGGTGACCGTTCTTTGGGAAGATGGTTACACCGC
>WVZH01000339.1:3360-5402 GCA_011772595.1 Anaerolineales bacterium
GAGATTCTGCCCCAACGATTGGCTCACACGTGATTGGGCCGCATACATGATGGTTCAGGCCAAAGGGGGACTTCCACTTCCCTGAAACTCGCCTCTCCGTACGGTTTCTTACTTGGAGGATATGATTCGAATTAAATAGACACCTTAATCCAAGACAATTGCCGGTTTATGAATGGATCCAATACGTTCTTTAAGACGAAATGCGCACACCTCCACGATAGCCGTTCTTGTGAAATAAACACAATATTTAAGATCGTACCGTCGCTCAAGCCATTGACGCTTCATGTGAGTACCAAAATCGGGCGTCTCGTTGGTCCTGACATACCAAACTGTTGAGCCCTCCTCCCCCCGCGCGACAATTTCCAACAAGACCCCTTCAGCACTTGGTGACAGGGTCTCCATCTCACCATTGAAAGCAGGCAACTCAAACGGTGTTGAAAACCAGTGCGCAGGTTGACGCCATCGATTCATCCAAAACACCCAAAGGGGCGTGCCGTATGAGTCAATGATAACGACGTCCTGTTCCTTCACCTCTTGCTCCACTGCATTCAAAGCCGACTGAAATTCAGACCTATCGCCACCCCAGGCGGGATCAGGGGATACCGCCCACCAAGTCGGTGCCGAGGGAATGATGAAGGCGGAGAGTATTAAGATAAGGAATCTCCCCCTACCGATTGCACGCACCGGCTTGAGAATCCTTCGTAATAAGACGACTCCAAGCATCAGACTTAGGGTCGGTATCAACAACGACCCATACTCTCCGGCTTGAAGCAGTCGACTCCATACCATCGACCACTCCTGGGGCTTGGCAAGCCGGAGGATATGATGAGGAATGGAGAGAAAGCGTATCTTCCACGCCGCGTTGGCGCCGAAAGCGTCCAACCCTTGCGCCTGCCAATCGAGAAAGATCTGATGCCAGGGCACGATAGCTCCGCTCACCTGAATGACGACGCTCAAAATCAACATGCCCCAAAGCAGAACTTTACGAGTAGGGGAATATCCGCTTATAAGGCCATCGATCGTCGGCGCCATCAAAGGAAATAGCCCCGGCAAGGCAGGCAGTATCGATCTAAGCCCCCATCCAAACGTCCCGGACCATCGCTCACGATAGAACAATCCCTGCGCCAACACCAATAAGAACGCATAGGACACAGCCATGAAAGTGTAAACCGGCCGGGAATCCAGGTTTTTTCGTAGGCCAACGATGACGAAAAGTAGCGGGGGCGAAAACAAGAATATGCTCTTCGCGGGACTAATGAANNACCGCCAGGTCTCGATAATATCTCAGACTGAATCGCGCCCAAGGACCCTCCTCAGGCATCATGATGAGCAGCATGAAGAGGGTTAGGAGCAACACGAGCGCGATCCCCAACCCCCTCCATACTTTTCGACCCACAAGCGGAGTTCTCATATTTTCAACGAGCAAAGCGAAAGCCAAAATTGGTAGGAGCGCCAAGGCACTGTTTTTAGCCAGGATGCCCCCAAACAATCCCCCACTGATTAGTAGATAGACCCCGATACGACGCCTACCCTCCGTCCGCTTCGCCAAAGTCCATCCCAGAAAGACAAGACCACTCATAACCATTGCCAGCGTATCCCGGTAATACGTCATGGCGTACGGCCATATAATCGATCCAGCGCCGAAGAACACGGCGCACCACATCCCCACTCGTCTCGAGTAGTCGAAAAAACGTACTATGAAATACACAAGGCCAACCGAGATCGCGGTGAGATAGAGGTTGAGGGAAAAAAGTGCTTGAGCGCTGCCAAGCCTCAAAGCATTCGCAGTCTTTATGAAAGCGGCCCCCAGAAATGCCTGGCCTGGCTCAATCTGAGTTGCCGGATCTCCCAGCGGGATCAGCGCCTGGACGCGTTGATTGCCGTACACCTGCGTCTCAGCAAACTCACCCCAGAGCACGAGGCTCTGGGTGCGCGCAGCGAGGATGTGTTCGTCATCTACCCTGAAGACTGCATTCAGGGTGATGGTATAAAGACAAATGAAAAATCCAACAAGCAGTAGAGAGGTGCGCAAAGGGTTTTCT
>WVZH01000339.1:5421-14492 GCA_011772595.1 Anaerolineales bacterium
GAGTGAGGGCGAGGCTTTTCATCCAAAGCAAGAAATACGCCGGGTATGCTACGATGGCTGCCAGTATCGATACGGGGTATTCCAGCTGATGTAAGGCATATAGGAATGCAGCGACCTCTAAACCGATCGAGACGATACCAATCACTGCTAATGCTGCCCAAAGCCACCACCCGATCCCCTGACCCGCTGCCAGGACTGCCAAACCGACCACCGCTGCAATCTTTACAGGGAGGATCAGTGTCCTAGGCTTGAGTAATCCCGAAGCGAGCAACGACCATCCTTTCGGACCATTCACGAGTAGACGAAGGAGATGACTCGGATAAGACCGGATCACATGGAATTGCCCTTTCAACCAACGGGCTCGTTGGCGAACCGCCCCGGCCCTGTCCTCCGGCTTGGGATCAAGGACGACGGCATCGGGCATATAGGCGATAGGCACTCCTGCCGCCCCAATTAANNGAACGCCATGCCTGTGCCTCGCAAGCGAACTGGCCATCCTATCCTGTGCCTCATTGGATCTGAAATTTTATGCTCGATGATCTCGGAGATCGAAGCCAGCAAAGAAACGTTGGTTGGCACCATCGTGAACGGCATGATCCTCGCCTGTGCAGCGACCTTCCCGTTGTCGAAATGAGCTTTAATACCCTCGACAAAATCCGGAAGAACACGGCTATCCGCATCCAAGACGAGCACGATTTGCTCCTGCGTGGCAAGGGAGTGCGTTCGTTCAAGCCACCAATGCAGCGCAGGGCCTTTCCCGATCGGCCCGCCATCATTGCGTACGTGTACGCTTACCCCCTTTCTTGCAGCAATCGAAACCGTTCCATCGCGGCAATGATCGGCGATGACGTGTATCTGATCACGCCGTGGTACCAGCGGTAGTAATCCCGCCAGAGTTTCTTCCAGGACCGTCGCCTCATCGCGGGCAGGGATCACAATGGCAAGATCCAAGTCACACTCTTTTGTCATAGTCGTTTCTTGCCAGCTCATTGCGTCCGAAAATACCTATGCCCATGCTCTCATCGGGAAGCATAGACCATGATCTGATGCACATCACCTTGGATATTACCCAACCTCATGGGCTCGGTGTTGCCGGGCAGGGTGTGCCGGGAAATTGTTGATTGAATGACTCACATGCAGCTGTAGCGGTTGCCGCGAAATTGGGGGTGGCCGTTGGAGTGGTTGTGGGTGTAACCACAAGGATTTTCGCGTCGGCGGGCGTGGGTACACAAGTCGGGCAAACCGGGATTCTCACTTCTGTCACCTGCACGACCGGCTGTGCCGTCGTCTCATCCACCAGCGTGACGTACCCAAAGAAATACAATCCATACCCAACCAAACACATGATCACCATCCCCATCAAAACTCCGATCAGGAGCGTCAGTAAAAATAGTCGGTTGGAGGGCGTGGTGCCTGGTGTGGAACTGGGCTCAGTATTTTTCGTTGAATAGCCAGTCATCCAGTCTCCTCCTCCTCATTGATGCATGGAGAAATGTGAAGTAAAAACCGGAAGATCGTTTATATCCGATGTCTTATACTTTGAGAACGGTTGAGCTCCCTCTCAGATCCTCGCATTGGATCGAAATGATACTCCATATGATAGGAAAGAATTCGACCTAATGCCACCGGGTTTTCTCCGATTGATTTAGACAGATGAGCTCGAAGGATTAGTTGGTGGTGATGCGAACGCAGACATGGGTCATCGCAAAACCCCCTCTTGATACAGATGGTAGGAGCCCCCATTCCCGTCATCTCTAAAGGTTTTATAGCTCACGCTGGAGCCCTCAATGGAGACGACAATGAATGTACTCGGGATCTGCGTGTACCCTTTACCCATTGCATGCCCGATGTTTAGTTGCCATACATTGTCAAACTTAACGACGCTAAATGCATGCGTGTGACCACAAGCATAAAAAACAACGCGCTGATCTTTTAAAAGGCGCCAAAATCGATTGCGGTTCGAAGGGTATGCGTCTAGGCTACCTCCATAATGCCTACGGATGCCGGTTTCGATATCAGGTTGGGGATATGCGGGTTCATGTCCGAAGACGAAAATGTGTTCCTTGTCGGTCGTCTCCAAGTCATTCTTCAACCAATCATAGACGTGCTTGGGCACATCACCATCGCTCATGGCAGCACCCCAACGATCACAATAGACGTTCAGAATCACGAAATGAGCATTTTCATAGTCGAACGAATACGTTGTCTTTGGGCAGCCAGTTGGACCGGCATTGACGGTGCCATAATCGTATTTCTGAAGCCAGGTCATGTCACCGTTTCCCACATCATGATTGCCGACCACAGGGTACCAGGGGTAATCGTCACCCAGGTATCGCCGGATCGTCCAATACGTTCCCAGTACAGGATCCAGATCACCAGTGCTGATCATGAAATTTGTTGTCCCTTGATTTGCGATGGCCTCAGCCGCTCCACGAAAATATTCGCGCGTATCATAATCGCCCGGCCCAGCGTAAGATCGCATGTCCGAAGCTAGCGAGAAACTGAAGGCTGGTGGGGTCGCGGTAGCAACGGGAATGCTTAATGGAAGCCCGCCTTTGGCTTGCACCATCATATACGCCGCCCAGTCGCGGGTTAGTGGTGCGTTGGGGCAAAATTTCAGAACGGGGCTTTCCTCGCACGGGGGCAAGAGTGCGGCATCATCTGCAGCGTGGACCCACTTGGCGTACCAGGTATCCAAAGGCACGTCTGTAAATCGTTGTGCTGTTGGCTGATCTGGCATGAAGTCGCGACCGTTCAGCATCTTTAAGAAAAAAACGGATCCTTCCGCGCGTGTGTTACCTTGCAAGGGGCAATAGCGGAGCGGATCAAGATCACACCCAGCTGTGAAGCCATCCTCCCATAGGACCGTAACCCACTTGGCCGCCCAGTTATCAAGTGGCACGTCATCGAAGATTTGCCGGTCAGGAATGTTCGGGAAAAAAGAAAGTTCTTTGATACCACGCTCGACGAAGACGGCTGCTTCGGCTCGGTCCATCGTGTTATCTGGACAGTAAAGGCGCGGTTCTGCTGAGCAGCCAGCGACATAACCAGCAGTATAGAGCGAATTTACGTGATCATATACCCAATGACCATAGGGCACATCGTCAAAAATAGCCGTCGGAGTAGCTGTGGGTGTGTTCGTAGAGGTGGCGATGTCCGTCGAGGTTGGCGTTGATGTCAACGTTGTGGTCGCGGTATGGATCTCGGTACTGGTTGGGGTATTCGTCGGTGTCGGTGTACTCGTGGCGGTAGATGTTGATGTCGCCGTGCCGGTCGCGGTTGGTGTGTCTGACACAATCGGAGTGTCCGTCGTGGTTGGAGTACTCGTTGGCGCGCTGGCGACGAGTACCTTAAGCGCTGCATCGACCTTGATGCGCGGCATGTCTTTCACGGATCCATTCGGGCTGGCGCGCATATCGTCGATGAGTACCCCCGTCGATTGCAATGCCGCAAGCAACTCGTCCACGGAGGCCGAAGACGCTTTCGATTTTAAAACCGCCCAGGCACCCGTTACGTGAGGGGCAGACATCGAGGTCCCATTCTTGCTGGCAAAGCCATCTCCTGGAACCGATGAGCGTATCGAGGACCCTGGCGCCAGTAATGAGATGAAGGGAGCAACGTTCGAATAACCCGCCACGATGTTCGCATCCGTGGAACCACCAACGCTGATCGCAGAGGATATACAGGCTGGGGCCGCGATGGCGTCGCGATATCCGCTGTTGCCTGAGGCGATGATCGTGGCTATTCCCGCTGAACGCAGGTTATCGATGTGATATTTTCTTGCATCAGCGTCACAATTGCTCGTGTACTTTCCACTCCCTAGGCTAATGTTCACAGCAGCGATGTTGAAGCTCGAACTCTGCTCGTAGACCCATTCGAGCGCAGCCATCTGATCCGATGTATAGCTCAGAACGCAAGGGCTAGGCAGACCGAAGTTCGCACACAAGCTTCCCTCAAATTTCGAGAAAACCTGAACTGCAATTAGATCAGCATCTTTGGCGACCCCAGAAAAGGTCGCCCCATTACCTGCAGCGATCCCCGCCACGTGTGTGCCGTGATCGCAGCCGTAGATGGTGGAGGGACAATTCACAGCCGCGCCTGGACCGACCTGTCTCTCCGTCTCATTTGGACATAACGTAATTGAGGTGCTCCCCTCCGTTGAGAAGCACGCTTCAGCAATTACCCTCCCACCGAGGAATTCGTGCGCTCCGTCTACGCCCGAGTCCAAGATAACGACGACCTGACCAGCGCCACTGTATCCCATATCCCAGGCCTTGTCCCCTCCGATAAGCGGTATGCTCTCCCTAAGTGATGACGGGACGGGAACATCTTCCTGGATGCTGAGGACGTCAGGATTGTCGACCAAATCCGTTAACCCGAGGATGTCGACGATCACGGTCATGTAGGGTGCGTATCTGAATTCGTGAACGATCTGGGCGTTATGTGCTTTTAGACGGTCTGCCACGGATGTTTGTGCTCTCGAGATGATAAATCTTTGCACACGCACGCTCAGCCCACTACGGATCTCGCCCTCAGGTTTGAATCCCACGTTCAAGCCCAGAATCAGCCGTACTTCTCCATCCCTCTGAGCTTTCAGTCGGAGAGCATCCAACGCTTGTTCTTTAGCCCGCTGCGCAGAAAACGGAAGCGGCGCCTCGGCACGTATACCCAAGAAAGCTTGCCCTCGCTGCGAAGTCAGGCCAAGGCCAACCAGCACAACCAGAAAAAAGGTTGTGATCAGCAGAAATCGCTTTAGATTAGGCGAAGAAACCATCTTCAGAAAAACGCCCCCGCGTTGCGCTTTAAAGAACCGAAAAGAGCTCTCCCCGCATTCTACATTGATTCTGATTATCCTCTACGTAGTCGAATGGTGCTAACAGCCATCTTCGCTCGAAACTCTAAACCACACAATTTGATGTACCGTGCAAGGTCCATGCCCTGTTGATCTTCAAGGAAATTTGGATTTCGGTTGTCAATCTTGGGCTACGTGCCCGAGGAGTTCACCTATGCGAGTGTTCCAAGTGTTTGCTCGCACGAAATGATCTAAGATTTCTTCATCCAATTGATTGTGATTGGCACGCTCGATGAAGCGGACGAAATCATCCGCATTTGGTGCCAGAAAGACATTCGGAATCCCCTCCAACGGCGGCAGGTGTGGAGCGACGACAGGAAGTCCCATCGCCAGATATTCATACACTTTCAGAGGGCTCGTCGATCGCGTAATGTGGCAATTCCTCCAAGGAATAATGGCCACATCGGCATGGGATAAGTACGCTGGCAAGTCTTCCTGGGCTTTCAGCCCAAGAAAATGTAAATTCGAAGGATATACTCGAGAGCCGCGATCATAATCACCCACGACAACAACAGCAGCGTGTGGATGATCTCGTGCGATACGATTCAGTAGCGACCAGTCGAACCAATCACCCCAGAGTGCTCCGACGTAAATCAAAACGAGCTCCTCTTGAGGGAAATCGGCGGGTATCCGGAACCTTCTTTTTCGCTCGAAAAGGTCGCCGTCGACAGCGTTTGGTAGCAAATAAACTGGGCGGTCACTCATCGTTTCCAAGCGCTCAGCCAAAGCTGCTGCTGTAGCGGTGAGGACATCACTCTGAGCGACGATTTCCCGCTCGACCTCACTGGAATACCACCTACCCCCGAGAGATGTCTCCCAAGCGTCGATCCGTTCGTACACCACCTTTCCCCCTGATCGTTTGATCTCCCTGATCAACGGGATAAATTCCAATAATGGAAACTCGACGATTGCAACCGAGGGTTTTTCACCCAATCCCGCGTACTCCCATTGGAATGCTTTCCAATCGAAATTGCGAATACTAGAATGGTACAAACGCGGATGCCATACAGAGATCATAAGATCCACATGTTCATCTTTTAGAAATCTGTAAACATAGACCACGAAGTAATTGCGTCGTAGGAGTTCCTTCGCAATCTGAGCTCCACGGGCACCTCCTCCTGTGTCATCGATTGGAACACCTGATAAAACATAGGCAATACCCGTGACATCGCCATGCTGCTTTAGTCTCACAACAGGACGACGAATCACACCTTGATAGAAACCAATCGAGCGGGCAACTTGGCTTATCAAAAACGCTACCCAGTTCGATTGTGAGCCAGCGAATTCGTGCGCTATGCGCAGGAAAAAGAAAAGGACAACAAGAATTGCTAGGCACGCGATCCCGGCGAGAACGATTGAAGATATGATGACACTTCCAATAACACCGAGCATTGCAATCAAAACGAAGCCCATACTAAGCAGGATGGCACGAGAAATTGTCCAGTATCGCTCAGCAAAAATGTTGCTTTCACCATCTCCAGAGCTCCACGCAACGAGCTTTTGCCAGAATGCCTTCAGCGTCCCCGGCGCGTGCCAATAAACATACGCGTCGGGAACGAATGCCCAATTGGGGCAATGTCTCTTAAGTTCCAATGCGAAGTAGGTGTCGTCTCCCGTCATAGTCAACCACTCGGGATACCGACCAGCCGAGTGCCATGCAGTCCTGCGAAACGCGATCGACCGCGCGGAGGGTAAAAATGTCTGCGGATCGATATCTTCTAAGCTGGGCACCAGTTGATGTTTGATCCATTTACCAACGCGGGTAGACGCTTTGGCCTCAAACCAACCAGCAACGACTTGGGTGTTTGGCTCAACTTCGAACGGACGAATTATGTTCTTCAGGTAATTTCGTGACAGATCACTCCCGAAATCTGCAACCGCGATGATATCGTGAGTGGCACGTTCGATGGCCAGGTTTCGTCCTCGAGCAATGTTCACACCTTCTTCTTCATAAACCCGCACCTCCAAGGAGCTTCTCCGAGTGAAATCTTGCAGAATTTCAAGGGTGCCATCTGTGGAACCTGCGTCGATGAAGATCACTTCGTCTGGTGCACGCGATTGGCCCTCCAGAGCGCGCAACCAAGCCTCGGCTCCTTGTGCTTCGTTTTTAACAGTTGAGATCAGCGAGAAACGAACTCGGCTCTCCACATTGCCGTTTAACGGACGCCGGGGTCTATAGTCGGGCAAATATCCTTCATCGTCCGTATAGAGCTCGACCCGGGAACGATCCAATAGATCATAGCGGTATGCATGCAGCGACGAGATCAATGCGCGCATCCAAATAGGAAGCAAAGTTCTAGCACGATTCCTGATCCCAAAAATCATATTGGTCATTGTATGGCCCAAGGATGACCCAACTTGGCGAAAACGTTCAGAAAACGTGCGCAAACCCTGAACACTTTCACGGAATCGCCAGATTATCCTCCAGACGATCCATAACAATCTCCAACCTTTGGATGACTTGATGTGCTCCATTTCTTGACGTATTTGCTCGTGGGCAGTTTGTATTTGTTCTTTTTCAATCTTGAGGCGTTTCACATCTGAGAACGTGGCTTTCAGGTTGGCCTTTATTTGCTGCAGTTGAAGCGCTTGATTTACATGATCCATTTGCAAGCCATCTAGTTGCGAGACCACTTGCTCAAGCTCTTCCTCTCTCGCTTGAATATGATATTGCGCTTGATCGAGTTCCCTCCTGACCTGGCGATATTTATCCAGTGAGGATCTCAGTTGATTCTGAGTTTGAGCATATTGTGATTCAATTTGTAGGCGACGTCGAAATTGGGAAAGGAGGACCGTCGCCAGCAGTTGTTCGTCACCTTCCTTGGGTGTCAACTCCTTACCCAACATCTCACGGACTCGCGGCCCAATCGCTTCCACCTCTTCAGCACTTGCACTAGCGTACGATTTGATATGTTTCTGAAGTTTATCCCTCGTTCGGTACGCCTTGCCCATAACTTCCGAAAGATCCCTCGAGGATAGAGAATCAAGGGGAAGGGAGAAGTCGAGCATCTCTGCATCGCGCATGAGTGCTTCTACCTTCGAATCGTAGACGATCGCTACACACGGCACACCATGACGCATCGACCCAATTAAGGAATGCAGCCGCATGCCAAGAACCAGATCACAGGCACCTAGGAGCGAGATCCTTTCTAACGGATTCAACGATTTCATAATGGGCATCACCAGGTCGGAATGCCGTATCCCAGCCCCAATACGGTGGCAAACTTCAACGTCATCCTCCACCTTTACATAGCCGTCTTGCATGGGGATGAACAACACCGTCCCGCCATGTCGTTCGAGGAAACAATCGAGGGCTTGCGCGATTTCACGCTCCCATGAAACTGGATCGACACCGAACTCCCAGGGACGGACGGATACACCCAGAATTGGTCGGGGAAAGCCTAGAACCTCGTGCGCGATTTCTCGAACCGGCAAGCGGGGAGCAGAAAATGCTGGATCCGGAGCGACGTAGATCCGATTCCCGTCGAAGCCGAGTTCATCAAGCACTTGCTTTGATCCCAAATCCCGCACAATAACTTCATCCGCGATCCGAAATAGAAAACGCGTGGCCCGTTCGCTGGATTTCCCCATTAATGGCCCTACACCAACCCCACACAACATGCTCGGTTTATCTAGCAAGTACGCAAGCAGAAGCGGTCCGCCAAATTCACTAATTCCTCCCTGGCGATTTGAGAGAAAGGCTGTTTCGTCAAAGCCCCAATAATCTTGGAACAATCCCCCACCGCCTACGATCACGATCGAACTGCGACTGACCTCATTCAACAAGGATTGAAATTCCGTATTTGCGATGGCCCGAACATTGTGTAGATTGTGAGTTTCCTCCGGATTCGCCGAAACCACTACGAAGGAGGGGTCATCTAGATGCGCTCGAAGCGCCGAGAGGATTCCTTGCAGGATCAATTCGTCTCCTGCATTTCGCCTGCCGTAGTATCCGCTGATAAGAATCTGACCGTCCGTTTTCATGCGTATGTGTCCGATCAAATCAATGTACCCACTGGTATCTTCCACAAGAAGTGCAATGGCCCCCGTCTGCAAGCTTCAGTAGCTCATGTCCACAAGACCGACAAGGGTTCTTCGGTTTTCGATCCCAATTCGTCCGCTGCGCATCTCCACCCGAGAAGTACCAATCCCAATGACCCGTCCACACCTTTGCCATCACATCGGAAGTCCAAGCAATCTTCTGTGCGCATGTTTGCAT
>WVZH01000339.1:14528-17346 GCA_011772595.1 Anaerolineales bacterium
AGCTCCGGATATGCACCCACCGAACTTGCGACGACAACACAACCCGCACGCATAGACTCAGTGACCAACATCCCAAATCCCTCTTCGATAGATTGAAGATTGATTGAAAAGCTGCTCTTCATTAATTCCTCAGCCAAAACTTTCTGACCAATTAAACCCAGATACTCCACATTAGGTTCGCTGATCGAAAATTCTTCTCGCTCACCCCACAACAATGGACCACCACACACGACTAAATGAAATCGGGGCTCAACTTCTCGCAATTTACGAAGGATGGATATAGCGGAATCGAGGCCTTTTTTTGGATGCGAGGCGTAGATCAGCCGAAACGGATCTCGAGCCAAACCTTCACGCTCAGCGATCTGGAACAGATCCTCATCGAACCCATTGTAGGCTACGAAGATCTTTTCCGCCGGTGAGCGCCAATCGCATTCGACGACATCTCTAAGGAAGTTACTCTTCGCGTACAGGAAATCATACGAGTGGGGCATGACATTTTTGGGCTGAGCTTTCCCTGAGATCCAGAGAATTTTGAGTTGCGCGGAAATCTTGAGACCCACTTCCGGCGCCAAGTCAAATTCCCCGCCAGATGAATTGACGATCACGACGTCGGCATCGATCGAACCCACCTCTTCAAGCGGCGAATAAGCTACACCTTGGATGCGATCCTGTTTTGGGCAATTGACGACCATGACAACATCATGACCAAGATGTGCCAGTGCACGTGACATGCGAACGCGTGACGTCACACCACCACCGACACCGTGCTTATAGGGAGTCCACCCGTCGTACTCAATATGGGTATCAGGGCTGTAAAAAACCACTCGATACATTGGCCTCACGCAGGTCTAAATCCACATTGAATGACAGCTACATCAGGATGAGCTAAAGGAGGCAATGTAATGATCGATGACTTCTACGGCTTCTCCCATCGATCGAACACGCCCCTGATCTAACCAAGTCACGCGATCACAAATAGCCTTGGCTTGTTCTAGTGAATGTGTCACAAACAGGATCGTCGCACCCTGTTGACGGAATTCGTCCATCCTNNCAGGTGGCCACGGCGAACCCGAGTCGGGCCGTCATTCCTGTGGAGTAGGTGCGCAATGGCGCGTCGATAAAGTCCCACAACTCGGCGAATTCGACGATTGCCTCGAACAACTCGTCGATCTGATCACGGCTCAGTCCCAATAGCGTTCCATATAAGAAGACGTTCTCGCGCCCCGTTAGCTCCGGATGGAACCCTGCGCTCAGATCTAGCAGGGGAGCGACACGACCGCGAACGATCACCCTTCCCTGCTCAGGATGGAGCAACCCGGCAACTACCTTGAGTAATGTGCTCTTCCCAGCACCGTTTCGTCCCACGATACCAAACAACTCGCCGGGATACACTTGAAGATTCAGATCTTTCAACGCCCAAAAAGTCTCATATTCCAACCGTCCCTGCGCCCAGCGAATAGCGAACTCCTTGAGGCCGGAAACTTTCTCCTTAGGGATTCTGTAGCGCACAGAAAGACGATCGGTCCAAACGACGGGTTCTGGAGGCATAGAAAGCCGATCCGCTTGAACAGACGTCTTAGAGACGATATGCATATTCACGCGCCCTCCGTGTGAAAATCCACCAGCCAAGGGACAACATGCCGAGTGCCGTGATAGAACTGATCAGCAGCGAGGATCCATCCGGCAACTGTCCTTCGACCAACACTGCTCGAAAGGTGGTTAGCAAGGGATAGAGAGGATTAAATTGCAAGATTCTCTGTAAGCCTTGAGGAAGCAACTCAACGGGATAAATCACCGGTGTGAGATACAACCAGGCAGTAAGGAAAACTTCATACATCGGCACGGTGTCCGGGAAGTAGATCGCCGCCGTTGAAAGTACCAAACCCACACCCAGCGTGAACAGGCTGACAAGAAAGATGGGGATGGGAAGAAGGAATACGGTTAGCGGGATCTTGGTTCCTATAATCCAAGCGATAAGCACGTAGGCACCCAACGCCAGGATGAAGTTGACCAAACCGGTCCCCAACGCTGAGATCGCGAAAACCGTCTTGGGGACGAAAACCCTACCCAGTAACCCACCACTCCAAATCAAATCCCCCATGGCAGCCGTCGTGGACTGTGCAAAAAGATTCCATATCAGTAGACCTGAAAGAACGTAAAGTGCATAATCACTACTGTTGAAGTTAAATAGCTTAGAGAAGACCAGCGTCAGAACTCCCATGGTCAGAAGCGGGTTCATCATTGTCCACGCCACGCCTAAGATCGAGCGTTTATAGCGGACTTTCACACTTCGGGCGACCAATTGGAAGATTAGGTCACGATAACGGAACAAAGCCTGGAGCTCCTCAACAAGCGGAGCCAAACGTGCAGCAGAGTCGTATACCCGCGTCGATCTCATCACAACTTTAAACCCTCGATCATCTTGATTCTAACGAGATTGCGGCAAAGTCTATCACAGGGCATTTTAGGATCAAACCAACTCCCTACCAAGTCGCGCGGGCTAGCAGTGTCTCGCGAAGTTACCACGATGAGTCCGCTACCTGCTATCTGCCGTCCATTCCAGAACCTGATCAAAACCTCGTTCCAAAAGATCCAGCATGATCTCGACCGTGGTTCGGTACGTCTCCATCGTTCCCGTCACCGGATCGTCGATGTTTTCAGCAGAACCGGCGATCGCCGACATCATCTGGATACGATCGGCAAATTCTGGATAGAGGCGGCGAAGCTCGCTACAATGTCTGTTCTCCATCACGAGGACCAGGTCAAACTCGCTAAGCATCTCTTTGTCAACAGGTCGGGAGCGGTGTCCCTCAATGTT
>WVZH01000339.1:17368-24987 GCA_011772595.1 Anaerolineales bacterium
TCGGGATAACAAGTCTTTGAAGAGTGCTTCCGCCATTGGAGATCGGCATTGATTGGCAGAGCAAATAAACAAAATGGACGGCATAATGATTTCACCCCAGCAGGATTGATTTCATAGAAATGGTTGTCATCGAAAAATGGGAGAAGATTCAAAACCGACCGAGGATCTGAAGATGACGGCGCAGTTCAGATCCCGACACCAAAACCAGAATTCCATCCGACTCATCCGCCAGGGTCTTGCAGGCGGGTGTAAAGTCCAATGTGGAAACAAGGTAGGCTATCTTACAATCCTCCTCAGCCTCCATGTCTTTGAGAACATTTCGCCCTTCAGCGACGCCGATGTTTTTCTCGGCGCGGATACATCGGACATAGACCCGCTCAAAGGCAACATCCTCTGCATTCCAAGCCACCAAATTACCGACGCGGTAATCAGGTTCACCAAGAATTTTCGCATTCGGATATCCCAAGGCCTCCATCACCCGTGCGATCTCCTCCATCAATACTTCCGGCTCCAAGACCGATAAATGGGAACGCAACATCGCCGTTCCAGAGATTTCTTCGGCTACTTTTCTGCGGGGCTTGATCTTGAAAGCCGGTGTCACATGTGGAGCTACTTCGAAGACCTCCTGCAGCCAGTCATTGATAGTCAGTCGTTCCTCCAACTCCGAGGGCTGCGTGTCGGCCGACACCTGACCTGGAAGGATACCCCGCTCCGCCAATAAAGCATGCAGGCTTTCATCGATTGTCTCGGCGACCCAAAATTCGTATATGTTGATTGGGGTCATCGAACCCAGCGACGGATACAGTCGTTGCTCCGCTCGTCGCCGCACGGCCGGATTCCAGACATGATCAAAATGGACGACGTAGGTGGCTTCTTTGAAGGACTTTCGATCTAAACGCGTACCCACCTCCATGAGTAAGACATGCCATTGGCTTTCGTCACGAAAAGCCTCCAGGATCTCTTTACATCGCTCCTTTGGCGTATCTGTATCGACGGACAGTGCTCCATATGCCTCGAGAATGGGGCGTAATTGTTCCAAGCCGTCCTCGCGAAAATGGCTTAAGACAACGACCTTGCCATCCGCAGCCGAGACCTCCTCCACCAAATCTACGAGCGCACGCACTTTTACGCCATCTAATAATTCTGGAGCGAAGTTGCATACCCGCTTCAGTCGATCTACTGCGGTATTGATATGGGTTCGGGTAACCGCACCGCCGAGTTTTATGAAGCGATTTCGTTCTTCCTGGATCGCTGTCTGATAAACGCGCATCTGACGTTCCTGGAGATCCAGCCAGATCTCCTGTCGCATCGTGCGCGGCAGACTTTCTACATAATCAGCCTTCCTGCGATGCATCAAGTTGCCCATGAAACGTTGCCGCATGCTCGGAAGCGTATCCTCTGTATCCCCTTTCATGAGCTCAGGGGTAAGAAAGGAGAAGGTCGATATCCATTCTTCAAGCGAGCCTGGTAACGAACCAGACAATGCCCATCGACGGTGTAGTGTCAGACGGTCCAACGCCTCTGAAATCTCCCGTTCACGGAAATGCATGGCATGAATTCCGTCCAAGATGATGCAATCAAACTCGAGGTTAGGCTCAGAGAGAATGCCGCCAACGATGTCGATGGCCAGCGTGTTGTAATCCGCAAGATAGACATGCGCTGGCGTCCGCCAATCTAAGGCACGTTCGTTCTGGTCGCCATGTACCACGGTTAGGGTCAGGAAGGGAGCCCAAGTTTGCAGGTGACCAGACCAGTGACGCAGCCCGCTCTTCGGACAGACGACGAGCGTTCTTCGAGCTTCGCCCTGTTGAAACAGTGATGTAAGCGCGACTATGGCAACTACCGTCTTCCCCATCCCAGGATCGTCCGCCAAGAGAAGTGCTGTGCTGTTCAGGAGGGAGTACACCGCTTCTAATTGTTCATCTCGTAATGGCCAAGGTAAAACAGGTGGTTCTAAATCCGTTATAAATACGGAAGGTTCTAAGATCGGTTTCAAGAGATACACATCACTAGGCGCAATTTTAACAGTTGGCGTACCCTGCTCCACGGCAGACTTATAGGAACGAGGGAAAGGCGCTGGGCCGACAATCTCGACGCGCTTTGAGGGAGGAAACTTGGTTCCCACAGGACTGGCTTGGGCGATGAGGTCCAGCGACTGAGCACGCGGACCAGACGACTCGAGTTTTGCAGTCAGCGCAAGGATATCCATCTTCTCAAGTCGCACATGTGAAAAATCTAAGACCAGCTCGCCCCCTAAATCGATCCTCCAATTATCACCATCATCTTCACATTCGAGCTTTGCTGATCCAACGAGTGGAAATGAAAAGTTGTCGATCGGGGGGATGTGCGGATCGCGCGCCGCCGCAATCTTTGGGTACGGCATCGGTGTAACGGTTCGACCGGTGGAAAGACGAAAGGTCGGCACTTCTTTACTTCTATTGCTCGCCGACTTTGAGCTGGTGTGCTTCTTCGAGAGCCGTACGGATTCTCAAGAACGGCTCCATGATGTTGCGTCCACGAAGCCTTTTCGGGAGCACATCTCGACCCGCTTCTGCTTCTTGATCGTGCCCTGGAAGAGCTTGAAGGACGTACTGACCATCAACCGTCGCTCGCACCCACAAGACAGCGATATCAACATACGGGCGAAGCTTGAGAAATTCCGCGTCACGAACGAGCACAAGATCTGGTTTCGATTCGAGCGCCTTTAACATTGGAAGGCCGACAAGTTCATTACAGATGTACTCATGTAATGTGTCGCCGTAGAGAATCTTCTGGAGACTCGTAGGGCGAATCGTGCCGCTAACTCGAAACTCTAACGGTCGAGTGTTCCCATCTGTAACCAGGCAACCTCCACGAATTGAGGCTCCATCGTCGAAAGTGGCCAGATCGAGGAACGCCAAGACATTCTCGTTATTGCTTCCAGGCGAGTTGCTCATATCAACCTCTCAGCGAAAACCTTGTATCCAAGTGGGAGATCTCCCCTCGGGCGATGTCTTCCTAACTTTATCCGACAAGCGCAGTTCTCGCAAGCGGGTCGAAAGTCCGGGTGCTTGCTCTACATCATGCGCACATCCGAAAGGAGTGAAAACAGATGGTTTGACATTGGCTTTGGTTGAAGCAGTGATCCACCAGGACTGGATTTCAGATCAAGTGTCTGGCTGGTTCAAGCAGAACTGTGGTCTTCAAATCAGGCATGAATGGATCTATCGGTACATCCTCACGGATAAACGTACGGAAGGAGATCTACATAGCCACCCACGATGCCAGAAAAAGCGCGGAAAGCGTTACGGGAGCTATGATCGACGTAGAAAACTCAGGAGCAGAGAGCATCGACGAGAGATGAGCAATTGTGGATACGCGTCAACGTCAGCGCGACTAGGAAGTGGATACAATCATTGGCAGAGGATATCGTCATGCCATTGTCTCCCGGATATAGCGGAAGTCCCGCCTGGCCCTCTTGAAGAAGATCGAGCGTATGATGGTTGAAACTGAGACTAATGATGTCATCGAGTTCCTAAAGCCGCTCTCGGTTAAATCCCAGGCAATCACAGCGGATTATTGTAATGAGTTTGCTAAATACGATCGAATTGCCGTAGATCTTCAGAACCATTTTTTCTCCGCGCATACCTACTCACCCTGGGAACGAGCCGCGAATGAAAACACCAATTGTCGCATTCGCCAGTACTTTCGAAGAAGCGTAACTTCGCCATGAACGCGCAGTAAGAAATCGAGTTCGTCTTGGAAGGACTCAACAATCGACCCAGAAAATGGCTTGGGTTCAAATCACCGAATCACGTAACCTTCAATTATTCACTCGATGTTTCACTTAGCCGTTGAATCCAAGTTGGTTCTTTAATGAAAAATTCACAGGAAAGCATGTTCCTGCGAACGCATGTGAAGCAATCAAAAGAGTGCTTCAGAACCAATAAGAGGGTGCGCCTAGTGTGAAAATTCGGTCTTATGGATTTATAAAATCCTCCATTTCGCAAACAATCGGAAGCAGGAACTCGAACTTGGTGTCAGACAATCTCCCTTATTTTTTCTAATCGCTACGTCTCACATCCCAGTTGCTTAACGGTGAAGATTCAGGTACTTCAGTCCAAGAAATCCATTTACGTTTTATCGTTTCTTTTACTTATTCTTTATTTCAGGCTACCCACTCGTCTCATAACTCCTGAGCATCCTTAAACAATTGAATTAATGAATGCTTTCTCATTTAGAAAATCGATGAGATCAAGGAGTCGAGTTCCGAATTCATCGCAGAGATCTATTGGATTCCACTCGAATCTTTGAGATGAGAGTCAGCAGATATCTCCCAAAGGGTAATCTCGGGAGGACACAGAAAACGCACACGTGGAGCACCTTTCCCTTCCATACCGATACCGCGTGTTACATAAAGGGTAAGGTCACCGAGATCATACCTGCCAGACTCGAAACGCTTGCCATAGAGAGACGAAGTAACAATGGCTCCCCAGAATGGTAATCGTACTTGACCGCCGTGGGTATGTCCTGAAAGCTGGAGGTCAATTCCGGCAGTCGATGCTTCAGGAGCAAGATCTGGTGTGTGATAGAGAAGGACAGTAAATCGTTCGTTGCCTTCATCTAGCACAGAGCTCAGTCTCGGGCCATCGATGAAGGGCTTATGCGTGCAAGAAATTCCGATGAGGTCGAAGCGATTGCTATCGTGTTCAAGCGTGACCTTCTCATCCCGTAACCAGTGGACTGATGTTTCGTCAAGAATATCTGCAATGATCCCCTCATGATCAATGGGTGGGCTTCCTGTTACTGCGAAGACGCCGAGCGGTGCAGAAAGTTGTTGTAGAAACTCCTGTACATCAGCCCAAGCCGCAGGGTCAAAAATATAGGATAAGTTTAGAAAATCCCCTGAGAAGAGTATCAAGTCGGGGGATAGTGAGGGGATAAGATTTAGAATTTTCTTCTCGCGGGCGGTCATGCGTTCAAGGTGTAAGTCACCAAGATGCAATATCCGCAAAGGTGGGCCGAATTTCAATTTTTTCGAGCGGAGTGTCTGACGTGTAAGTTGTACAGCGTGAGGTTCAATCCAGAAGCTATAGAGAACCAATAAAGTTCCAATGACCTGTGTGGCTAGGTTCCAGGGGAGAGGAAGAAACGCAGTGGGCAGACGTAGAAGTGCGAGTAATAACGTTGGTGATTTTGCTGGTCCATAAGATTTTCCAACGCGAGGCAATGCAGAGAGCAATACCCAGTCAGCGAGAAAGAAGAACCATAATCCGATCGTGAGCAACCATTGATTGTGGGTTGGGAGTAGGGCAAGTGTGAATAAGATGGCTGCGAAGATCAGCCCCGGTAAGGTCTCAATCCAATCTGAGAGCAGCAAGAAGAACCAGAGGGAACTCCTATCTGTGCCTGGAAAAAAACGACGATGAGAGAAATCGGATTGTGACATGGCAATCGCCACGATAGGCGCCTTTGTCTGATAATGCTAAACCAAATCAGCCAACGCTTCTGCCAGTGTGTCGTAAATTAAGAACGGCTTCAAACCTACCGCTTCAGGAAGCCCCTCTTGTGCTGCCCCGAGTCCCGTACGAACGAGTACAGTTAGCGGTATACCGGCGTCTTTTCCGGCTCTAATATCGGATAAAGCATCACCGACGAGGAGAGATGATTGCAGGTCTAGAGACAATGTTTCCGCCGCTTGCAATATCAACCCGGGTTTCGGCTTTCTACATGCACATTCATCTTCAGGGCAATGCATGCACATAAATACACCATCGATTCTTCCTCCAACAAGTTCGATCTCCCTCACTATGCGCTTATTAATGATCTCCACTTCTGCCTGTGAAGTAAGCCCACGACCTATGGCTGATTGGTTGGTGACAATCACGATCTGGTAGGGGCTCTTCTGAATACGCGCTAAGGCAGTCAGAGCCTGGGGGTAGATCGAGACATCCATCCAAGTTCGGACGTAATCTAGGCGATTCTCGATAATCACACCATCGCGGTCAAGGAAAATGGCTGGTTGCATTACAGCACTCCACTCACTTGGATGGTCATCCCCTCGCTTGAAGTGGGCTTATTAACCGTTAGACATCTTCTTTAGTGATGGAGGAAATAGAACACGAAGATTTCTGCTAAAGGAATGATTTGTCTCGCAGACTACCGATCATGAACTTGGCTTGAAAAAGATCAATCAGGTTTTTTTATCAGCGGAAGGAGGCATTCTTTCTGAGGTCATTCTTCGTCCAGTTCCTCTTCCGTCGCCAGAGGTCGATTCAACGAGCTTGCGAGCATTGATGAAACGATGACGATCTTTCGCATACCTGCCCGCAATCAAGCCCATACGACCTCGAATGCGATTGATCACCACGCCAAGAACCTTGGCCCCCGCTCGATCAAGTTGTTCCATCATCGCCAAGGCTTCATCTCTGCGCGTCGTGCCTGGCTGCATGACGATGAGCACTCCATGGAGTTTGCTGGCCAAGATTAACGCATCCGTCACAAGAAAGGGTGGGCTGTCGAAGATCGCCAAGTCAGTGTCATCGGCGAGCTGCGCAAGAATTTTCACCAGGTGAATCGAGCCTAGAATTTCAGGGGGATTTCCAATCCGTGTTCCGCTCGTGATTAGCTTATAGTGGACACCTTTAATGGTGCGAGTGATCGACTTGGAGGATATATTGTCATGTATTGCGTCGCTTAGCCCGCGATGATCCAATATTCCATGAAACTGATGGATGTCCGGNNTGCGATAGTGGTCTTCCCCTCGCGACGACCAGGGCTAGTTACCAGGATCGTTCTCGGCGACATGTCACCCCACGCAAGTTTCAGGTTGGTTTTCAGGAAACGGAATGCTTCAACAAGAGGGGGGTAAGGATGATAAGCTAGATCGAGCCAACCATCTCGTCTCAACTTGCGTTTCCTGACTTCAGCGATATACCCTAAGATCGGGAGCCCTAGAACGCGTGAGATCTCCTCAGGTGTCTTTAAAGTGTCATCCAGATACTCAATGAGATAAGCGCCGCCAGAAGCAAGCACAAAACCGATACTGGATGCCAGGATGACGATTAGGCTGATATTCGGGCCTACAGGTCTTGTTGGTATGGCTGCAGGCTCTATGACGCTTATTATGTTGATCGCGCCTCGCTGGGTACTAGCCAACAGAGAGGCGTAGTTGGCCTGAAGGGTGGCGAGCTTGTCTTGAAGTGCTGTGATCGCCTGTTGGGTATCAGCGATCTGCCTCGCGCTGACCATATCTGCTAACTCCAACTGCTTCTCATCAATGTCATCCTGGGTTTCTGAGATCTTAATTTCAAGGTAGTCCAATTGCTGGATCACAAACGCTTGTCGATCTTGCTCCTCTTGTGAAGGATTTGATGGACTTTGAAAAATCAATTGCGTCGCTAACTCATTGGCCACCACATAGGCACGTTGAGGATCCGTATCCGTCACGACGATCTCGATTAGTTGGCTATTAGGAAGCGCGCGGGCTATGTACGGTGGTAGCCATGTTAACTCCAGAGCAGCTAACGTGGCATCGCGCACCGGTTCGCGGTTTGCGATGTCCGCATAGACTGCAGCTAACTGCTGGCTCAAGTAGAATTCGTTTCCACTTGGGTTGGGATCGGATATGGTACGACCGA
>WVZH01000339.1:25036-25414 GCA_011772595.1 Anaerolineales bacterium
CAATACAAGCAACCACCACCACTTTAGCAGAGGGGTAATAAGGTTCTTAAATTCCATGGGTCAACTCTTTTCAGCTGAATGGGTCCTTAAAACAAATAATATCAAAATATACGTGATCTTTTACTCATGGATAATCCGTGAACCAGGATCATCATGACCAGAATAAAGATAAGCTCCGTTCCAATAGTCCACAAATGCCGTAGACTTATCCACCCATCAGACCAGCGCACTCCATAGAAAAGCGTTACTGGAGATGAGAAACGGGAGGACGAAAACGGCCAGACGAGCATGACACCGCGACCAACAGTGAAATAGTCCATGATCAGGTGCAAGTCATAACACAGAAGGGAAAATAAAAACCACGTCACAAAGCCCGCT
>WVZH01000004.1 GCA_011772595.1 Anaerolineales bacterium
CCATGGGGACCTCCTGGTTGTGGGGCTAAGGGATATGTGATATGGGTGCATCTCTGGAATTGTGAGCACAGATGTTCGAATCTATACAACCAATGGTAGAGCAGCGTAATCACGAAGGTCAGATGTTGTAGCCGAATGTTTCACATAGGAATGATGTGGTCGAGTCGTGGGAGGCGAAGTTTCGTGTACTTGACACACGGTGACAGACATGCAAAAGTCAGCCCGCAACAATTCCCAGGCCCGCTGCCAACGATTACTTTGGATCAGGCTGCGCAAGGTCAAGATAGGCTGGCCGCCGGCCTGGGTCCACGCCATACCGGACTGCTTGAGGCGTTGAGTGACGAGGGTTTTGCAGGCCGCTTCCATCACCCCGCTGGCAATGGGCAGCCCGTTGCGGATGTACTCAGCGTAGTGCATCCGGTGTCGTTGATTGCGAAAGTAAGTCAATTGGCTCTCCAATCGTTCTCGTTTGCGTCCCCGAGCACGACCACGATGATACTTCAAGACGCGAATGACGCGTTCGGCCCCATCGTCCTCTTCTTTGAGCAATACTTTCAGACGCTCAAACTCGGCTTTGCTGCGGGGAGTACTTTCACCCCNNTGGCAGAAATCGACAATTTCGACACTGGGTTGAGGAGGCGGCCCGCAGGCTTGATCGACTTCAGCCAACAAACGCCAGTTATCTTGGGCCCCATCGGACAGCAGCACTCGCTTCAAGTCAGGTCGTACCGCCAGCACACTGGCTACTTCGGTCTCAAGTTGTTGCTGAAGTGTCATCTTTCTACGCTCTGGCATACGTCCATAGCGCACCGTTTGCAGACGTTCTCCTTCCGCATCGTACACGACCACGGTGCCACAGCCAGCTTCCTTGTGTCCGGTCGGACCGCTGGCGTGCTTGCCCGGCTGCTCTCGTTTGGCCCGTCGCTGATCGCCTTTCATGCGCACTGTCACCCCATCCACCGATATCACCAGCAAGCTCGCCTCGTGTGGGATAGTTTCTTGCGTCCGCAAGACCGCTTCCCATTCTTGTCGATGGGCTTCCCAATGAGGAGACAGCTCTTTGGGCAACCGGTCCAGACTGCACCGCGAAGGCCGCATTCCACCCAATTCCTCAAACAGCGCCTCGCCTTGACCAGGCGTCATCTGCGCCACCACGAAGGCCCCCTGTCGGGCCGCTCGCGGCGTCCAGTAGCCCCCTATGATCCCGGCTCGCAATTCCAACGGACACATGCTTTTATTCCCCCGGCCCGAGGGACAGTACAAGTTCCGGCTCACTGTCACCTCCCCAGCCGTTGTCAGATACCTTTCCGTCGAGGTCAACGTTTGCCGGTACTTCACCCCCTCCACTTCAATCTGCTTGGCCGTTACATCATAGCGAGCCAATTCGTCTGCCAACAACTCACGTTCTACGCTCATAACTCGTTTGTGCAATTCGTGCTCAAAGCTTTCAAAGTCTGGCGTGTCCGTCGCCCATTGTTCACGCCATTCCAGGACAAATTGTCTCAGCTCTTCAAGGGCTGGACTTTGCAAATCCGATTTTTCATGCAAAAATGTCATCGGGTAGCCTCCGTGTGCTTGGAATCTGTGGTTAGACTCCTACTTTGCACGGAGGTTTACCCTTTGTCAAGTCGTATTGAACAAATGTGCTCACAATTCCAGAGATGCACCCATGTGACTATGTGGCTAGAACAACAACTTGACATATATCAC
>WVZH01000074.1 GCA_011772595.1 Anaerolineales bacterium
AGGTTGGGGGCTGGTCCCATTCCGATTACGGCCACGGGGTGCTAAGTATCTATTGTGGCGGGCCGCCTCCGCCGCCGCCCTACCCGCCGTCCAATGACGACTGTCAGGACGCAAGCTGGGTCGGTAACGTAACGAACATGCACTTTGACACCACCGAGGCGACATTCGATGGTCCCGCCCTCTATATGAGCAGCCGAAACATCTGGTACCGCTACACCGCTACATGCACGGGCGAGGCCACCGTCAGCCTCTGTGGCAGTAGCTTCGACACCAAGCTCGCCGTCTATAATGGGGCCAGCTGCCCCCCGACGGACGGCCGGATGATCGCCTACAATGACGACTTCTGTAGCCAGCAGTCGCAGGTCACCTTCTCTGTGACCGCTGGAAGCCAGTACCTCATCGAGGTCGGAGGCTGGTCCCAGTCCGATTACGGTCAGGGTGTGATAAGCATCAGTTGCAGCGAGGTGCCCTACCCGCCGCCATACCCGCCGCCCAACAACAATTGCTATAACGCAACGCCGGTCGGTGACGTAACGAACAAGCCCTTCAGCACCGTCGGCGCGACATTCGATGGTCCTGCACTCTACATGACCAGCCCGAACATCTGGTACATCTACACCGCTACATGCACAGGTAACGCCACCGTCAGTCTCTGTGGCAGCAGCTACAACACCAAGCTCGCTGTCTATGACGGCGGCGGTTGCTGGCCGACGGCCCAACAAATGCTCGCCTACAATGCCGACTACTGTGGTCAGCAGTCGCAGGTCACTTTCCCCGTGACCGCTGGAAACCAGTACCTCATCGAGGTTGGAGGCTGGTCCCAGTTCGATACCGGTCAGGGTGTGATAAGCATCAGTTGCAGCGGGGCGCCTTACCCGCAATCCAATGACGACTGCTATAATGCAACGCCGGTCGGTGACGTAACGAACATGCCCTTCACCACCATTGGCGCGACATTCGATGGTCCCGGCCAGTGCATTACCAACCGGAACATCTGGTACCGCTACACTGCTACCTGCACGGGTAACGCCACCGTCAGCCTCTGCGGCAGTAGCTACGACACCATGCTCGCCATCTACAACAGCCCCGATTGCTATCTGATGCCGAACGAGCTAATCGGCTGCAACGACGACTTCTGTGGTCAGGATTCGGAGATTACCTTCGCCGCGACCGCTGGCACCCAGTACCTGATCGAGATTGGGGGATACAGCTCCGAGAGTGGCAACGGTGTGCTGACTATCAGTTGCGAGGGAGACTATCCTTACCCTGATGAATCAGACCTCGGCGATGCGCCGGACAGCACCAACAACTTAGGTCCGGCCATGACTGCATATCCCATGGGAGGGCCTATGGGAGTCCAGGCCAATTACCCCACCGTTTTCAACGATGCCAGCGGCACCGGGCCTCATGGGCCGATTCACTTGAATCCCCTGGCAGTGGCTCATTTGGGCAAAAGCATCACTCGTGAGACCGAAGCTGACATCGGCCCGGACGCCGATGGGCTCAACAATATCGACCCATTAACTAACTCGCCGAACCGGGATGGGGCTGATGATGGCGTCATTTTCCCACTCAATTTACCCCATTGCAGCTGGATTACATTTGATTACCTTGTCAATATTACCAACCCGGGTGGCGACCTTTGGGTCAATGTCTGGTTCGACTGGAACCGAGATGGTGACTGGGATGACACCCTTAGTTGTCCCGGCGCTCCGGCGCCGGAGTGGGCGGTACAGAATCAGTATCTTTTCAATCTCCCAGCCGGATTACATCAGCTCACCACACCTGCGTTCCTGTCCTGGCATCCGCAGTGGGGCAGCAAGTATATCTGGATGAGGATTACTCTTTCGGAGCAGCCCTGGACCGGTGGCAGTAACCCGGGCGTCAAAGGTAATGGCGGTTCCGGCCCCGCGGAAGGATACCAGATTGGTGAAACCGAAGATTACTACTTCGTCCCTGACACAAGCGCCTTGGCGTGTGATTCCATGTGTCAGGATATCAACGGCGATGGGGTAACTGACATTGACGACTTGACAATGTTCGTGAGTGACTGGCTTGCCAGTTGCCCATAATGTACTTGAAATTATATGATTCAAAGGACCACGCGATGATGGTAACTGGTACTTCAACGCTTGACAATGGCTTCGGTCAGGATTAAGGCTTCCAAGTTCCGTTGTGGCAGTGAGACCATGGAGGAATATCAAATGAGACGTATACTGAGAAAATTACGAGGTACCCGGCGTTCGCGACAACCGCGACAACGCCGCCAGTGCTGGGGGGCGCCCATGTTTGAGCGTCTTGAGCCCAGACTTTTGCTGAACGCAGATATATCCGGATTTTTTGCTGGGCTGAAGCCCATCGGCCCACCAGACGCGGGCCTTCAAACTGATGCAATCGAGGTCAGCCTCGACGACCAGCAGAGTCCAGCCGCGCAAACGGTCCTGAGCTCGCCCTTGGCGCAATCGGTACCGTATAGTCAAGACTTTGGTGCTGGTCAGCCGGGATCTGCGGAAGGCTGGGAGTACTATTCTGATAACGAGGGCCGGATTGCGGTTGTCAGTGGTCGTTTGCGTATGGACGACATAACAGGCAACGACACGTACTCTCTGAACGAGGCGATTTTGCATGTGAATCTGACGGGCAAGACGAACGTGACACTGACGCTGGATCACTGGAGTCTGTCGGATGAGAGTCATACTCTACCGGTCAGCTTCTCGGATCATTATAAAGGTGACGGTATTTCGTTGAGTGTCGATGGTACCAACTGGGTGAAGGTCACTGACTTGACGGGCAGTTTCACGAATCAGTCGTTTAGTCTGGATGCAGTGCTGTCGCAGGCGAAGACCGCAGCCGGCAGTTCGGATGTCTCTGATGTGCGTATCAAGTTCCAGCAGTATGACAATTATCCAGCGCCCTCAGATGGTCGTGAATTCGACAATATCCAGGTGACGGTCGTTGAGCCGGAGATGGAAGTCCTCGGCAATGGTCAGGAGATAACCGATGGTGATACGACACCGAGTGCATTTGACCACACGGACTTTGGCAACGTTAGTGTCGGCGGTTCGCTGACTCGTACGTTTACGATTCGCAACACAGGTGGAGCGGCCTTGAACCTGACAGGTAGTCCGATGGTACAGATAACCGGCAG
>WVZH01000446.1 GCA_011772595.1 Anaerolineales bacterium
CGCCAGCACGACTACGGCACACAATTTAGAAAGTCTCATCGCTCTTTCCTCCTTTTAGGTTAATAAGTTAAATGCTCGGATCGCACAACGCGACCTCCCCACTTCTGATCTGGTGCCGATTATAGAAAGAAGGGGAGCACTTGTCAAGCGAAAAAGGGTTGGAAAACCGAGTGTTAGCACGGGATTTAATTGCCAGCAGAAATATCAAGAAGGTGAACGGCCGGCCGAGGCCTCATGCCAGTGACCGATGGCGTTCGCATAGTACGAGAGTATGTCACGCGACTCAGGGTCGGCCCGAAACATCCCATCTGATTCGATGACCATTCGTCTGATCCTCAGCATATTCAGCGCCGTCGTGACACCCAGCTCACGGCCTCTTTTGGGGATATAGACCTGTGCGCCCCGCGCTTCTAACTCTTCCATCAAACGGTAGACCTGACCTTTCACATCGAAGTCACTCAGCCAGTCCGCGGAACTCTTTAGAAAGACACTCGCCACCAACGAGATGGGAAGCACCGGAATGACGCTCTGGATGGAGCCCATCAGCCCTTTGCAGAGCTTTTCAATCTCCAAAAAACGATCATCGCGATCTAATTGGCTGAAGTTGAGGTCGTGTTCCTCAGAGTATTTTCGCATGGAGACCACAGGGCCAAAGTTGACACAGGCGTAGCCAAAGCGTTGCCACTTGTTCAGTGCCATCAAAACCAGATTACGCCAAATGAAGCGGATCGTCGTCCTGATTGCGAACCATCGACTGCGTTTTTCGGCCTGAGGATCCAAGGTGCGCAACAAACTCCGATCTTCCAGGGTCCGGTCGTAATTAATCCCGACCGGAATCAAGACGATATCTCGGTCGGTTTCTGGTTCGAAACCCCGTAGCATATAATCAATGAGGCCGAACTTGGGTGGTCGGAGCCGGCCATCCCGGGTCAGCCCGCCTTCGAGAAAAACGGCCTGGCACACACCCTCCTTGGTCGCCATTTGAATATATCGCTCCAAGACCAGGCGATAAAGCGGGTTCTTGGAATCTCGACGGACAAAGAAGGCTCCCAGAGCCTTCACGAGTGTCTCGAG
>WVZH01000425.1 GCA_011772595.1 Anaerolineales bacterium
GAGCAGTTTCTGCTTCCGGTTGAGATTTCGCAACACCTCGCACTTGAGCAGAGGCGCACGGTCCTCGAGCAACTTGGTGGCTGCGAGTCTGAAGTTGCCATCGACCACAAGGTAACCGGGGCGTCCGTCGGGCAAGAACCCGTTGGGGAGAACCAGAAGCGCCTGATCCACGCCGCCGTTGGCCTCGATGGTATGGCCCATCTTTGCAAGATCGTCCTTCGGATAAAAACGGCGGGGGTTGTCCGGGTCGTGACCAAGTTGTTCATAGTGCACATAGATGATTTCGGCCATCAATCCTCCTTTCCTTATGCAAATGCCGATGGCGCGCCCGCAGCGCTTCTATGAGTTCGAGATCTTGATCTGCAATATCGAGCNNCTGTGTGGTCAATGGCACGGAGACAATTGCCTGGGTCATCCCAGGATCATGTGAAGGCTATTCGAAATAGGCGACTCTTCCATCGGGGCACATTAGAAACCCAAGCCTTTTGACTTCAAAGAAACATACCGGCCGTGACCTATGATGAGATGATCAAGCACACAAATATCGAGCAGCTCACCGCTCTCGACGATCGCCCTGGTAACTGCGACATCCTCAGGGCTGGGAGTTGGATCGGCGCTCGGATGATTATGTGCAACAATGATTGCTGCTGCGTTAGATCGCACCGCCGGTCTAAGAACTTCGCCGATACGGATCAGGCTCGAATTCAAGGAGCCGCGATATACCACGATGGGCTCCCCGATCGGTTGGTTGCGGGTGTTCAGAAGCAGGACAACTAGCTCCTCTCTCTCGAGATGCTGCATCCTTGGCATGAGGATGGAAGCGGCCTCTTCAGGACTCTGAATAGGCCGTGAACTTGGTGGAGGCTGATTCAGCCGACGCCCCAACTCAAAGGCAGCCTTGAGGGAGCCAGCCCTGGCCGCCCCAATTCCCAGCGTTTCTTTAAGCTCAATATCGTTCGCGGCAGCAACTCCATGGACGTCTCCAAATCTGGCCGTCAGATCCGTAGCGACCTCTATCTGATCGGGGCCACGAATAACGGCCGCCAGCAGTTCAGTTGTGGTGCAGGCTTCTGCACAATACGTCGCTCGGTATGTTGGTCGCTCTTTTACCGGGAGCGCTCGGACCAATTGTTGTTGTCGAGGCGGTCCTTCCGGGTCAAATCCAGGCAAAGTATTAATCTGATTGTTTTCCATGCTTTTCCCCATCCTTGAGAATCAAAGAAGCCCGAGCGAAGAAACCTCGGGCTCGTATTAATAGTTGTCCTACTAACTTCGTGAGATCGTTGTTAATTCAATTAGTGGTAACTGGAACCGACCAGTACACCAAGAGCGGTCTTATTCATCATTGATGATCAGGGGGTGAATATCGAGGAGTTCAAGGAACAAACGGTCAGAGTGGCGGGGGAGGAAGTGGGGAAGTTGAGACTGTCGAGTAAAGATTCTCTACCACCGGTTCACTTGCCGCGCTTGCCGACCTCCCCACTAACCTCTCCGCTGGATACCAACCCAATCACTTATTGGAGCGCTCGTTGAAACCTCATTTCCCACCAAAGCTGTTCGAGACGCTCATCAACCGTCCTTCGATACCGCAGCCTCCGCACAAAACGCACAAATGCCCTGACGATCACACAAATACCAACGAAACTTCCGGCTGCAAGGGCAATCAGGCTTGCTATGCTGATGGTGACCATCTCAACCTCCCCGATCTACAGTCAACCTCAATGTAGCATCACTTCAGGCCAGATCGCGTTTGCTAGCCGTTTGCCGAAGCGTTTGTTAGGCGTTTGGTTTTTTTGGACAATTCTGCGGAGTGTCCTGAAACCATAAAGCCCCTCATTCGGGCAAGAGGCTCTAAGCTATCGAATTCGCTGATCACTTGGATTACGGTTTGTCAAGAAGCGGCCTGGATTGAACGACCACAAAAGGGAAGTCCTCTTCGTACACTCCATCCGGGGTCACGATATGACCAATGCCGAAGGTCCCAATGAGCCGCCACCAATCATTCACGTTGGCAGGCGCATATGGACAATTCCCTCCGGCCAGCGGTCTGCATACATCAACCCACCTGTAGTCGACGATGGTGAATTCCTTACAGAATGGAGGGATCCGGCTCCAATCGATGAAGTCGTAGTCGTCGTAATATTCCCATCGGCACTCGATGACTGTATCCGTGAATTCTTCTTTATACTGATGCGCCTCCCAAACCGCTCTTGCTTCGACCTCATACCGGGTGACGAAATCCAGATAATAGGCGGGGCTGCCGTTAATACTTCTTGTGCCGCCCATAGAAGCATATTGG
>WVZH01000277.1:0-362 GCA_011772595.1 Anaerolineales bacterium
GGCATGCCGCCACCACCACAAACGTCTTACACGATTTCTGATACATTTTGTCCCTCCTTTCACAAAAAAAACCGCATTTTTTCATGAAACCATTATAGGAGCCGTACAAATGGCTGTCAAGAAGAATGCCCTGCCAGAGGTCTGCCATGTCCTGAAGTGGACCCTGGGGTGTCTGATGGAGGATGAATTATGGGAAAAATCTTCGACTTCCACCTACCCTCACGCCCTCACATCAACGATCCTTCGGAAAAACTTTCGGGTGAGGCAATAGAGGAACGCTCTGCAGTTTAGAGCCGCATATCACTATCAAGGGGGTAAATTGGTCGGGGAACTCTGTTGAAGCGAAACAGGCCATAGTCTGA
>WVZH01000277.1:367-1065 GCA_011772595.1 Anaerolineales bacterium
AACCCAGCCCGGAAATGCTCGCGGGATTTGATCAATAGGTAGCGCTTGGCCGTGGGTTCAATCCCCGCGTGCCTGAACACCCCGAGATCGTAGGGTTCCGTTCGTTCTGAGCAAACCAGGATCTCCACGTGGCCAGTATCCAGTACGGCGCTCAATCCATGGTTCAGAGTGATTCCTGTGTCCATGGGGCAAGTGACCTTGTACCGGCCGTCCGTGATGCGACGAACCACCCCTTGTACCTCTAAGGGTTTACCTTCAAGCCCAAGGGCAGGCATGTCCGTCTTGCCACCAAGCTGTACCAGCACTTTTGAGCCGACACCCGCTTCGATCATCTGCATAACGGATTTGGGGTCCCAGATAGGCCCTACCGCCATATTGGTAAGCCCTTGGCTCAGCGCCTCGGCAACGGTCTCCATCACATCCTGTGTGCCTCCGGAGGACACATTGTCGCCGTGATCGACCAGCACGATCGGCCCCCCGTGAAGCGCCTTAGCCTTAGCAATGGAATCCGACACAGGTTCGGCCTTGAAGACAAAATCCGCACGACCTTTCCAGGCCATCTTCAGCAATTCATCATGCAACTGTGTGGCATACGAGACATTACCATCGGCCACAATCAGGACGGTGAGACCCACATGAGGAATGTCCGCCAGTGGAAAACCGCCAAACACAGAGGCATGGAGAACCTTTCCGCTTGC
>WVZH01000305.1 GCA_011772595.1 Anaerolineales bacterium
CATGAGGCCGCGTGACATGGCCCGCCTTGGCTACCTGATGTTGAAAGATGGAATGTGGGACGAGAGCCAGATCCTGCCGCCAGATTGGGTAAAATAAGCTTCTGCAGATCAGTTACCGATGAAATGAATTGTACTACCGGCTCGGATATCAGTCGTGGACTTCACCCGAAATGGAATAACGCCGCGTTGGTTAACTATGAACAGTCGATATTCGTGATCCCGGAAGCCGATATGGAATTTTTTCAGGGCACTTCACAACTATAACGGAAGCGTTTCGTTTATCGGGTCTGATTGGAGTATGGGTTTGCAACCAATCCGATCAGACGCAGGTTTTGACTTATATAACCTAATCCGGAACCACAAACTCCGATTTGCTCAACCGCTTCCAGCAAGTTTGTTTTAAAAAGCTTTTGCCTGCCGAGCGCTAAATTAAGAGCTGATAAAACTTCGCAACGTGCAACAATTAGCAAAGCCACAAGATGTATAATCGCTTCGACAAGTCTATGGCAGCGAGATGTCCCTGTATAAGCATCTTCTCACCACGAAGATCCAAACACCTCCGCTCCCACCCAACACGGTCTGGCGGACGCGGTTGTTCGAGTCGTTGGATCGCGGTCTTCAAACCAATATTCGACTAACGCTGCTTTCCGCACCAGCGGGCTACGGGAAAACCACACTGCTGAGTGCTTGGATCCACGCGCGCGGATTCGACACCGCATGGCTCTCAATAGATGAGGGAGACAACGACCCGATCCGCTTCACAAGCTACTTGCTCGCCGCGCTCGCGAACGGTTACCCTTCCCTCGACCTCCCCTCAACCCTAGGAGAGCAGTTCTCAGAAGGCGAAATCCAGGAGCGCATCCTGATCCCCTTGATCAATCAAATGAATCAATCGCCTCGACAAACCACGCTCGTTCTCGATGATTATCACTGGATCCAGAATCAAAACATACACGACCAGATCGGCTACCTGCTTGAGCATCTGCCGCCTCAAGCGCACGTCCTTGTCGCCACACGCGCCGACCCTCCACTCCCCATTACCCTCCTGCGAGGTCGCGGTCAGGTGAACGAGCTTCGCATGGAAGACCTTCGTTTTCAGATCGAAGAAGCCGAGGCTTTCCTAAAGACCTTTGCCGAATTGAAGCTCACGCTCGATGAAGTCCACGAATTGACTCATCGAACAGAAGGGTGGATATCTGGCCTGCAAATGGCCGCAGCCTCCCTCCAAGGACACGAGGACAAAAACGCTTTCATTCGTGATTTTTCTGGCAGCCACCACTACATCATGGACTACCTGGTCGATGAAGTCTTGCGTCGCCAGAACCCCCAAGTCCAGACCTTCCTGCTCCATACCTCTATCCTTCCCCGCCTATGCGGACCGCTCTGCGACGCGCTGATGGAGATTACAGGCGAAGCACTCACACCCAGTCAGGTCATTTTGAAAGACCTGGAGCGAGCGAATCTGTTCATTGTTCCCCTTGATGCCAATCGGGATTGGTACCGCTATCACCGCCTGTTTGCCGATTTGCTTCAGGCGCGACTACAACTCAAGAAGCTCGCCCGCATACCCGAGCTTCACCGTCGGGCGAGTGAATGGTTCGAAGACCAAGGCCTGATGGACGAAGCCGTCCAGCACGCCCTCTTGACGCATGACCACGCCTTTGCAGCCGACCTTGTCGAACGAACCTCACAGGAAGCGTTCATGCGCAGTGAAACGATGACCTTCTTGCGCAGGCTGCAGCGCTTGCCGGAAGAGGAGATCCTGAAGCGACCCAAACTGTGCGTCTACCGGGCATGGGCACTCCTGCTCCATGGCGCGCCGCTGGAAACCGTTGAGGCTCAGTTACAGATAGCCCGTGAAGAGCGCGGTCCACCTGGGAGTTCACGCTCATTGCAAGCGTACATTGCTCTTTCCCAAGGTCAGCTTGAGCGTGGCTTTGAACTGACTCAAGATGCCTTAGAAGCACTACCTGAGGATGAGGTATATCTCCGTGACTTTATGACCTTCTGCGCCGCTGCGACACAGATCGCCTTGGGGCACATCGAGGCCGGGGTCCAACTGATGGAGCAAACCTCCGAAGTCAGCCAACGATCCGGAAACAGAACGGCTACGGTTTTAATCCTTGGTGAACTTGCCGAAATGCGTCTGCGACAATTTCAGGTGGGGGAAGCCGAGAAGCTTTACCAACAAGCGTTGAGCATAGCCACCGATCAAGATGGGAAGCTTCTACCGATCGCAGGTGGACCGCTAATGGGTATGGGCGAAGTGGCCCTTGAACGCTATGATCTCGACACTGCCGAGCGACTGCTCCAGGAGGGCATCCAGCATGCCGAACGTTGGAGCCTGATAGGTACGCTGAACGGCCATCTCTCCATGGCGATGCTTCACTATGCCCGAGGTGATATGCTGGCCATGGAGAATTCACTCAAAACCCTGCGCGATCTCGCCCAGCGCTTCGACGCCTCCGAATTCGACGATTGGATTGTGGAGCTGGTCGAAACCGGTTTAAAGGTACGCCAGGGAGACCTTGAAGCCGCCCGGGATTGGGTCGCTCGCCGAGATCTTGAAGGTGCTCCCGATCGCAAACCGCCCCACTATGTGGAAGATCGCATGTTGTCGAGGATCTATAAATACGAGCTACCCATCCTTGCGCGTCTGCACATCCAAGAAGGGCGATTTGAGCAAGCGCTGAAGGTGCTGGAGGAACTTTTATCGCTGGCGGAGCGAGCGAATCGTCCTTTCTTGCAGCTCGAAGCCAATATCTTGAAGGCTCGCGCCCTCCATGCCATGGATGATTCGTCCTCTTCCTTGGCTGCCTTGTACAAAGCACTCCTGATGGCTGCACCCGTAGATGCGACGCGCATCTTTTTAAGCGAAGGGGAAGAACTCATCCAGCTCCTACAATCCGGGCGATCCGAGTGGGACTCACCCGAACTGATCGCCTTCACGGATCGTCTGTTGCAGAAAGCTGGATCGCCTGTTGCAACGAAACCACCAACGATGAATGGCTTGCTTGAGCCCCTGAGCCCCCGGGAGCTCGAGGTCCTCCATCTTCTCCCGAGTGGTTTGACCGCAGAGGAACTCGCAAAGGAGCTGGTCATTTCTGTGAATACCATACGCAGCCACTTGAAGAGCATCTATGCTAAATTGGGGGTCCACAGCCGGCACGAAGCTGTCGCCCGCGCCACTGAATTGGATCTGCTTCAATCCCACTAACCCACTCACAAAGTGGTGATTTCCCATTGGATCACCCATTCATGTGATGACAGCTCAGCCGTGTGTCCTCTATAGTAGGACCATGGTAAAGGAAAGGGCGCAATCTTATTCAAACCATGGTGAACGATCGCCGTACGAAATCCAAATTCTGGGCGAGATCGACCAGCGATGGTCCGAATGGTTCAACGGGATCGAAATCACCAGAGGGGGTACCAGCGATCACCCACCCCTGACGCTTTTAAGCTGCCCGGCGATCGATCAAGCCAAATTGCGGGGCATTTTGAATAAGATCTGGGATCTGAACCTCAAGCTCTTATCGGTGCGACATGCTCCCGATCCAAAACCGGAAGAAGAATCCTCGGATGGGTTTGTAGATAATAAATGATAGCGCCCACCTGAAGAATGGAATGTAACGATGTCACCTCAACTTGTACTTTCACTGAATGATACCCAGGCTACCTTGGATTCCGTAGGAGGCAAAGGTGCCTCCTTAGCGCGTCTGGTAAACGCTGGGTTGCCCGTGCCAGAGGGCTTCCATATCACAACAGAGGCATACCGCAGGTTTGTCCAAGAAAATGAGCTGCAACCGCAAATCGATGATGCGCTGCAAGGCGTCGATTTGAACAAACCCTCCACGCTCAATGAAGCCGCGAAGGCGATCCACGAGGCCTTCATGGAGGTTTCGATCCCTGGAGATATCGCTAGCGCCATCGTTGGCGCGTATGGAGACCTTAGCGGAACGGACCCGGCGGTCGCTGTGCGCTCCTCCGCCACGGCTGAAGATCTCCCTGAGGCATCCTTCGCCGGTCAGCAGGAGACCTATCTCAACGTAAGCGGCGCGGATCAAATCCTCACAGCGACGAAGAAATGTTGGAGCAGCTTATGGACGGCGCGAGCCATCGGCTATCGGCTTCGTCAAGGCGTCAGCAGCACTGGAGTCGCGCTGGCGGTTGTGATCCAACACTTGGTGGATGCCGAGGTCGCTGGGATCCTCTTCACGGTCAACCCTGTGGACGGCCACAAGGAGCATATGCTGATCAACGCCGCCTGGGGTTTGGGCGATGCTGTGGTTGGCGGTCGTGTCACACCGGACGAATATGTCACCGAGAAGAGTAGCGGGCGTTTGCTCAAGCGCGATGTGGCCGACAAGGAGATCATGACCGTAAGGACAGATGGTGACACCGAGGATCAACCTGTACCAGAAAATCTGCGCACGGTTCCCGTTCTACAAGAATCTGATCTTATAGCGCTCACAAGGCTGGGAGCCGAGATAGAGCAACTGTATGAAATGCCCATGGACATCGAATGGGCGCTCGCCGATGGTCAATTCGCCATCGTTCAAGCAAGACCGATCACCGCACTTCCCGATGCGACTGTAACTCCGCACGACGAATGGCCGCTGCCGGATCCCAAAGGTCGCTACATGCGCGCCAGTATCGTCGATCTCATGCCCGATCCACTATCCCCGCTCTTCGCCTCCATGGGTCTCTCTGCCTATAACTTAAGCTTGGGGCAAGCCATAGCTGATCTCACGGGGTCTAAAAAGAAATTCTTGCCGGATGACCTGATCCTTACCATCCGGAGCTACGCGTATATGGTCGTCAGCTTCACGGCAGGTGAATGGTGGGGGATGTTGTCTAAACTGGGCACCAAGATTCCTGGACTGATTCGGTCGGGTCCCGCTCACTTTCGCGAAGTCGCGCTACCGGATTACCAGAGAAAAGTCGATGAACGTTCTCTGAAAAACGTTGCCAACATGCCGGCCGAAGAGATCTGGCGAGACGCCTGCGAATTGATGTACGCCGCTGCCTACCATCTGTCTATTCTCCAGGTGGACACGCTCGGTGCGGCAGCCGGGAGCGAAGGTCTCTTCACCGCACTCTACAACCGCTTCTATCGTCGCGAAGGCGATCCCACCGCACCAGCATTCCTTTTGGGCTACGATACCATGCCGATCCGTTCGGAGAAGTCGATCTACGATTTAGCGAACTGGGCCAAAGGGCAACCCGACCTATCGAATACCCTGCTTGAGACACCTGTCGACCAAATCACTACTGCGTTGGAGAAGAAGGATCCACCAGCAGGGATCAGCGCGGCGGCATGGACGGGATTTCAGGAACGTGTGGATGCCTACCTGAAAACTTTCGGGCACATTCTCTACGATTTCGACTTCGCGAAACCCGTCCCCACAGAAGACCCTACGCCTATGCTCGAAACGGCAAAGATGTACCTGCGAGGAGACGGCATGAACCCCCATGAACGCCAGCAAAAGCTTGATGAAAGCCGCAAACTAGCCGTAGAAGACCTTCTCTCGCGCACCCGCGGTCTGCGTGGGTGGGCCGTACGTAAGACCTTAGGCTGGGCACAATCGCTCGCCAAGGTGCGCGAGGACAGTTACGCCTCCATTGGTTTATCGTATCCGCGATTACGAGAACTGCTCAAAGAACTGGGCCGGCGCATCGTTGAAGCCGACGCGATCGAGGTGCCCTCGGATATTTTCTGGCTGGAGGCATTGGAAGTCGAGTCTTTCTTACAACCGCTCCAAGATGGAAAAACCCTCCCCTCCATGCACGACAAGATCGAGATGAGGAAAGCAGCCGCAAAGACCGCAGAGAAGCTCATGCCGCCCACACAGCTGCCATACTCGAAAACCTACATGGGCATACCCCTTGAGGTCTTCGTGCCCGGAGAGGGCGGTCAAGAAGGAGATAAGCTCAAGGGTGTGGGCGCCAGTGCCGGCCGTGTGACAGGCAAAGCCTGCATCCTGCACGGACCGGAGGACTTTGACCAGATGCAACACGGTGCGATCCTGGTGGCCAAGATGACCACTCCGGCATGGACCCCGCTCTTCGCCATGGCCGCTGGCATCGTCACCGATATCGGAGGACCGCTCAGTCACGGTTCCATCGTCGCCCGGGAGTACGGTATTCCTGCTGTCCTGGGCACGGTCGCAGCGACGCGCGTCATCCAAAGCGGACAGCAGGTCACGGTCGATGGCGATGCTGGTATTGTGACCCTTGAAGAAGGGTAGGGAGAATAATCATGAACGAGTGGAACGCCACTTCCACAGGTGATTACCTGTGGACAAATATGATCGTGGGTGAAGTGTTTCCCACAACGACGACACCGAGTACCTGGTCGGTGTGGAAGGATTACTTCAGCATGCTATCCATGGGAGACACTCCCACGATCGAACCCATCGCTGGTCGCCCCTATCTCAACTACAGCCTGATGTATTCGTTCCTGCTCAAGCTCATGCGGAAACATGAAAGAGTGATGGGCATGGTCAAAGATTCGATCGGAATCCCCCCGGCCGGCGTGAACATCCCCCCATTTCCCGTTTCCTGGAGGACAATTCTATTCCAGGTTCTGCCGCATGAGGCCAGAAACGAGCTGAAGAAAGGTAAGCTGAGAAAGGCCGCGCCCGAATTCCTGGCGATGGTGCGAGAACGGTGCCAGGAGCTAGGGCTCCGTATTAAGCATACATCAGGAGACGAGTTGATTGCCCTTTGGACGAAGGAGATCAGACCCCTATGGAAAGAGATCCACCCCCTCCAAGACAAGATGAACGAGGAACTTAATCAACGGACTCAAAAACTCAAGGCTGAGTTGATCAAGCAATTGGGAGACGATGAAGCCAATGCGCTTCTGACAACGATTAACAGTGCTGGGGAGTTGCCCAGCGTGGGACCACTAGTAGGTCTCTCTAAGCTGACCAGCGGAGAGTTGAGTCGTGAGGAATATTTACAACGATATGGCCACCGTGGGCCGCATGAGAACGAGTTGGCCGAACCACGCCCATACGAAGAACCAAATTGGCTCGATGTGCAGTTGGCAGAGTTCACCAAGTCGCCGATCGATGTGAAAGCGTTGTTTGATAAACGAGACGCTGAATTCGACTCGGTATTGCAAGAGATCACACGACAGTTGCCCCCCAAAAAAGCTCAGGATGTCACGCACAAAATCGCCGCCATCGTGGAGGCAAACACCCTACGTGAAGCGACGCGCTCAGAACTCACGCGAATCGTAGACACTATCCGCACATTTTTCCTTCGTGCCGGTGAACTTAGCGGGCTCGATGATGGTGTCTTCTTCCTAACGGTTGACGAACTCGTTGCCGTCCTATCCGGCGACACATCATCGGTGGAACTCATCCCCACCCGGCAGCATGCGTACGAGCAATACATGGCTTTACCACCGTTACCGGCCTGGATTCGAGGTCGGTTTGATCCCTTCCAGTGGGCTGCCGATCCGAACCGCCGAAAAGATGTCTTTGACATCCACGTACCAGAACACCCCCCAACGCCGAGTGCTGACGACGTCATCAGCGGGAAACCAGGTTCCGCTGGGCGCGCAGAGGGGATCGTAAAGCGGATTGACAGCCCCGATGAGGGCGATCAACTCCAAGATGGTGACATCCTGGTCGCTCGCACGACGAACGTGGGCTGGACGCCTCTATTCCC
>WVZH01000564.1:0-2230 GCA_011772595.1 Anaerolineales bacterium
AACATTCGCGAAACCATACGAAGCCCCAATCAAAAATAATAGCGTCAGAGTATATGGTTTTCCTGTCATTTGAGTCTCTTTGCAATTTGTTTAAGTCAATCATCCTCACAGAAACAGATTGTCTCGGCATTATCAGTCTGTCCCTGGTGGCACGAGACGTTTCAATTCTTCGAACCAGTTGAGCACAATGTTGATTCCAAGAGGTGTGGGTTCTTGTGGTTCCTGGATTATCAGGAACCGCCCATCAGGTGCGACGTCATAATCTCGATAGTTTGTTTCGAACAATTCCTTATACTCGATCACCCTGAACTCCGGCTCGGTCTCAATGGTGGCGGCTATCATCTTGGGACTACCACGACCACCACGATAGAACAATTCTTTGCCGTCCCGTGACCATGCGGGTTCGTAACCCCCTGTGGTAGAAATCATGGTCTTTGGGCCTGGGCCTGGATATGGCTCTACGTAGACCTCCCAACGGCCGGACTCATCCGAGGTGTAGGCGACCCACCGGCCGTCAGGGGACCACTGGCCAATTCTTTGATTATTATTTCGTTGGGTGAAGGGACGAAGATGAGGCTTCTCGCTCTGCTTTTCGAACGGTACCACCGAGATGTCATTGTCTAACATTGGACGTTTCGGGTCAATCGTGATAAGGAGCAATTCCTTACCGTCAGGTGAGCAACACGTGGGCCACACACGAAAATCTTCGAACGTTGCGAGCAACTCCGGTTTGCCGCTGCCGGTCACGCTTTGCCTACATAATTGAACCTTCCCAGCTTGGTATAACCGGAACACTACCCACTTGTTGTCCGGCGTCCAAATTGGGTTATCGCTAATTCCATTAGACGTAAGTGGATTTAGCGTATGCCGCGTCAGGTCATATATCCAAACGTCCCAGTTGTCACCATCTTGGATATCAAAGGCCAGCCGCTTGCCGTTAGGGGAAATCGTAACAATGCCATAGTTGCGTGCCGTCGCCGCCGGTAAGGATTCAACCCGTCCTTCTCTGTCCACCCAGACCGGAGTTAGCTCACTGCTTCGCGTCACGACCGGGATATAGGTGAGCGACCCATTCCGGGAAATGGCAAACTGCGCCGACTCGCTCAGCTCCTCCGAGGTTATGACATTCGGAACGACAGGAACGCCAGAGCCAACAACCTTGAGCTGCTCGACATCAAACCGTACGGCATACAGGGTCCCAGTACGAGCATAGACGATGTGCCCTGTGGGCACATATCGTGCGTAAGTTCCACGTTTGAACAACACATGCCGTTTGCCAGTCTCCAGCCGGTATACCTCGATCTGATTCTCACCAAGTGCTCTGCGCACGTTGGTAAAGAGCACCGCTTTACCGTCTGGCAGGATTTGCGGCCATAAATGCCCCCACTCTCCCTGGTTTGGGTCTGGGACGGTTAATTGCTCCAACCTCTCTCCGGAAGCAGAAATGCGCCAGAGGCCTTCACGGGGGACAGGCGTGAAAATAATGGTGCCGTCAGCTCCCCAGGTTCCTCCGCGGAAATTTATGGTCTCGCATAAGACAATAGGTTGCCCGCCCTTTATGGATACTTTTTTGAGCTTCCTTTGGTGGTGATCAGCATACCCTACCCACTGGCCATCCGGCGAAAAGAATGGACTTATCGCGCCTTCAGTGCCCGGTAATGGCTTTGCTTCGAATTCATCCAACTCGCGTAAATAGATTTTCCTTCTTGCGTCGCTACCCTCTTCCACATAAGCCAGGCGCCTGCCATCGGGCGACAGCGCCAGGGCATGGTGCCACAAAGCTTCTTGTGCAAGGTCTGTCTCCGGACGAATGATATAACGCTTCGCGGATTGGCTAAGTGGGGCTGAGCGCTTTAGATTCCAGGTTATCAGACTCGCTGCAACAGCACCGACCAATAGACAAGCCACTGCCCACACCATCAATCGCCGCAGGCCCAGAGGCCGCATTTTTTCAACCGTCGCTACGCTGACCGTAAGTGAGCTCAGCGTTTCATCGATTTCAATGCCCGCATCTCCCATGTGCTGAAGCCGCCGGCGCGGGTCTTTCTTAAGGCAATGACGCAGTAGAGACCGGATATTTGCCGGCGTGCTCTCGGGCAGCGCTTGCCATTGGGGCTCTGTTTGTAGAATGTTGGCCAGCGTGTCGGAGATAGTCTCGCCTTTGAAGGATACTTTGCCGGTCAGCATCTCGTACAGCACACAGCCAAACGACCAGATGTCGCTGCGCTTA
>WVZH01000564.1:2298-2596 GCA_011772595.1 Anaerolineales bacterium
CTTCACCGCCGACTGCCTTGGCCAGGCCGAAGTCCAGCACCTTGACCTTACCTTCCGGCGTTATCTTGATATTGCCGGGCTTTAAGTCGCGGTGGATAACATCATGCTCGTGCGCCGCCGCCACCGCCTCAGCTATCTGCAGGGCGATTGATAACGCCTCTTCCAGCTTAAGCGGCTTCTTCGCTATCCGCTCAGCTAACGTTTGGCCGGGGACGTATTCGAGGATAAGGTAAGCGACATCTTCAGCCTCTTGGAATTCATCGTAGATAGTGGCGATGTTCGGGTGATTCAACGATGC
>WVZH01000039.1 GCA_011772595.1 Anaerolineales bacterium
ACTGGAATCCCGCAATTTGATCTCGTTTTTCTGCTTGACAATTAAGACAGTTGCTCCAGCGAATTGTTAGGCCTATCGGAATTAGCTTGACTGCTTACTGAAAATCCTCAGGAATAAGCGAATGCATTGCAGCATCTATATTTCTATCGCCAATCTTGATGCGTCTCCTTAGGATTCCTTCAAATGATGCTCCAGCTCTCTCGGCAACTCTTCGGCTCGCCCAGTTTTCTTCCGCAGTCACAATTTCGATACGCCGTAACTCAAGAGCCTGAAAACCAAATTTAGCCACCAGCCTGGCTGCTTGAGTGGCTATACCTTCGCCTGTTCGATCTGAACGGACCCAGTATCCAAGATTAGCAAGAAGATAAGCTTGATTGATGTGGTTTATTCCACATGATCCAAGGAATTGACCGCTAAGAATATCGAATATTGAAAATTGATAATTGTTCCCTTTTTCCCACTCCGAAGGCAGTTTATCAAGCCACTCTAATGTTATTTCAATGGAGTAATCTGGAGTGCACCAATCCATCCATGGCATAAGTTCATCTAGAGAGACCATCACGGCATCATAAATTTCCGAAGCATTGTCCTTAACTGGTGGTCTAAGGACTATCCTTCCATTAATTTCCTTTAATTCAATATTTCTAGGAAGACTCATCAGATATGCCTAACGTTCGCGCTGAGCGGCCAACCCGCTACTTCGATAATACATCAAGGCTAGGTAAATCCGGCTGAATCCCAGGTCCGCTCCAGCGCATGGTTAGCCAGCGATGGCTGAGATTGGCCCTTGCTCGATAAGATCTGCAAGGTCGCACAGCATGTCAAATAAAGCGACGGCGTCCTGAGGATCGGAGTACTTACCAGGACGCTCAAAATTGAGGTCATGTCCCTTCAGTTCAATGGAGGCCCTCGGATACGAAAACAAGATCTCGCGAATTTTTGGAATAGTTAGCACTTGCACTGCAAGGTCAGGTGGATCGGAATAGATTGAAAACAAATCCTCAAACCGATGCGTTTTGGGCGTCATAAGCTTGTCAAGCCGGACGAAACCTGAGGATGGCCACTTGGGTGTTATTGATAGGCGATTTCCCGAGGGAAATCTGATCTCGACCTGGGCTTTGGTGAACAACGGTGGGTTTTCATAGGTCTCATCGGACACTGTGGTCAAACTAAATCTGCGACCACGATACCTCCCGGCCAGATTATCCCGACCCATCAACGCGTCCCATGTACCTCCCTTTGGCGTCAGGCCAATTGCTCGCCACTTCGAAAAGCGATGCTCCCTGCGTCGGTCGAAGTACCACGCTACCATAACTAGAGTGACACTAGCGCCGCCTCCTATAAGACATAGAACAATTAATAAGGATCTCTCGTCCATCTTTTGTTACCTTGGAACAGCACTTGTATCACCTTGAAGCTTGCAACGCTGGCTAACGGCTTTGAGCTGCCTGTCCCCTGGACTGACTGGCGTCAGCCAGGACAGGCTGGCGTAGCCGCCAGGCCAGGCCAGGGAGCAGCCCGCTTTCACCATCGATCATACACCAACTCTGTGAAAATTTCCCTGAATCTCGGGGGCGTTTATCCTGAGCCCTTCGACACAGCTCAGGATGAACTCCGCCGAAGGGCTCCAGCGAATGGTTAGGTGGCGCAGCATGAGAGGAACGTTTCAGCGAGACAGCCCTCCTCCAGGAAGAGCCACAACGATACAACACACCGCGTAGAGACCGATCGAGAAGGAGATGAGTGAAATGGATGCGATTGCGACCATCAGCCAGCGAGTTGAAGGCTTCTGCGCGAGGGTGAAATAGAGGCCCCAGTAGAGGAGAGGGAGGACAACCAAGCTAAGGCGAAATAGATCGATGATGGACAACAGCGTCTCGCCCACAGAGAAGAGGGCCCAAGCGCCTGTAAAGAAGACCGGGATGAGAAGCACGGCTAGAATCGTGAGAATGACGCACCAAGCGGGAGGTATCCGCTTAGGTGGGGGCTGGTTATGAGTGTCTATCGAAACCTCCTAGGACCAAGAGGATGCAGCGCCGCCTAACGGCCTCGAGCTGAGCCGCCCGGCAAACCCATTATCAACAGATTCGTGCGCACTGGCCAGGTCGGCTCCAGCGAGCTATTAGGCGGCATAACTCCAAAAGCAGCAACCAACACTGTCTTGTGTCCATGCTTTAGGAGTCACTTCACCGCGCCGAGACGATAGACTGCCAAGCCACCACCATAAGTCCCAATCCACACGTTCCCCTGCGTATCAATGGCGAGACGAAAGATGCCCTTGGCTGGCAGCCCTGAGTTCTCTGTGTCATACGTGGTCCAGGTCTCTCCGTCAAACTTCGTCAGGCCAGCACCTTGCCAACACCCACTCCATATATTCCCTTGGCCATCAATGGCAAGGGCCTGAACTACGTCACTTGGCAGCCCGGAGTTATCGGTGTTATACACGGTCCAAGTCTCTCCGTCGAACTTCGCCAAGCCACCGCCATAAGTTGGAATCCATATGTTCCCCTGGGCATCAAAGTCTACTGGAAAAACCTTATTGTGCGGTAACCCCGAGTTATCGGTGTCATACACGGCCCAGGTCTCCCCGTCAAACTTGACCAGGCCACCACCGAGGCTAGTCCAGTAAGTACCCGTTCCAATCCATAGGCTTCCTTGTGCATCAATGGTGAGCCCCTGAACTCCGTCATACGGTAGCCCGGAGTTATCGGTGTTATAGATGGTCCAGGTCTCTCCGTCAAACTTCGCCAAGCCAGCCTCACGAGTCCCAATCCAAATGCTCCCCTGTGTATCAACGGCAAGATATTGGATCGTGTTACCAGGCAGCCCGGAGTTATCGGTGTTGTAGAGGGTCCAGGTCTCTCCGTCAAACTTCGCCAGGCCACCACCATAAGTCCCAATCCATGCGTTCCCGTGTGCATCGATATCTAGGGCATAAATCCTGTTATTCGGCAACCCCGAATTATCGCTGTCATACACGGTCCAGATCTCTTCGTCGAATTTCGCCAAGCCAGCACCGTCAGTCCCAATCCATATGTTTCCTTGTGCATCAATGGCAAGGCCCTGGATGATGATAGACGGAAGCCCGGAGTTAGCCATGTCATACACCGCCCACTCCGGACCCTGAAGTATGGGGGTGTCAGTCGGCGATGGCGTTGGCGCAGACGGCGGGGAAGTCCCTGTAGGCTGAAGTGAGGGCCGACAGCCAACGAGCACGAGCAGCATCATGCTAAACGCCAAAACAGTTTGCTTCATCATGAGCCTTCCACAAACCATAGGTCGTCTACCTCTTGAATCGCCGCCTAACGTTCGCGCTGAGCGGCCAACCCGCTACCTAGATAATACATCAAGTCTAGGTAAATCCGGCCGAATCCCAGGTCCGCTCCAGCGAGATGTTAGCCAGCATTTGCATAACTTGAGTGATCCTCACTGTCTTTGCGGGAAGATTGTTCCATACTAACCACCCCGTTTCAATCTGAGGAAGTCCAGCCAAGCGGTCATTACCGCCAAAGGAATAGAGGAATCAGCACAGAGGCAACATCTGCCAACACATGGGCAACCATTATGGGTAACAACCGACCCAAACGCCAGTA
>WVZH01000010.1 GCA_011772595.1 Anaerolineales bacterium
GGGGATCTCAGCAAAGTGGCCTCTGTTGCCTCGTTCTTTGTCAGCCGCGTTGATACGGCTGTGGACAAGTTGCTGCCCGAGGACTCTCCTCTCCGAGGAAAGATCGCAATCGCCAACGCAAAGGCGGCTTTCATGCGGTTCAAGGAGACTTATGAGAGTGAGCGATTTGGAGTTCTGGGAAAACAGGGTGCCCATGTGCAACGTCTGCTGTGGGCGAGTACGGGTGTGAAGAATCCTCAATACCGGGATGTGATGTACGTTGAGGAATTGATCGGCCCAGATACCGTTTCCACAGTGCCGCCAGCGACGCTCGATGCCTTCCGAGACCATGGCCATGCGAAGCTCAGTCTATTCGAAAACCTCGATGAGGCGACCAGAGAACTGGAGGCGCTGAAAGATCTTGGCGTCGATCTAGACGCCATCACCCGTCAGCTAAAAGACGAGGGCGTGGATGCCTTTGCAAAGCCCTTTGACTCGCTCATGCAAACCCTGNNGCAGCTCGGACCTCAGATCTGACGGATCGCCTGGGTTGGCTCACCATTCCAGAGGTGATGCATGAAGACCTGGATACGTTGACCAATTTTGCAGATGAGATTAAGGATGAGGAGTTCGGGCAGGTGGTGCTTTTGGGGATGGGAGGCAGTAGTCTCGCACCCGAGGTTTTCATGGAGACATTCAGCAATGCGCCGGGGTACCCCCCCCTCATCGTCCTCGATAGTACCCATCCAGCATCAGTGAGGCGTGTAGCTGACGCTATTGACCTGGCAAAGACCCTTTTTCTCGTTTCGAGTAAATCGGGTGGAACCCTGGAAACCCTGTCCTTTTTCAGATTCTTCTACGAGGCTGTTGGTGCTGTCAANNAAAGAGAAAAAGCTGCGCCGTGTCTTTTCGTCACCTCCAGAAGTAGGCGGTCGCTACTCGGCCCTGACTTACTTCGGCCTCGTTCCGGCAGCACTCATCGGGATGAATCTCGATGCCCTGCTCGACCGAGCGGTGACCATGGTTCACAGCACGGACTACTGCGTGCCCCTTGTCGATAACCCCGGGTTGGCTCTCGGAGCCGCGATGGGTGAACTGGCTTTGGCAGGCCTGGATAAGATCACATTCGTTGCTTCTCCAAGCATTGCCGCCTTTCCCGTCTGGGTGGAGCAGCTCATTGCTGAAAGTACTGGAAAAAAAGACAAGGGGATCCTTCCGGTCGTCGGGGAGAAGCTCGCCGAGCCAGATCGTTACGACAAAGATCGGTTCTTCGTGTACCTAAGAATGGATGGCGACGATAATGCCAACCTGGACGCGAGATTTGATGCGCTTGAGAAAGTCGGACACCCGGTTTTGAGGATTCTTCTCGACGAGAAGGAGGATCTCGGCGCGGAATTTTTCCGATGGGAAATGGCGACCGCAGCGGCCGGGGCAGTTCTCGGTATCAACCCATTTGACCAACCAAACGTCGAGGCAGCCAAGGTCAAGGCACGCGAGTCGATGACGGCCTTTGAGAAAACCGGAAGTCTTCCCACCGAAAAACCCGTCGTCGTCGAAAGTGACATCGAGGTGTATGGTGGCAGGGACGGCGCCTCGATTGATGGAAGACTTACGGATTTTCTCAAGCAAACGAATTCTGGCGACTATCTGGCTCTGATGGCTTATGTTTCTCGGACCGATGAGACGGATGCGGTCTTGGACAGGATCCGGCTTGGGCTGAGGGACAGGCTGAAGATCGCCACGACGGTCGGTTATGGTCCGAGATTTCTGCACTCCACGGGTCAATTGCATAAGGGTGACGGAAACAAAGGCCTTTTTATTCAGATTACGGACAAACCAGACACCGATGTCGCCATTCCCGGTGAGC
>WVZH01000383.1 GCA_011772595.1 Anaerolineales bacterium
CCATCACAGGAGTCGCTAGATCCCCAAGAAGCATCACTCCGCCAGTTTGAAGACGATTCCGAAACACCCACTGACCTCAACTTTCGCAACGGTTTTCCCACCTTCGTAAGTGGGCGGGTTGCCGTAGAGGGAGAGGATCCCGTATCTCGCGCCGAGAACTACCTGCGAACTTACCAGGACCTGTACCTGCTGGGTGATCCAGACTTCGACCTATCCGTCCGCCGCCTTGCCGGTATAAATGACGAAAACGTGGTCTTCTACCAGACCTACCAGGGGATCCCAATCTTCGCCAGCGAGATCGTGGTTTACCTGGATGGGAACCAGGTCTTTGCATCGGTTGGCGCACTTCTGACCGAGTTGAATTTGGACAGCACTCCCAACCTCACAGCCCGCCAAGCGGAAGCCATCCTGCGCGAGGACCTCAACCTACCGGAGGATGCACCCACATTCGGTCAGACGACCTTGATGATCTTTGATCACAGTCTATTCTCCGACGTTGCCCCAGATCCACACCTGGCTTGGCGGGTCAGGATGGGCGAACTGGACCCATGGCAGGGTTTCGTGGATGCCCACACCGGAGAAGTGATCTTCAAGAACTATCTGGCGAAATCCAACCTCGATTTCGTGCTGGGCGATGCCCACGGCTACGGCGACGGCAGTTATTACTGCTATACCTACCCGTCTCCCAGCGATTACTTCATCGGAGATGAAAACGGGATGGACCCAAGCTACTTCTCCGATATGACCGCCGTGAATGCCTGGTGGTACGTCAATTGGACTTACGAATTCTACTTGAACACCTTCGGCCGCGACTCTGTAAATGGCGTAGGTGGGGATTTTGGTGTTTATATCCACGCGGCGATCGCCAATGCTCGGTGGAACACCCTCTACGGCTGCGAGTTGATCGAGTTCAAGGACGGCTATGTAGGCTACGACATCATGGTGCACGAGTTCACCCATGGAGTGATCGAGTTTAGCTCTGACCTGGTCTATGCCGACCAACCTGGCGCGCTCAACGAAAGCTATGCCGACGTCATGGCTTCACTCGCGGATGGCAATTGGACTATAGGGGAGACTATAGGCGCAGGGACCATGCGGGATCTGAGCCATCCCCCTGCCTTTCTTCAACCGGACGACATGAGCTCATACACCGTGATGGCAACTGATAACGGTGGCGTTCATCACAACAGCGGCATTCCCAATAAAGTCGCCTATCTGATCGTAGAAGGCGGCGAACACAACGGATATTCGATCACCGGCATCGGCAGCGACAGGTTGGACAATTTGTACTACATGATCATGATCAGCCTGCCCTCCAATGCAGATTTTATGGCGGCTCGTAATGCCACGGTCTCGATGGCTCAGGCTCTGGCTACGGGACCTGGCTGGACCGAATTTCAGGCTTGCCAGGTGCGCAATGCCTTTGCTTCCGTCGGGTTGGGAACTGGAGACGCCGATTGCGACGGATTGGCGGATACCTCCGAGTCCGATCCCGATGGCGATTACATCTTCGGGAATAACGACAACTGCCCATTGACCTTCAATACCAGCCAGGCAGACCTGGACGGAGACGGCATCGGCGATCCTTGCGACGATGATGACGACGCTGATGGGCTTCTGGACCTGGAAGACAACTGCCCACGTCTGCCTAATCCCGACCAAGCGGACAGTGATGGCGACGGGATTGGCGATGCTTGTGAGGATAACGACTTCGACGGGATTCCAAACGCTTATGACAACTGCATAAGCGCCCCTAATCCGGACCAGGGAGATGCCGACGGAGATGGAGAAGGCGACACCTGCGACGACAATGACGATAACGACAGCCTGCTGGACTGGGAAGACAACTGCCCACGGGTGTCCAACGACGACCAGATTAACTCCGATTTCGATTCATTCGGCGATGCTTGCGATAACTGCCCATTCTTGACCGATGAAGATCAAACAGACACCGACGGCGATGGCCTAGGGGACGCCTGCGACGATGATGACGACGGCGACGGTGTGCTCGACGTGGATGACAACTGCATCAAAGTCCATAATCCCGACCAAACCGATTGGGATGGCGACGGAGAGGGTTATGAGTGCGATCCAGACGAAGGTGATTTCGTCTCAGGCTTGGTTTGGTCGATGGAGGCCGAGGTCCGCAAGATCCTGGGTATCCCCCAACTGGCCCCATTCCCCTCTTGCATGCCTGGATGTATCGATTTCACCATCCCGGATTTTTCCATCACCGCCGTGCTCACTGGATTACCTGAGGACATCCGCGTCTGGGTGACGGATGACAGGGGCCAAACCGTAGCAACTGCGCCCGGAACAGGCACACGCGTATTGAGCTTCATACCGCGCGGCGGGATGGAATACTTCCTGGCATTCGCATTCAGCGCTGATTTTCCACAGGGAGAAGGGGCAACATACGGCATTTCAGTATCCACTGGTGAAGGGGAAGAACCACCCGAGCCCGAGGGGCCGACGCTCACACCACTGCCGCAGCCTCCTGCGCTCGGTGGTGAAACCGCCGATGCAACTCCCACGCCTTCGCCCAGCCCCACCCCCACAGAGGATCTACCTTGGACCGGCACGGTCATCCGTGATACTGGCTGTTTCACCGGACCCGATCCCATTTACACGGTGATAAGCTGGTTGAATGCCGATACCATTGTTGACCTGGTCGGCTTGAGTGAGAGTGAAGCGTACGTGGTAATCGATAATCCCATCTATTCGGGTGTGCTCTGTTGGGCGAATCTCGAGGACGTGGATATCGAACAGGCAGCCCTGGAAGTGCTTCCCATCATCACCGATCCACCGCCCCCAACCTCGACATTGACTCCTACGCTGACTCCGACTGTTGTTGTACCCACTGCAACGATCACCCCACAACCGCTTGGATCGATCTCTGGCCTGGTCTGGAATGATGCCAACGGAGACGGTTCGCGCCAGGGCGGAGAAGTCGGGATGGGCGCCGCAACGGTCTTCCTGGGCCAGGGAGCGTGTCCATCCTCTGGCTATAAGACCACCACGAGCGCGGGGAACGGTACATTTACATTCAACAGCCTTCCAGCCGGCACATACTGCGTCAGCATGAACATCACTCCGGTGTGCAATACCCCCTCGATCCCCACCACGCCTACATCCTACACAATCACAATCAAACCTGGTGGGAAGGCTCAAGTAGCATTCGGCTTCGCTCCATATGTTTGTTAAAGCGTGAATTGGGATCAAAGTGGACCCTTATGAGTCTGCTGAACTTCCCTCTCCCCGTGGCGGTATCATAAGCGAGGGAGGATTGTTGGTCTTATCAACGCACGTTCCCAGCTCTTTGAGAATGTTCTTTCATTCGACAACCACAAGGTGCTAAAAAATGCCAAATGATCGAATACTTTCCCGCAGACAGTTCATAAGGTTCATTGGCATCGCAGCTTCTGCTGCTGCTGTGGGAGCTTGCACATCACAAACAGCCACAGAAGAACCTGTCCAACCAACGGCAGAGCAGGTCGTCCCTACTGCCCCACCCACACCAGTAGAAAATACCGCTACTGCGCCTCCCCCCACACCCACCGAGAAACCGCCAGTGGAACCCATCTTCCCCGAGATGGTCCAGGTCGAACCAGGAACTTTTCAGATGGGCTCGGAGGAAGGTCATGCATTTGAGCGACCGGTCCATACGGTCACTCTCACAAGACCATTCTACTTAGGTATCTACGCGGTGACCTTTGACGAATATGATCTCTATGCCGAGGATGAACTTAGCTACTTCGTGGATGATCACGGCCGTGGAAGGGGTTCTCTCCCAATGACGGGCGTGGATTGGTATTCTGCCGTGGCCTATTGCAATTGGTTGAGCGAAGAAGCTGGACTTTCTCCCTGCTACAGCGGCGGAGGCAAAGTCACCAAATGTGACTTCTTGGCAAATGGCTACCGGCTTCCGACGGAGGCTGAATGGGAGTTCGCTGCGCGCGGAGGCATTAAGAGCCAGGGGTTCCTTTACGCTGGCAGTAATGATCCGGACGAAGTGGGCTGGTATAAGGGTAATTCGGGCGGCGCTGCGCACCCTGTGGGGGAGCTGAAACCCAATGAGCTCGGACTCTACGATATGAGCGGAAACCGGTGGGAGTGGTGCTGGGACTGGTGGGATTCGGAATATTATGCTTCATCACCGGAGATCGACCCCACCGGCCCTTTTTCCATTCCATCGGGTTCTTTTGTGCAGCGATCAAGGCGCAGCAGCAGCGCAGTTGAAAGCGCCTTTTCGATTCGTACAACCTACCGCAGTTACGACGGCCCCTCTTACCCCGGCGATAACGGCTTTCGCCTAGTGAGGATCGCATAGGCCTATCCATCACATCCATCAAATGGTTTGAGGTGGTCGGCTCATGTGGGATTGACAGGCACGCTGAGACG
>WVZH01000155.1 GCA_011772595.1 Anaerolineales bacterium
CAGGGCTACCGGATTCACGGCTGACTCGTGCATCGGTGACCCCATCGACGTCCTCAATAACCGTCTTGACTTTTTCGGCCAATACATTGGCCATATCCAGATCATAGCCCCGTATTTCAACCTGCACTTTATCCAATCCGCTTGTTCCCAAGCGTAAAAGAAAGAGTCCCTGTCCGGCCCGAGTTCTTATGCGGACCCCTGGCAGGTTTGAGAGTTTCTTCCGAAGAACTGCCGCAATCTCCTCGCTCGATCGCGTACGCTCGGCCTGTGGCTTGAGGGCCACTCGCATCTCCCCGGTATGAGATCCGGTAACGCGCCAGCTCGGTCCGCCAACGTAAGTTACCACGTTCTTCAGTTCGGGAACTGCATTCATCACGATGGACTCAATCCTTTGGAAACTCTCGTCCATCATTTCCAACCGGGTGCCAACCTGCATCTCAGCATTCACCCGCACCTCGCCCTCATCCGTACTCGGTAGGAACTCGACGCCCACAAGCGGGATGAGGGCAAGGCTCCCAATCATAATCAAGATCGCGGCGACGATAATGAGAGAACGGTGTTCGAGGGCCACGTGAAGCAGGTGCTTATAGCCGTCCTCAAATTTCGCAAAAAGTCGACTGGTGTAGATTGATATTTTCCGCCCCCATGTGCTTCCTGCTCCGACGCCAGGAACCTCCGGATGACGAACCCTGGCCGCGAGCATCGGTACCAGTGTCATGGCTACCCCGAGGGAGCATAAAAGCGAGAAACCCACAACGAATGAAAGCTGCTTAAACATCACACCTGACATTCCACGGACGAAGACCAGCGGAAGAAAAACCGCCAAGGTGGTTAAGGTGCTCGCGATAATGGCCGGGATAACCTCCTCGCTGCCACTCACTGCCGCTTGGTCGGGTTCAGCACCTGTCTCACGCAAGCGGAAGATGTTTTCCAGAACAACGATGGCGTTGTCGACAAGCATGCCGATGCCCAAGGCGAGGCCGCCAATGGTCATGATGTTCAGTGTGAATCCGCCAAAATACACCAGGGCGAATGTCGCGATGACGGAGATCGGAATAGC
>WVZH01000242.1:0-2758 GCA_011772595.1 Anaerolineales bacterium
GGCCGTCAGTGCGAGCAATCCAGCCTGATATGAATGATTTGCGGAAGAAATAAACGGAATCCCACCCTGCGCTGGACGCTTTATTCCATCTTGAAATAAGCGCCTCGCCTCGGAGAAGGCAGGCCGAAATGACCCGCGTACCAGTAAAGGAACTTGCCTTTTGAAATCCCTGGTGTTAAGAAAGGAAAGGGGAGAGTTATGAATCTGGCAAGTCGCCTGCTGCTGACCTCCAGTTCCTTCTCGTTCGAGAGCAATTAGCTGAACCTCACACTCCCTCTCAATGCGCTTCTAACAACTCGTTTCTTGCTCTCTCTCCGCCAAAGCCTCAAGGGGAGTGACCCTATGGCCACAAAGGGGGTTAAACCTATGTTCGGGTAGAGCGTTGTGGCCGAGATCTCAAAGACCTGGCTGTTCTCTAGAATGAAATCACGTTCAAACTCCTCACGGCCCTCTAGGCCAGACTGACGCTTGGCGAGGAGGTCCGCTTTGAGACAACCCAAAACCTTGGGGCTTAGGGTTACTTTGCGAAAGCGGTCAGTCTTTTGTTGTGGATGACAAAGGCGGGTAGTCATATTAAGACGCGCGAGGCAAGCGTGAAGCCCGAGACAAGGTATGCGAAAAGCGGAAATTTCAACATTGCCTATCAGGTGGTGGGGACGGGTCCGCCCGATCTCGTGCTGGTACCAGGGTGGGTGTCCCACATCGAGTGGCTCTGGGAGGAGCCCAGATGTGCGCGGTTCTTTCGCCGCCTGGCTTCTTTCTCCCGCCTTATCCTGTTCGACAAGCGGGGAACGGGGCTTTCGGACAGAGTCGCTGACGATGCCCTCCCCACTCTAGAGGAGAGGATAGACGATCTGCGTGCGATCATGGATGCGGTCGGATCCGAGCGAGCAGCGTTACTTGGCATCTCCGAGGGTGGCCCGATGTGTGCATTGTTCGCGGCGACATATCCCGAGCGGACGTCTGCGCTCGTGCCGTATGGAAGCTACGCGAAATGGGTACGGGAAAGGGACTATCCGTGGGCCCCGACCCGTGAAGAGCACGAGCGGGCCCTGGAGATATTCTCGCAGGAATGGGGCAGGGCGATCGGACTGCATCGCTTTGCACCGAGCGTAGCAGATGACGAGCGCTTCCGCAATTGGTGGGCTATGTTTCTGCGCCTGGGAGCGAGTCCTGGTGCGGCGCTGGCGCTCTTCCGGATGAATATTGACATCGACGTTCGACACCTCCTTCCTACGATCCGAGTGCCCACTCTGATTCTTCACCGGACAGGCGACCAACTCATCGACGTCGGTGGCAGCCGATACATGGCCGAGCACATTCCGGATGCCAAGTACGTAGAACTAGAAGGGGTCGATCACTTGCCTTGGGTCGGTGAAGCGGATTCGCTTGTGGGCGAAATCCAGGAATTCTTGACCGGCATGCGCCAACGCTACGACATCGATCGTGTGCTCGCTACGATCATGTTCACGGACATCGTCGGCTCCACCGAACACGCCGCCAGACTTGGAGATCGCGGTTGGAAAGACCTCCTGGAAGATTACTATACCTGTGTGCGACGAGAACTGATTCAATTCCGGGGCCAGGAGGTCGACACTGCGGGAGACGGTTTTCTGGCTACCTTCGACGGACCGGCGCGAGCCATCAGGTCCGCTTGTGCTATCCGACACGCCGTCATGAGCATCGGGATCACCATTCGAGCAGGGTTACACACCGGCGAGTGTGAGATGATAGGCGAGAAGGTCGGCGGGATTGCCGTACATCTGGGGGCAAGGGTTGCGGCGACCGCCCAACCCGGCGAGGTTCTCATTTCCAACACCGTCAAAGATCTAGTAGCTGGATCGGGCCTCCGCTTCACAGATCGCGGAGTCCACACTCTGAAGGGCATTCCCGGTGAATGGCGCCTCTTCGCGGTAGAACTGTAATTGGGAACTGAAAACGCTCGCACAAAACGAGCGTAACCCCTTACCAAGTGCTCTTTCCACTTCGCCAAGCTTCCACTTAGGCTCTAATCTGGATGCTTTCCAAAGGAGAAGTAAAATCCGTCCTCCACTTTGAAGATTTTAAGGCTTACGGTAACCAAGACACCTATAATATTCAGTTTGATGATAATAAATGATTAGGAATTTGACTGAAACAGACGATTTCGACCCGCCTTCAGACCTGATGATTTGCGTCACAAATAGAGGGAGTAGTACCAGGTAACAAATTGCGGCTTTCATCTTGAAATCAACGGGCCGCATTAGAGGAAACAGTGGGGCAAAATGGCTCGTGCCGGCACAAAATAGTTGCCATTTCAAATCCCTCGTGATAGAAAGGCAGAGGGGAGAGTTATGAATCCAAAAAACCTGCTGCTGCTCCTGACTCCAAGCATGCTCTCGTTCCAGTGATAGTGGAACCTCACACTCCCGTTTAAGCTGCTCCTGACATACCGCTTCCTGTTTCTCTCTCGTCAATCAAAACTCAAAGGGGGGGCATCCATGGCCGAGGAGACTTTTAAACGTAAGCTCACCACGATGTTCAGTGCGGACGTGGCAGAGTACAGCCGTCTGATGGCTGAAGATGAGGCCTCAACGGTAAAGACCCTGAAAGCCTATCGGAGGATTATGACTGAACTGATCAAACAGCACCGGGGTCGAGTGGTCGATTCTCCTGGGGATAACGTGCTTGCTGAGTTCACGAGCGTCGTAGATGGTGTCCAGTGTGCCGTGTCCGTACAGAAGGAACTACAGGCTCGAAACGCCGAGTTGCCTGAAGA
>WVZH01000242.1:2872-3011 GCA_011772595.1 Anaerolineales bacterium
GTGACAGTGGCCGAGGCTGGCGAAGAGAAAAGAGCCTGGCCAGTGTGGCGCAAGGCGATTTTTGCTGGGGCAGCTGCCGTCTTGATATTGGCCATTGCGGTGGGGATCTGGCAGCTTTATTTGCGACCTACCCCCCCGG
>WVZH01000165.1:0-1812 GCA_011772595.1 Anaerolineales bacterium
TATGTGTCCGGGTCAATGTGTTACCTATGTCCCCGGGTTGTACATCGCGAACCGCCCCTACAACATATCGGTGATGATCTTGGACAGGGCCCGTCCTATACTCATGGTGATGATCAGAATTTTTGTCTCTCTTGGTAGAATAGCTTTCCATCTTCGAAAAGGTGAAGACTGAAAATGAGTTAAGAGACGCAGTACACAATGGAGGATGCGCAGGTCATGTTCGCCAAGAAGACCAACGGCAGAGTGTGGGAGTTGTTGGAGAACGCGGATCGCTCTTCCCAGGAGGCCGAGGAGATGGTGCAGGCGGCGCATACCTCCCTCTACCATTGGTTGCATGCCGGTACTAGCGTACATCATCAGCGCGGTATGTGGATGATAGCTCGCGTGCAAACAATGCTGGGTAACAGCGACGAGGCGCTGCGCTACGCTCTCCGTTGCTTGGAGTTGACTGAGGAATACGCCGATGAGATGCAGGATTTTGACATCGCCTTTGCGTACGAAGGAGCAGGCCGGGTATATGCTCTCGTCGGTGATAAGCAAGAAGCCGAAAAATACATCAAGCTCGCCGAAGAGGCGGGAGGCAAGATCGAAGATGACCAGGACCGGAAAATCTTCGAAGCTGATTTCCAAGGCGGCCATTTTTTTGTTGTTAGGTGAAAGGATCTAAATGTGCAGTGGGATGTTGGTTGTATCCCATTGACACCTGGGAGGGTGATGTCTATGTCGTGGCGTGATCAACTTCAAGGTGATTCACTATCATGGTTGCTTGAGAAAGAATCGCCAGGAGCTCGATACCTGGCGTTACGAGATCTGATGGACGAATCGCCAGGTCCCAGGAAACTACTCGCAGCCAAGAAGGCTGCACATGCCGATGGTCCCATCACGGGGATCTTGGCCGAGATGGAGGATCCGGGTTACTGGACTGAGCCTGGTCCGGGGTATCACCCGAAATATAGAAGTACAGTTTGGTCGATCATCTTGTTGGCCCAATTAGGAGCTTCTGCAGCGGAGGACGAGCGCATTGCACGGGCGTGTTTGTACATTTGTGATCATGGTCTCACCCCGCAGGGACATTTCACGGCGTCGGGAGCTCCATCAGGGACGGCGGATTGCTTACAGGGGAATCTGTGCGCGGCCCTCCTGGATTTGGGTTGGGACGATCCCAGGCTGGATACGGCTTTTGAATGGATGGCCCGCAGCGTGACCGGCGAGGGAATTGCACCCATGAGCGATAAACGTGCGCCCATTCGTTATTATGCGGGGAAATGTGGGCCGGTCTTCGCCTGCGGATCCAATAACAAGCTGCCTTGTTCCTGGGGTGCGGTCAAGGTGATGCTGGCTTTTGCCAAATTGCCCTTCGATCGTCGAACCCCTCTGATCGAGCAGGCGATCGAAAGAGGGTTGGACTTCATCTTCAGTGTCGATCCGGCGTCGGCAGAATACCCCACGGGTTGGACTGACAAGCCGAGTAGGAATTGGTGGAAATTTGGATTTCCTGTGTTTTACGTCACGGATTTGTTGCAGAACGTCGAAGCCTTGGTGCTCCTTGGTTACGGTGACGATCCGAGGTTGGCGAACGCACTCAACGTAATTCGCGAGAAGCAGGATGAGCAAGGGCGCTGGGCGCTCGAGTACGACTATGCTGGTAAAACGTGGGTGGACTTCGGCGTGAAGCGGCAACCAAATAAATGGGTGACGTTGCGTGCCCTGCGGGTCCTCAAGCAAGTTGGTTGAGAACCTGGGTCTCTTGAGGGTTCCTTTAGAAGCGTGTTTGTCCTTTATCGATGAAGGGTCGCTCGTTTCGCATCGCGG
>WVZH01000165.1:1837-13626 GCA_011772595.1 Anaerolineales bacterium
CATTCTCAAGGCTGTATACATGCTTGTTCTTACTTTTCACACACCGTCCGATTGTGTGGAATCTTGAAGCTCTGCTTCCGCCTCCTTCGACTACGCTCAGGACACAGCGCAGGTAGAGCCTGCGGACTCCAGACGCTTCAGCTCTCGTTTGGAAAGGTGTGGGATCTGAGCTTGCCTACCTGCCCGGAAGCTGTTAGATTCCCGGAAGGTTTGAGGCGGTTCTCTTTTCCCGATACCTCACATTTCTTCCTGATGCTATAATCCTCAACAAACCGAGGGTGACTACAAGCCAACATGCGAGCACGACCTGGATTCCTGATCCCTGATCACTAATCCCTTCTGACCATGAAACAAGTTGTACAAGACATCCGCACAGGCAAGACGACTGTTCTGGAAGTTCCTGTCCCTACAGCTAAGCCGGGGACGGCACTGATACAGACGGCTGCCTCGCTCGTTTCGGCAGGGACGGAGCGCGCTGTGGTGGAATTCAGCAGCAAGAGCTTGATCGGGAAGGCCCGCTCGCGCCCGGAGTTGGTGACCCAGGTGTTGGACAAAGCCCGCCGAGAAGGCATCCTGACGACCTTCGAAGCGGTTCGGAACCGACTCGATCAATCTCTACCGTTAGGGTATTCCTCCGCGGGGATGATTGTGGAAGTTGGGGATGGGTTGGTTGGCCATCGCGTGGGCGACAGAGTTGCTTGTGCGGGGGGTGGTTACGCGGTCCACGCTGAATATGCCATCGTACCGCAAAATCTGCTTGTACCCCTCCCCGACAGTGTGGACTTTGAAGCGGGTGCATTTACAACCTTAGGTGCGATTGCGCTACATGGCTTCCGTCTTGCAGAACCTCAGGTTGGGGATCATGTGGCAGTGATCGGCCTGGGGGTGCTNNATTGATCCGGTACGAGTGGAAACGGCACGTGGATTGGGGGCCTTGGCGGTCCCACGTGGTGAGGCGGAGGGAGCCGTGGCGGCGTTCAGCCAAGGAATGGGCTGCGACATCGTTTTGATATGCGCCGACACACCCTCCGACGATCCAATCGCACTGGCGGGAGATCTGGCCCGCGACCGAGCGCGTGTGGTGGTAATTGGCGCGGTGGGAATGGACATTCCTCGCAAGACCTATTATGAGAAGGAACTAAGTTTGATTGTTTCGCGCTCGTATGGACCGGGAAGGTATGACCCGGTCTACGAAGAGGCGGGGGTCGATTACCCTAAGGGTTATGTCCGCTGGACGGAGGGTCGCAATCTACAGGCGGTCGTCGAATTGATTGCCGAGGGAGGACTGGACGCAGCCGCTCTCGTAAGCCATCGCTTCCCAATCGATCGAGCAAATGAAGCGTACGACCTTATTACAGGTGAGTCTGACCAGCCTTTTCTCGGCGTGTTGTTAACCTATCCCCTGGAGGCGCCAGAACCTGTAGCCGGCATGCGTCGCATCGCCCTAGAGGATCGTCCGATAAAACCTTCAACGGCCGTACGTCTGGGAGCGTTGGGAGCAGGGAACTTCGCCACAGCAGTTATGTTCCCAACAATACGGAAAGTGAAGGACGTTGAATTCGTCGGCCTGGCAACGGCGACAGGTTTGAAGAGCGCTCACGTTGGGAAGCGTTTTGGATTTCACTACGCAACCACGGATGAAACCGAGATTTTCTCGGATGAGCAGGTCAATACCGTCGCTATCCTTACCCGTCATCATCAACATGGAAGCCAGGTCGTCGCAGCGTTGAAAGCCGGAAAACACGTCTTTTGCGAAAAGCCGCTTGCATTGGATCGAGAAACGTTGATTGATGTGGCGCAGGCATTGAAAGCCAGCGAACGGATGTTGATGGTGGGTTTCAACCGCCGATTTGCCCCGCTCGCAGTAGGTATGAAGAGCTTTCTCGAGGGTGTTCGTGAACCGAAACTGATGTCCTATCGAGTAAACGCTGGTTTCCTTCCGGATGGACATTGGATTCACGACCCGGCACAAGGAGGCGGTCGCATCATCGGGGAAGCCTGTCACTTCATTGATTTTCTAACCTACATCGTGGGGACAACGCCGAGCCGTGTATCTACCCTCGGGCTACCTGATCTTGATCGTTACAACGAGGACAATGTGGTGATTACGCTCGAGTTCCCTGAGGGTTCCAAAGGGACAATTATGTATCTAGCGTCCGGTGATCCGACCTTCCCTAAAGAGCGGATTGAAGTTTTCGGAGGTGGGAGGGTGGCCGTGCTGGATGATTTCCGTCGTCTGGAAACTATCGCCGCAGGGCGGCAACGTATGCACCGTACATTTTTACGACAGGACAAGGGCCACAGAAGTGAGTGGAAATTGTTTGTTCGAGCGATCATCGAAGGTGGACCGCCCCCCATCCCCTACGAGCACTTGTTTGACGTCACGCTTGCTTCTTTCGCTGCAGTCGAATCTCTACGAAAAGGCAAGCCTGTAACGCTCACCTCACTTTCAGAGCCCTGATGGCCCCTCTAACGCTAGCACTTCGAGCCGTCCGTGAACTTGGGCCGGGCCCCTTGGTTCTATACGCCCTATATCGAGTTCAACTACGGAGCGGGTGGTTGCGTTGGCGGACGCGGCAATACTCTTGGGAAGCGCGTCCGCTCTCCTGGTGGCTTCAACCTGGAATTCCCAGCGATCCCGATCGTTATTTAGAACACCGTGCCCAACTGGCGCGTCGTTTTTTCACAAGCTTTGGCGTGGATTTCAGAGCTTCTCTTACGCGTCTGATCGGTGAAGCAGATACCAAGGTCATTGAGGAGGCCAGGGAGATCCTAGATGGTCGCTTCCGCTTATTCGGAGCACGACCGGTGTCATTGGGTTTCCCCCCTGATTGGCACAGCTTCGCGCCCATGGCGGGGGGTGAAAACGCCGAGAGTGTTGGTCACGACCGCCATTGGACTGTGTACGATGAGAATTCATTGCCGGCAGACGTGAAGCTGCTATGGGAACCGGCGCGCTTTGGCGGGGTGTATCCACTGGTAAGGGCATACCATGTAACAGGCGAGGCTCAATACGCCAAAGCTATCTGGACGATGCTGGAATCATGGCGCCATTTCAATCATCCCAATTTGGGCCCGCATTGGTTCTCGGCACAGGAAGTGGCGTTGCGCTTAATGGCGATCGTCTTTGCCATGTTTGCCACTTTACCGTGGATCGAGCAGGATCCCGAGAGACTATGCCTCTATGCACAGACGATCGCCGTACACGCAGCGCGTATACCGCCCACTTTGATCTACGCTCGAGCGCAGGGAAACAACCATCTGCTTGTTGAAGCGGTGGCGCTGTTTACCGCGGGTCTGCTATTCCCTGAATTTCGTCAAGCTGAAAGGTGGCACCGCCTTGGACGTCGATGGCTTGAGACTGCCGTTGTGGAGCAGATCTTCCCGGATGGCGGCTATGTCCAACATTCGACCAATTATCAACGTCTGGCGTTACAGGCCGGATTGTGGGCGGCGCGGTTGGCGGAAGTCAACGAGGTGCCTCTGTCCTCCGATGTGCTTGATGCACTGTGCAGAATCACCCGCTGCTTGATGGCGCTCACAGATCACGAAAGTGGTCGCACAGCCAACTTCGGTCCCAATGACGGGGCTCACATCCTCCCATTGAGCACCTGTTCTGGTGAGGATTTCCGCCCCACGATTCAGGCCGCTTCACTGGCCCTTTTCGGCCGTCGGACTATTCCTCCAGGTCCCTGGGACGAAGCGTGTGCTTGGCTTGGCCTCGAGGAAGAGACTGTTGTTATCTCACGTGCCGAGGCAGAGAGGGAATCCACGAATGGCGAACCGAACGATGGTTTCACCCTCGCCCCGACTCTCTCCCTAGAAGGGAGAGGGGAGACAAGATCGGTTTCACAGGATGTTTTCCCAGAAGCCGGTCTTTATTTCTTACGCGGGGAATACTCTTGGGGGATGCTACGCTGCGCGCAATTTCGCTCACGACCTGGGCATTCGGATCAGATGCATTTGGACTTGTGGTGGCATGGACAAAATGCTGCCTGCGATCCTGGCACCTATCTCTACAACGGTGAAGCGCCGTGGGACAATCCGTTAATGGCTGCTGGTGTGCATAACACACTCTTGGTCGACGGACTTGAGCCTATGAAACGGGTGGGGCGCTTTCTGTGGCTCGACTGGGCGCAAGGGGGGTTCTTGGGATCTTGGAGGTCGCAGGAAGGTGATCTCGAAGTCCTCGCCGCAGAACAGAGAGGGTATTTGCGTCAAGGTATTCTGCATCGCAGAACCGTCGCTCGGGTTGGAGACGATTTTTGGTTGGTGGCGGATGATTTGCAAGGCGATGGGGTCCACGTGGCGACCAACGGTTGGTTGATTCCAGATCGACCGTGGCAATGGGAGCAGAAGCAACTCACCTTGAAGTTGTGGGAAAGTCAGGCCGAGGTGCGGTTGGATGGCCCTCAAGGCCATGTCGGTTTATACCGTGCTGGTGAACGAATTGCGGGAAAAGAGGTCGCTGGGCAAGCTCACCTTTGGGGATGGCGTTCGAGGACCTACGCTGTGAAAGAACCAGCATTGCGACTTGTTCACCATGTTGAAGCCCCACTTCCGTTCCGTCTTCAGACGTGGTGGACCTTCGATGACTTCAATCCCGAGAGTATCTCGCTTGATTGGAACGAACCCGGATCGGGTTCGACGGCGTTGGCCCGGATCGTGTGGAGAGAACAAAGTTTGGATGTAAACGATGCACATCGTGTTGATACACCAGGCATTCGCAACATTAGGTGAGCCTGGCGGCACCCGCCACCATGAATTTTCACGCTATCTTGCGGTCCAAGGACATCGAGTGACTGTAATTACTGGGCAGGTGAGCTACTTGACCGGCCGACGTACGGCGTCTGGCTGGGTGCAACGTGAAGGCGAAGAAGCAGGTGTATCGATCCTACGCTGCTACACCTACCCTGCCTGGCATCGTTCCTTTTTCCATCGCCTGCTCAGTTTCCTCAGTTTCATGCTTTCTTCGTTCATCGTTGGGTTGAGTGTGCGCGACATTGATCTGGTATGGGGCACTTCGCCACCGATCTTTCAAGGTCTGACGGCGTGGATGCTGGCAAGGCTGAAGCGGACGCGTTTCCTGTTCGAGGTGCGTGATTTGTGGCCGCACTTTGCGGTCGCCGTCGGCGTGTTACGAAATCCCTTGCTGATCCGACTTTCGGAATGGCTTGAGCGGTTTCTCTACCGCAGCGCAGACGGTGTCATCGTCAATTCGCCCGGTTTTATCGAGCACGTGAGTATGCGCGGGGCACGCACTGTAGAGTTGGTGCCGAATGGCGTCGACCTTTCGATGTTTGATGTGGAGGAAATGGAGGAAGCGTTCCGAAAGGAAAACGATCTCGTTGAGAAATTCGTGGTACTTTATGCTGGGGCGCATGGTATGTCCAACGACCTGGAAGTGATGCTTGAGACTGCTGACCAGATGCGCGAGATGGAGGAGATCGTCTTCCTGTTCATTGGGGACGGGAAAGAGAAGCAAGCGTTGATGGCGAAAGCTCAGGCGATGGGTTTGAGGAATGTGCGTTTCATGCCGCCAGTGCCCAAGACCGAGATGCCGAAGGTCTTAGCCGCCGCCGATGTTTGTGTCGCCATACTGAAGCCGATCGAAGCCTACAAGACGACGTATCCGAACAAGGTTTTCGACTACATGGCAGCCGGGCGCCCTGTGGTGTTGGCAATCGACGGTGTAATCCGGTCGGTAGTTGAAGAGGCGAGGGCGGGATTGTTTGTGCAGCCCGGGAGCCCGGAGTCCATGTCGCAGGCCATCCGCAAGCTGGCTGAAGATCGCGACCTGGGGCAACGCATGGGTCGTGCTGGTCGAGATTATGTGGCGGAACATTTCAACCGACCTGTAATAGCGATGCGTCTTGAGGGGATGATGGAGGAGATGGTAGGGCGCGATCAGGGTAGAGGGGGTGATGTCTAGTATTGATATACGGCGGTTGGGTTGAGTAGGGACCATTCGATGTCATTGCTCCGATCTAAGTTATGCGGCGAGACTCCGAAATTCAATGCTAATTCGTCACCTCCACAGAGGCCAATGACAGCCTGGGGAAGATAAAAGAGGTTGTTTCTAGCATGTGTGCGGCGTTGTTTCCGCAAGGTATCCCACGAAGGAAACGGATCTTCGACCTGGTGCTTACACTGCCAGGGCTGATCCTGATCAGTCCTTTTCTCTTCGTGATCGCGCTATTGGTACGCTTTCGTCTTGGGAAACCGGTGCTTTTTCGCCAAATGCGCCCCGGTTATCTCGGTAAGCCGTTTGCAATCTACAAGTTTCGAACGATGACGGATGCTCGTGATGAGGACGGTGCTCTTCTCCCCGACGCCGAGCGGATGACATGGTTTGGGCGCATTTTGCGATCCTTCAGTCTCGACGAGTTGCCGGAGGTTATTAATGTGCTGCGCGGGGAAATGAGTTTGGTGGGACCAAGACCGCTCTTGATGCAATATCTCGACCGTTACACACCTGAGCAGGCTCGCAGGCACGAAGTATTGCCGGGAATTACAGGATGGGCACAGGTCAGTGGGCGTAATGTTATCACCTGGGAAGATAAGTTCCGCCACGATGTGTGGTACGTGGATCACTGGTCCCTAAGATTGGATTTGAAGATACTCTGGCAAACGCTTTGGAAAGCGATCAAGCGGGAGGGTATCAGCCAACCGGGTCATGCTACAGCGGAGGAATTTATGGGCGATGAGGAGATGGATGGGGTCTAAGGGTGGAGAGACGAACGAAAGGATAAAGTGTTATATAGATGGGCTGCTATGGATCCAAGTGGATTGCGATCCGGGGAGGTTATGAATAATTCTGTCAAATGAGAGTTTCGGATTGCTAGAAGGGGTTTTTACTAGAGTTGACTTGTGGTATAAGAGGCGTACAAAAGTCTGACTTGTGGAAATTGCACAAATAGGAATAAGATATATGTATCAGCAAGGCATTTGACACTAACTCACAGCAGAGGAGGAGTAACGTGAAAGAACCCCTTGAATTCTATGATATTAAAACGAAGACTAAGTTCACGAGTTCGGAATGGAGGATCGAATCCAAAGAGTCGAAGGGAAAGACTCGCTGGTTTGCCGTCGCTCGCGCCCCGGGAGGAACACATGAAGCCTGGCGGATCGTAGCTGCGGATTTCGCTAAGAAATACACGCAAATGTATTAAAGAGCACATTGGAGTTGTGTATCCCGAGCTGCCCTTGCAAGTGGGCGGCTCGTTCTTTTTGTACACTCCAACGGTTGTGTTATCATTTTTCTGCTCCTGTCGCCTGGTTTGATACCGGGTTGGATGAGGCGTGATTGAATGGTGTCTCAAGTTCCCCAGCAAGAAGAATTCTATCGCCAGATGTTACGTATCCGGCTCTTTGAGGAGACGGTACTGGAGTTGTTCCCACGTGGCGTGATCTACGGCACCACGCATACCTACATCGGCCAGGAAGCAAACGCGGTTGGCGTGTTGAGTTGGTTGGAAGACGGCGATGTCGTTGTGAGCAATCATCGTTGTCACGGGCACTTCCTGGCCTATGGTGGTTCGATGCATGCCCTGGCGGCGGAATTGATGGGACGATCAACCGGGGTGTGCGGCGGGCGCGGTGGCAGCCAGCATGTCAAATGGAAGGATTTTTACGCCAACGGTATCCTGGGTGGGACGATCCCGCTCGCGGTCGGAATTGCTTTTGCCGAGATGGTGAAAGGAAACGGCAAGATCGTCTTCGCTTTCATGGGTGATGGGACGCTTGGTGAGGGCGTGGTATACGAAAGCCTCAACATGGCTTCGTTATGGCAACTCCCGGTACTTTTCGTTCTTGAGAACAACCGCTATGCCCAGAGCACACCCATCCGCATGAATCTTGCCGGTGAGATCTCGGTGCGCTTCCAGGCTTTCGGCATCCAGGCCGACGAGATCGAAGCGGCTGACGTGGTTTCTATTCATGAACTCGCCCGGGAGGCTGTGACAAGCGTGCGCGGGGGCGCAGGACCGCGCGCAGTTATTCTACACACCTACCGCTTTGCTCCACACTCAAAAGGCGACGACACGCGAGACCCAGAAGAGATCGCTAGCTTCAGAGCCCGGGATCCACTACGTTTGTTGGGGGAAAGTATCCCGGAGAATTCAAGGCGTGACATCGGATCGAGAATTACCCTTGAGGTCGAGCAGGCATTCAAAAAAGCAGAATCCGACCCCATGGCAGACCCCCACACGCTCACTCCACCATTGGACGTCGCCTAATGAGCACTGTGCTTGAAGCCTTGAACCATGCACTTGCCAGTTGTCTGTCCGCATCAGAAGATGTGTATTTCCTTGGAGAAGATATCCTGGAACCATACGGTGGGGCCTTCAAGGTTGCCCGTGGCCTATCGACAAGTTTCCCAGAGCGTGTGATTAGCACACCGGTTTCGGAAGCTGGGATTGTAGGCGTGGGAGTCGGGATGGCTCTGCGAGGTCTACGGCCGGTGGTAGAGATCATGTTCGGCGATTTTGTCACCCTGGCCGCTGACCAGCTAATCAACCATGCAGCCAAATTACGTTGGATGAGCGCCGACCAGGTATCTGTGCCTTTGGTGGTACGCACGCCAATGGGTGGACGTCGCGGTTACGGTCCCACACATAGCCAGACACTGGAGAAGCATTTTCTGGGGACTCCTGGACTTCGAGTCGTTGCGGTATCCGCGTTGGACGACCCTGGAAAGCTTCTGCAACAGGCGGTTCTAGAGGACGATGACCCTGTGCTTTTCGTTGAACACAAGCTGCTCTATGCTCGGCCGGTGATATCTCTAAACGATCAGGTTGAGTTTCACGTAACCCGGCAGGACGGACGCTATCCGACCTATCATTTAGAACTGGCAGGATCACCCTCGCCCGTCCTTACGCTTGCGGCCTACGGTTACATGGCGGAACTCGCGCGCGAAACGATACAGCGGCTGGCATATGAGCACGAGATCTTTTGTGAACTTGTTGTGCCAACACAATTGAGTCCATTCGAACTCCGGTTCCTCGAGACACATGTCTCGCGCACAAGACGCCTACTGACACTCGAGGAGGGATCACGACCGTTAGGCTGGGGTGCGGAGGTCGTCGCACGCCTGCATGAATCGGCGATACCGGCTCTGGAAGCCAGACGCCTCGCTGCCTGGGATATGCCCGTGCCAGCGGCTGCGCCTCTCGAGGAGGCGGTCTTGCCCGGTGTGGATGATATTCAGCAGGCGGTGAAGGAGATGGTGTCTTGAAAGAAACACAGAGGGGAGTGCGCCGATTACGTGGTGATGAGTCGAGAGGGCTAGGAGATGCCTGAGGCGATAGAAGTTCCTGTCCCATTGTTGAATCCGAATGAGCGGGAAGCCTTGGTGGCGGAGGTTTATGTGTCTGCTGGCGAGCGCGTGGACGCGGGCGATGTTCTCTGTACCTTGGAAACGACTAAATCAACCGCGGACGTCGTGGCAGAGCAGGAGGGGTACGTTGTCGGATTGCGTGTCATGGTGGGGGATGTGTTGGTCGCCGGAGAGCGAATGTGTTGGCTGGCGAAGGAACCCGATTGGCAACCCCCTGAACCCGCTCCCCAAGAGCCCTCCGAAGAGGCGGATGTCCTTGAAGGTCTGCGGATCACAGGACCTGCGCTGACACTTGCTCGTGAGGTCGGCCTCGACCTGACTTCACTGCCACTTGGGCCCTTGATCACGCGTGAAACCATTCGACGAATACAAGGGGGTGAGGAAGCGAGCGATCTTCCTGAGGGACCGTTTGACCAACGAGCGCTTTTGATCTACGGCGGTGGCGGACATGGGAAGTCACTCATTGATATGGTGCGGGCGCTAGGGGAGCACGAACTCGTTGGTGTGCTCGACGATAGACTGGAGATAGGGAGCAGAGTGCTTGAGGTCCCGGTGTTGGGTGGCGGCGAGGTCATGGAAGCCCTGTACGCGCGTGGCTTGCGCTTGGCGGTAAACGCTGTCGGAGGCGTGGGTGATATTATGAGCCGGGTGTGGGTGTTCGAATCCATGCTGGGGGTGGGATTTGATTGCCCTTCACTGATCCATCCGACAGCCTTTGTTGAGCCAAGCGCGACTCTGGAGACGGGTGTACAAGTCTTCCCACATGCTTATGTCGGCAGTGATGTGCAGATCGACTTTGGTGTGATCATTAACACAGGCGCTGTGGTGTCGCACGATTGCCATGTGGGCACGTACGCCAATGTGGCCCCTGGTGCGTTGATTGCCGGGGGCGTGTCGATCGGAGAACGCGTGTTGATCGGTATGGGTGTGACGATCAACCTGCGCGTCTCGGTGGGTGCCGGTGCACGGGTGGGGAATAGTGCGGTGGTAAAGGAGGACGTCCCACCTGGCGGGATCGTGCGCGCAGGTGCGGTGTGGCCATAGTAGAAGGCTTTCTATCCAACTGCATTCGGGTTAAATAATATCTTAGTAACTGCAGTCATTTTCTGATTACCGGAGGCTACGCGTACTTATCATTAGGAGGGAAAGCTTGCCTGTGGAAGAAACAGAACGATCGACAAATTCCCCTATTCCAATGTCGTCTCCAGATCTGACGGAGGCGGATCGCGAGGCTGTATCGCAGGTATTACGCACCCCTCGATTGAGTATGGGTCCGCAAGTCGAGGCATTTGAGATGGCGGTTGGCGAGTATGTAGGCGCTAAGTATGCGATCGCGGTGAGCTCTGGGACTGCAGGATTGCATCTCTGTGTGCGCGCTGCTGGGATTTCGGATGGTGATTGGGTGATCACGACGCCTTTCTCGTTCGTGGCTTCGGCGAACGTCTTGCTCTACGAACGAGCGACACCAGTATTCGTCGATGTCGACCCGCGGACCGGCAACATCGATCCCGAACTCGTCGCGCGGGCTTGTGAGGATTTGAGGCGCGGCGGTAAAACGACCAAACATTGGCTGCCGCGTAAGGGCGCAAGCGCTGATGGTGAATTAAGGGCGATCCTACCAGTGGACGTTTTTGGGCAGCCGGCTGATTACGATCATTTGATCGCGACGGCGCGCGATCATGATCTGGCGATATTGGAAGACTCGTGTGAGGCTATTGGAGCGCGATATAAGGGTCGATCGGTGGGCGTGCTTGGTGACGTAGGAGTGTTTGCCTTCTACCCTAACAAGCAGGTCACGACCGGCGAGGGTGGGGTTGTTGTAACAGACAGAGGAGATTGGGCAGAGCTCATTCGTGCCCTTCGTAACCAGGGGCGCGCCCCTGGGGATACTTGGCTTGAGCATACCTATCTAGGCTACAACTATCGTTTGGACGAGTTGAGCGCCGCCTTGGGCAGGGCGCAGATGGCGCGCGTTGAGGATTTGTTGCAGAAACGAGACCGTGTAGCTAGTTGGTACAATGAGCGACTTGCAGAAATCCCCGGCGTTGAAGCCCCATCCCCCGGCCCGGAAACCACGCGGATGAGTTGGTTCGTGTACGTGGTTCGGTTGGATCGAGGCATTGATCGACAACATGTGGCCAACCTGCTGGCTGGGCAGGGGATTCCTAGCAGACCCTACTTCGTTCCGATTCATCTGCAACCTTACTTTGTCGAACGTTTTGGCTACCGGCAGGGAGATTTTCCGGTCGTCGAGGAGCTTGGTCTAAGAAGTTTGGCTCTGCCATTCTCTGGTGTGATGTTGGAGGAGCAAGTTGATCGAGTTTGCCAGGCACTTCGACAGGTTCTCCACGGGTAACCCTCTCTGTTTTCGTGTTGGATCAAATGAATGACGTAGGGGCGGTTCACGATGTACAACCCGGGGACATAGGTAACACATTGACCCGGACACATA
>WVZH01000085.1:0-653 GCA_011772595.1 Anaerolineales bacterium
GTGTCCCCCCATAGGACCCGTGATATGACAGTACCCCAGTACTATAGCTTAACGGGTCTGGGCTGTCAAACGATAAGGAAAGTTCTACACATCCCATTAATGAGCCGCACCAACGCGCTTGAGATACGTAGGGCAAGAATGCTCAAATTGAAGCGTTCACCCCATAATGTGGGTCTGATATGATGGTTCCCTGATGCGTATGTAGGCGATTTAGATCAAGGAGGATGCCGAACGATGGCGACTGTGCTGTTGACAGCTTTGGTAGTTATCTCAGCCTCACTCCATCTGCGAGCCGAGTACCTTGGTCCGCTGTCGGATGTATATATATTCAAGCCCTTGACGATGATCTTGATCCTAGGACTCGCTACTCGAGTGACGAATGGGGCATGGACTCGTTACAGGAGATGGATCGTGGGGGGATTGGTCGTTTCGCTCGTCGGTGACGTCCTCCTGATGCTTCCCCAGGACCTCTTCGTGCCAGGGCTGGTTGCTTTCTTGGTTGCACACTTAATGTATATCGCTGCTTTCCGAGTGGATCGCATCTGGGGGAGGATCGATCTTTGGTCGCTGGTTCCCTTCGCACTATATGGCCTTTTCATGTTCATCTTGTTGGAGCCTGTTTTGGATTCGATGTTGGTGCCGGTAGCGGTATA
>WVZH01000085.1:670-15707 GCA_011772595.1 Anaerolineales bacterium
CTAGCAGCTGTAGGCGCGACGCTTTTTCTTCTCTCTGATTCGCTATTGGCTGTGAATCGCTTCCTCCTGGAATTTGCTGCCGCACCGGCGTTGGTCCTGATCTCCTACTACAGCGCGCAGTGGCTCCTGGCACGCTCCGTCGAAGGGAATGTGCCAGAGTAACAGAATGGGATCCTGGTTCGAAATCCGTTGGGGGCGCACGCCCATGCGCCCCTACTATGTTGGCGTAAGGTGTCGATGTATACTCAGCGCAGATGGAAGTGCTCGCTGGCTGTCACAAATCAAGTCGAGTTTCGTTACAGGTGTGGATTTCCCTTTATGAGGTATCGAACGCCGAGCTTCTCTGGCCGAATGGTATAGGAGGCGCCTCATGAGACTCTCAAGGTTCACGCGGATATGCTTCCCTGGGATCATGATTCTGATAGCCGCCCTGGCTTGTGAATTTCCGGGCGGAGATTCAGAAGATCAGAGAAGTCTACAAGCGACGGAAACGATGCGTGCCTTGGCGACGGAGGTTGGAAGGGCGCTGGAACCTAAAGAGCCAAGAGAGGGGGAGAAACCCGTGGAACCGGACGTGCCCGAAGATGTGCTTTTGACGCCCACTCCGACGAGCACGCCGACACACACCCCTGCGACGTCAGCTCTATGGGTGAGTGTCAGTGTAGATACAAACTGCCGCGCTGGACCGGGCGAGGCCTATGAATACCTGGGCGCGCTTTTAATCGGAGAGAAGGCGGAGGTCATAGCTCGCAACAGTGGCGGTACCTACTTTTACATTTACAATCCTGATTTCCCTCCTGAGTTCTGCTGGCTTTGGGGCCAGTTTGCGGACGTGGAAGGGGAGGTTAGCATACTGCCGGTTTTTACGCCGCCACCCCCTCCCGCGCCGACACCAACACCCACACCAACACCCGGCTTGGTGGTGCGTGGTCATGTCAGGTTGGGGAATGGGACCGGTGTGTCGGGCGTGGCCATCTGCCGAAGTTTCGCTTCCTACCCGGGCGTGCACGTGGCGACAACGGACTCCACGGGCTACTACGAGACGAACTTCGCATACATTCCCGGCGATGAGATGATCACAGTGTGGGCCTATCATCAGGAGTACGTCTTCGACCCGGAGTATCACTACTGGCGGCACTATTTCGGTTTCGAGGACGCCACGCGCGATTTCACCGCCGCGCTCGCGATCACACATGGGCCCTCCATGCCTGACTGCAGGTGATATTCGCTGTTGCGGGACTACCGTAGGGGCACACGACCGTGCGCCCCAACCAATTTTGTATAAAATGTAGGGGCAATTCATGAATTGCCCCTACGGCGTCCATGCGGTGATCCTTTCCCCGTTCGTCACAAATTCAATCCTGTGCCCGTTACAGGGGTGATGGGTCAACGATCGGTTATTCAGGTCTTCTCTGGAAGGAGCTTCCCATGAGACGTCAAGCTACGATCCTTTTGCCGCTTCTCATGTTGGTCCTCGCCATTCTTGCCTGCGCTCCGCCCAGCACACCCTCAAGTGGGGACCTCGGGCCGGCTGCGACACAAACCATGCAAGCGCTGGCGACGGTTGTAGCAAGCACGCTGGAGTCTGGGGCTAAAGGAGAGCGGCCGCAGGCTGAGGAGCAACAGGAAGAGGAGGTGCCTCCAACATCGACCCCAACTGCGACTGTGACCCCAACGTCGACACCATCAGCGGTGATGGTGAGTGTGAGCGTGGACACCAACTGCCGCTTCGGTCCGGGCGATGTTTATGATTATTTGGGGGCCCTGATGGTCGGCGAGGAGGCGGAGGTCGTGGGCAAGCTCAGCGACGAATCCTTCTGGTACATTGAGAATCCCGACGCACCGCCACCTTATTGTTGGATTTGGGACTTCTACGCGCAGGTCGAGGGGGATAAGAGCAGCGTCCCGATTCTCACACCACCACCGACGCCAACGCATACACCTGTGCCAATCCAATTTGTCGCCAGTTATCAAGACATGCTTCAGTGTGGGGCCTACAGACTCATTACGCGCGTAGAGAACACTGGAGGGGTCGACCTGGAATCCGGGAGGATCAAAGTGGTGGTTCAACCCGGTAATCTAACCGAGGTACGTACGTTTGATGCCTTTTCCACAGTTTCATCTTGTGGAGGACCCCAAGCGGCGAAAATCTCACCCGGGGACGTGGGATACATCGGTGTGAGCGGTTTCCCCTCATTCAGCGGGCTCACGTTCAACGTCACAGTGAAGCTGTGCACGGAGGATGGATTGGGAGGAACGTGCCAGTCTGTGTCCTATTCGGTCACCCTTCTATAGGTGCGAGGACAAACGAATCGTCGCCGCCAAATCCCCTGGGCATGGGATTGCCATTTACGATCCTGCGCATCCTACACCTTCAACCAGTCCGAGGAGTTGGTTTGCTGGGTAGGGGCGCAATTAATTGCGCCCCTACATTGGGTTGCTCGGAGATTGGGATCTCTATGGGGTGGCTTGCGGCGTTGCCTGTCCTTCAGGAGTCGTCGTGGCCTCACCCTCCGGAGTGGCTTCGATACCCTCGGTGGGTTCAGGTGTGGGCAGATCCTCCGGTGTCTCAGGCATCCCGGCCACTACCCAACGCTCGAAGATGTCTACCCATTCTTCCTTGAGCGCCTTGGTGGGGGGCATCGGGCCACCGGCGTCGATCTCCTCCCGATGGATCATGCGTATGGCGTTGCTGCTCAGGTCACCGGCGATGAAGTTCGGGGCGTAGTCCCCGCTGGTTATGACTTCGTTGTAATCGCGCATCAGATAGTTGCCGTTCTTCTTTCCTGGTCGATGGCAAGATAGACAGGTGCGGCGGATGATCGGTTCCACGTGGACGGTGTACACCGGCACCTCGTCGGGACCAAGTTCGGGCACACCAACGACGGCCTCTTCGGGAAGTTCCACCCGATCGTCCCAAGCGTAGCGCATGAAGGTCACGATGGCGTCGATCTCCGCTTTCTCCAGCTCACCGCCGTATGCCAGGCCGAAGGGCGGCATGCCCAGGTCCTGCTGACCGTAATCGATCACATTGAAGATCGTGTCGTCGGTACGGGTGTAGATGAAATCGGGTGCGTTCATTGGAGCGACAACCACGCCTTCCAAGCCTTCCACGGTGGTGATTTCGCCGCCCTCACCTTCTGTTCCGTGGCACTCGACGCATTGAATGCCATAAAGCTCCTCACCGGAGGCAAATTGATCAACGACGGATGTAAAGGCGCTGAACTCTTCCTGTGGAGGTGTGGTGACTGCAGCAACAACGGTGAGTGCCACGATGCCGATGACAGCTACACTCATGATCGCAAGTGCCATTTTACGTTTGCTCCAATGGCGGGAGGGGTTGCGATCATAGAAGGGTAGCAATAGTAGCGCCAGGACGGCGACGACGGGTACCACTGTCGTGCCGATCCATTCGATCTTTCCTGGAAAATATTTCAACAACTGGAAGAGGAAAAGGAAGTACCACTCAGGCCGAGGGATGTAAGACGAGTCGCTAGGGTCAGCAGGAGCTTCAGGCTTGACACCCACAAATGTGGCCAGGCCGATTACCAGCAGGAAGACTCCGAAGGCCACGATCATGTCCTTGTAGATAATGTCGGGGAAGAACTTAACTCCGCGCTGCTTGGCGCTTTCGTAGCGTTCCTTGTATTGTTCCTTGTGTTGGTCGTCCACGTCGGTGCTCCTATTCGTCTTCCGACGGGATGTGACTTATGCCCAGACGGATCACCAGGTAGATGTGTACTCCAAGGATGCCGATAAGCGCAGCAGGGAACATCCAGATGTGGGCGCTAAAGAAACGCGCCAGGGTCAGTGTGCTCAAGTCCTCGCCACCTCTCAACACCTGGTTGATCAAGGGGCCGATGAGCGGTACCGTTTCCGTGATTGAGGTTGCAACTGTGGTGGCCCAGTATGAACGCTGGTTCCAAGGTAGGAGATAACCGGTAAATCCCATTCCGAGTGTAACCAGTAACAAGAGAACCCCCGTGACCCAGGTGATCTCGCGCGGATACTTATAGGAACCGTAGATGAAGGTGCGCAGCATGTGCAGGAAGACAGTGACCACCAACAAGCTAGCGCCCCAATGGTGGATGCCGCGAATCAACCATCCAAAGGCGACATCGTTCATGATGTAGTTTATGCTGTCGTAGGCTTGGTCGGGATGTGGGATGTAGTATGCAGTCAGGAAGACGCCGGTCACCGCTTGCGTAATGACCAAGAACAAGCTGGCGCTACCCAGCGTGAATGCCCAATTGACTTTAGGCACCTTACGATCCAAGACATTTTTATAGAACCCGGATAAGCCGAGTCGCTCGTCCAGCCAGGCGATCAATCGTGCCGTCACGTCAACCCTCCACGAGATGAATCATCAAAGTCCCGTCGTCCTCGATTCTGTGTTCGAAGCGATCGAGTGGGCGGGGTTGCGGTCCTGAGATAATGGCACCATCTTTGGCGAAATGACCGTCGTGACATGGGCAAATGAATTCGCCTTCATCTTCTTTCCATTTGACGCGGCAACTCAGATGGGTACAGATATTCGAGAATACGTTGAGGTCGTTTTCCGACTTCCGTTCGACGTAGACCCCGTAACTGTTTGCCGTACGCTCCCATCCCACCTGCTTTGTTCGGGTGAAAGAGAAAAGCGTCGGCACGCCCTCGGGCAGGTCTTCCACGTTTCCGAGTGGGACCCATTCGTCGGACTGTCGCTTCTGTAAAGCGGGGGAGATCAGGTACCCAATGGCAGGTAAGCCGATGATGGCTGCGATGACGCCGCCAAGCACACTCACCACGCCCGTCACAAAGGCGCGGCGACTGAGGCCGTGACCGTGGCCCTCCTCACTCATGAGTTCCTCCTGAGTGCACGCAGAGGGGCGACGCGAGCCGCCCCTCTGCAGGGACTGAGATGATGGATAACATTTTACCCCGCATGACGTGGATTATAAAGTGAGCAAGTTCACATAGGGGGCATGCGCGACGACAGGATATAATCGTACGAAAACTTGGAAGAGCTTCCCTTTCTGAGCTCCGATCGATAACAGTATAATTAGGAACCTGTGCGAAGGACCGCGAAGTCTTATCATCAATCTTAACGGAGGCGTCATGGCGCTTAGCAGGAGAGTAGGCTTCAGGGAAGGGCTACGATACCGGGGCAAGCTGGGCATGAAAAATTGGATCCTACACCGGGTTACCGGGCTCGGTATCCTTCTCTTTGTAGGCATTCATGTCGTCGCAGGGTTCTTCGGGCAGCAATTCGCAGACGATTTTTCATTTGCCATCAATGCGATCTACGAATCGTGGCCTTTCCAATTGTTTGTGTACTTCTCCGTTCTTTTCCATGCCATCAACGGCTCGCGTGTCGCCCTGATGGATCTTTTCCCTGGCTTGATTCGGTTTCAGCGTGAGTTGATCTGGCTGCAATGGCTCATCATCATGCCGGCTTACGGTCTGCCTTCGTTCATCATGGTCCAGACCGCTTTGACCGGCGGTTGAGCACAAGGATAGAGGTGTAGGAGGTAGCGTATGCGTTCTTCGCGCCCGGTCCGTTCTTCCGGCCCGTTTGAGTACGGCATGTGGTTGTTCACCCGATTTTCAGGGCTGGCGTTGATGCTGTTCGGAGCGATCAGCATGGGTGTGGCCTTCGCCCTAGGGGGGAGAACACAGTTGGATATGCCCGCTATGTTCCGTTGGGTCTTCTTCCCCAACCCCAATCATGTGGTTAACAGCAACATCCCCGACGTCAGTTTGGGATGGTCGAACGCCTTTTGGCAGATCTACAGCACGGTGATGATCTTCTTGGCCGCTGGGCATGGTTTCAATGGTTTGCGTATGGTGATTGAGGATTATTTAGAACGTCCCCTGATGATTGCCATGCTGCGCGTCGTGATCTTCACATTGTGGCTGGGCAGCATGATGGTTGCAATCTACGTCATCCTGGCCTCTTGAGCTGGGTTATTTCCGTCCGGAGAGTGTCATCGATGCAACATCAGTTTGAAGTTGTTATTGTCGGCGCCGGTGGCGCAGGGTTGATGGCTGCACTGTATGCGTCCCGAGGCGCCAAGACCGCCGTTTTAAGCAAGCTTTACCCTGTACGTTCGCACACCGGAACGGCACAAGGCGGCGTCGGCGCGGCGTTGGGTAGTGAAGAAGAAGACCATCCCGAATGGCACACCTTCGACACTGTTAAAGGCAGCGATTACCTGGGGGATCAGGATGCTATAGAGTTCATGTGCGAACAGGCGGTCCCGACTGTCTACGAACTTGAGCACATGGGTCTGCCGTTCAACCGCACCCCAGCGGGAAAGATTGCCCAGCGGCCCTTTGGCGGGCATACGAACAACGAAACCGGGAGACCGGTTCGAAGGGCTTGCTACGCCGCCGACCGCACGGGGCACATGATTCTGCAAACCCTGTACCAGCAATGCATCCAAAACCAGGTCAAGTTCTTCGATGAATTTCAGGTTTTGGACGTGATCGTCAAAGATGGTGTGGCTTGTGGCGTGGTGGCCGTCGAATTGCTCAGCGGTGAGATCCATGTTTTCCATGCCAAGGCGGTTATTTTCGCAACCGGTGGTTGGGGACGCGTATGGGAGATCACTTCCAACGCGCATTCTTACTCAGCGGATGGATGTGCCATTACCTTGCGCCGTGGTGTGCCGGCGGAGGATATGGAGTTCTTCCAATTCCATCCGACCGGCATTTACAAGATGGGCATCTTGATCACCGAAGGAGTGCGCGGAGAAGGTGGCGTGCTACTCAACGATCTGGGTGAACGGTTCATGGATCACTACGCGCCGACGGTCAAAGACCTAGCCTCGCGTGACGTCGTCAGTCGGGCGATGTACCTCGAGATGCGCGAGGGGCGTGGCATCGGTGGTAATCGCTACTTACACCTCGATGTGCGGCCGGAGACGGTGAACAAGTACGCACAACTAGACGGCCGCACCTTCCCTGACGGTTCACCCTACCAGCTCACCGCAGGGGATGTGATGGCAAAGCTGCCGGACATCATTGATTTCAGCCGCACCTACATGGGTGTTGATCCGGTCACCCAACCGATGCCAGTTCAACCAACGGCACATTATGCTATGGGCGGCATCCCCACGGACGTCCATGGCCAGGTGTTGATCGACGAGAAAAACACCGTCATGCCCGGTCTGTACGCCGCCGGCGAGTGTGCCTGTGTCTCCGTGCACGGCGCCAATCGCTTGGGGACCAACTCACTGCTCGACATCGTGGTCTTTGGAAAGGAATCTGGAGTGCGGGCTTCTGAGTACGCACAAGGTGCCGATTTTGTGTCTCTTCCGAAGGACGCCGACTCGTGGGTCCACGAGCAACTCGACGCTTTGCGCAGCGGAGAGGGTTCCGAAAACGCTGCCCTCCTGCGGCAGGAGATGCAAGAAATCATGTTCGAGCACGTGGGCGTCTTTCGCACTGAAGAGGGGATGAAGGAGGCGGTAGACAAAGTGCGCGAGCTCAAGGAGCGCTTTAAGAAAGTGCGTGTGGGTGATCCGGGAAAGGTTTTCAACACCGACATCTTGGAAGCATGGGAGTTGGGCTGCTTGCTCGATGTGGCCGAGGTGACGGCAGTCTCGGCGATCGAACGCACGGAGAGCCGTGGCGCGCACGCGCGTGAAGACTATCCTGAACGGGACGATGATCAGTGGCTCAAGCATACCTTTGCTTATCTCGAACCGGACGGTGTCTCTTTGCGTTATAAGCCGGTGAACATCACCCGATTTGAGCCTGAAAAGCGAGTGTATTAGGCGGCAAAACGAGCGCCGACATTTAGCGAGGCGACTATGCAGAGTGAGAGAGCAGCAATCGAAAAGAATAGGCAGACGGATTACCCGGGAGAACAACCATGAAGGTCACGCTTCGCATTTTGCGCTATGACCCAGAGACCGACAAACGCCCCTATTATGAAAAGTATACGGTCGAGGCTGAGCCCAACGACCAAGTTCTCGACCTGCTCAACAAGGTGAAGTGGCACGAGGATGGAAGACTGTCGTATCGACGCTCCTGTGGACATGGGATTTGCGGGTCCGATGCGATGCGCATCAACGGCGTCAACCGTCTGGCGTGCAAGGTGTTGGTCAAGGAAGTCGGCACCAAGATCACGATCGAGCCCATTCTCGGACTCGCGGTGATCAAAGACTTGGTCGTCGACATGGAACCTTTCTTTGAGCAATATCGCTCGGTAATGCCCTATTTGGTTAACGATGAGCCACCGCCCATCGGCGAGCGCTTACAGAGCCCGGAGGAACGCGCCCGTTTCGACGACACGACCAAGTGTATTCTGTGCGCGGCGTGCACCACCGCATGCCCTTCATTCTGGGCCAGCGGACAATATGTCGGGCCGGCGGCGATAGTTCAGGCGCACCGTTTTATATACGACAGTCGCGATCGTGCCGCAGTAGAGCGGCTTGAGGTCTTAAACAATCGCATGGGAGTGTGGCGTTGCCACGACATCTTCAACTGCACTGATGCCTGTCCTCGCGACATCGAAGTTACGAAAGCCATTGGCGAAATCAGGATATCGATCGCCACTGGCAAGGTCGATTAGGGTATCGTCGCCTCCCTCGGATCCATTGGATATGCTTGAATGAAGCGCACAACGGACTTGACCGATATTTTCCATCGGCCACCGCGCATCCTCGTCGCAGACGACGATTGGCTCAACCGAGATTTGCTGCAAACGTATCTGGAAGCATCCGGCTGTGAAGTCGTCACTGCCGCGGATGGGAAGACGGCGTTAGACATGGCGCTCGAGAATCCTCCCGATCTCGCCATCCTCGATGTGCAGATGCCGCGCATGGACGGCTTGGCACTCTGTGCGGCGTTGAAGAGCGTCCCAGCGATGCGTTTTATCCCTGTGGTCGTCGTTACGGCGCGCGACACGGAAAACGAAAAGATGCGCGCCATCGAGGTCGGGGCTGACGAGTTTGTCAGCAAGCCGTACAACTCCCTGGTGTTACTCACCCGCGTGCGTTCTTTGTTGCGGATCAAGATGCTTCACGATGAACTCGAGGCCCGCAATCGTTTGTTGCGCCAGGTTCTGGATCGTTTCATTGCCGAGGACGTAACCGACATCATCCTCACCGATCCCGAACGCTATCTGCAGTTGGGCGGCGAGATGCGCTCGGTCACGGTGCTGTTCGCCGATATCCGCGGTTTCACACGCTTCACGGAGAAACATACTGCCGATCACGTCATCAATACGTTGAACCGCATCTTCCAAGCGTTAAGTAAGGTCGTCTTTGATCACAATGGGACCTTTGACAAGTATCTTGGCGACGGATTTATGGCGTTTTATGGCGCGCCAGTGGCCGGCGACGATGACGCCAAGCGCGCCGTCGAGACGGCGATCGTGATGCAAACCTTGTTCAGGGGTCTGCGCGAACAATCGGGAGACGAATTGAAAGGTCTCGGATTGGGGATCGGTCTGCACTCCGGTGAAGCGGTGGTGGGGAACATCGGCTCTGAAACGTTGATGGACTACACTGTCGTTGGGGACGTGGTCAACGTTGCCAAGCGATTACAAGAGCAAGCAGGAAGTGGGCAGATCTTGATCAGTCAAGAAACCTACCAACTCGCGCATCAGGAAGGTAAAGCCGAACCGCTGGAGCCGATCCAGGTCATCGGGCGGCGGGAGCCCGTCGCTGCCTACTTGATTCAAGTCGCGGGCGCGTAACGGCAGGCGTGCTATAATCTCTTCTAGCCCCAGTAGCTCAACAGGATAGAGCAAGGCTCTCCTAAAGCCTAGGTTGTGCGTTCGAATCGCGCCTGGGGCATCTCTGTTCGACTTCCGAAGTCAGGTAGTAAAGGCAACTATCCTGTAACGGTCGAAAACCTCTTTCGTTTATAAACCCATGTGCATCCGTGGAGCATTGCGAATCCGCGCGTATGTTCAAGTACATGACGCAGAAAGGATGTCCATTTTCTGCCATCACAATCCCAAAGTGACCGGAAAGTTACCGCTATTCCGTAGAGGCGTCCAAGTTGATGGGGAAATATGCGTCTTGAAACGCCACGCAAGGGTTTTGATCCTCGACGGACGGATCGGTCAACAATTGGAGATCCGACCCATCCAGGGAAATGGCAAAGATTGAGAAATACAGCGTCCTTCCCGACTCAAAGTATAGGGTCCGGCTGTCTGGTCCCCACACGGGACGCCAATCGAGATTGGGATTCTCCGTGAGCCTGACGGCATCGCCTCCCTTCACAAGGTCGTACACGTAGATGTCCTGAATATACGTTCCACGCGATTCATCCAGTGCTGGTATGGATGCGAACGCCAGCCACCCTCCGTCTGGCGATATAGATGGCTGTGTTCCTTCGATCCGCCCCGCCAGCATTTCTCCTTCACACGTGCCCGGAGCGTCTCGAGCGATCTCCACACAGGTATCGACATTCAACCGATAAAGCAATCCGGCACGCTCGTAGACCAATTCAAGCGTAGATTCCCCTGGAAACCAAGATTGGTACCTGCCTTCTATAAGCATCATGGGTTCTCTGGATCCTTCCTGATAATCCAGGAGATAGAGTTTCCATTTCTTCGGCTTTGTTTCGAGATCCATTGCGGCATAGGCGATATAACGACAATCCGTTGACCAGACAGGCCGCTCATACACAAGGTCCGGCTCGTCGAGGATCAACTCCATATTCTGACCATCACTATCCATGACCCATATTGCCCAGTTGGGAGGCTCCTCCACATGGTAGCCACGGATTTGGACGAAGGCGATCTTTTGGTTTCCTAGGCAAAGTGCAGGCTGAACCTCCGCGACGGCTGTGTTTGTCAAACGTCTGAAATCATTGTCCTCTGGATCCGCTAACGATATGGAGACAATATCCATGCTTTTAACGCCGTCGTGAAGGAAAATCGAGTTATAGAGAAGCCGATTTTCCTGGACGTGTACATACGCCTGCCTCTCTACAGTGATCACCTCTTTCAAAATAAACGCCCCACGAGGTAGATGGGACAGCGCAAAACCTTGTTCCATCCCTTCGGCCAATTCCGTCCTGGCATCCTCACTGGTGGTAAACGCAAGAATGACATTGTAAATCTCGGGCTCGTCGATTGCTTCGTCCTCTCCAAAAAGAACAGGGATCGACCATTCCCCTGCCACTTTGGGGGCCGTGAAGTACTCTATAATCGGAAAGACTCGGTCTCCTCCTCCGGTCAGCGGTTGAAGCAGTACATGAATTGCGGTGATGTCCGGCTCGAGACCCGCATAGGTCCCGCGCAGAGTCATTCGAGGCGGGACAAGGTCCGCGTCCCTAAGATTTCCCACTGCGATCATTTTGCCGGCCAATGGATCGATTGCCGGAGAAGGCGACACAGCTGTGGGCATCACAGTATTGGTCTCTTCGACCGTTCGAGTTTGTTTCCCAATCCGTGCATCGGATGTTTGCGTCGACGGGACATCCAACGCGGCCTGCGAGGGACTACAAGCGGCGAGGACCACACTGATCATTATAAGTACGAACAGGTTCGTCGCTCTGATCTTCATCCTTTCCTCTGATTGGACGACCGTGGCAGATTAACTGAAGATCCACGCCGATAGCCCAACTATCGGGCACACTCGACATCAGGCTGGCATGGCTGTGCACGGTTCTCCTGGAAACATACGGCACATGAACTCAAGGATAATCATCAGGAAGCGGTTCAAGGCCAATGAGTTGGGAGACCGTCACCAGCGTGTATCCGCGGCTGCGCAAGTAGCGGATCATCTCAGGTAGTGCTTCGGCCGTGTGCCAGCCTCTCCCATTGCCATGCATCAGGACGATGGAGCCATTCTGGACGCGCTCGCGAACGAGCCGGTTGATGTTCTCCGCGTCATTGTCGGGAACTGGGTCTGCAGTATCCGCATCCCACTGGATCGTATAGAGACCATGATAGGCGACGACACTGAGCAGCATGGTGTTGTATAGACCAGCAGGGGGTCGAAAGAGGCGCGCCTGCCGGCCGGTAAGGCTATAGAGCATGTTTTGAGTCTTGACGATCTCGCGATGCATGTCAATCTCTTCCAAGTCGATCATATCGGGATGACTCCAAGAGTGATTCCCGAGCTCGAATTGGGGATATTGCGCCAACAATTTCGTCTCCTCCGGATGTGTGCGCATCCAATCACCGCCAAGAAAGAAGGTGGCTGGCGCGTCAGCTTCCAATAGCGCCTCCACAATGTCAGCATCGAACCATGCTGGTAACTTCGGTTTCTGGCACAGATCGAACGTCAAGGCAACGTAGGGTTTCTCTCGATCACCATGGAAAATCAGATGCACATCCGTGCGGGGAAATTTAGGTGCCACATCACCCCAAGAGGAGGCCGTGGGTGTGATCGATGGCGTGGCCAAAGGGGTCGGCGATGGCCTGCTCGTCGGCGTCACCGTGGGCAGCACACTTTCTGTCTTTTCAAATAGCGGCGTGCTAGTCTCGGCCGGTGGCACATTCGTATGTGTGGATTGGTATTCAAGCGTATCCTGCGAAGGTCCACACGAAGCCAAGGTCGCAATGATTACCATATGCATCAGGGACAAAACCACGTTGACCTTCACTTGCTATCTCTCCCATGCAACGAATAAGATCTTTCAATGAATGTAGCACCCTATATTTACCGGGAGTTAACTACAACCTGATTGAATTTCATCCTCCAGGCAGAAGGACTGCGGTAGAGAAGTCCCTTCATTTTACAAACGTACACAACATGAAACAAATTTACACAATCGGCCAATTTATGGTGAAAATCCGTGTGTACTCGGTGAGCAATTTCGGGGTAATTGAATGTATAGATGGCCAAGATATGGTGGTAAACCTGGCAAGATTAGGGGTTAAGTTACAGAGAGATGTTGGATAGCACATGATGTTGCACTCACTACAACTTCATGAGCTCCGACTTTTCCCTTCCTCTGCCGAGAGAGCACGAAGGTTCGACCTCAATCCCCCTATTTAATTGTCGCAAAATGATCCAACCTGAACGCACAGTAACCACTTGGTAACTCACCCGCAAACTTTTGGAGAACATCCACCCATACACTGTGATTACAAATATCGACCGGCGTTTCAGGGTGTTGGCGGACTGGTGGAAGAAGGCTTGCCCCAGACGCCGAGGACGGGTGAGATCATGCAGGACCCCAATTCATCTTCTTCAAAACTTCGCTTACCGTACATGGCGGGATTAGATGGGCTGAGGGCCATTTCGGTGTTGGCGGTCTTCTTCTATCACGCCAACTTTCCCTGGGCTGTTGGCGGCTTTTTGGGAGTCGAGAGTTTCTTTGTCATCTCGGGCTACCTGATCACGTCGCTTCTTTTACGGGAGATTCAGGCCACGAAAAAGCTCGCATTGGGCCGCTTCTGGATGCGCCGGGCCCGGCGTCTGCTGCCTGCGCTATTCCTCGTGTTGGTGGCGGTCGTGCCGCTGGCCTGGCTGAGGGCGCCCGACGCGCTCCCGCGCTTGCGAGAGGACATACCGGGGGCATTGCTGTACGTCACCAACTGGGTCTTTGTTGTCCGTGAGGTCCCTTACTTTGAGCAGTTTGGACGACCGCCGTTGCTGCAGCATCTCTGGTCGCTGGCCGTCGAAGAGCAGTTCTATCTCGTCTGGCCTCTGGTCCTTTGGGCGGTCCTGCGTATCCTGCGCACGCGTCGCGCCCGGCAGACTCCCTGGCTTTTGATCGCGATCCTGTTCGGAGTTGGTGCCTCCACTGTCCTGATGGCGAAAATGTATGACCCGCTGGCTGATCCGACCCGTGCCTACTACGGCACGGATACACGTGCCGCAGGATTTCTCCTGGGAGCGGGGTTGGCGGTGGTCTGGAAGCCTGGCAACCGGGCTGGCCGAAAAACCTGGATGGTGGAGGTGGCGGGTTTGGGTGGCGTGATAGGGTTGCTGTGGCTGTTCGGAAGCTTGCATGAATACGAGCCCTTTCTTTATCGTGGCGGCTTCTTACTCACAGCCCTGGCCACTTGTCTTGTGGTACTTGCTGTGTCCAATCCCCAGACACGCCTGGCGAAGCTTTTGGGCTGGGCGCCCCTGCGTTGGATCGGGACGCGTAGTTACGGAATCTATCTCTGGCATTGGCCGCTGATGGTCGTCACCGGATGGGGGACAGAGTCGGCTCTGTCTCCTGGAGCTTTCACCGCGCTGCAGATGTGCGCGACATTTTTGCTGGCAGAGCTGAGCTATCAATGGGTCGAGCAGCCCATTCGCCAGCGCGGGGTGCGAGCCTGGTGGCTGGGCTCTACAAAACTTGTGGGTAGGCTCCGGCTGAACGCCGCTTCAGTCGTTGGCATGGCTATGATGGCGGTTGTTGTGATCGTCCAGCCCACCTCTGGCGCTCCCGCTCTGGCCTCTTCCGACGCACCAGACACACTGATCGTAGCCCCTTCATCACAAATCACCGCGCCATCGGTGAGGCCGACCCAGATGCCGTCTTCCCCTCCACAGCATTCGACGATGATCCGTGATCCTGGTGGAGCGGCCGTAGCCCCGCCGGTGTCAATTCCGGCCGCTCGAGCGCAGCTCCAATCATCTCCAGAGGCCTCTGAACTGCTCCGGATAACCTTTATCGGGGACTCGATCATGGAAAGCGTTGCGCCGCGGCTTGATCATGAGTTTGCCCCTGGCAGCTACTATCTGGATGCGATCCGCAAACGCCGCATGGAAGATGCGTTGATTTTAATTCCAGCGTTGGCCGCTGATGGTCGTTTGGGTGGCACCGTTGTCATTCATCTGGGAACGAACGTGCCGTTCAGGGCTGAGGTCTTCGATAGTGTTATGAGCAGTCTGTTGGAGCATGGTGTAACGCGCGTGTTATTTATCACCGTGAGGCGATCCGTGGCTTGGGAGGCCATTGTAAACAACCAACTGTTGGAGGGTGTAAACCGCTGGCCGCAGGCCGAGCTTGTAGATTGGCATCGCCTCTCGAAGCCCCATCCAGGATGGTTTGGCGCTGATTCTGTCCATCCGACCTACACGGGTGCTGAGGCCTACGTGAAGGCAATTCGGCAAGCACTTGGGGATGCATTTTCTTAGAATCA
>WVZH01000085.1:15724-23998 GCA_011772595.1 Anaerolineales bacterium
GGACTTCGGAAGTCTGGTAGAGCCCAATGCACACAGCGGATCAGGGGGTGCACATCGGATCATCGGGGTTAAGCGCGCATACGACGCAAGCCACCGTTTGCTCATCTACAGGATAACAATTACATACCCGTTCATCCTTCACAGGATCATATTCGACCCACACATTACCGCACGAGATGCAAAGATCGGCGAGAGCGCAGTCATAGCGCACCTCGCCCTGGGGTTTGGCTTGATCTTGCTTATCCTTCCTGTCTGGGATGCATGAGATGCCGGAGGTCTCTTCTTCTACGGCAGGCGATTCATCATCGTCAATGAACAGTTGCACGAGGACGAGCGCCTCCTCTGAGATTCTCGGTCCGTAGCAGTAGGCACGATTGAGGAAGGCAGGATACATCTCACAGGGATAGGGCTTCTGGTTGACCTTAGCAGAAAGGTCACTCTTGATCCCGCTCGGCACTTTAAAGCCGATGACCATTTGGTTGTTTTCGAGACATCCGAGGCCGAGAAGTTCATACGTTCCGGCGCTTCGGGTCTCATGAAGTCCGTAGAGCATGATGTGTCCGGTTTGCGAGCCGACCGCCACCGTTGTCCCATCGGGTGACACTGCAATCACTGGCAGACGACCGGAGTGCATATTGAACTCGTGCAGAAGATTTCCTCGAATCGGATCCCATGCGCGGATGAGGTTTTGGGAGGAGGCTGCGAAAAGCACGGTTTCATCGAGAGAAAACGCCAAGCGATAAGCGGCCTCTGGTTGGGAGCTTGCAGCAACCTCTTCTTCTCGATCAAGGTCTAGGATCGCGAGCCGAACAACCGGGTCATATGGAGGGTCTGACATCCATGTAAGGGAACTTGTCGCGATATGTTGTCCGCTCGAGGAGTAAGCGATTTCATGGATGTTGCCTCGACCGGTTACCGTTTGCGCGAGCGTTCCATCCTCCAGACGCCAGATACGCAGGACGGTTTCCCCCGAGGCGACAGCCAGGAACTGACCATCTGGGGAGAACGACACCCTGCGGACGTCGCCTGCTGCTTGTGGAAAACGATATAAGATGGTCCCATCTAATATATTCCATACAAAAGTCAGACCGCCTGATCCGCCGGAAGCGAGATATTCGCCCTCTGGCGAAAAGGTCAGTGTCCTCACTTGACCGCGATGCCCCACCAATTCGAGCATCGGTTTCCAGGACTCGGCGTCCCATAGAACGATGGTGTTGTCTAGGGAGCCCGTGGCAAGGATTGAGCCGTCCGGGGAAAATGCCACTGCAGCCACAGCGTTTCTATGATGGACGAGCCTTTGCGCCAGGGTGCCGGAAGAAAGATCCCAGATGCTGACAGCGTTCTCAGGATCATAGACCTCGGCGGAGGCGAGCAAGGTTGAGTCGGGGGAGAACGCAAGATCGAGGATCGAATCCTGGGATTCGTCCTCCAAGACCATGTATCGCTGTATTGACAGAAGGTTATCGATCGAAATGACAGGGACCGGTAAAGGTGAGGGTGTGAATACCGGCGCAGCGGTTGACGTTGGGTGGACCGTTGGTTCGGTGGTTGGTGGAGAGGATGGGCTGGGTGGGAGAACGTGTGGCGTCGCGGTTGAATCAGGTTCACTTGCGACACATCCCAAAAGCAGCAAGACAAGAAGCAAGATCGGTGAGATTGGGGCAAGTTTCCGCATGCTCACGTCAACCCTCCTTGGTCGCATTGTCGAAGGATATGGAATCCAGGCGCTTCGGGCTGAAACGAAAACGTTGGAGCGTGCTATATTGTAATGTGTGTTTACTGCTTTCCAAAATACCACCCTTGACTTCCGAAGTCCGTAGGACTTCGGAAGTCTGGTAGGATGGAGGTGGATTTGGTAGCATGAACAGCGCTTCTTTCCGTTTCTATGCTGAGTTGAACGACTTCCTCCCACAGGATCGTAGGCACACCACCTTCGAGCATGCTTTCAGCGGCAATCCGGCTGTCAAAGATACGATCGAGTCGCTGGGTGTCCCTCATACCGAGGTCGATCTCATCCTGGTGGACGGTGTCTCAGTGGACTTCACCTATCGCCTGAAACACGGCGATGAGGTCAGCGTTTACCCTGTCTTTGAGACACTCGATATCACGCCACTCCTGCGCTTGCGGCCCAAGCCGTTGCGCGAGCCGCGTTTCGTGCTCGACGCGCATCTCGGGCGGTTGGCCAGGTATTTACGCATGGCGGGATTCGACGCTGAATATCGCAACGATTTTGACGATCAGACTCTGGCACACATCTCAAGCAGTCAGCGAAGGATCTTACTCACCCGAGATCGTGGGCTGCTGAAGCGCAGTGAGGTGACCCATGGCTATTGCGTGCGCGAAACGAATCCGCGTGAGCAGTTGAAGGAGGTCTTACGGCGCTTCGATCTTTTGACCTCGCTCTCGCCGTTTCGCCGCTGTCTACGCTGCAACAGTCTGTTGGAGACCGTTCCCAAGGAAGAAATTCTCGATCAGTTGCTTCCCAAGACTCTCCAGAATTTTGAAGAGTTCCGACAGTGTCGCGGATGCGGACAGATCTACTGGCGAGGTTCACATTTCGAGCGTATGCAGCGCTTCATCGAGCATTTGTTGGCGGGGCCGTCATAGGCGCAGGAAAGCGACATCCATGTCGTGGGTATTGACAAAAAAGCGATATTTAGTACAATTGTTCTAGAAGCCGGTGGGCTCAAGTTAAATGAGCACAGCCGCCCGGGCTGAACCGAAATCTGGCACCCACCGGAAAGGAGATTCCCGATGTTCCAAAAAATAATACTCGTTGGTAACCTTGGTCGCGACCCGGAAATGCGTTACACGCCCAGTGGTCAAGCGGTTTGCAACCTCAATATCGCCACCAACCGCACCTGGTCACGCGATGGTGAGCAGCAAAAAGAAACCGCCTGGTTCCGTGTCACCGTTTGGGGCAGACAAGCCGAGACGGTCCACCAATACCTGCGCAAAGGTCGCACCGTCTTGGTTGAAGGGCGCCTGAACCCCGATGAGAACGGCAACCCGAGAGTTTGGACGGGCAATGACGGTCAGGCGCGTGCATCTTTCGAGGTGACGGCTCAGACTGTGAGGTTCCTCGGCGGGCGCGGTGAGGCTTCGGACTTCGATAACGGTGACGCTTTTCCGGCCGGCGGGCCGCAATCCGAGGATGAGATCCCCTTCTAAACCAGAGACCAAAAAAGCCCTCAGCCGGTGAGTCGCCGGCTGAGGGCACCCTTTTCCTTGGAGCGAATCCATGTCGAAGAAATCCGAACAGCCTCCGGCCGCTGGCCGCATACATATTCACCTACCGCCGGATCTAGAATCTACGTATGCCAATTTTGCCATGATCACACATTCACGCTCAGAGATCGTCATCGACTTCGCGCAGGTCCTGCCGCAGATGCCGCGGGCGCGCGTGCTCAATCGTGTGGTGATGACAGCTTTGAACGCCAAGCTGTTATTACGTGCCCTGAGTGAACACATCACGCGCTATGAAGCCCAGCACGGAGAAATTGACCTGCCGGAGGGGACCTCGTTGGCCGATCACCTGTTCCGCCATGTCCCCCCTGGTGACTCCCCCACAGACGATCCCTCCTCCGAAGAGTGAAGGCCATGGACAAACTTGAAATCATCGGTGAGCAGATACGTGAGTATTTGGACGAAAAAAGCGCTGCGCGCGACCGAGCCTTACAGCACTCTCGCACCTTGATCAGGCATTGTTCGCGAGCGATACGAGCTGCACATCGCAACGAACGCGCATTGTGTCAGGAGCATCTGCAAGCTGCAGCCGAGTTGCTGGATGCGCTCAAGCAAGGTCTGGCCTCCTATCCCGATCTCTATCATGCTGGCTACACGCGCGGGGCATTGAAGGAGTTCGCAGAAGCCAGCATCGTCCAGGCGTTATTGGCCGACGAGTCGCTGCCCGAACCCGATGCACTTGGCGTGGACTTCGTGGCGTATCTGGGCGGTCTTGGAGAAGCGGTTGGGGAACTGCGGCGGCGTGTTTTGGATATCCTGAGGCACGATGAAGTCACGGAAGCGGAGCGCTTGCTCGACGCCATGGACGATATCTATAGTCTTTTGGTGACGATAGATTTTCCGGACGCCATTACGGACAACTTGCGGCGCCTCACCGACATGGTGCGCGGCGTCACGGAACGCACGCGTGGGGATCTCACCACCAGCCGGCAGCAGTGCGAATTGAAGGCGGCACTCGAGTCCGTTGAGAAGAAACTGGGGCGCGACGAAGCGTGACTGCGAAAACAATTCGTGCTTCTGAGTTACCCCAATTTCTTTTCTGCAAACGCGCTTGGTGGTATGCGCAGGAAGGTTTCCCCTCCGACGATGGGGAGCAGATGGCTGGGACTCATTGGCACGATCGCCATGGGCGCGTAGTGCTGGAGGCTGGATGTCTGCGCATCTTGGGGTATGCCTTCCTGATTGCAGCCTTCGTTACAGGCGCTGCCTATCTGACAACACGCTTGCTAGGTTGAGCGGTGCTTATTATCGTCCTCGCCTTATTCGCACTTGGTTTGGCGCTCCTCAGGCTGGCGGGGCGAAAGCAAGCCGCAACCGGGCTGCCCCCAGGTAGGGTTGTTTACCTCGACACGACAAGTTTGAAACGCTTAGGGCATACACTCTACGACCCAATGTCTGCACTCACTGGCCGTCCGGATTATCTAGTGGAAGGAGCGGATGGCTTGGTGCCGGTGGAATTGAAGTCGGGGCGCGGTCCACTCCGACCGTATCCTGGTCATGTTTTGCAGTTGGCGGGTTACTGCCTGCTTGTTCAGACCGTCTACGGGGTTCGCCCGAAGTATGGAGTCGTCAAGTACAGCGACAGAACCTTCGCTGTTGACTACACATCGACCCTGGAGAACGAACTTCTCGATACTTTGGCGGAAATGCGACGGACAGAAGGTAGGATTCCTGACCGCTCTCATACCTCCCCGAACCGATGTCGATCGTGTAGCTTCCAAGAGGTCTGCGATCAGGTCTTAGCGTGAAGCGCCAATGTACAGCGCCTCCGCTATAATACGTAATATGAAACTTGAACCGTCCATCCCACAACGCATCGCCGTCGCCGCACATCCGAATATGGAAGACGCGGGCATGCTGGCCGCCGAGATCGCCGCGTTCCTCGAGGGGCGTGGGATTGTCGCCAGCCATGCTTCGCTTTACGATGAGTCTTTGCGTGAAGAAGTTCGTAATCACAAGTTTGACCTACTTGTGGCGATCGGTGGAGACGGGACGATGCTGCGCGCAGGGCACCTTTGTGCACCCTCACGAGTTCCCATCTTGGGCATCAACGTGGGCCGTCTTGGGTTCCTGACGGAAGTGGCGCGCGATGATTGGCCGGGGATGATCGACCGTGTCTTATTGGGTGAATATTGGCTTGAGGAGCGTATGATGTTACGCGCCGAGCACTTCAGTGAGGGACGTTCGCTCGGCGCATGGGACATTCTCAATGAGGCCGTCGTTGGTCGTGGCGAGATGGTGCGTCCTGTTCGCCTGATCGCCGAGATTGATGGACAATACCTGACCACCTATGTCGCCGATGCCTTGATTGTGGCGACACCGACGGGATCCACGGCCTATGCGTTGGCGGCCGGTGGTCCAATTCTGCCGCCCGAACTACGCAATGTGCTCGTTGTTCCCGTCGCACCGCATCTTTCGGTCGATCGCGCGGTCGTGTTACATGAGGGCTCATGGGTGCGGGTGGGTGTCCGCACGGACCATCAAGCCACGCTCAGCGTAGACGGTCAAACACCGATCCCGCTTCAGAATGGCGATCAGGTTGAAGTGCGTGCAAGTGAGCACACCGTCCATTTTGTGCGCTTGCAGGAAGCGGATTACTTCTACCGTAACCTGACCTCGCGGATGAACACAAACCCTTCAGTTGGAGTGGATGAATGAGCGATCAAGTTATGGTCTGCGCCAACCACCCTGGTCGCGAAACCGGTCTGCGCTGCAATCGTTGCGGAAAGCCGATCTGCGTATCCTGCGCCGTACAAACGCCGGTCGGGTATCGTTGTAAGGAATGTGTGCGTGGACAACAAAGGGTATTCGAGACGGCGAGTCAAATCGACCTTCCCGTGGCGTTCGTGATCTCGGCTGTCAGCGTGGGCCTTGCCACCTTTGTCCTAGCCAATATGTGGATCTGGGGTTTGATCATCTCACCGATCTTAGGAGGCGCAATCGCCGAGATTGTGCGCTGGGCAGTCAAGCGGCGCAGAAGCCGCCAACTGCCTATCGCAGCAGCTTCAGGTGGCGTTGTCGGTTTTCTGATTTATCTAGCTTATGGACTTTATCCCTACCTGACCTTGTTCTTATCCCCGGCAAGTAGTTTAGACTTCTCAATGCTCGGCAGTGCGCTCACATCGTTCATCTGGCCTGTGGCGTACGGTCTTCTGATGATCAGTGCATTGTATTATCGCTTACGGGGGATTCGCCTTTAGTCGGACCATGTTGATTGAACTACGTATTCAAGACTATGCAATCATCGATGATTTGCGCCTGGAGCTGGCTCCAGGGTTCATCGTATTCACAGGTGAAACAGGCGCTGGAAAGTCCATCATCGTCGACGCTGTAGAGATGCTCCTGGGTGGTCGTGCAGATAGCAGCGTGGTGCGTACTGAGGCTGAACGAGCCCTGCTCGAGGGGACCTTCCGCATTGAGGATCGCGTCCGCGCGGATGTCCACAAGATATTGGATCGTGAGGGTATGCTCGATGATCCCGAATTCGTCGTGCTAGGGCGTGAGATCCGGTTGCAAGGCCGCAATGTCTGTCGCGTCAACGGACGGACGGTAACGCTTGGAATGCTGCGCGAACTCGGTGAATGGCTGGTGGACGTCCACGGTCAATCGGAACATCTAAGTTTGCTCCGCATCCGTGAACATCTTCATCTCCTCGATCGCTATGCCCAGGTCGAGAGCCTCAGGGAAACTTTCACGGACGCATATCATGCGCATGAGCGCGTGCGTCGAGAATTGAGAGAACTGCGCCAACACGAGCAAGACGCAGCCCGCAAGGCAGACCTGCTTGCCTTTCAGATCAATGAGATCGAATCCGCCAGCCTTAAATTAGGCGAAGATCAGAGCTTACTTGAGGAGCGAACCCGCTTGGCCAATGCAGAGCAGCTGATCGCTCTGGCAGAAAAGGCGATTGTCAGCCTAGATGAGTCGCCTCCTGGGATGGAGGCGGTCACAGATTTACTCGGGCGAACAGCACACGCACTGGGAGGCTTGTCGAAAGTCGACGGCAGCGTGAAGGAGCTGCAAACCGAAGCACAAGCGCTTGTGGAACAGGCTAGCGATTTGGCGCGGCGATTGCGGGTTTACCTTGAGGGAATCGAGTTCAATCCGAAGCGGCTGGATGAGGTGGAGGAGAGATTGGGCTTGGTTCGCGCGCTTCAGCGAAAGTATGGTGAAACCATCGAGGAGATTTTGTCTCACGGAGAGCAGGCGCGCGAGGAGCTTGAGGCGATTACGCACGCTGAAGAGCGTATACACGCACTTGAGGTGGAGGAGAAAGAAAGACTCGCTTATCTGGGGGACGTTGGGGCAGAGTTATCGCAGGCGCGCCGTCAGGCAGCGGAGGAATTGAGTTTGGCGATCGATGGTGAACTAGGGGATTTACATATGGAGGGGGCGCATTTCGGCGTCGAAATGGCGTGGGTGGATGATCCACAAGGTGCGTCTGTCGGCGAGAGACGTGTGGCTTTCAGCGCCACAGGTCTAGATCAGGTTGAATTCCTGGTTGCCCCTAACCCGGGGGAGGGGCTCAAGCCGTTGGCGAAGATCGCCTCTGGCGGTGAAACTTCGCGCATGATGTTAGGTCTCAAGAGTGTCTTGGCGCAAGCTGATCGCACGCCGACGTTGATCTTCGATGAGATCGATCAAGGTATTGGTGGTCGAGTTGGTGCGGTCGTTGGTCAAAAACTCTGGGCCTTGTCCCGCAACCATCAAGTTCTCTGTGTCACTCACCTGCCTCAATTGGCTGCTTTCGGGGATCAGCATTACCGGGTAGAAAAACAGGTGCAAGGAGGCCGCACGGTCACGGTGGCTCGCCCGTTGGAGGGTTCTGCGTCCGTTCCGGAACTGGCGCTCATGCTGGGCGGCCAGACCGAGCCCAATCTGGAAAGCGCCACCGAGTTATTACGCACAGCGGCGAAGATTAAAGCCGAAGCGGCGATTCACGAGGCCGGCTGAAAACACCGAGCTTTTCTTACAAAATGAAGGGGTCTCCTACTGATTGTTGCGGTGCGTAGGGGCGGTTCACGATGT
>WVZH01000201.1:0-965 GCA_011772595.1 Anaerolineales bacterium
CCGGAAATGGCACTGATGTGTGTATTGGCTGCATCGTCGAAGGACGCGCGCACCTCTCACCGCTGCCTGGCGACTACTTTCATGTTCGGTATGAGCAGATAGGGTAATCGGGCGCGGTTGTAGACCCAACGGCTCTCCCTGCTCACCGCACCCACGTCCTTCAGAACTTCATACACATTTCCAGCAATGGAGACATCCTTCACCCGCCCTACGATCTCCCCTTTCTCGATCTTGAATGCCAGACTCAACGGATTTGAGAACGCGCCCGAGAGGATGTTGCCCTGCCCCAATCCCAGCACATCCTCCACCAGCAATCCATGATCGACCTCACACAGCATGTCGACCACGTCCGTCTCACCAGGTTCCAAGACGATGTGGGTCGGCGCGGGTTGTGGTGGATTGAACAAATCGCGCGCACCATTGCCCGTCGACTCGACGCCCGATTGCGCCGCTGTCAGCAGATCGTAGACGAAACCCTTCAATTCACCTTTTTCAACTAGCGTCGAACGCCGATGCGGCACCCCCTCCTCATCAAAGGGCGCGCTTCGAAAGCCCCCATCAATCGTCGCATCGTCGCTAAAGGAGATTCCTTTGTGGAAGAGGCGCTCCCCCAGCTTGCCGGCCATCGGAGATACCCCCTTGAATACATTCTTGCCGTTGACGCCCTGCATGACCGGTAGCACCAACGCGATCGCGCCAGAGGGTGAAAGTACGACGGGCATCCTCCCTGCTTCGATGGTGGTCAGATTGCGCGCCAGCCTCAGCCGCTCGCCCAAGCCACGCACAAACGCCATGTAGTCCTTCTGCCACACGGTAACACCGGACATGTCATAAAGAATCAGCACGTCGTCACCCTCGACACGCCTGATAATGACCTCTATAGATAGGGGGGAACGTGTGTAGGACGCCATATAGCCGGTGTGATTGTGGATGGCGAACTGTTGTACACCACGTCGTACGGTAAT
>WVZH01000201.1:995-18900 GCA_011772595.1 Anaerolineales bacterium
TCCCCATAGGCGGCCAACTCGAGCACGTTGACGGCTAATTTGTCGAGGGCGTCTTTATCACTCGAAGCCGCAAACCCCAATCTGCCATCCTTGACGGCACGCACAGCCGTACCCCCCATCTCCTCAACCTTACTTGACTTGAACCGATTGGCTGAAAACTCGACGATTGTCGCTTCATGAACCAGGTCTACAACCTCGACCTGCTCAGCCTGTGACTGCAACGCTTTCAGGAGATCCATGGTAGCATCCCTCCAACCTCATTCCCCTTACTTCCCACCGATGACGACATTCTGGATGCGGATGTGCGGGGCTCCCAGGCCGACCGGGAGAGGGATTTGTCCCCCTTTGCCACAGCCTCCGCCCAGGTTCATCCACGTGAAGTCATCCCCCACAGCGTCGATGTTCATCAAGGTGGTGAACAGGTTGCCTGCCAGAATGACATCCTTCACCATCTCTGCAAGTTCCCCGTCGCGGATCATATAGGCATGCCCCGAGCTGAAGGAAAAGCTTTCCAATGCCGTTTGACCGCCATAGGCATCGCAAGCATAGACGCCGTGCTGAACATCCTTGATCATATCGCTGAATGACGTCGTCCCCACCTCGATTGCAGTGTTGGTCATGCGCACGATGGGCGCATGTCGATAACTGATCGCACGCGCATTTCCGCTTGGGGTTTCCTCCATTTTGGCAGCCGTTTCACGTGAGTGCAGCCGGCCCACCAATATGCCATCCTTGATCAGGTCGTTGCGTCGTGTGGGTGTTCCTTCGTCGTCATACTTATGGGTTCCCCGGTTGCCTGGAATTGTGCCATCATCGAACACGTTGAGAATCGGCTTGGCAAACTGGCGACCCAATACCATCATTTCACGTGCTTTTGGATTTTCGTAAACAAAATCTGACTCGGAAAGGTGGCCAAATGCTTCATGGATGAACACACTCGCCAACCTGGGATCCACAACGACTGGATATTGGCCGCCCACGACACTTTCGGCCGTTAACAACTCCACGGCAAGGCGGGCCGCCTTTTCAGCCAGATGCTCCTGCCCCTCGACAAACTCAAATCCGCGCGGTCCCGCACGCGATTCACGAGCTTGCTGCACGTCATCCCGATCTCGCGCCATCGCGGTCAGGGTGATGAGAACGGATGGGCGTTCTTCCTCGATAAACATCCCTTCCGATGTGGCAAAAGTGATCCGGCTGAAACTGTCCAGGTATTGACTATTCGTATCTACGATCTTATCGCTGTACTCCAAGAGGATCTTGTTGTAGCCTTCGATCAACGCCTTTTTATCGGCGATCGAGATCCCCCGGAAATCGCGCTTCAATGCCGCGTGAATGGTGTCCTCCATAATGGGAATGGGCGCCAACTCGATCGGCTCCTCGCTCTGCGAAGCCATGGCGCACTGATAAGCCTGGTCGACTTTCGCCGACAGGTCATCGAGGTTATTGAAAGAGGCTACACCCCACCCATTCTTATGGCATAAACAGCGGACCAGACCTCCTTGATCGATGACTGCGCTTGCCGCTTCCAGATCACTTCCCCGATAGGAGATGCGCGTGGACACATTCTGTTCGATACGGATCTCAGTGTAATCCGCCTTGCTCTGACGCAGCGCTTTCTGAACTTTGTCCCTCATGGACTCACCCCTTGTATGATTCTCAGCCCTCTTTAAATACGACAAACCCGCGGCGATGGTTCTAAGACCTTGTGCGCCATCCACGCGATTCAACCGCACGATGTGGAGATGCAAATGACTCTACGTGACAGTATCGAGGATACACCAACCTAGGGTAGATCCGAACCAAGTACAGAGTCCTTGTCCGCCCGAGAAGGTGTGGCGGTCGGTTGGGACTCCACGCTCGACTGGCAAGCCGTGAGACCAACGACCAGTACAAGGAAAAGCGTTCTATGAAGCTACTCCCGGTCATCTAGAGGTTCCCATACTCAAAAGTGATGTATAAACCCGATCGCGCTAGGATTTAGGATCCTATGCCAGTGTAAGCATACCTGAGTTCAGACACCCATCTTTTGGATCTGAAAACAAGCAAGCCATCGGGCCCTTAATGCCTCAAACTCTCGGGTTCCCATGGTACATATAGCATGAGACCGAGAGTTGAGGCTTGCGTCCCCTTGCTGTCTTTATGAGAATGGTGGCTACACGTCCCTCACGACTCGTCCTCTTCCGGTACGTACTCGAGTAAATCGCCCGGCTGACAATCGAGCTCCCTGCAGATGGCTTCCAGGGTCGAAAAACGCATCGCCCGGGCTTTGTTCGTCTTCAGGATCGATAGATTGGGCAGGGTGATGTCGATCGCCTCAGCGAGCTCGGAGAGCTTCATCCCGCGTCTCACCAGCATTAAGTCCAGGTTCACTTTGATGGACATGGCACCCTCATATTGTCAGTGCTTTATCACGCTCGAGCTCCAGACCATAACTCCAGATGTGGGCCAGGATCAGGATCAGCAACGATACTAAGATAATCTCGGCATTGAGCGTGGGACCCGGGTTGAGCGCCGGCAGCGCCACTGGCAGCCGGTTCAAGACCTCTGAGGCCGCGATATACTGGACCAACGGGTTTAAGAAGCCGACCAGCAGCACCACATAACCGAGCCGCCGTAGGCGAGGTCCATTCTCGGCGGCGAAGGGATTCCCGTCGAGGGTGGCCTGCACCACGGCTCGAAGCAAATAGAACACGTAAGCCAGCCCGATCCCGCTGATCAGCTTGGCCGCGTTGGCCATCAGGACCAGGATGAAGTTGGTCGTCTCCAGACGCAGGGTGCCCTCGGCTTCCTCCACGAATGCCGCTCGGATCTCGTCTTTGGCCGGGCTGGAGAACGAAACCTCGAACTGCGGTTCTTCACCCACACCGATCGTCACCGGTACCGTGGCCGTCCCTATGTTCCCACCCTTGCCGATGATCAAGGGCGAGAGCGCGGTCCACAGCACCAATGCCATGATGGCGAAGATCAAGAGACCGAAGAGGAAGTCGAGCAGCCCCTTCACAAATCGAATTAGACGTAGGTTTTTCGTAGACATAGACATCTCTCCATAGGATTATCGTTTAACAATCATAGATTATCGTTTATCGATATATTTTTATCGTATTACAATATATTTGTCAAGACCCAATTTCGGGGCAACGGACCGACGTGAGAAGGCTTAAACTTTCATCTTTCACTTGACAAAGAATAAAGCCCCCGCTTTTGGGGGGCGCATGATTCATTTGCGGTAATTCAAGAAAAGAGGATCCTATCCTTGATCTGCGTGATTTGGTTATCCCATCTGTCACCGATCCATCCTGCGCACCCGCCAGACAACCAACAAGAGCAAGACCAACGCCAAACCAAACAACACGCCCAGGTTGAATAAGAGCGCCCCTACATTGATGGCGTTTGAGAAGGACATACTGAAGAGCTTACGCATCGCCAAGGAGGGTAACCAGGGTAGCAGCGCCTGAACCGCTGAAGGCAATCCCGTCAAGGTCGCCATCGAAATCAACATCGGCACCAACAGCAGCATCAACACCACTGCCATGACCATATTCATGTTTGTCGGCTGCTCGAACAGCACTCCAAAGAGCAGTCCCAACGCTACAGTGAATAGTGCCGCGTCTAACAGCGCCAGTAGTGCCAACCATCCTGTCGCCAACAAGCGGTTGTTTAATACGTATACAACCGCCCCGGCCACCAAACAGTAAAACATCCCCGCCAGCGCCTTGCCGAGAACAATCTGGGAATAGCTCGCCGGAGAGACGAGCATTGCCTCTATCGTGCGCCTCTCCTTCTCCTCGATCATCAGCAGCGGAACCAGCGCCATCCCTATTGTCATGACAGATGCCACCAGCGCGATGCTGATCATCAAGGGATGGCCCCCAGCATCTGGGGCAGGATAAACCTCGTTACCGGCAGAATTGAGAACCACCTCTCGACCCAGGATAGCGCTCAGTTCACGCCTGAAGAACGCCATCAATTCCTCCGCTTCGGAGCCTCTCATCGCATGGGAATAATAAGCCTCGATCTCCAGTGGCCCTTGGCTCTCTATCACAGCGGCGAGATTCTCCGGTAGCAGCAGGCCGATGGTGCCTGCCACGACCCCCCCTACTTGCTCCAACATGGTCTCTTCCGAGGGCATCTCAATAAGGCGATAACCCTCTCCGCGCCCATATTGCTCCACGAAAGCTGATCCCGAAGCGTCGTACACCAAAGCACGCTTCTCCGGCCGGAATTTCATCACCAACGGTAGAATCTGGCCGGAGAGCACGATCATAGCTACTCCCAGGATAATGGAAATCGTCACGCGATTCTTGATCGCATCCACGATGTCCTTGCCGGCGATGGCCAGGACGATGCGCATCCGATCACGCATTTTAGTTTCTTTTCTCATCATATCATCCATCCTCTACCGCTCTTGCCGCCGCACCAACCAAGCATCCAAGCCGAAGAAGAATGCGCCCCAAACGATCATGATGAGCAGCGAGAGAAAATACACACCCAAGTCTACACTGGCGGTGATGGATTGCGCTGCGGCGTTCCCCATCGCCACCGTCGGCGTCCATCGCAAGACGTCTTTGATCGCCCCAGGTATCGGCTCAAACATCCCCAGGATCATCGAGATGATCAGCGGCTGGAATGCAATGAAGCCCCACAAGCTCACCTGCTTGACCTCCTTCAATAGGATGCCCATGAGCAAGCCCAGGGATACATAGAAGAAAGCTCCCGCAAACAGCGCCACAAGCATCGCCCACCAATGAAGCACAAACTGCCCGTAAGCAATCAGCACCACAATCGCTGCGATGATGCTGTACGCACCACCCACCAAACCTTTGGCGATCAGCGTCTCGGTCATCGTCGCCGGGGATACCTGCAATGCATCGATCGTGCGAGCCTCCTTCTCCTCGAGGATGAGTTGTGGTGTGTACAGCATCGCCATCAAACCCATAACGATGAGTAAACCCAGCGCGATGCTGAAGGCATGCGCACCATCCGCTTGGGTGATTCTCTCCCGACCGACGCGCAGCTCGATGGGTTCATCGGTAATCCTGCTCAGCTCCGTTTCAACTTCGCTTTTCATAGAGACCTCATCCTCTACATTCACCCAATGATCGATGATCGCTTCCAGGACGATACCCTCATGCGCACGGATCTGCTGATCGAAGTCCGTCGGCAGGACGAGCCCGATGGTGCGCACATCTTCGATCCCCACCTCACGCAGCATTTCCTCGTAGGACTCCACAGATCGCAGCCGCAAGGCTTCGCTCTTCTGGAGTTCTCTGGAGACGGGCGATTGGCCGGCATCATACAGGATAACTCTCGCCGGTCGATCCGCGTTCCCCAATACAGGCAGAAACCGATAAAGCAGAACCAGGAATACAACCGTGAAGATGTTGGTCAGCAGCTTGCGATTCTTCAAGCTGTCCACAAAATCTTTAGCCACGATGGCCCAGACCAAACGCGCCCTCGAAATAACAACAGAATTAGACACTCCTACCTCCTTATGCATGATGGTCCTCCCTCTTGCGGAGGACGACTTGAATCACTGCGTGACAAACCAAAGCCCATCCAAGGACCTTCACGAGCTCCAAACCAAGTGTTGGAAGCGCAACCTGATCCGTGAAGGAAAGCCGTGAGAGATTCAAGATCGCAACGGACGGCGCCCATTGCAAGATCACCATGACTTCATCTATCAACAATCCTTCCATCAGAGAGAGAAAGGCAGGCAAAAGAACAAAGATTGTGAGTACGAATCCCCACAGGGTCATTTGCTGTTTTTGATCCAACACACTCCCCAGGAGCAACCCAACGGCGACGAAGAAGAAGGAGCCACTCACAAGCGCAAGAATGGCTAGCCACCAATGGTTGACAAGCACGGCATGTACCACGAGGGCAATCGCCCCTCCAAGAAGTGCGAATATACTCCCTGCAATTGCTTTCGCGATCATCATCTCTGTGAAAGTTGCCGGAGAGACCATTAGTGCATCGATCGTACGAGTTTGCTTCTCATCTATCATCATGTGAGGTACGATGAGCATGCTACCTATGGCAGCTGCGAAAACCACGGAGACCCCGCCCAGGAAAGCATAACCGCGTGAGTCCATCTGTGTATGAACGGTATGCCCCTCCAAGCTGATGGACAGTGTCTGACCGACGGAATTGCTGAGTTCCCTCTCAAAGAAAGCCACTACCTGGTCGACATCCCTCTTGAATGCCCAATGGACGACATAGCCATCCAGCATGATGCCACCACGTTCAACCATCTGATCGAAGTCTGCAGGCAGGACCAATCCCAGTATGGCAAAGTCTTTGTCTGCGATATAACGCTCCATACTTTCCTGAGTTTCCGCCCGGATGAGATCAAAATCCTGGTTTCCTTCCCATCGAACGACCCACTGCGAGCGGCCCTGATCATAAACAGCCAGACGAGGGAGGACATCTTTACTTTCAAATTCCGGCAGGAAGCGATAGACAACCACCAAAAACAAGACTGTCAAGAATTGGCTCAGGATCGTTCGATTCTTGAAAGCGTCCAAGAAATCCTTCGAAGCGATGGCCCAAATCACCCTGAGTCTCTCATTGAACGTTTTCATCACCTTTCCCTCTCAAACGTCACCCCGAGTAGTATCAAATCACGGACGTTACGGCGACCACCACGGCTACATCTTCCGTATGCATGTAGGCCAGATACCATCCCGCCAAGCTCAAGACAGCCAGATCGCGAACCTCCAGGGTGGCCTCGCCGTAGCGGATCTTCCCCATGCGCCTGAACCAATGTAGCCAGAGCTCGATCTCAAAGACCACCCGCCCTTGTCCATCACTCAGCGTCCATTCATCACAAAAATATCTCGTCTTCTGCCATCGGTACTTGCGACCATCTTGCAGCTGAAGTACACCATCCTTGAACCAATCATAGTGCAGTGTGGCATAAATGTTCTCACTGCGACCATAGACCTCCACTGTGTCTCGGAAGAAACCGGATCGGTCAAAGGTCCACCGGTCTCCACCCCACACACCCACCGCGTAATCCGACAGGCACTTTGGCCAGTCCAGTGTTGCAATCCGCTGGCCCTCCGCCCACATTTCGAACGCACGTACACCAAAACCGAGCTGCCGTACTTCAATTGACTTCTGTATAGCATTACGTTCCATCTCACACCTCATGAACCCAAGTTTCGATTTTCTACCATGCTCAGTACAAATCGTTCCCGGTGAGCTTGATGAAGACATCCTCCAAGGTGGCTTGATCGTTCTCACCGTGGGTCGCTTTTAGATACTCTGGTGTATCGATCGCGACGATCTCACCCCGATGGATGATCGCCACCCGATCGCTCAATCGATCGGCTTCCTCCATGTAGTGCGTGGTCAGGAAGACCGTCACCCCACCTTCAGCCAGATCGGCGATGATGGAACGGATCTCGCGCGCCACCCCAGGATCCAATCCACGAGTTGGCTCGTCGAGGAAGAGCACCTTGGGCTCGTGCAGCAACGCCCTGGCGATGAGCAACCGCTGTTTCATGCCGTTGGAGTATTTCTTGATCCGCTCTTTCGCACGATCCTGGAGTCCAACCTGCGCCAACACCTCGTCGATGCGACTTCTCTTCACGCCATACAGTCGAGCCGAGAAGCGTAGATTGTCGAGGGCAGACAGCCGCTCATAAAGATTTTGATATTCGAACACGACGCCGATCTGTGGCATAAGGTTCAACCGTTCCTGTACCACGTCAAACCCGACGACATGCGCCGAACCTGATGTGGGTCGAAGCTGGCCTGTGAGCACTTTGATCGTGGTTGACTTTCCTGCTCCATTGGGACCGAGAAAGCCGAAGACCTCAGCGTAGTCCACGTCGAAGGTGATGCCTTGGACAGCTTTCACGCCGTTGTAGTACCTGTGCAGTTCGTTGACTTCAATCGCTTTCATCCTCATTTTCCTCAAATTATCTTCATCGAGCACTCTGAACCGTTTGCTTGAAGCATCCTTTATGAGCTGCCAACACGATACTTTAACTGCAAGGGCATTGCAATAAAAAGGCGCCGAACGGCGTGGTTTCGAGGCTGAATGGAGAATGCAGGGGGTTTAACGGAGAAAAAAATCGGACCGTTTTCTCTACAAAAAAGCCCCTTCAGGACAAACCTGGCCGGGAGTATCCGTCATACCGATTGTGGCCCTAGCCTTGTCTCAATAGTCCAGCAGGTCTTTCAACTCGGCTGCAGAAGTTTTACTCAAGGGGATAAGGGTCGAGTCGGGGTCGTCCAATCTCAAACTGAAGCTGTTGCGGGTGAAGGGAATGACCTCGGTCACGTGCTGCAAGTTGACGAGGTAGCCCCGGTGAGCCCGGAAGAAACCGCTGCGGGCCAGACGCCCCTCCAGGTCGGAAAGGGTGAATTGAGTCGGAAGCGTTTCTCCGTCTGTGGTATGCAGCGCGGCACGGCCCTCTTCGGCGTCAGCGTAATATATATCACTAGGATTCAATAACGCCACCCGTCCCTCCAGTTTCACCGGGATTTTGAAGGGAAAGCGCTCCTCTTGTTCTTCGCCTGGTCGGGAGGTGGCAGTAATCCGGCCTTCATGGAGAACGTGAATCACATCGCAAATCGGTTCGAGGAGTGTGTCGTCGTCATCTAGGATGAGGATCGCCGCACCGGCATCGGCCCGCGATCGAATTAACCCCGAGAGCACGTTGATAGAAGACCCGTCGCAGCGGGCGAAGGGATCCACAAGAAGGAGAACTGCAGGATCGTGCAAGATCGCCCGACCGAACGCCAAACGCCGGGCCAGTCCGGAAGCCAGCTTGTTCATTTTGGCCTTGCCGTGGTCACCGAGTCCCACGCGCTCGAGTACTTCCTGTGCTTTGGACTTTGGCAGACCGTACAGCCTGGCGTGGAACTGAAGATTGCTGAGTGGAGAGCGTTGCTGGTAGAGACCGTCCTCGGCGAAGAGCACACCCACCTGACGGCTGTATGGATCGCGATCCGCGATGGGATCCAATCCTGATACCCGCACTGTGCCCGCAGATGGCCTGGCACGGCCGGTCAGTAGCTCAATCAGTTCGGATACGCCACTGCCCACGGGCCCGATCAGGGCAACCACCTCGCCGGCCCGAACGACAAGCTCCGAGATATCGACCGCTGTGCGCTGATCTGTGATTTTCTGCAAATTCTTCAATTCAATCATAGCTGATTCCGTCTGGAACGGATAAGCACGATCGTGCGCTCCCAACGATCCATGATAGCACAATTACTTGACAGTGAACTGCCCGGGTAATATACGTCGGTCCCCGGTCTGATCGCAATTGGAATATTCAGATTTTCAATTTGAGTCCTTATGGGATGTGTTCAATCAGAAGAAATGAAATTCTTCTTACATTTACAGAATCTTACCGGATCCAAGGAGCCCCTCATCTTTGACAAGGTGCTGTAAAAACCAGGGATGAAACAGCCTTGGTCAAATAATTCTTCATACGGAGGGATCGAACGTTACTTCCTATCAACCGCCCGCATGGCTCCCCCGTTTGCCATATGCTTCTCTATCACACACGGAAAACATACCAACCTGAATTAATAAGCCTTGCTCTTAGTTACAGTCTGAACTTAGTCACTACCCGTCGGTTCCGAGGTTCATACCTTTCAGTGGGGATAAGCAACTCCCTTTCTCCTTTGCTATTTGTAAAGATCGTGCTCGACGGGATGCAATAATTTTGAAGACCTGAACGTACCCTTTCAGCACGTCTCCAGCCAAGGCTTTCGTTGTATTCGACCGAACCTGGGGCGTCCGCATGGCCGGTTACCAGCGCCTCACCACGTTTGTGACCCTTTTGCAATGATAGGACCTTCATCGATATCTCAGGGAGGTTCTTAAGATGGGTCGTTGTCAGGACTGCGCTATTAATTTGAAAATGATCGAGTGTACAGTTCAAATGTGGCGGCAGCGGATAGGGAGACGGCTTTTCGTAATACCAACCGTCTTTTAGCTTAAAAACCGCCCTTCCACTGTCGTCCCTGGGAGAGCAAACATTAGATTTGGACGAATCTTCAACCTTATAATGGAACGACTCCCCTTGCCGCGTCGACTTAAAAAGCCCACGTTCCGGGTGTCCATGTTCCGCGGCAATCTCATTCTCGGTCTTGATGGTCTTATCATGCCCGGGTCGATTACCCTTGTCTCCCACATAACCTTGATTTAGTCTGCCGTGACCACACAACTCATGCGCCAAGATTCTCCACTTTGGCGCATAAATAGGTTCCCCTGAGGGTTTGAATGCGCCGAACTCGATTGCGTTGCCCGTGCCAGCTGCCATATGAATAAATGGGTGCGTCCCCGGGATTGTGTGTGGACCCACAGAAGGATAAGGTACCTTTACGACCAAATTATCACAGCCATACAAGCCATAATACCTGGGATTATTCGATACGGTATGTACGTGGATGTTATAAGTCCGATTGGGATCATTCACCGTGTCACATATACATTCACACCCTAGGGGAGTATTTGGATCCTTGGCAGGTTCGGGAGGACAGTTCCCAACAATCGACCTTCCCGAAGCAATAAAAGTTCCTCCATCGCACAGGAAATTGAAATAGCCTGCGATCTCTCCAGCCGCAGACGCGGGATGGACGTTCACAAGTCTCCGAATCTCGTCTCTGCCCGTAGCATTCTCACGCTGCTGGACGATGTGCGTCAACTCGTGGGCCAACAATCGCTTTCCTGGGAATGTTGCGGGTCGGTATTTCCCATGATTGAAGTAAATGCTATTCCCATGGGTGAATGCTTGTGCATTGAGTCCCGCGCACATCTGGATCGCGTCGCCGCACGTGTGTACCCTCACGTCGCTGAAATCTGTTCCGAAGCGCGGCTCGAAGTAATCGCGCGTCGTTGTGGAAAGTGACTTGCCAGGACATCGGTTGGCGTGGATGCTGGCTTGAGAAAGCACCCTCTGCTGGGATTGGCCCTCCATAGGTTTTGGCCGAACGTATTCTTGCTCCTCTTCCACTTCCGGTTCATCCTGGCGTTGGACCGGTGAGGTGCTATGCTCAGCGAGTGGTTGGGCTTGAACGACTTCTTCTTCCGGACACGCGGAATCGCCTTCCTCCGCTCAGGTGGGCTGCCGCTGGATCCCAGGTACTGACATGCGCAGCACGCGACCGGCGATTCTGTCGGCCTCCTGCTCGTAACGATCGCCGGGCTTGTTAACCTTGAGCTTGGTTTGCACAAGTAAACAACGAGGACAGTCGCCGCCACAGCTACATACAGGCTTGCGCTGGATCATCAAGGAAGGTATCGAACTGACTGGCCGGGAATGAATCCGCAATGACGCAGTCCCCCCATGGCGGACGGTTATGCGCCTGGTTGGTTCCAAGCGTAATACTCGACCTGTCGTCTTCATGCCCCCATCCCCCGTACCTACATCATACACGCGGTTCGAGCTGGAGAGAAATCTTCAGACAAACCAACACAGAAGAACCTGCAATGGAAAGACCAATCATTCGAATGGTATGAGCAATATTCCCTCTTGTGGTATGAGTGACGCACAGGCAGCACAAGCTGGACGGGAAGGAATGATTGCGATAATCTCGACATCTGCATTTGCGTTTTGGAACTCTATCAGGAGTTGTTCTGCATCCTCGGGTCGTGCTGCCGCCGCAGCCTCTTGCCTGCCTTTCGTACGCACCCTGGGTTCAGCCATGACGCGTGTCACACGAAGCTCATCCGCTTGAGCGTTCAGTACTGTTCCGATCCTGCCACCACGTGTTCCGGAGAATTTGTTGCGATTTGTGGCGAATAAAAAGCGCGGTTTCCCCTCCACCTTGGCAAATGCAACTGCGATCGTACTGTTCCTTCCCGCCCGGCCTGGTATTACCGTACGTAGCCCTTCCATTATTTCTCGCATTCTGTTGACATCATCCGCTGAAATCAGACCCCTCCGGATGGCATCCGTAAGCGGATCGACGGCCCCAGCGATGCCGCGCCCTCCTGGCGTAAAATCGCACTTCGAACATTTAATAAAGCCCGTGGCCTCCTCCGGATCAATCCTGTGCCACTTTCCGGTGGCTTCATCAAAGAATCTATAACTTTTACCCGCTTCACCAGCCTCGGTCACAAGCCAGATACCGCGAGTAGCCTTCTCTTGAGCTTTCGCGCCACGACCTAGCTTACTTTTGAGTCGGTATGCTCCACGACCAATGAAAGCGACCGCACTTTGACCGCCACTCTTCACTGCAGTCACCACTTGCGATTGCAAAACTCTCGTTGCTAAGCGTGTTTTGGCCGCCTTCTTACCGGCAACCAAAGCGCCTCCGGGTGCAACAGCAAGCGCAGCGCCCTTCCAATCTCCTTGCGCCACTGATACGCCCGCTTCAGCAATGTCGACGAGAATCCCGAACGGCATGAAGGACATTAGGATCTCTGTCATGATCATACCCATGATCGCGGATCCAAGCGCGTTCTGAGCCGCTTTGATGATTTGCCCCAGAATCACGTCCTCCGAGAAATCTGTAAGTCTCTGCTTATAGATTCGTCTACCCGGACGTTCAATAAAAAATACGCCGTAACCATTTGACCACAACAACTGTCTGCTCTTTTTCTTGGAAACATCAAAAATATCACCAACACGAGCATTACCCAAAGAAAATCCACCAACTCGCCGAATCTCAACTATCTTGCTATCTTGTCTTGAGGCAACCTGAAAAAACTCTTCCACTGAGACTGGAACCGGTCGAGAGACACCGGGCACAACGTAAAAAGTGCCACTGATGTCAACCGGCTCTTCAGGTTTGGCCCGTTCCTTCCATTCGGCAACAAACGGATGATATCTCTCCTTAAGTACTCGTTTCCAGNNCAACCTAGAAAGACGCTCTCCCTTGAGCAGTTCGCGTTCTCCGTCTCTGCTTTCTCCATGCGCGATGCGATACCACAGTGTCAGCAACGGGAGGTATTCATCCCACCAAGTGGGCTTTTCACCTCCGAAGCGTATTTGATCCGGCGATTTCTGCCGCCGGGGATCAGATGAAATAATCCCGAGTATCACACCCATGATCTCAATGGCAGTTTGGCGGTCAATTTTTCGTGCTCGATATTTTCTAGCTTGGCTCTTGAGGTGAGATTTCACGGAACTCACCAAGACAGGACCTAGCTTCCCAACAATTGGTACTGAGGCGAATGCTTCTGCAACATTCTCAAAGGTACTCACTACACTGGAAGACTGACGCTGGATCATGTTGGATCGCGCGCGCTGGTTGCTGGGTACACCCACGCCCTGTTGAACAACATGGGTCAACTCATGCGCCAATAACCGCTGGCCCGTTATGGTGCCGGGCCTATAGTGACTTGCGCCAAATACGATGTCGTTACCGACTGTGTAGGCCTGCGCCCGGAGTGCCTGTGCCGACTCTGCAGCCCTGGTATCTGTGTGCACACGCACATCATTGAAGCCGTGACCGAAGCGTGGCTCCATAAACTGCCGCGTGGACAGGTCCAACGGCTGGCCGGGGGATTGTAATACCTCATGCACGATGGGCGGTGTATCCCTGCCGCCAACGCCGCCATTCATTCGGCGTTGGACCGATGGTTTGGCTTGCAGGAGGTCTTCATCTTCTTCTTTTTCCTCGTCCTCATGACGCTGCATATCCGGCTCCGGCATGCGCATCACCTGCTCGGCGACGCGATCGGCTTCCATCTCGTAGCGGTCACCGGGCTGGTTGACCTTGAGTTTCGCTTGAGCCGTGTCACAGCGCGGGCAGCCGCCACCGCATGTACATCTGCTGGATCGCTGCAGGTAGTTCGTGGGAACTGCGGTAATTTGTACGTCGTGCGCGCGGCGCGGCTTTCCACGCTGATCCTCTTTAACGGATCGCCTCACGACCGTAGGTGCCTTGCGGGTTGCTGCCCTCACGGATTTACACTCCTCGTCGTTATATGACTATATTACACCTAAATTGTCGATTTTAGTTATTAAATTACAGTATTAGAAAGCTCTCTAGAAACGCGTGTGTTGGAGTGTACAAGGGGAAAGAGTGAAAACTACTTACAACCTTTGTATAGAGACCTTAGTAAATTTGTGCGGCTGATTACGACCGTCGCCGCCTTCTGGGGAACTTCTTCCGCACACCGCCTAGAGCCACGCCACGATTGCTAGGCCACAATCGTGTGGTGTCATGACCGCCCTTCGAGCTCGGCACCGATCCAGCGACGTCCGCGACCTTGAACCATTTGAGATTAAGTCGCGTGATGCGCATGGTGCGAGGTTCGTCCTCTGAATCCTGAACGCGGACAAATTGGTTGAAGTTGGCGTTGAAAGCGTCATTGTGACGCCAGTGCACGGGCCATAGGTTGTTGTACTCATCCTGGCCACCGAATTTCAATTCCCGCACGTGGTCGATGCGGTAAATGTCACCGCCCATCTCATCACCACCAGGGGCGATCACTTTGATATTTGCGTTATCACGAAGCCTTCTTCCTATTTCATTCTTCTTGGATTCGCTCCCCCGCTCACGAAGCTTTTGCATGGCGACCCGCGGTCGCAGGTTGGTGGCCAGGACTCGGATAAATCTTGACACGCGTCGAGCCGTTGCAGGCAACGTGATCCCCCTCCTGAGACCGCCCGAGCTCACCCGCGCTACCCCGCCCTCATCGACTTCATGAACCTCGATCGTGGGATAGACGTCCCCTCGCCGGAACCACCTGATCGGGATTGGATCTTCCCGTTCTCCGGTGGGCCAGGGAGAATCGCGGCTGGCCACTTCCTCATCCGGGCTCATGCCACCCTTGACGTCAAAGTCGTCCTCTCTGGCATCATATTCGGAGTAGAGCGTGCTGAAGTCATAGGCGTTCTTGTAGGGTCGGATCTCGTCCTCGATCTCCGCGTCCGACACCCTTCTGTCGGGGATGTCGTCGACTTCCTCCTGGATGAACCGCTTGGCAAAATCCATTCGGGACCGACTGTCCATCTTCGCTTCGGCGATGGCGATCTTGATAGGAAGGGGTCTCCTATTTACTTTGACAATCCAGAAACCGCGGTTATCAGCCGCCTTGACTCTCGGTAAGCCGACGACTCGCAGGAACCTCGGCCGGTTCCTCAAAGCGATGACTCGCGTCCAGAGTAGCTCCCTTCTCACCCCAGTCAGCCTGAACCTGGGGGTCCATGTNNGGGGTCCATGTCATGGCACGCACCCGGGCGATGTATTCGAGGAAGAAGCGGTTGGCGCCAATGAGTGTGAGGAATCTTTGGAACAGACCTTTGACCCTGTCCAACAACCTCGAGAGACTGCGCGCCACCCGACCCCACGCCTGCGTGAGCACGCGACCGAGGCCGAGGACAAAATCCTTGACCTTGTCGATCCAGCCGGAGACGAGGCGCACGATCGGGCGGATCATCTTCATGATGAAGCGCATCGCCCGCCTCAGTGCCGACATAAAGGCTCTCAGGGCTGTTTTTCCTGCAGATACAGCGGCAGACCCCGCCGCTCCGGCACCGCCGATGTAAAAGGTCAGGATGGCGGAGATGATCGCCATGACGACCTCAAACAGGATCACGCCGATTACTCGCCCCACGACATACCCGAGCCGCTCAGCGGGCGTTTCAAACGCCTGCAACATCCTCTCCGCAGCTCGCTCCCCCATCCTGCCTGCCATTTCTCGCGCTTGCTCGTCGATCCTGTTGAGAAACTCGAAAATTCTCTGTGGGTTGTGATAGATCTCAATCAGATCCTCGATGGCGTTATCCAACGCTTCCTGTACGCGCTCTTTCAGTTCAAGTATGGAACGGATCGTCTCTCGCACTGCCTCTGGGAACATCTCGATGAAACGCAGAATGCGGTCGACAAATTGGAAGAACATGGGGATCAAGCAAATGATGTCGATGATCATTTGGATGATACCCAACAAGCCGTCTACAAAGAAGCCGATGATCACACCTTTGAGCATCCCCCAAGCGAAGCTCACATTCGTCCCCAGCAGGATGCTGCCCAGCTTCTCGGCAATCCTCACCTTACGTTCATTTGGTACGCGCCTCAGCCGCCCTAAGAAAGCTGTCAGCGCGATCTTGGCGTATCGATCGGTGGGCAGATTTTCAGGAGCCCTTGCAACCAAGCCTGACGCAGCATCGATCATAGCGTTGATCGCTTCAGCCTTGACTTCGAGCGGCAAGCGATTCCAGAAGAATGCCGCCATCCCAGCGGCTCCACCTACGATGGCATTGTACGGAGACGGAAGGTAGGACGAAACCAGTGACGGGAAGCGCTGCTCCTCGCTGACAGCGCTCGTTTCCTGACCGGCAAACTCGGTGATCGGTGTGAGGATGTTCGGGCATTCGAAGCCAGTCGATTCCTCACCGCCCTCGGTTGTCTCTGCTGCCCCGCTAGTTCCGGAGAGATTGGCGTCATCGACATGCACAAGACCTTCGAGGTTGAAGGAGCTAGTCTCCAATACCTCATCCTCCGAGACTGCACCCGGAGATCCGCCACGCGGATTCAGATCGAAGTCCTCAGCCGGCTCTTCCCCATTCTCGTTTCTCTGGATGATTGATCCCCGCCCAGTGTGTGTCGAAATCCGTGCCGTCGGAGTATCGGATTCCGGCTGTGGCGTGACCTCGTCTACGCCCTTCTGTTGTATCGTATGGGTCAATTCGTGCGCCAGCAACCTACGCCCTTGCTCCCCATCTGGCTGGAACTGTCCTGTATTGAAATAGATATCCCGGCCGATGGTGAACGCCTTGGCGTTTATCGCTTGCGCCCCCTCACTCGCAGTGTCGTTCGTGTGAATGCGTACGTTCTCAAAGGATGCGCCAAAGCGCGGCTCGAAGAAGCTGCGCGCCGATTGGGGAAGTGGTTGACCACCAGTACGCGAGGGATTGAACGCTGCCCGACCATTCCCCGCGAGGGCGGTTTCCGTTCCCTTGGTTTGGAACACAGCGCTGTCCTCTGGCTCTTCCTCCTCGGCGTCCTCTTCTTGAGCTTGAATACCTTCTATCAACTTGGTCTGGNNGCCCTCGATCAATTTGGCCTGGGCCGGTACCTCCAAGTCTTCTTCCTCTTCCTCGGTTTCCTCTTCCTGCGCCTGGATGCCCTCGATCAATTGGGCCTGAGCCGGTGTCTCCAGGTCATCTTCCTCTTCCTCGGCTTCCTCTTCCTGGCGCTGTGCCTCCACCGGCGCGCGCTGGACGAGAGGCGTGACTGTTTGGGCAAGCGCGCTGATGCCGGTCGCCCCACCGCCAGGTGACATTCGCATCACCTGCTCTGCGATCGAGTCGGCCTCATGCTCGTAGCGATCACCGGGCCGGTTGACCTTGAGCTTGGTCTGTAAATGCGTGCAGCGCGGGCAACCCCCGCCGCAGGCACAGCCCGGCGTACGCTGGGTTATCGAATTTTCCAACCCGGCCACAGGATGTATCAGAGAGGCTTTACGCTTCTGCGCCGGGGTTCGTTGGTGAGACGAAGATTTCGCCTCGGACTGCTTAATCCCTAAGGCTCGCATTGTGACGCGCTCTACCTGCCAAGACTTTTTCGATCAGCTGATCTCCTAGGCATCCTTTTTCGTTGCCCCGCGACGACCACCTTTGACCGTGATATCGAACACCTCCTCACGCCCGGCGTCGTAGCGTATGGCGTCCTCTGAGCTGTATACAACCTTCCCTTTGACGTCCGAAACCAAGACGAAAAGATCCGCTCCCGGCTCAAGTCCCTCGCGAAAGTCCTGAAGCCGGTAGCTGATCTCGAACTCCCCATTCTCATCCGTCTGAGCCGCGCCTAGCAGATCATCGTACTTTCGATCCTTATCGACGACGCGCACCATCAAACCGGCCACACCATTCCCCTCTTCATCGGTGACACGGCCCTTCACCACCCACGAATCGTCTTTCGCTTTCTTGGTCCGTTTGCGTGTCGGCCTTTTTGCAGTGGGTCCCTTAGCCTTGCGCGCCGG
>WVZH01000273.1:0-1062 GCA_011772595.1 Anaerolineales bacterium
CACCTGAGGGGGTATTGCCGCCTCCTGATAGAATCATAGACCCTTGGCTTATGAGAAAAGGGCTAGACAGGCAGATAGTCCAAAGACTAACTTAAAGATTGGTATCACTATTGGGGGCAAGTCAATTTGGCTTATTGCCAAATCGAAGGCTGTTCGCGCCGTCGGTCTCNNTTAAAGATTGGTATCACTATTGGGGGCAAGTCAAGATAGCTACCAGTAAAACCGTAAACATTTTCTTAGAAACCATGGCTTACCTCCTTTCATCTTTTAGGGTGCCTGATTACCAACGCTCTCGAAGTACATGATTGCCCTGAGCGATGATAACCTAAACATTTTCCCAGAAACCATGCCTCACCTCCTTTCATCTTTTAAGGTGCCTGATTACCAACGCTCTCGAAGTACATGATTGCCCTGAGCGATGATCCGGAAGATCTATCTTGATAGCCCACTTTCTACCACACATACGCCGAGGACTAGCAGCCAGAGCTGCCAGCTACGTCTCTTGAGTGAACCCGGGCGGGGCGATCACCTTGTGGGTCATCTCCATGGGTTGGTACCTTTTGCCGGCATAAGTCGCTCCGCCGTAGATGACCAGCTCTGGGAGAATGCGCTGCTTCCCAACCCGCTTCTCATGCAGGACGTCCATATAGACAAACTCGCCCTCGGCAAGCTGGCTCACAACAACGTCGGCGACCGCACCTGGCGTCAGCGTACCCAGTTCCCCCTCACGGCACAGGGCCTTGGCTGGGGTAGTCGTCGACATCTCGACCACCTCGTCCAGGCTAAAGCCCATGGCCAGCAGCTTGGACATGGTCGTGGGCATGTCGTATACCGGGCCGTCCACGTTCTTGGCATGGAGGTCGGTACTGATGGTGCTTGGCTTCAGACCCTGTTCCAGGGCTTGCTCCAAAGTGCGAAAGGCGAATCCCCTGGCACCGTGCCCTATGTCCAGATAGACGCCACGCTCCACCGCCTCCCACAGCGCAGGAAACACCTTTCCCTTGTGATCGAACAGGGGGTAACGGAAGGAGCCGTGAAAGGTGTGAGTCAGGATGTCGCCAG
>WVZH01000273.1:1155-1364 GCA_011772595.1 Anaerolineales bacterium
TTGACCCCAATCAGGACTTCGCTGAAACGGCGGACTGTCTCCACAGTACTTTCCATCAAAGCCTGGCCCGGGCCGTGGGGATATGGGATGCGCACCAGTGCGTGCACACGGGTGTGAGCTGGTAGGATATGCATTTGCCAGAAACGCATGAATTGCTCGGCCGTTGCGGAGCCGGCGTCCAGTACAGTGGTCACACCGTTGGCGAGGCT
>WVZH01000139.1 GCA_011772595.1 Anaerolineales bacterium
CCAGCCAGCCTGTCCTGGCTGACGCCAGTCAGTCCAGGGGACAGGCAGCTCAAAGCCGTTAGGCGGCGAGAGGACTATATGATATCGACCATCGAGGCTTCATCCTTTCATCATGCAAAGGAACCACATGTTTCTCATCGCCTGATATGGGGAGATACAGACCAGACAGGCAGCTGTTCGTTAGGTACCGATTTATCAATGGGGATGAAAAATGACTCACACATCTGCTTTCAAGACACACGAGGGGCAAGCTGCATATCTCGCGGCGTATGACGCCGCCATGCAGTTGTGGACTGTTCCGTATGAAGAGATCGAGATTCCAAGTAGGTTTGGGACCACGCACGTTGTCGTCACTGGCCCGAAGGATGCCCAGCCGATGGTGCTCTTGCATGGGTATATGGCTACACTGACGATGTGGTCGCCAAACATCGCAGATTTCAACAAGGACTATCGAGTCTATGCCATTGACATTATGGGTCAACCAAACAAGAGCATCCCCAATGAACCAATACGAGATGCGACAGATTTCGTTGTGTGGTTAAGCGCGACATTGGACGGACTTAACCTCGACCGTATCTCTCTGGTGGGCATGTCTCACGGTGCGTGGCTAGCCCTTAATTTCGCCATGACTACCCCGGAGCGCGTTCGGAAGCTTGCTCTTCTGTCTCCATTTGCAAGCTTCCTTCCGATGAGTAAACAGTTCATGGTGCGCGGGATGCTGATGTCCTTAATCCCGACACGACTCACGGTGAACTCATTCGCGCGCTGGCTGGGAACCAAATATGATCCCGGTGACACGATTGCTCGGTACGCACTTGACTTGATGTATCTCGGTCTGAAGCATTTTCGAATTCCGCCCGAGACTGCGCGTATCATGCCCAGTGTGTTCTCTGATGAGAAACTGCAGGCATTGCACGTACCTGTGCTGCTACTCATAGGCGACGGCGAAGTCTTATATGACCCAGCAAAGGCATTGACTCGGGCGCGTAGGCTCATTCCGTATTTCGAAGGAGAACTGGTGCCGGGGAGCAGTCACGAAATGACCACAAGCCAACATCGAATCGTGGACGCACGAGTGCTCGATTTCCTGAACGACAACTGAAGCGACAGCTCTGACCGTTTGAACCGTTCGGGGACATAGGCTTGAGCCATTGTATGATTGGGTAGCGGGTGATGCCGGGGGAGAAACGATCCCCGGCAGCTTAGCTCAAACGTTAGGCAGATTTCAATCTTGAATGAATAGAAGATATCGATGCAAACCAACCATTCCGCTTATGCCTACCCACAACACCAATTATTGAAATCAATTGCATTTCATATCTTGCTTGACGCCTTCGTCACCCTTGGCTTCCTCGCAAGAGGACGTGCTCATGCACTGCAAGTTCTACGAGCAAGTGGCGAATTTTAACATCTGAGTCCGGCCGGGGTCTGCATCCAAATGGGGACTTCCTACAGCATATAGCCAGGGCGCTCCGAGAAGGGGGTTGGGGCGGCCGTGGGCTCTCTGTTGGTGGGCCTAAATGACCAGGAGCGGAGTGGTCGTGAGATAGCAGATAGCCGTCGTGATCCTGTCATGGGAGACGCAGGATAAACCCCAACCGGTCTTGGCCCTCTCCAGTCCCGCCGATGCCAACCTGCTGGCTCCCCATCTTGATTGGCACGCCCGAAGAACCTATCAGCCTTCATGCATCGTCTCCAGTGGAAGGACTTGCCCCCTTCAGGCAGCACGATTCTCGTAGGATTTGGGATATCCAACTATGAGGTTAAATAGCTGGCATGGGGTCTGTGCAAGCAGCCAGATGCTAGAAGTGGTTCAAGATCCCTCGTGTTGGAGCAAAGGGATTCTGAAAGACCCGGCAAGCGAGCATTCGTAGCCTGGGGTCAAGGATAGGCGTGGGAAGGAGCGGGTGACAAGATGCGGGCTAGGGTTTGTCCGGGGGAGTGTTCAGCACATAGCCCACGTTGGGGATCGATTCGATTAGGGTGAGTGATTTTGGATCGGGTTCAAGCTTCTTGCGGAGGCGGTAGACGAGTTGCTTGACCATATCGCGAGAGGCGCCTTCAGGGCCCCATACGCGAGCGATCAATCCCTCAGTGGTAATCACATGATTCGCGTTTTCGATCAACGCTTTCATGAGACGCGTCTCCAGCCGCGTCAGAGAGATGGGAGCGCCGTCCGAGAAGTAAACCTCGCGGCGTTCCAAGTCGAGCCGGATGCACCCACTTTCAAGTTTCTTCTCGGGTTCTGCCGCTGCTCGCCTCAACACAGCGTGAATACGGGCTACTAAGCGCCGGGGGCTGAACGGTTTGGAGACATAATCGTCGGCTCCCGCTTCGAGCGCCAAAACCACGTCATCATCACTGTCGCGCACGGTCAACATGATGATGGGCACCTCCGATTCAGCACGCAAGCGGAGGCAAACCTCCAGGCCATCAAGGTGGGGAAGGGTCCAGTCAAGGAGGATCAGGTCAGGCGACTCGTTGAAGAATTGCAGAAGAGCCGACTCTCCATCATGGGCAAGCGTAACCTCGAAACCTGCACGTCGAAGAGTGAATGCCACCACATCAGCCAGGGCCAGGTCATCATCCACGATAAGGATTCTTGTCATTGGTCTCTTTCTTCGCGACGCTCTTAGCCTCTGATTTTGGGTCACGCTTCCCCTAGGCTGAACAGCCTAGAAAATCTTGCTACCGGTCGATGGGCAAAGTGAACCATACTTTGGCGCCCCCTTCGGGCCGGTTTTCAGCCCCGACATTACCACCATGGGCCTCGACGATGGCTTTGACGATAGGAAGCCCCAAGCCTATTCCGTATTTCGGATCACGCTGCCTGTCGGCCAGGCCAAAGCGCTTGAAAAGATCCGAGAATCTACCCGCGGGAAGGCCAGGCCCCGAATCCATCACCGCCACGTAAAGCGACCCATTCACCGGGCGTGCCGAGAGAACAATGGGTTCGCCCATAGGGCCAAATTTGCTGGCATTGGCGATCAGGTTCACCAGTACTTGCGCCAGGCGATCAGGATCTGCCCATATCGAGGGCAGGTCAGCTGGCAACTCGATCTCCAGCTTTTGATCCCGCCGCTGAAGCAGCGGGTTCATGGTCTCAACGGCATTGTCGATGATCTGCTCGAGGTGCGTGGGACGGAATTGCACTTGAAAGGTACCAGCCTCGATTGTTGAGCTCTCCAAGAGATTGTCAATGAGTGTTTGCAGCCCCATCGTGCTCATGCGGATAGTGTATGCCAGTTCGATGAACTCCTCCGGGGTCATGGATCGAGCCTCGTCGATCAAGAGCTCGGTCGTTGCTGTCACAGCGGATAGGGGTGTGCGGAACTCGTGGGAGATATTGGCCAGGAAGTTGGTGTGAAGCTGCCTGATCGCCTCCTCTTCGCTGAGATCGCGAAGCACCAATACCCGCTCGCGAATGGGGCCTTCATCGGCAGCAATGTTGAGCAATGAGGCAGATATCTCCAGGGTGATAGGGTTATCCTGGGCGTCGAGAAACGCCAGGCGCTGGACAGGGAGCGTGCCTTCCGGCTTTTCGAGTACCTCCTCCAGAGAGAATATGGCATCAGGTGCAGGTCGCAAAACACTGGTATAGGGCTTGTTCAACACTGCAGATGCCTGGTACCCCAGAATGCGTTCAGCATCGCTGCTGAAGAAAGTCACCTTGCCATCTTCATTCAATGTGATCACACCCTCATGGATCGCCTCGAGCAGGAGTTCAATCCGACGTTTCTCAACCTGAGATGTCTGCTGAGAGAGTTGCAAGTGGCGTCGAGCATGGATAAGTTCGGTCGTGAGATCGGTGATTTCCTGCAAGTTGCTGGGGTGTTCGATTGGGGTTGCCAAATCACCCGTGGCCATCCGGTGGGCGGCACCGGTCAGGTAAGTGAGTGGGGCTATGATACGGCGGGTGAGGAGCACCAGCAATAGGGAGCCGACCAATGCCGTCACCACGCCAGGAACAAATAGCAGGAGGATGGTACGGATTCCGCTGGCCCGCATCGTATTGGCGGGCAGGGCCACCTCGCTGAGGGCAACGACCTGGCCCAGGCTGTCATTCAGCGTGGCCAGCCCCAGGTAATAATCCTGGCCCTGGAGAGTCGCTTTCGTACAGCAGGTGGAGCCATCCTCCGACAATAGCGCCTCCACGGACGGATCGAACGAGGGGGTGGATCCGCCCTGCAGGCTGGATACAGCCCGTTCACCGCCGACGATCAGGCTCTGTTCCACACCAGTCTTGCGTGTGAGCGCGGTCATGAACTCCTGGTCAACGGTGAGCCCCGTCAATACCCATGCTTGAAGGCTTCCGTCCCATTCCTGAGCTGGAAGGACCTCTCTACCGGCTACCATTAGCAGTCGCGGCGGGTCGCGAAGGCTAAGAAAAGTACGGAAGGGGATGCCGTGTTCGGCGAGCAGCTCCCAGGGGAGGGGGAGCCCGGGTGGGGCATACCCTACAGCTTGCCTGTCCTCGGCGACGGAGACTAGGAGGTCAAGGTCAAACGCTTCCTGTAGATCAGCCAAGAGAGCGGCGAGCCCCTCTTCATTGACCCCATAGAGAAGGTTAGACAAAGCCTGGTTTTGTGAAATCAGCGCTGTCGTGAAATCCAAGCGTCGGAGTTCTTCGCCATAAAGGGTAACAGTTGCTGTCTGAGCGCTTTCGACGCGTGACCAGACTAGGTGCTCGAGCTGAAGCCATATCCCGCTGGCGACTGGAATTCCGCTAACGAAGGTTGCGATGACAGTCAGCACGACGATGATGCTAAGACGCCGCGAGACCGAGGTTGCACTCGATTGTGTGTCGCGCTTATCTGGTATCGGAAGACTCCTCTCTGAGCAGATGCGCATTAATACACCGCATATGACAGAGTTTCGGTCAAGATTATATCATCAGGCATTTTTGAGGGACATTTAGCGACGGTGAAACTTCAGCTGCTGCGGGTGGTAGCACATATGGCAGGCGTGCCTCGCATGGATGGGAGGCCTACCCAGGGTCTCAATTTTGACGCCTTCTTTGCGAAGTAGCCGGCAGGGTTTCGTCCCCAAGCGCAGCTCACGGCGGCAAGATCATGCGCCTCCAACTAGCAGGCTGAAAGGTCAATTGTCGGCGGGGCCCATTCCCGCATTCGAGGGGGCCTTATCCAAGAAGGGAATGCTCAATTGAGCAAGAGTCTGATCCGCGAAACCTCAAGGTGAGACCGAAGTCCCTGAGCCCTTTTCGGCGCGTCGATATGTGAAGTTTATCACCAATTTGTTGCCTGCTTATAACCGCGCCCGTTACTCAGCTGAGCTACAGTGAAAATGGCGATATGGCCTTGGACTGAGGCGGGAAGATCGCTGGGCCGAATCAGGCGTCTGTAATCAGGCTGCCGATGGTTCACGAGGAGAGTCGGATGCCTTCAAGCGCCTCTGAATCACTTGGTACGCGTCTCTGCAGCTACAAGATCGCAAGCGCGGATATGTTTTACAGCGAAGTCATCGAGCGGGTTATCTATGTCTCAGATGACCCCGTACATGGCTTCCACTTATGGAGCATGATTCCCCAGGGGGACAAGACAACTGCCATTGACCTATGCGAGGTGCTGTTGGAGTACGCCATGACCTGCAGGGCATTGCGTGATCAAGCCCAGGCTTCGCAGGACATAGAGGCTTTCGGAAAGCGTCTCGGCGAAACCTTGGCAAAGCATGTCAAAGGAAGCACTCCAGCAAGAACAGCCAGAAACCTGGGAGCATGTGCTTTGGAGTGTGTCCTGGAAGCGATGGGCGCACACTTTATTGTCGAACAGCGTGACGCTGAGTTGTGCTACGTCCTGGATCGCTGTCCGCTATGGATGGCCTCTAAGCGTACTGGTCTACCTGATGTGGAACTGGCACATCAAGGGCTCAACGCGCTGTGCCAGTGTCTTGTCCATACGCTAGATCCTGACACCGAAGTATATGTGCCGGTTGACTCTCGAGCTGACCACACGTTCTTCGTAGGAAGCCCAGCGTTGGCCTAGAAGGAGCTTAGTGGGAAGCTGGCGTCTGAATCCCATTGTCTCTGACCATTCGAGCTTCTTGAGGGGTTCCCCAACCAGCGCTCGGTGATTCTTTGAAGACAGCTTGGCCGCGGCGAAGGTCGAATGTGCAAGCTTGTTGTCGGGAAGGACGGCACCGATAGCCAGAAAGCGGCGCTTCCAGGGAATGATGAATCTGATGAATACAAGTGCCAAGCCCACCCGTGTGCCGACCTTTATGGACGAAGTGATTGCCGCCACCCCAGGCGACACGCGACTTAGATTGTGTCTGCACTGTGGAACGTGCGGAGGATCCTGCCCCTCAGGCCAATACATGGATCACACCCCCCGCACTCTCTTCGCCATGATTAGAGCCGGTCTCAAGCATCGGGTGCTTACCAGCAATACCCCCTGGCACTGCCTATCTTGCTACTATTGCCGGGTTCGCTGTCCACAGGATATTCACATACCCAGCATCATGCACACCCTCAAGCGCATGGCCATCCAAGAGAAACTCTGCGCCCAATCCACTGTGGCCGACGCCCCCGATTTCTCGCAGGCGTGTATTCACTTCGTGGGGAACTACGGGCGCAATCTTGAGTTCGGCGTGGCTGCCCGGTACCACCTCAGTCACCATCCCTTGGAGATAGTCAAAATGATCCCTATTGGGCTGCGGATGTCGGCCAAGGGGCGGATGGGCATAACCCCCAAACGCATTGGCGGTATACGCAACTTGAAAGCCATCCTTGCCAGGGCTAGGCAGCTGGAAGGTGTAGCGTGAGCTACAGTTATCTCCCAGGCTGTTCTCTGGAGCATAGTGCCATCGCCTATCATCAATCGACAATGGCCATTGCCTCTCGGTTGGGCCTTGAATTCGTTGAATTGACTGACTGGAACTGTTGTGGCGCCACAGAATACATCTCGGTAGAGCTGATACCTGCCTATGCGCTGTCCGGGCGCAATTTGGCGTTGGCAGCGCAGCACAAAGCTCAGGGCCACGGAGATCAACTGGTTGCGCCTTGCAGTGCCTGCTTCCTTAATCTATGCAATGCCAACCGATCCATGGCCGATTCACCAGAACTTGCCGAAAAGGTCAATATCGCCCTATCAGCGGGAGGCATGCACTACGATCCGGACAGCGTGCGAGTGCGGCATCTGCTGGATGTGATTGTCAACGACATCGGCTACGAGGCCATTACCCAGGAGGTATCCCGTCCACTCTATGGCCTGCGCATATCCCCCTATTATGGCTGTTTGATTGTCCGCCCCGGCTTTGATGGGGGCTTCGACGACTCGGAGAATCCCACCTCGATGGAAAAGCTATTGCGCGGGTTGGGAGCTGTGGCTGTGGATTTCCCTCTCAAGACGCAGTGCTGCGGCGGGCATATGACACAGATCATGCGATCCGAAGCGCTGGAGTTGATCCGGCGGCTGCTGCAAACGGTTGCTGACAGTGGTGCTGATCTCATCGTCACGCCATGCCCAATGTGCCAGTTGAACTTGGACGTATATCAATCCGGCGTGAACCACCAATTTGGCACAGATTTCCACATCCCCATTCTCTACTTCACCCAATTAATGGGGTTGGCGTTCGGCATGACTCACCGCAGCCTAGGGATTGGTAGGGAATTCACAGATGCCAAAGCTGCGCTGTCCAAGATCAGCGCCGAACCACCTCACGAGGGGAAACCTGCCCACAAACGTCCACCCAAGGAAGCGCTGCCGATGCCCATGATCCCAGAGGAGTGGTGAGTTGTGGGTGAAAGCAAGGGTGAAATCAGCGCGCAGGCTGAGCACGATACAAAGGTCGGCGTCTATGTCTGCCACTGTGGCAGCAACATCGCCGGCACGGTGGATGTTGAAGAAGTGACTCGCTGGGCGGGAACCTTGCCCAACGTGGTGGTGAGCCGCAGCTACAAATTCATGTGCTCAAACCCGGGTCAGGAGATGATCGAGAAAGACATCCGCGATCTGGGTCTCAGACGCATTGTGGTGGCTTCTTGCAGCCCCCACCTACACGAACCGACCTTTCGCCAGACCTGCAGCCGAGCAGGGCTGAATCCCTATCTATTCAGCATGGCCAACATACGCGAGCAGGTTTCTTGGGTTACGGAAGACAAAGCCCAGGCGACTCGCAAGGCAGCAGCGGCGGTGGCAGCCGCAATCCACCGCGTGGCTCACCATCAACCGCTGGAGAAGCTCGTTGTTCCTATTGACCCCAACGTGCTGGTCGTTGGAGGTGGCGTCGCAGGTATCCAAGCGGCACTCGAAATCGCGGATTCCGGCTACCAAGTGTACCTCGTGGAGCGGGAGTCTTCCATCGGTGGGCACATGGCGCAACTGGACAAGACCTTCCCCACCCTGGATTGTTCGGCCTGCATCCTGACGCCAAAGATGGTCGACGTCGGGAATCACAAGAACATCACCCTGTTGACCTGGAGCGAAGTCGAGAAGGTGAGCGGCTACGTTGGCGACTTCACGGTGAGTGTCCGGAAGCGGGCCCGCTACGTTGATGAGACCTCGTGTACGGGCTGCGGCACGTGTGTGGAGAAGTGCCCCAAGAAGGTCATCGACGATGTATTCGAAGCCGGGTTGGGTTACCGCAAAGCCATCTACATACCTTTTCCCCAGGCTGTGCCCAACCAACCGGTGGTCGACCGATCAAATTGCACCTTCTTCCAAAAAGGAACTTGCAAGGCGTGCGAGAAGTCCTGCCAGACAGGCTCCATCCGGTTTAATCAGCAGGATGAGATTCTCACGCTTCATGTGGGCAACATCATCCTGACAACGGGCTACGATCTCTTTGACGCTCGACGCATCCCCCGGTACGGGTACGGACGGCTGGCCAATGTATTCGACAGTTTGGAGTTTGAACGCATGTGCAACGCAGCCGGGCCAACTGGCGGCAAGGTCGTGCTGCGCGACGGCGTCACCAAGCCTCAGAGCGTGGGAATTATCCACTGCGTAGGGAGCCGCGATCTCAATTACAACAAATATTGCTCAGCTATTTGCTGCATGCAAAGCCTGAAGTTCGCCCACCTTGTTAAAGAGCGCACCGGCGCGGAAGTCTACAACTTCTATATTGACATCCGTACTCCTGGCAAAGACTACGACGAGTTCTACCAGCGCATCCTGGACGAGGGGACAACGTTCGTGCGTGGAAAAGTGGCCGAGGTGACCGAGGTGGCCTACGACCCCTCTGAGGAGGGCAAGCTGATTGTCCAGGTTGAGGACACGCTGATCGATGAGCAACGCCGAATCCCATTGGACATGGTCATCCTTTCGGCGGCATTGGAACCACGCCGCGACGCGCATGAGGTTGCCAGGAGATTCGGCATCTCGTGCAACGCCGACGGCTGGTTTGTAGAACGTCACCCGAAGCTCGACCCGGTCGCCACCATGACCGATGGTGTGTTCATCGCCGGGTGTGCGCAGGGTCCCAAAGACATCCCAGCTTCGATCGCCCAGGGTTCGGCCGCAGCGGCACGCGTGCTTTCCTTCATCGATCGGGGGGAAATCGAGATCGAAGCCGCGACGGCCATCGTGGATGAGATGACCTGTACGGGCTGTCAGGAGTGTGTGCAGACCTGCCCTTACCAGGCCATCGAGTTCCAGGCTGAGACCCATAAGGCGCATGTGATTGAGGCGTTGTGCAAGGGCTGTGGCACGTGTGCGGCTGCCTGCCTTTCCAAGGCCATTCGTCTTCGGCACTTCACCGACGATCAACTTGTGGCCGAGATAGTCGGTGCCATTCAAGCAATGCGTTCCTTGGAAGTCCCAGAAATCGAGATGGCGTAATGTATGAGCCAATGATCATCAGCTTCCTATGCAATTGGTGTTCATACCGTGGTGCTGACATGGCCGGAATGTCCCGTCTGAAATATCCGCCCAACGCCAACATCGTCCGTACCCCTTGCAGCGGTCGGGTTTCACCAGAACTGATCCTGCGCTGTTTTAAAGAGGGCGCCGACGGTGTTCTTGTTCTGGGCTGCCACATTGGCGACTGCCATTACACCAGCGGCAACCACCGAACAGTCAAGCGCATGTCCGTGCTGAAGAAAGTTCTGGAGTATACAGGTATTGAACCAGCCCGCCTGCGGGTGGACTGGGTTTCGGCAGCGGAGGGCGATCGATTTGCTGTCATCTTGCGCGAGTTCACAGAGACCATCCGCAACCTGCCGCCATTCGTTGAGATGATGCAATGAGCGAGCGGCCGCAAAAGTTGCGCAATGCCATAGAGGGGGTCTTGTCTGAGGTGGACGGGGTGATCGCTTTGAAGGCCGGACCGGCAGGTAGGATCTCCCCACACGTTTTTCACAAAGATCGTCCCCAGGAATTGGACCTGCTGGCGATCTGGCCCAAGGAGCCTCTCCCCAGTATCTTGCGCCTGGTTCAGAAGAAATACCCCCATGCCAGCTTGGCCGTCGTATGCCGGGGGTGTGAGGAACGCGGTATTGTGGAGATGGTGAAGCACGCCCAGATCAAGCTCGACAATGTCAAGCTCATCGGGCTACACTGTGTGCAGGCGGAAGCAAGCTTTTGCCGCTGTCCGAAACCGTACCCCCTCCACGCTGAAATCGTCGTGGGGGAGCGGATCGAGGGCGTTTCAAATCCACAAGGCGAGGATCTACTGTCGCAGAGTAAGGAAGAGAGACTTGCCTTCTGGAAGAAGCAGTTCCTGCATTGCATCAAGTGCTATGGCTGCCGAAATGTCTGTCCCCAGTGCTTCTGCGAGGCTTGTGCCTTAGAAGATCAGAAGTGGGTACAAACGGGCTACCTTCCAATGCCAATGCCCCCCATGTACCACATGATCCGTGCTGTGCATACGGCCGGCAAATGCGTGGGCTGCCACGAGTGTGAGGAAACATGCCCCGCCGGCATCCCCTTGACCATCCTCTACCGCTGGATCGCACAGGATGTGAAGGTGATGTTCGGCTATGAAGCGGGCGCCTCTTTGGATGAACAGCCACCGCAACTGCTGGACTTACAAGAAGGCGAGCTCAACCGATCCGGTCTCCCTCATTGATGCGGGGCAGAAAAGCAGACCATGATTGACTATCGAAACGTGCCTACCACTTGCCCATTTTGTGGCGTCGGCTGCGGGATCAACTTGCAGGTATTGGACGGCGAGGTTATGGATGTGCTGCCGGATAAAGCCAATCCAGTAAGTCAAGGAGCACTCTGCATAAAGGGGTGGAACGCTCACGCCTTCATCTACCACCCGGAACGGCTCACCCAACCTTTGGTGCGCCGGGGTGGGCGACTGACACCCGTCTCGTGGGACGAAGCCCTGGATCTGGTTGCCCATCGCTTGACCGAGATCAGGGAGCAACATGGCCCCAGCAGCATCGCTTTTCTCTCCTCGGCCAAAGCCACCAACGAGGAGAATTACACCTTCCAGAAATTCGCCCGCGCAGTGATCGGCACAAACAACATAGACCATTGCGCCAGGCTTTGACACTCCTCAACCGTGGCCGGTCTGGCCACCGCGTTCGGCTCCGGGGCGATGACCAACGCCTTCCCTGACATGGAGGAGGCGGAAGTTGTCCTGATCATCGGGTCCAACACCACCGAGCAGCATCCAATCATAGGCACACGTCTGATCCGAATGCAGCAGCAGGGTAAACGCCTGATCGTAGCTGACCCGCGTTCCATTCAGATCGCCCTTATCGCCGACTTATACCTGCGCCAAAGACCCGGCACCGACGTGGCCTGGCTTAACGGGATGATGCACGTCATCATTCGTGATGGGTTGGCAAACGAGGAGTTCATCCGGGACCGCACCCAGGGGTTTGAAGAGCTCAAGCAGCTGGTGGCGGCCTACTCACCTGAACGAGTTGAGACCATAAGCGGCGTTCCGCCGGAGAAACTGGTTCAAGCTGCGCATATGTACGCCGAGGCAGAACGGGCTGCGATCGTTTATGCGATGGGCATCACGCAGCATGTGACCGGGCTGCAGCACGTTTGGCAGTGCGCCAACCTGGCCATGCTGACCGGCAATGTGGGTAAGGCCGGTACCGGCGTCAACCCTCTGCGCGGTCAGAACAATGTGCAAGGCGCTTGCGATATGGGGTCTCTGCCCAACGTTTTCCCTGGCTACCAGTCAGTAACCTCGGAGGAGAAGCGTCAGAAGTTCCAGCAGGCCTGGGGAACGCAGAGCCTCGATGATGAGGCGGGCCTGACCGTCACCGAGATGATACACGGGCTAAAGTCCGGTGAGGTCAAGGCCATGTGGGTGATGGGTGAGAACCCATCCATCTCAGATCCGGACATCAAACAAGTGGACGCGGCCTTGAAGAGCGCTGAGTTCTTGGTGGTGCAGGATCTCTTTCTCAGCGAGACTGCCCGCTTGGCGCATGTTGTTCTGCCCGCTGCTTCCTACGCCGAGAGAGAGGGTACCTTCACGAACACCGAGCGGCGCGTGCAGCGGGTGCGCAAGGCCGTGGAGCCTTTGCCGGACACCAAAACCGACTTGGAGATCATCTGTCAAGTGGCTCGTCGCATGGGGGCAAAGGGCTTTGAATATGCCTCCCCGGGCGAGGTCATGGCAGAGATCAACCGGGTAACACCCTCCTATGCGGGCATTACTTATGAGCGGCTGGAAAGCTTGGGGAGCCTTCAGTGGCCCTGCCCCACCCCGGATCATCCCGGCACACCGTTTCTGCACAAGGGGGAATTCGTTCGGGGCCTGGGGCTCTTCCATCCAGTGAAGCATCAGCCTCCGGCTGAAGAGCCCGACGAGGAGTATCCCTTCATCCTGACCACAGGGCGGGTTATGTTTCAATTCCACACCGGTACCATCACGCGCCGAATTGGCAAACTGGATCGTGAGGTGCCGGCGTGCTACGTAGAGATCAACCCCCAGGACGCCGCACGAATCGGGTTGAACGGATGCCATCACGTGCGGGTGAATAGCCGGCGAGGGCAGATCATGGCCGAGGCCCGCCTGACAAACCGGGTTCCTCCGGGCGTCGTTTTCATCCCCTTTCACTTTGTCGAGGCCGCGGCCAACGTGCTTACTAATCCAGCCCTTGATCCGGTTGCCAAGATACCAGAATACAAAGTCTGTGCGGTGCGTGTGGAACCCGTCACCGGCTAGGCTCTGCTTGTTTGGGCTTTCTGCATCAGCACGAAGCATGATCCGCGAACGCCAGCGGCGCGAGGATACACAATTCCCCTGAGAATGACCCGAAAGGGATAAACCTGAACGTTGTACCTTTCATCCTCGCTGCATATTCACGGTATCGAATCATGGTTTTACATTTCTTGCGAGGCTGGGAGGATGAAGCGCACATTGTTTATGAAACTCTGAAAGATAAGTTCCCGAAAGGGAATGCTGGTCATCCAATTTTTCAATTTGCAACCGTGTTTTTCGATGAATTCAAGAAATCAGGTGATGCATCCTATGCATGTAAAAAGGTGATCGAACATGTTGGGTCTGAAGATTTGGACTATCTGTCTTATTTAGGAAGCAGAGACCATGGTTCACAAAGTCTCATTTATGTTATTGAGAACATTTGCCCATACTAATTTGGCGGCCTAACATTTCGCTGGAGCCCTTTGGCGGAGTTCATCCTGAGCTGTGTCGAAGGGCTCAGGATAAACGCCCCCGAGATTCAGGGAAATTTGCCTGGAGTTGGTGTATGATCGAGGGTGAAAGCGGGCTGCTCCCTGGCCTGGCGGCCAGCCAGCCTGTCCTGGCTGACGCCAGTCAGTCCAGGGGACAGGCAGCTCAAGGCCGTTAGGCAGCAAGTATCATTTTTTAGGGTTCGAATACTTGCAACTGGGAAAGGCAGATATCACAAATGACTAATTCAACTATCCGAGGGTATGTGGCAAAGGCATTGGGTCTTCCGCTCGAGCCATTTACCTACGAACCACCTGAGCTAGGACAAAACGACGTTCGGGTGTCAGTCACACACTGTGGCTTGTGTCACACCGACATCCAAGCGATCGACAATTATTATGGGATCACGACTTTCCCCTTTGTCCCTGGTCATGAGATCGTTGGACACGTATCAGCTAAAGGGTCAGGGGTATTCGGATTAGAGGAAGGTGATCGTGTAGGGATTGGATGGCAGGGTCGGTCCTGCGGTGAGTGTGAGTGGTGTCAGAAAGGGGAAACCCAGCTTTGCATGGAGATCGAAGACACGACAGTTATGGTTCCATACGGGGGATTCTCGAGTTCTGTTGTCGCTGACTATAGATTCGTGTATCCAGTGCCTCCGTCCATGCCGTCCGAGTTTGCCGCAGTACTTATGTGTGCCGGTCTTACGGTATATTCGGCGCTCTACAAGCATGTGACGATACCTGGACTTAAAGTTGCTGTTGTCGGTATAGGGGGACTCGGTCACTTGGCAATCCAATTTACAAACGCCTTTGGCTGTGAAGTCATGGCAATCTCATCCTCGCCAACGAAGAAGGATCAAGCCCTTGGCTTCGGTGCAAGACAATTCTTGGACTCGACTGACAGTGCCAACTTGAGGAAGTTCAACTATTCTTTCGACTTGCTGATCTGTACGGCAAATGCAGGCATCTCCTGGGAAGCGCTTCTCATGACTTTGAAGAAAAGGGGAAAACTGATCTTACTCGGCTTCCCGGATGTGGCCTTCAATTCAACGGACCTCGTGGCCCATGAACTCTCCATTGTTGGTTCTCTCATCGGAAATCCCAACATGATGCGTGCAATGCTATCTTTCGCGCAGAACCACAATATTGCGCCAATGGTGGAACTAATGCCCATGTCACAAGTCAACAATGCGATCCAGAAGTTGAAAGAAAACCAAGCACGCTATAGGATTGTGATGTTCAACGAAAGCGAAGGTATGGGAGCCCAGACGGTGTGAATCGGGCGCCGCGTGTGATCACTGTGGTGGTCTTTGGTGCTGCCCAACAATTCGCTGGAGCAGACTCTTCGACTACGCGCCTCCCCTTCGTCAAGCTCAGGGTCGGCGCGGAGTTTATCCTGACGGCCTGGCCTGGCGGCCAGCCAGCCTGTCCTGGCTGACGCCAGTCAGTCCAGGGGACAGGCAACTCAAAGCCGTTAGATGCTATGGGGGAAATGGGAATTGAAATAACAAGCCGCTGCGTATAAGCTCCACAAAACTCCAATAAAGGAGGGAGCGAAATGGATACAGCAGCGACTTGTCAATTAGAGTATAGCGCATTCGAACCGATTCTGTATCTGGCATTTGAGTTGGGGGTGGCGGACTGGAAACTTGGTTTCACCATCGGCCCTGCGCAGCGACCCCGAGTGCGAGCCATACGGGCTGGCGATCTGGTTGCACTGAAGGCTGAGATAAATAGAGCGAAGAAGCGATTTGGGTTACCAGAGAAGGCAGGGGTTCTCAGCTGCTATGAGGCTCGGAGGGATGGTTTTTGGCTGCATCGGTATCTGAAGAAGCAAGGTGTTCAGAACCTGGTGGTGGATTCCTCCAGCGTTAAAGTGAACTGAAGGCAACAGCGGGCGAAGACGGACCGCATGGATGCGGAGGAGCTATTATCGAAGCTGATCCGCTATCGAAGAGATGAGCGGAAAGTTTGGAGCGTCGTGAATGTACCTAGCGTGGAAGAGGAGGATCGTCGGTATCTCCACCGGGAGCTACTTACTTTGAAGAAGGACCGGTCTCGGCACATCAATCGGATCAAGGGTTTGCTGGCAGGGCATGGGATCCGGATGAAAGTGGGAGATGATTTCCCAGAACAGGTTGAGAAGATCCGCAAGTGGGATAGCTCGAAGTTGCCAGCGGGACTGATGACAAGGCTCAAACTGGAGCATGAGCGTCTATTGCATGCAGAGGGGCAGATCAAAGAACTGGAAGCGGAGAGAGTCGAGGCGATCCGGCATTCGGAGGATGCGAGTGTAGAGATGGCGCGGAAGCTGTTGAAGCTGAAGGGGATTGGGTTGAACTGCGCCTGGCTGTACACAATGGAGTTCTTCAGTAGGCGGAAGTTTCGCAACCGCAAGGAGGTGGGCGCACTTGCTAGGCTGACATCAACGCCACATGAGAGCGGTAAAAGCTCACGAGAACGAGGGATGAGCAAATCAGGTAATCGGCATGTCCGAGCATTGGCGATCGAGATCGCCTGGGGATGGTTGAGATATCAGCTAAAGAGCGAGTTGCCAAGGTGGTACGAAGAGCAATTTGGATACGGAAGCAGCCGGATACGGCGGATAGGGATTGTGGCTTTGGCGAGAAAGCTACTGGTTGAATTGTGGCGCTACTTAGAGACGGGTGCAATACCAAACGGAGCCGTACTAAAGACAAGACTGATCTGAAAATGCGACCGGAAAGGCGAAGTAAATAGACGACCAGGCTTGTGTGAGCAGCCTGTTATGCCGTCGGGTCTCTGAGAGACCGACGGTTAGATGGGGCGCTCACCAGGAGCTTCCGGGATCGCCTTAAAGCGAAAGCAGCATTGGGTGACCAGTCAATCATAGACCGGCACGGATAGAAGGTAGTTCGAGGCAAGAGATGCCCGACGCCAAGGGAAGCCTCCAGCAATGTTGTCCGCAGTAGCTATTGTGGAGGTCCTACAGATTTGCTAAATTGGGGCTTGACAGCAGCGCCATCATAGAAGGTTGCATTTGGCTAATCGCCGATGCATTTCACGGTACAGAAGAATGGACGCCGACTTGATTGCCGTACTCTCGGATCAGGTAAGGAATCGAGCATGTTTCTGAAATCCCAACTTCATAGAGTTGCCCTCGCCTCCATAGGCCTACTCCTGACCGCATGCGTGCAAGCAGAGTCTCCGCCGGTCCTGGAAGTGAGTGGACTCGGCGAACCGCAGCCCGTAATTGTGGATGTGGATATGGCTCACGAAGATATGCACGCCGTCCTGTACCTACTGCAGCATCCTAACGTCGATGTTAAGGCAATAACTGTCGCGGGCACGGGCGAGGCGCACTGCGAACCAGGCGTTCGAAACGCTTTGGGGCTTGTAGCGTTGAGTGAGGCTGGAGACATTCCGGTAGCCTGTGGTCGGGAAACTCCGCTGGCAGGTGACCACAGTTTCCCGCTGGCATGGAGACGGGACGCGGACAACCTCTACGGTCTTCGCCTGCCTGAGGGTGGAGAAGCCTCGTCGCAAAGTGCGCCAGAATTGATCGCCACGATCGTATATGGATCGCCTGAGAAGGTGACGATTGTAGCGGTAGGCCCGCTCACGAATGTGGCCGACGCGATGCTCGCCTATCCTGACATGGTCAAGAATGTCCAGATGATCTATGTAATGGGAGGTGCAGTGGAAGTGGCTGGCAATGTGGGGCTTTCCGGCGTTGGCATAGACAACCGCTTCGCCGAGTGGAACATCTACGTCGATCCGCACGCAGCCAATATCGTTTTCAACTCGGGGGCGCCGGTGACGCTGGTTCCGCTGGATGCGACTATGGACGCCCCGATTACGGCACGTTTTTACCGCATGCTGGGGGACGAGCGCCATTCCCCTGAAGCTGGCTTCGTCTATGACTTGCTAACCGCGAACCTAGGATTCGTGCAGACTGGGGGATTTCAGTTCTGGGATTCGCTTACTGCTGCGATATTCACAGACGAAAGCCTGGCGACGTTCAAGCTATATGACATCCAGGTTGTTGAGGAGGAGGGACCAGAAAGCGGGTACACAAAGCCGGTATCAGGAGGAGCCGAGGTCAGAGTGGCCAATTCCGCAGATGGCCGACGCTTCGAGATGATGTTTCTGGAGGTCCTAAACCTCCCCTGAGGTGGGTCAGTACACGGGATCGCTCAGTTCCCAATGCCGGCAGGATTGAGGTATCGTCACCTGCGTTTGGTCAAGGCATGCGGAATGCAGCCTAACCACTTCCATGAGAAGGCCTAGATTGTCAAGGGTCGACGTGGCGAGCTGACCGCTCTGTTCTCCAACACCATCCTTTCGCCTCACTTCCATCCGCACTCATTGTGGGCTCTTTTTCTGAACTCGGTGCCCGTTGGTGTTCTCTCCAGGTGGGCGCTGCCATCTCGCTGATGGTATCTCCAAAGAGCCCAGTGGTTAGCCGCAGTCGCCCAAACGAGGCGTTGGCTGGAGGGAAATTTCAAGCAGTCATCCTGCCCTGTCTGCCCATTCAAAAATCTCTCAGTGCACCTCCGATCAATGAGAAATAGAAGCATCAAGTTCAAGCTGCAGCGGGGAGGGCTTCGGGTACCTGGCTATGTTTTCGGGCAAGATAAAAGGGATCATAGATTTCTCCGGTCTTCCAAAGACGGTGAAGCAGAACGGCTAACTTCCTGGCAACCGCGACCACAGCTCTCTTCTTAGCATTCTTACCTCCGCGATCTGCGAGATTCAAGCCCCAGCGGCGCAGGTCGCAATCCGGTCCAAAAAGCCCTAGCATATATTGGGCGGAGGAGACGAGCAGACGACGCAAATAGGGATTTCCCGTCTTGGTGATACGCAGTTGAGGATCGTGATCGCCGGATTGATCGCGTCGGGGGACAAGGCCGATGGCAGGACCGACCTCCCGGCTTCTGCGGAAGCGCTGGGGCTTTTCAAGCGTGAGGACAAAGGCCAGGGAAGTGAGTGGGCCCACTCTGCTGATCCGACGGAGCAGCTTGGTCTCTGGGTAGCGTTGGGTGCAAAGCGCTTCGGTCTTTTGGTCGTAGGATTTGATCTGCTGGGTGAGGGAAGCGATGGTGTCGAGGATGGGGGCCAGAGCAGGTCGGAGGGGCTCAGGGACGTCAGGAGCGACTTTGTGAGCGAAGCTGTCTGCTGAGCAAGAGGGCAAGCGCGAGCCGGAAACCTTAACGATGTCGCCAGCGTGGTTGATGAGTACGGTGCGGCAACGGACGATGGCATCCCGCGATCGCAGGACGGCCAGGTAAGCTTGTGCTTGAGGTGATCGGTGATGAATGGGGGAAAGCAGTTCGGGATCGAGACGTGCCAGTCGAGCGAGCGTCTCGGCGTCGGCGCGATCGCCCTTGCGGGGGTTGTGATAGATCGCTCGTAGCTTGCGGGCATTGGCGACCAAGGCATTGTGGCCCAACTCCCTGAGCAAGTGGCTGGTCCAGCGAGAGTGAGCTCCGACCTCCAGACCGATCTTGCAGGGCTGAAGGGTGGAGAACCTGCGATGGAAGGAGGCCCTGCTGGCGGGCAGACGTGATTCTTCGATCAACTCGCCATCCTGATCGACGATTGTTAGATAGGAGAACTTGTCTCCCAGGTCCAGTCCTACGAAAATCGTGCTATGCTTATTCATGGGTCGGTATCTCCTTGTTTGGCAGCTACGAAGGTAGACTGCGTTTGATTGGTGAGCCCATAATAAGGCATCACGTGAGGGAGGTACCGGCCTTCTCATCCCAATCTCGCTGGAGCCAACCTGGCTAGGCCGGCGAGAAGCGTTTCATGTGATACTAGCCCTTGGCTGGCCAGGCCGCTCAGCTCGAGACCGTTAGGCCGAATTCATTTTTCGTTAATCGGGATATCCTTCTGGTGTGGAGGGGTTAACATTATGACTACAGATGTTCTCCGTCAAGCTAAAACTGCTCTAGTAGCCCTGGATGCCAAAGTGCTAGTTTCTCTTTATGCTGAGGATTTCTTATTCGAAGATACTGCTTCTGGAGACCGAATAAGCGATAAAGCTGAATTGAAATCCTATTTTGATCGATTGTTCTCGTTGCCGAATGTCAATTTCTCAAATGTGAGCTTTTTTGGCCTTGGTGAAAGAGCGGCTGGGCAATGGACTTGGGGAGGAAGCTCGCTTCAATCTGGTCAAAGGTATTCAATTCGGGGGGCTTCTCTCTTCAAGATCGAGCATGATAGGATCAAAGAGGAAATCATTTTCTATGATCCTAGATCAGCGTATTCGTAAGAGTAATTCGGCCTAACAATTCTCTGGAGCAGACCCGAGAATCGTGTGAGTTTGCCCAGACTTGGTGTGTGATCGAGGGTGAAAGCGGGCTGCTTCCTGGCCTGTCCTGGCTGACGCCAGGCAGGCCAGGGGGCAGGCAGCTCGGAGCCGTTAGCCACCACCCTGGACAATCCCAACCGCCTATCCACCCAAATAGAAAGCACCCGGGCTTCCTGTCTTGGACACCGAGGTATTGACTCCGGCATCCGTTTCATCAACACTCGTATCGATGTCGTCGACGCCCAACGACGACCATGTGGCCACCGCCATTGATAAATTTCTCAAAATCTTGACAAACGGACGATCTCACTGCATAATACCCTGGTATTATGGTAACTTGGTACATAAATAACGAAGTTGAGGTTTAACCGTGAATGATAAAAAGATCAAGGTTGAGCGTGTGCAAACCGGCGTTCGGATAGAAAAAAGAATGTTGAAAGTACTCAAGGCTATAGCTGAGTATCATGATATGTCCCTTGGCGACCTACTGGAAGGTATCGTGCTGCATGCTCTTGAAGGTCAGAGTCCCTTTAATGAAGCGGCGATCAAGCGCATTGACGCTCTCAGAGACTTCTATGAAATGGACTATAACACCAGTGCCGCTCATCAATTCATTGAGGAGTGAATCAATCATGTCAAACAACCATATTTCACGTACAGCAACTATCACTCTAAACGACTCGCCGGATAAAATCCTGCCGCTTTTTACGGCCTATGGTGAAACTCTGTGGATTACCGGTTGGAATCCAGAGTATGTTTACCCGGAAGACGGTGAGGCTAAAACAAATTCAGTGTGGAAAACTCAACATGATGAAAATGATCCAGAGACAATCTGGGTGACTATCAATTATGATACCGAAACGCACTCAGCCACTTACGTCAACGTCCAGCCCAATAATCGAGTTGCTCGGATTGATATTCAATGTGATGCCATTGCAAACGGTAAAACATCGGCTCAAATCACCTATACCATAACTGCGTTAGGAGAGAAGGGAATTCATTACATCAAACAACTCGCGCAAGAGCACTATGACCACTGGATGAAGTCATGGGAAATGGGAATCAACTATTACCTGCACCATGGGGAAGCAGCACCACATTGATCGGTGTCCTACAATATGGTTCCATTTTCCACATCAACCTCGGCATTCTGGGGAGGGTTTCGCGCCTTTGTACCTGTTATGCTAGGCGCGATTCCCTTTGGCTTGATATATGGAGTATCTGCTGTTGAGGGTAGAGGGCCAGAGCCGCTGCGCGGCTCAGCTCCACTGTTATCCACATTTCGCCGCCCAACCACTCACTGGAGCCGACCTGGCCAGCCCGGATGTCGAGTTCGGCGCGATACTAGCTCTGGGCTGGCCA
>WVZH01000012.1 GCA_011772595.1 Anaerolineales bacterium
CTCATCGGGCGAGAACATTCATTGGGTCGCCAAGATGATGGGTCACACCTCCATCCAAGCGCTCATCAAACACTACAGCCGATGGATTCCCAATCTGACTCACAGGGATGGGTCGGCCTTTCTCGCCGAATGGGAAAAACCCGCACCCGTTTGGACACGATATGGGTACCAAAAAGAAACAAGGGATTACGCCAGTTACGTAACCCCTTGAAATCATTGGTAGCGGGGGTAGGATTTGAACCTACGACCTTTGGGTTATGAGCCCAAGCGAAAACTGACCTTAAGTATTTGGAAATAATAGGTTTTTAAGTTTTGGAAGACTCAAAAGTGTCCAAATAGGGGCCACTGGATGTTACCTATTTGGACCAATTTTGACAGACTTTGATGGCCTTTGGGCACTGATTGGACACCGGACGGGTGATGATTTGAATCGCCAATCAACAGAATTTCTGGCGATGGCTTTTGCGTATTCCATTTTGAACTCATCGCGGAGGCGGTAATAAAATCGTGAGGCATTTGGAACTCTGGGTCATGAGCAGACGGTCTCCGCCGAGGTCCAAATTCTAACGAGATCAGATTCGGGCGGATGCTGACCACAATAGCCCGTTTTCGGTTAATGGTCATGGAGGGCTACTGGTTCATGTAGGTGACATGCCACCCAGTGACCCGACCGCACCTCCTTGAAAGACGGTTCTTGAATCCTGCACCGCTCCTCCACATAGAGACACCGCGTGTGGAATCGGCACCCTCGTGGCGGGTTAATCGGACTCGGCACGTCGCCCTCGAGGACCAGATACTCGCGCGGGGCCCGCGGGTCAGGAACCGGTACAGCCTCCAACAAGGCTTGCGTGTACGGGTGTAACGGCGTCTCGAACAGCTTCTCTCTGGCGGCGATCTCGACGATCTTGCCGAGGTACATCACGGCGATCCGGTGGCTGATGTGCTTCACGACGGCCAGATCGTGGGAGATGAAGAGGTAGGTTAAATGAAAATCGTCCTGGAGATCCATCAACAGGTTGATTACCTGAGCCTGGATAGAGACGTCTAGTGCGGAAACAGGCTCGTCGGCGACGACGAGGCTTGGATTCAGGGCAAGTGCCCGAGCAATACCGATCCGCTGTCGCTGGCCACCGGAGAACTCATGGGGATGCTTGGCGATGTCCTCACGGCGAAGACCGACACGAGTCAAAAGATCCTGGACCCTCTTTTCCTTTTCCTGACCCTTTGCGAGTCCATAGTTCTCCAGCGGTTCCCCGACGATCTCACCCGCTGACATGCGCGGGTTCAAAGAGGAGTAAGGATCCTGGAAAATCATCTGCATCTCACGTCGGACGGGTCGCAGCTCGGCCTCGCTGAGATGGGTGATGTCTTGTGATTTCAGCCTGATTTCACCCGCCGTGGGTT
>WVZH01000534.1 GCA_011772595.1 Anaerolineales bacterium
ATGTCTGTGAGCTAAGGAGGTTAGCGAAAGTTGAAGCCTATCGAAAACCATAAAACCCAACATCTGGTCGCTCTGGCCAAGGAGGGGAACGAGTCTGCTCTGAATCAGCTCTGCAGCGTCTACGGCGAACGAGTACGCCGGATTATTCGCCTCCGTTTAGATCAGAAGCTCCGGCCCAAGCTCGATTCCGTTGATGTAGTCCAGGATGCTCTTATTCTGGCCCTGGGGGGCTTGAAGGACTTCACCTATAGGAACGAGGGAGACTTTCTGCGGTGGTTGTCCAGGATAGCGGAGAACAAGCTTCGTGATATTTTGGACAAATTTCATGCCGACAAGCGTGACATTCACAAAGAAATACCGTTTAAAAAAGAAGACAGGAGTGCCGAGGGCGGCTTTGTTGGCCCAGCCGAACCTATCGGTACAACGACGCCGAGCGTCATCATGAGAAAAAAAGAGGCGTTGGATAGACTGGAGAAGGCTTTGGACGAGTTGAAGCCCGAATACAAAGAAGTGGTTGTGCTTAAGAGAATCGAGGGACTCTCGCACGCCGAAATAGCAGGGAGATTAGGCAAGAACGCAGGTGCCGTGCGAATGCTATTGGCTCGTGCTATGGCGGCGTTGACCCTCGCTTATGGGAAAGACTAATGGCAGCGCAGATGAATGACAATCAGGCGGCCGTCCTGGAAGAGGCTCTGACACGATTCGTTGATGTGTGCCTGCGAGGCGAGCAACCTGATATAGACGAATTCGTGGGGCAGTATCCGGAGTATGAAGCTCAACTCAAAGGACGAATACAAGACCTGCAGGAAATCGATTCTTTGTTCGATTCCCTTGTCCACGCCGATGAGAGCGACTTTGAAGATACAGCGACCGGACACGAGCTTGTTGGGCAGAAAGTCGGGAGTTTTGAAATAGTAGAGATGATTGGCCGAGGAGGCATGGGAGTAGTCTACTTAGCTCGTGACACCAAGCTTGACCGCTCTGTTGCCATCAAGAGTATGCCGGCTGAATTGCAGGCTGACTCGAATGCCCGGGCGCGTTTCCTGCGTGAGGCCAAACTCTTAGCATCGTTGAATCACCCGAATATCGCCGTGATCCACGATATCATTGAGCAGGAAGCGCTTGGTTATTTGATTCTCGAATATGTTCCGGGCGAGACATTGGCGCAACGTATAGCTCGCGAACCGCTTAAATTGGAGCAAGCCCTTTCAATCGGCCAGCAGGTTGCCGAGGCCATCTCGGCCGCCCATGAGAAGGGGGTCGTTCATCGGGACCTCAAGCCCGGCAATATCAA
>WVZH01000531.1 GCA_011772595.1 Anaerolineales bacterium
ACACTTGGCCCGCCTTCGCATGGTTATTCAAGGGAAGCTACGGCAGGCTGTTGCGGCTTCGGAGCCATCATTTTATTGCTGGTTCTGACCAAGATCGGAGAGCCCCGGGCGCTGGAAGAGCTGCGGAGGCACCTGGAGGGCCTGGTGGCGCAACTACAGGCGGAGCTTCACGAGATCCGCGGTGAGACCCACGTGCTCAACCGGGAGCTGGTGAGCAAGCAGGAACAGTTATCCGAGGAACGAGCCCAGGTGGCCCGGCTTCGAGGCGACCTGTCCCGTATCCAGGGGGAGTTTGCGGCGACCAGCCAGCTATCGGAGGTCAACGAGATCGTGGAGGGAAGGCTTCTGGCGGCCCAGCAGGAGCTCACCGAGGAGATGAGGAGGCTCCAAGGCCGAAGCGACCGTCGGCCGGCCGATGCCCCCATCGGCGGCATCCCGGTGGACAGCGAGTACATCATCTTCATCATCGACACCTCGGGCAGCATGCACAACTACGCCTGGCCCCTGGTTCAGGAGAAGATGAAAGAGACCCTGGATATCTATCCGAAGGTGAAGGGACTCCAGGTGATGAACGACATGGGCCAGCACATGTTCAAAAACTACGCCGGAAAGTGGATCCCCGACACGCCGGGGCGCCGCCGGGTGATCCTGGATCGGCTACGGAGCTGGGCTCCTTTCAGCAACTCCAGCCCGGTGGAAGGGATCACCCGGGCCATACGGACCTATGCGGCCCCCGACAAGCGGATCAGTCTCTATGTCTTCGGAGACGAGTTCACGGGAAGCTCCATCGACGACGTGGTGAGGAGGGTGGAGAGGATGAACCAGGAAGACGCAGAAGGCAACCGGTTGGTGAGAATTCACGGGGTGGGATTTCCGGTGATGTTCTCCCAGGCGAGCATCTCCGAGAATACCGGGGTACGGTTTGCCACCCTGATGCGCATCCTGTGCCGGAAGAACGGAGGCGCCTTCGTCGGCCTGAGCTGGTCTCGATCATAGGCATTCCTATCGGCAGACCACGTCTTATTCTTCCAAGACGAGGGATTCCTTCAATCCCCTCCCTTAATGAAGGCAGCCATCGCTCGAGGCTTGTCCGTCTTATGAGGCAAAAACTCGTCATGACCAGTTCGTATGGAACTGGTTGTTGGTTGTTCACCAAAGGCGAGCTCGGTCCTCTACGAACCCCGCCAAGCTCGGGAGACCACGCTGTATCAGCTGCTCGAGAGGTATTACGAGGACGTCAAAGCTCTCTGGGAAGAACGCTTTGAGCCAGTTTACGGTTTCTGGCGAGGATTCGTCGACAAAGTTGTGTTCCGTTACTTAGACTGTGGAGTGCCAGAAGCAGGCTTCGCCAGACTCAAGTGCGCTGCATGCGGGGCGGAACGCCTGTTAACGCTTTCCTGTAAGCAAAGAGGCGTCTGCCCATCGTGCGATGCGAAGAGAGGTGCTGCCTTCGCGGCCTTTCTCAAGGACGAGCTTCTGGAGAACGTCGGGCATTGTATATGGACGTTCACGATTCCAAAAATGCTTCGACCGTACTTCATGCATCACCGAAAGCTTCTAGGTGATTTAGCCCGTCTCGCTTATGAGACCATCAAGGAGTTGATGCTGGAAGCCGTTGGCGACGACGGAGCTCGTCCCGGCGTGGTGGCTGTGCCGCAGAGCTTTGGAAGTGTTTTGAACGCACACCCCCATACTCACTGCCTCGCCTCTCGTGGTGTTTGGGATGCCCAAGGCCAATGGCTTCCCATCCCCTACATCGATACCGTCGCTGCGGAGAAGTTGTTCGCTCACAAAATATTGCACTTGCTCAAGAGCAAAGGACTCCTGAGTGATGAACGCATGGAGCTGCTCACTTCGTTTCGACATAGCGGCTTTTCCGTCGACGCCTCTCCCACCGTATGGCCGCAAGACACCCAAGGGCTCGAAAGACTTTGCCGGTACCTCTTGCGGTGTCCCGTGAGCCTCTCACGCATTCATTGGACGCCCGGTTCCAAGACACTGTTCTACGAGAGCAAAAGCTCCCACGACGACCCTTTGTTCTCCCATCCGCAAGGCGAGACCCTCGACATACTTGAGTTTATTGCGCGGGTCCTCACGCAGATCCCCGAGCCTCGAACACATGGGGTGAGATATTTCGGCGCCTACTCTTCGAGAGCGCGGGTTTACCGGAAAAAAGCAGGTCTCACGCTTCAGTCACTCGGCGCCAAGCGCGCCTCCGCATCCCAGGACGAACCCAAGCTCTCGCCGAAAAAGCGCGCCGCTCTCAGAAAAAGTTGGGCTCAACTCATTAGGCGGGTCTATCAAACCGATCCTTTGAAGTGTGACTGTGGAGGTGAACTCCGCGTCATCGCTTTTATTACCGACCAAAAAGTCATTCGAAAAATCCTCGATCATTTGCAAAGCACAAAGCAATACCCCCGCCCTCCGCCTTCGCCCTAGCCTCGCCTCTCGGCAATACCCCGTGTGCCTTCCGCTCTGGCACGCCATGCCGCACCTTTGTCTTGGCACCCGATAACAACTCTGCCTCAACATCCGTCCCGTCCTCTTGCACCTCTTCATCGACTTCTGCTAACCTCGTTCTGTGAAAGTGACGCTTCGCAGATTCTTCAGACGCGGTAAATTTCGAAGCGGAACGGTCGCAAGGGCTTGAAAATTCCTATGCTCTCTTGAATCGCTGCGCTG
>WVZH01000075.1:0-16754 GCA_011772595.1 Anaerolineales bacterium
GCTGGCGGTCTCAGCGGGAGTACATTTAGCGATCTTTGGGATTCGGACAGCATCGAATTCTTTGCCGGTCCCACCTTCCGATGGGACATTTTGAACTACGGCCGCATCAGAAACAGGGTTCGNNAAGACCCAAGATGAAGCAAGGTTTTTGTCGGATAGTGTCCAGGCATCCGAGCGTTCGGTCGACCTTTCCCTGCTCCAGTATCGTGAGGGTCTGGTCGACTATCAGCGGGTGCTCGACACCCAACGATTTCTGGTGCAAGCACAAGACCGGCTGACCTCGACCACCGGGTCCGTGGCGCTCAACCTGATCGCCATGTACAAAGCCCTTGGCGGTGGCTGGGAGATTCGTATCGGTAAGGACTTCGTCCCCGAGGAAACCAGAGAGGAGATGCGAAACCGGACAAACTGGGGGCGGTTGTTGTCACCAGAAGAGGTTGTGCCGCCCTCCGAAGAAGACCGAAAGAAGTGGCGTTTTCCGGATTGGTAGGCTATTTCGGGGGTAAAGTAATTTCGAAATTCGAATATCGAGATCCACATGACCAGATATTCAAAACCCTCTCCCGTCGGATTTGGTCACGAAGATATTGGAATACCATTTCGAATTCTTGAAACACGGAAATCAAGCACATTGTTTTTCAAAAACTCCTCCGTTGTGCCCTCAAGTCAAGGCCAATAGCAGGAGTAACCGTTATGGCGAAAAGTCTATTTATCGCCGCCACAGAAGCAAGGAGCGGGAAATCAATGATTTCCCTGGGTGTGATGGAGATGCTCCTGAGGAAAATCGAAAGAGTTGGCTTCTTCCGCCCGATCATTAAGGTGGATCCGGGGTCAAAGGATCTTGTTCGAGGAACCGGTTACCCAAGCGACGATGGCAACGGTAAAGACATTCCTGGGGCTCTCGGCGGATCGCACCTTCCGAAGGTTCTATCCGGCTATCGACCCACTGATCTCCTGGTCCCGTTACCTCAATCAGCTTCAGGACTGGTTCGTCCAAAATTTGGGAACCCAGAGGACCACTGACGTCAAAGCCATGTATGAACTACTCGAACGTGGCGACTCCATCTATCAGATGATGCAGGTAACGGGCGAGGAGGGGGTCTCGATAGAGGACTACGTCGTTTGGCAAAAGGCGGCCCTTCTCGATATGGTCTACCTCCAGCAAGACGCCTTCGATGAGGTCGACGTATCCATGCCCCGGGGAAAGGCAGTCCGAGAGCTTCCAGCTCCTCAAAGGGTTGATTGGGAGGGAATACCGGTTTCCCAATAAGGACGAAGCCCATGATTTCTTCACACGCATTATAGGGTTCTACAAGAATTTTAATTACGCCGCGCCGGACTCCCCGGACTGCCAGCGTTACCGAGGGGAAATCGAAGAACTGGCGGAAAAGTACAATTAGAGATCTCGTAGACGAAAAGCGTCAAATATCAAATGTCAAAGTTCAAAGAGATCTGTAAAGCCGCAGGCCAAACTGGAAGGGTTGGTTACTGAGTCATTTTGATTTGACATTTGGATGTTGTCATTTGAAATTCTGCTGAGAGAGCTGGTTTAAGAAGAGTTCAGTTAACGGACGACTAAGTCATTCTGTTAAAGAAGGGGTTTACCATCATGGAAAAACGTTTCAAGGTAATCGATCAGCTCGATCTGAGAAACAAGCGGGTGTTCATCCGGGTCGACTTCAATGTTCCGCTCGCCGAAGGGCGGGTTGCGGACCCTACCCGGATCGAAGCCGCATTGCCTACCATCCGCCACGCACTGGCCCAGGGTGCCAAGGTGATTTTGGCCTCACATTTAGGGCGCCCGAAGGGAAAGCGGAATCCCGACATGAGCCTTAAGCCGGTGAGTTCCGCGCTGGCGGACTTCCTTGGTGTGCCTGTTAAGCTCGCGCCCGATTGTGTGGGACCTTCGGTGGAGGAGATGGCCAACGCCTTGGAACCGGGGGAGATAATGCTGCTGGAAAACCTCCGGTTCCATGGGGAGGAGGAGAAGAATGACGACGACTTCGCACGAGCCCTGGCTCGGCTCGCCGACATCTATGTGAACGACGCCTTTGGGGCCGCCCATCGGGCTCACGCCTCAACGGAGGGGATGGCCCATTTCGTCGGAGAACGTGCCGCGGGATTCCTCTTACAGCGCGAGTGCGACTATCTGGGCAGAGTTCTCGCCCGGCCCGAGCGTCCTCTCGTGGCGATCCTTGGCGGCGCCAAGGTATCCGATAAGATAACGGTGATTCGTAACCTGCTGCAATTGGTCGATACGCTGCTCATCGGTGGCGCAATGGCCTATACCTTCTTGCGCGCCCAGGGGCGCGGGACGGGAAAGTCCCTGGTTGAAGAGGACCAGCTTTCCCTGGCAACGGAACTGCTCCAGGTCGCCGCGGAGAGGAAGGTGCCTCTCCTCTTACCAATCGATCACGTTGTTGCAGAGAAAGCGGAGGAGGGCGTTCCGGTAACAACCGTGCGCGATGAGATCCCCCCGGGAAAGTCCGGGTTCGACATCGGTCCCGAAACGATCAAGGCCTTTGGCGAGGAGATCGCAAAGGGGAGAACGATTTTCTGGAACGGCCCGGTGGGCCTCTTCGAGGTCAAGCCCTTTGATGCAGGCACGATGGCCATTGCCACTGCCCTGGCGGAAACTTCGGCAGTTACGATAATCGGGGGAGGTGATTCGGTGGCTGCGGTAAGGCGTTCGGGACGAGCGGGCGATATCTCCCACGTTTCCACCGGGGGAGGAGCGTCATTGGAGTTCCTGGAGGGGAAAACACTTCCGGGGCTGGCCGCGCTGGAGGAAAGCTGATGATTAACTCTGGTCAGTAATGCACCCCCCTCACTGAAGGAGAGTTGAACGCTATGGAAATCAATGAACTGAATACCGAGGTATCGAGGTTGGGCGAGTGCCGGATTCCATCACCGATGTCCCGCGTACAGGTCGTAAGCGATGATGAACATTTGCTCTATCACTCGAACCTGAAAGATATTGAAGCCTACCAGGGGGCCGGCGAAAGGCCTCCGTACTTCGAAATGGCCGGGCCGAGGGAGAGAATATACTTCGATCCCTCAAAACTCAAGTGCGGAATCGTAACATGCGGGGGCATATGCCCGGGCCTGAACGATGTGGTCCGTGCCATCGTCATGGGACTTCACTACCACTACGGAGTGAGGACGGTTTTCGGCTTCGGCTATGGTTACGAGGGACTCTCTAGCAAGTATGGCCATGTTCCCATGGAGCTGACCCCGGATATGGTGGAGGATGCCCACGAAAAGGGTGGGACGATCCTCGGTTCATCCCGCGGGGCTCAGGATATCTCCGAGATGGTGGGTACCCTGGAGCGGATGAACGCGGGAATCCTCTTCACCGTGGAAGGCGATGGCACCCTGCGGGGAGCTCAGGCCATCGCCGAGGAGGTCGCACGATGGAACCTGAAGGTCGGGGTGGTCGGCATCCCGAAGACGATAGACAACAAGTATATCGATCCCAGTTACACAATACGAAGCATGCCCGCGATCCCTCATGACTCGGGTTTCTGTCTGCTTCTGGGACACAACGCGGTGCACGCTGGTATGGCTGGCCGGACCAACATGGTTGTAGGCTTCTGGAAAAACGAGTTCACCCACGTGCCAATTCCAATGGCCGTGTCCAGGCGCAAGAAAATTGATCCCAAAGGCAGGTTATGGAGTAACGTCCTGGCGTGTAGAGGACAGCCGGGGGAGATGCGCTGAGGAATTTGGCGACGGGACTTGATGGTCGAGGTTGCCGATTTGCGGTGCGCAAGCTTACGGAATGGGAGAAATTATTGTGAACGGAGCCAAATTGGACCAAGCGATCACGAAGGATAGGTTCGATGCCGTGCTCTTCGATCTGGACGGCGTCCTGACGGATACCGCGAAAGTTCACGCCGCTTGCTGGAAGAGGATGTTCGATGATTTCCTGAGGGAACGAGCCGAAAAACGCGACGAGCCGTTTCAGCCCTTCGACATCGCGACGGACTACAAACTGTACGTTGACGGTAGGCCACGTTTTGAGGGAGTCCGTACTTTCCTCGAGTCCCGTGGGATTGAGTTGCCCAACGGTGATCCGAACGAACCTCCGAACCATAAGACGATCTGTGGTCTTGGAAACCAAAAGGATGAAATGGTCACGGTGGCCTTCGAATCTGAGGGTATCGAGGCGTACGAGGGGTCTGTGGCCCTGGTCCGCCATCTCCGTGAACAGGGGATCAAGACGGGGGTTGTATCAGCGAGCAGTAACTGCGAATCCGTCCTCAAGGCTGTGGGGATCGCTGATCTGTTCGACGGACGGGTTGACGGTGTGGTTATTTCCCGCCTGAACCTGGCCGGCAAGCCGGCGCCGGATACGTTTCTCAAGGCAGCGGAAGAGCTGGGCGTCGAACCCAAACGCGCAGTGGTCGTGGAAGACGCGATCTCCGGGGTTCAGGCTGCTCGTGATGGCGGGTTCGGATTAATCGTAGGTGTGGACCGGAAGGGCGATGCCGAGGCGCTGAGGGAAAACGGCGCCGAAATCGTTGTGAATGACCTGGGCGAAATGCTCCCGTGAATCGTCGGAGGCCGATGGCTGGGCTGAGTGAGAGGCCACCGTGTGGTTGCACTTTATCCTTGAGATCGATAGATCGGGAATATTTGAATCCGGGAGATTGAGGTGCCATGATCCATCGTGAACGCGTGATCCCCCCTCGTTATGTCTATCCGGCCGATGAGTGGAGGATGGTGGAGAAGCAGTTCTATCCCCGCTTTCTGGCGAGGTATGAAACGATTTTCTCCACGGCCAACGGTTACCTGGGCATGCGAGGAACCTTCGAGGAAGGTGCTCCCGTCTTTGAGAACGGCACGTTCGTGAACGGATTCTACGAATCGTGGCCCATCGTGTACGGAGAATCGGCTTACGGATTTGCCCAGACGGGTCAAACCATCGTAAATGTGACGGACAGCAAGATCATTAGGTTGTACGTGGATGACGAGCCCCTCTATCTTCCCACCGCAAAGCTCCTTCATTTCGAGCGGGTGCTGGATATGCAGTCGGGTACGCTCGATCGGGAAGTGCTGTGGGAGATGCCGTCGGGAAAGCTTGTATCCATTAAATCACGGAGGCTCGTTTCGTTCCAGCATCGACATCTAGCCGCGATCTCCTACGAGGTAACGGTTCTCAATGCAAAGGCACCGGTGGTTGTCTCGTCGGAGATGGTGGCTGACCCCTTTCAGAGCAAAGAGGCCGGGGAGGAAGACCCCCGGCGGACACGGGGGTTCAAGGGACAGGTTCTGCTTCCCAAGGTCAACCGTGCTCAGGATCTCCGTGTCCTGCTGAGTCATGCGACCAGCAGCAGCAAGATGACCCTAGCTTGCGGTATCGAGCATGTGATCGATACGGAATGCTCCTATACACAGGAAAGCCAGTCCTCGGAGAATTCCGGCAAGGTTGTTTTCTCCATTGATGCGCAGCCGGGCGTGCCGTTCCATCTTACCAAGTACATGACCTACCATACATCCAGAAGCGCTCCGCCAAGTGAGCTGTGTGAGAGGGCGGCGCGCACCCTGGATCGAGCCGTGGGCGAGGGATTCGAGGAGCTGCTGGCGGGCCAGAAGGAGTACCTGGATGATTTTTGGCGGAGAAGTGACGTGGAGGTTCAGGGCGACGCGTCCCTGCAGCAGGCCATTCGCTGGAATCTGTTTCAGATCCTTCAGGCGGCTGGCAGGGCGGAGGGTGCCGGCATTCCCGCCAAGGGGCTAACCGGGCACGGTTACGAGGGCCACTATTTCTGGGATACCGAGATCTACCTCATGCCGTTTTTGATCTACACCGCGCCGCGAATCGCCAGGAACCTGCTCCTGTTCCGGTACAGCATGCTCGACAAGGCGAGGCAGCGCGCCCGGGAGGTGAATCAGGAGGGAGCGTTGTTTTCCTGGAGGACTATCAATGGAGAGGAGGCCTCGGCGTACTACGCGGCCGGGACGGCCCAGTATCACATCAATGCGGGCATCATCTACGCGCTGAAGAAGTACGTTGATGTCACGGGAGACAGAGAGTTTCTCCATGAATACGGGGCCGAGATGCTGGTTGAGACAGCGCGGTTGTGGAGGGATCTCGGGTTCTTCTCCAAAAGGGCTGGAGGGAAATTCTGCATCCATGGCGTGACGGGGCCGGATGAATACAACACCGTGGTAAACAATAACACCTACACCAACCTCATGGCACGGGAGAATCTGTGGTATGCCGCTGCGACGGTCGAGGCGCTTCGGAATGAGAATCCGGAGGAATTCACAGAGTTGGTGGATAAGACCGGCTTGGATGTTTCGGAGGTGGACGAGTGGAAGAGAGCGGCGGACAAGATGTATGTGCCTTTCGATAAGAAACTGGGTATCCACCCGCAGGACGATGCCTTCCTCACCAAAGCGGTTTGGGATTTCAACAATACCCCTCGGGACAAGTACCCACTTCTCCTGCATCACCATCCCCTCGTGATCTATCGGCACGCGGTAATCAAGCAGGCGGACGTGGTGCTTGCCATGTTTCTCCTCGGGCACGAATTTTCAGAGGAACAAAAGAAGCGCAACTTCGATTACTACGACCCGCTGACGACCGGGGACTCCTCCCTTTCCGTCTGTATCGAGAGCATTGCGGCATGCGAGATTGGCTATTTGGACAAGGCGCGGGAATATGGCCGGTACGCCTCCCTCATGGACCTGGCAGATATCGGGGGCAATGTCAGGGATGGATGCCACATCGCCTCGATGGGCGGAACCTGGATGGTCATTGTGTATGGGTTTGCCGGGATGCGGGATTACGATGGCCATATAGGCTTCCATCCAAGGGTGGCGGAGAGAAAAAGGAGGCAGTTGACTGGCCTGCAGTTTCCTTTGAGGATACGAGGGCAGGTTCTGAAAGTGGAGTTCGGCCAGGAGTCCGTGACCTATACACTGCGAGAGGGCGATAGCCTGGTGATCCGACATGAAGATGAAGAGATCCGGCTGTCTCCGGAGGCCCCGTCAGCCGTGCGACCGATCCGAGGGGTCTCCAGGCGAAAGCGTAGGGCGAAACGCAAACCGAGGCGGCAGCAGAAGCGTACCGCAACAGGAATAGAAGAATGATGGAATAGTGGGGGCGTAAATCAGGAGTTACGAGAACTGACCATGTTCCTCGGTGCAGGTCATTCTCAACCCCAAAACGGCTCTCCTGGGTGTGGCCTGCCGCGGGCTTGAGCTGTAGGACGATTCTGGTTATTCGGCGATCCTGGAATTTCCTTCCTCTTGCATGAAATCGGACTAAATCCTCGATAACGAGAAATGCTGATAAAGTCGGTGCACGCTTATAGTTGTATGGAAGGTGCCAGTATCTTCCCGTGTGGCTCGGATCCTTTTTACGCCTGCTTGCCCTGAAGGCTACGGTAGCGGCGGATCAACGCATTCGTTGAGCTGCCGTGCTTGAGATCCGGACTTTCCCTCCCTTGAAGTTCCGGGGCGGATGCGGTTTGCCAGAACTTTGCCGAGTTCGACACCCCATTTGGTCGAAGGAGTTGATGTTCAAGATACAGCCCTGAGTGAAGACCTTGTGCTCATAAAGGGCGATGATTTGGCCCAGCAGGTTCGGGGTGAGTTTGCGTGCCAGAATCGAGTTCGAGGGGTGGTTTCCATAAAATATGCGGTGCGGTACCTGAGGAGCTGGGACTCCTTCCTCCTGGACCTGGTCCCGTGTCTTTTTAAAGGCCAGGGCCTTAGGCTGGCCGAAGAAGTTGGACATCAACAGGTTGTGGTTGTCCCCGAGGGGGTTGTTTGCCTCCGCGAAGCCGATGAAGTCACACGGTATGAGCTTCGACCCCTGGTGAATGAGCTGGTAGAAGGCGTGTTGGCCGTTGGTGCCGGGCTGTCCCCATACGATGGGTCCCGTCTGATAGTCGGTGATCCGTTGGCCGTGACGATCCACCGTTTTGCGTTGCTCTCCATGTCGAGCTGCTGGAGATATGAGGACAATCGCCAGAGGTATTGGCTATAGGGAAGAATCACAACCGTCTCGGCTCCGCAGAAGTTGTTGTACCAGATACCGATCAATCCCAGCAGAGCCGGCATGTTCCGATCAAAGGGCGCCGTGCGAAAGTGCTCGTCCATTGCACGGAATCCAGCGAGCATCTCTCTATAATTTTTCGGCCCGATGGAAATCATCAGTGAGAGGCCGATTGCGGAATCATATGAATACCGGCCGCCGACCCAGTCCCAGAACTCGAACATGTTCTCGGTGTCGATCCCGAATCTCTCGACCTCCCGAGTATTTGTCGATACGGCGATGAAGTGGTTTTGCACGGCAGACTCGTCCCCCAGTGCATCAAACAGCCATTTCCGTGCAGAGCAGGCGTTGGCACATGTCATCAATCTGCTGACGAAGGTTCACTCTGTCAGTCAGATTGAACAGCAATTGCATCGTCTCGTCGGTAAGGCGGTTCTTAGAATAGTCGAGATACAGGTCACATGCCTCAAGGGTCATCGGCTCACCGCGCTCAGGATCCTGGGAAAAGAGGTCGCGAAGGTGCACGCCCTTTGTCTGCTCGTAATGTCGTTGGTGTGCTTTCCACTCCGGTTACTTGACAATGGTACCTTCGTTTCTGTCATGGTATTAACTCCTTTATCGGGAAGCCTTCCTTGTTCTAACTGAGGCAGATTATAACAAATCACCGATCAAAAACCACAAATCGAAACGCCATTTGCCTGGCAATCGAAGGACGAAGGGGCATCCTCACATATGGTATACCGATTGGGAAAAAGGTCTTACGAGGATATTGTTTTCATTAGTTAGGCATTGATATATTAATTCGCGAATATATCACTCATTGTCGTCCTTTCTTTAACGAAGGAAGTTCACAAGGGAGATAGGCTATGAAAGTTGGTGCTGTGGGATGTGGATTCGTTGGGAGTACAGGGGCATACGCTATGGCACTGATGGGTCGACCAACCGAGTTGGTTCTGATTGACCTCAATGCGAATCTCTCGCGTGCCCGGGCTGAGGATATTCTCCATGCAACCCCTTTTGGCTCACCCGTGCGGGTTTCGGCTGGAGACTATCCTCAACTCAAAGGCGCGGGTATCGTCGTCCTTGCCTGTGGGGTGGGTCAAACAGGAAGGGGAGACCCGGCTTCAGCTCCTAGAGCGCAGCGTGAAGGTTTTCAAGCAGGTTATTCCTCAGGTGCTCGAACACGCACCGGAGGCCGCCCTGTTGGTGGTCTCCAACCCGGTGGATGTGATAAACCAAATCGTTACGAGGATCTCCAAGCTCGAGCCTGGACAAGTCATTGGATCCGGGACCATTCTCGACACGGCCCGATTTCGTGCACTCCTGGGAGAGCACCTCGGTGTTGCACCGCAATCGGTTCATGCCTAGGTGCTGGGAGAGCACGGGGATTCGGGAGTGCTGGTTTGGTTAAGCGCCAAGGTGGGCGGTGTGCCCCTCACGGAATTTGCTGAGCAGGTTGGCCAGCCCATTACGACAAAGGCCAAATCCGGCATCAATGACGGCGTTCGGAAAGCTGCTTACCGGATTATCGAGGGGAAAGGGGCGACTTACCACGGGATCGGAGCCGGGATCGCTCGCATCGTCCGGGCCATCCGGGATGACGAGCGTGCGGTCCTGACGGTTTCTATCGTCACCCATGATTATGAAGGCATTGACGGAGTGAGCCTTTCCCTCCCTCGGGTGGTGGGAGCGAAGGGCGTTTTGGAAACGCTCCATCCATCGCTGTCCAAGGACGAGGACGCCGCACTACACAAAAGCGCGGGGATCCTGAGGGAAGCAGCGAGCGAGGTTGGTTACTGACCGCCAAGAATCTCAGCGAGTATTCAAGTTATGGTCGGATATTTGATTTTTGAACTTTGGTATTTGGCATTTCCCTCATACGGGGAGCCTTCTGGATCTATGATAGGGGTAAAGAGAGATGTCTAGTGAAAAGGGAACAGAAATCACAAAGGTGGTAGGACGAGAAATTCTGGACAGTCGGGGTAATCCCACCGTCGAAGTCGAAGTAACCTTGGCCTGCGGGGCAACGGCCCGGGCGGGGGTACCGTCCGGGGCTTCTACCGGCACTCGTGAGGCTTTGGAACTCCGCGACGGTGACAAAAGGCGCTTTGGCGGTAAGGGCGTCCTCAAGGCGGTGGATAACGTCAACAGCCTTATCAATGAAACCCTCAAAGGCTGTGATGCGTCCCACCAGGTTTCCGTCGATAAGGCGCTCCTCGAGCTGGACGGCACGCCCAACAAGGCCAAGCTTGGGGCCAATGCGATGTTGGGCGTTTCTCTCGCCGTGGCGCGGGCGGCAGCGCTTGCGTTCGGCCTCCCCTTGTATCGGTATCTCGGCGGTACCGGCACTGTGCGACTCCCCGTACCCATGTTAAATATCATGAACGGCGGGGTGCACGCCCGCTGGCAGGGTTCAGATTTTCAGGAGTACATGGTTGCGCCGTATGGAGCGAAGAGCTTCCGGGAATCGATGCAATGGGCCAGCGAGATCTATCAGGCTCTTCGCTCGTTTCTGATGGACGCGGGTCATCATGTGGGTGTCGGGGACGAGGGCGGCTTTGCACCCAATGTGTCCTCCAACGAGGAACCACTGGAATTTATCGTCAAGGGTATCGAAAAAGCCGGCCTCAAGTCGGGACCCGACGTGGGCATTGCCCTCGATCCCGCATCCAGCGAATTTTTCGAGGATGGGAAATACAACCTACGCACTGAAAGGCGCACCTGTAGCGCCGAGGATATGGTGGACTACTTCGAGAAGCTCATCGCCGCCTATCCCATCTGTTCGATAGAGGATGGCTTGGCAGAAGACGACTGGGACGGCTGGAGAATCCTTAACCAGCGTTTGGGAGATGCGATAGAGCTAGTGGGGGACGACCTCTTCGTCACCAACGTGGAGTATATTGCTCGGGGCATTCGCGAGAATACAGCCAATGCCGCCCTGATCAAGCTCAATCAGATCGGTACCCTGACCGAGACTATAGAAGCGGTGAGGATGTGTCAGCGGGCGGGCTGGGCGGCCTTTGTCTCGCATCGCAGCGGCGAGACGGTGGACAGCTTTATCGCCGATATGACGGTGGCTTTGGATACCGGGCACCTGAAAACCGGCGCTCCCGCTCGGGGTGAGCGGGTCGAAAAGTATAACCAGTTGTTGCGGATCGAGGAGGACCTGGGGAGTGAGGCCCAGTATGCGGGAAAGAACGCCTTCGTTCGGCCGGTACGCTTCTAGGCTGATATTCCAATACTTCAAACTCCGATACCCCGCCTCCGAAAAGGAGAGAAATATGAAAAAGGTTGTATTACCACGCCGCGGAGAGAGTGCATGGAACAGGGAAAACCGTTTTACGGGATGGACGGATGTTGAGCTGGACGAAAAGGGAGTACAGGAGGCCATCGAGGCCGGCCGCGTACTCAAGAAGGATGGGTACGTTTTCGACGTTGCGTACACGTCGGTACTCAAACGAGCAATTAAGACCCTGTGGGTCCTGCTCGAAGAGATGGATCTCATGTGGATTCCGGTACACCGCAGCTGGCGACTCAACGAGCGGCACTACGGAGCTCTCCAGGGGCTCAACAAGGCGGAAACCGCTGAACGCAATGGGCCTGAGAAGACCAACCTGTGGCGGCGCAGCTTCGATTCGCCGCCCCCTTCTATCACCCGTAAAGATCCGCGCTTTCCGGGCCATGATCCACGCTATGCCCATATTCCCGCCCAGGAACTGCCCCTGACGGAATGTTTAAAGGATACCATCGAGAGCCTCTTGCCGTATGCAAAGGAGATCATCGCCCCGATGATCCGAGCGGGAAAGCGTGCGCTCATCTGCGCTCACGGCAATACCCTGCGGGGCCTGATGAAGTACGTTGACCAGATTCCTGACGATAAGATTGCCGAAGTGAACATTCCCACGGGAGTCCCATTGGTTTATGAGCTTAAGGATGATCTGCAACCGATCCGCCACTACTACCTGGGAGACCCCGAGGCGTTGAAGAGGGCCACTCAGGCCGTTGTGGATCAGACGAAGAGGAAATAATCTTAGATTTCAGATTTTGGATTTCAGGTTTGGGAGCTTGGGGTGTTGATTCCGTGTCCAACATGGTTGTTCATTTGCGCGGATGACCCGTGAACAGTCAAGTGATTACACAGAATGCTTGACCACGAAGGAGAGTAATATGCCGGTTGCTGATTATGAAACCTATTGCAAAATGCTCGATAGAGCACGGCAAAAACACTTTGCCTACCCCGCTATTAATGTCACCTCCCTTCCAACGGCCAATGCCGTTCTGAAAGGCCTGGCTGAGAGCAGGAGTGATGGCATTATCCAGGTTTCCACCGGCGGAGGCGCCTTTGCCTCGGGCTCCTCTGTCAAGGACATGGCTCTAGGCGCCGTGTCGATTGCCGAACACGTGCATCGCGTTGCGGAGCGCTATGATATCTACGTTACTTTGCACACGGACCATTGCCAGGCGGATGTACTCGATAAATATGTCATTCCCCTCATTGAGGAAACCGAAAGGCGCCGCGCGGCCGGAAAGCCGAATCTCTTCAACAGCCACATGTTCGATGGAAGCGCGCTTCCATTGAAGGAAAACCTTGACATTGCCGTTCCTCTTCTCGAGCGTTGTCAAAAGAATGAGATCATTCTGGAGGTGGAGTGTGGTGTTGTGGGTGGCGAGGAGGAAGGGGCTGGCGGCGAAGGCGCTGCCGCTGAAAAGCTCTATACCACTCCCGAGGACATGCTTGAGGTCGCCCGCCGCCTCAATGCAGTGAAAGGGGCGCGCTACATGGTAGCGGCGACTTTTGGGAATGTTCACGGTGTCTACAAGCCCGGTCATGTCAAACTGAGACCTCCAATTCTGAAGGACGGTCAGGAGGCGTTGGAGAAGGTATTCGGCGAGGAGGGCCGTTTCTATCTAGTGTTCCATGGAGGATCCGGGTCCTCCCTTGATGAGATTCGGGAGACGCTTGAGTACGGTGTGGTGAAGATGAATATTGATACGGATACGCAATATGCCTTCACTCGGCCCATTGCTGATCATATGCTCAAGCACTATGACGGCGTTCTCAGAGTCGATGGGGAGGTTGGAGATAAGAAGACCTATGACCCTCGGTCCTATCTGAAGTCAGCGGAAGCATCGATGGCCGAACGAGTGAAACAGGCGGTTGAGGAGTTGAGAGGAGTTGGCACCACTCTTTTCAAGGCTTAGGAAGCGAACTATCCATCCAGAAGATGTACGAATTGAGACGAGCCGAGTGGTTTCGCGTCAAACCAATTAATAACTAGGAATGGATGAATTCATGGCACTTCCAGCCAACAAGACCAAGATCGTTTGCACCATCGGACCGGCGTCCGAGTCTCCCGAGGTTATGGAACAGATGATCCGGGCGGGGATGAACGTGGCACGTCTCAACTTCTCTCACGGCGATTTCCCGGGTCACAAAAAGAGGATTGAAAATCTCCGTGCTGCCGCCCGTAACACTGGGCGCCGTGTGGCAATTATGGCCGACCTACCCGGTCCCAAAATGCGCATCGGCGAATTGGCCCAGGAACCCATCGAGTTGAAGCCTGGGGATGCATTGACCATGACAACCGAGGACATCGTCGGTGACAGCGAGCGGGTCTCGGTGAGCTTTGCTCGCCTGCCGCAGGCCGTGAAACAAGGGGATACCCTTTACCTCAATGACGGATTCATCCAGCTCGAAGCGTTGAAGGCGGAGGGCACCGATGTCCAGTGCAAGGTTGTGGTCGGCGGTGAATTACGTTCTCGGAAAGGCCTTAACTTACCCGGCGTTGACCTCGGCATTAGTGCCTTCACCGATCGCGACCACGAATGTCTGAAATTCGCCGCGGAAAATGGCATCGATGCGGTGAGCCAATCCTTCGTGGAGTCGGGGGCGGATATTGTCGCGGTCCGGGATGCCGCAACAGCTTTGGGTTACAATCCATTCATTATCGCCAAGATCGAACGTGCGGGAGCCCTCAAGCACATGGATAGCATCCTGGAAGCCGCCGACGGCATCATGATCGCCCGGGGCGATCTCGGCGTGGAGATACCCATCGAGGAAATCGCCGTCGTTCAGAAACGCCTCATGCGGCAGGCAAATCTGCTGGGCAAGCCGGTGATTACGGCCACACAGATGTTGGAGTCCATGACCGATTACCGGCGCCCCACTCGTGCAGAGTCAACGGATGTGGCGAACGCCATCATCGACGGCACGGATTGCGTCATGCTTTCCGGGGAGTCAGCCATGGGGAAGTATCCCGTGGATGCCGTGGCCATGCTGGCCAAGATCGCCGCGGCCATTGAGCCACGTCGCACGGACTATCCCGTCCGAGAGGATGTGAAGCAACACAGCCGTGAAGGGAGAATCGGCCTTACGGATCTGATCGCCTTGAGCGTCGAGACCATCCTGGAACACATCTCTCCGGCACTGGTGGTCGTTCCTACCCGGAGCGGTTCAACGGCGAGAAGCATCGCTCGCTTCAGGCTTCCCGTGTGGGTAGCGGCCGTGAGCCCACAGGAGGCGACCTGTCAGGGGCTTCAATTTTCCTATGGGGTCTACCCGGTACATGAGCCTGATCATCCGGAGGACTGGAATGCCTTCGTCCGAGACTGGCTGCGATCGCACGGAGTGGAGGGAGATCTTGTAGTTCTCACGGAAGGACCTTCATCGAAACATCCTGAGGCCAATAATCGCATGGAACTCATCGACCTCAGCCGCGTATCTAGCCAATGAATAGAGGGTTCGGGTCACAAACGAACCACGACCACACCTCGAATGCGGGAATTCAGAGCGTAAGAAAATCTAAAATCTGAAGAGAAGTCATGTAAGGGGTGCGTTCTGTGAAACAGGCAAAAAACTCCGATGCTCAGAAATCCGGTAGAATCACAGGACTTCGCTACAACCATGACCCGGATTACACAAAACCCCTTTTCAAGATTTCATCAAAGGCCCGCGAACGGATGTTCGGACGCCTCCGCTTCCTTTATGGTGACGCCCAAGCAAAGGCATACATGCCCGAGTTGGAACGTATCCTCAAAGTTCACTATGCCCATAAACCCCAGGAGATGATCGATGCAGAAAAGCATTTTGATCCCAGAGAGCGCTTTACGGAAAAGGAAATGGTTCTTATCACCTATGGTGATCTCATTCGTGGTCAAGAGCGTTCCCCTCTTGCCACATTACACAAGTTCGTGAACACTTACAACCGTGGCGCAATCAGTACTCTGCACATCCTTCCTTTCTTCCCCTACTCCTCAGACAAAGGATTTGCAATCATCGACTTTAGCCGCGTAGATCCGAAACTGGGAACGTGGGAAGATATCGAGGATATGAGCGGTCGCTACAATCTGATGTTTGATGGGGTCCTCAACCATTGCTCGTCTAGGAGTCAAATGTTTAGGGAATTCTTAGATGGGAATTCGGACTATAGAGATTTCTTCATTTTTTACACCTCCCCAGATGAGTTGACTGCCGATCAGCGGAGCAAAATATTTCGGCCTAGAACCTCGGACATCCTCACAAAGTTCGATACAATCGACGGTCCAAGATACGTCTGGACTACGTTCTCCGATGATCAAATCGATCTCAATTACCGAAACCCTGCAGTCCTCATGATGGTGATCCAAGGGCTTTTACTGTATGTGCGTCGTGGGGCAGACATTCTTCGCTTGGATGCCGTTACCTATATATGGGCAGAACCGGGAACAGAATGCGTGCACTTGCAGCAGACCCATGAAATTGTAAAACTCCTGCGCGACGTTATGGATGTTGTTGCCCCTGGTGTTGCCCTGATCACGGAGACCAATGTCCCTCACGCAGACAACGTCTCCTATTTCGGTAATGGTTACGATGAGGCGCACATGGTCTACAACTTCGGTCTATCTCCGCTAGTCCTACATACGTTCTATAGACAAGATACGACCATTCTCTCCTCATGGGCAGAGAATCTGAAGGTCGATTCTGATGTTGCCACGTTCTTCAACATTCTCGACACCCACGACGGGATCGGACTGATGGGGGTAAAAGGCATCCTTTCAAAGGAAGATCTCGATTTTATCATTCAAGGGGCAATCGAACGTGGTGCTCACATCTCCTACAAGATGACAGAGGATCGTACCGAAGAGCCCTATGAAATCAACACAACCTGGTGGAGTGCCATTAACCCAGATGATACCCAGGAGAATATCGCTTTCCAGGTCAAGCGGTATATTGCCTCAAGGAGCATTGGTCTCGTTCTTCAAGGTGTGCCGGGTGTTTATGCTCACGGCGTAATTGGAACTCCCAACGACCATGAACTCGTCCGGAAAACCGGAATCAAAAGGGATGTCAATCGTGGGATGATTGACAGCAAGGCCGTTGCCGAAGGCCTTAAAGACCCCGACTCCAAAATCTCGAACATCCGCCGAGAAGAGCGCGGAATCCATCTCATTCGCACAGGGCAACGGGCCTTTCACCCTCATGGGAATCAACACGTCCTAATGATCTCACCCGATGTCTTTACGGTTTTGAGAACATCCCCCGAGGGGGATCAGCATATTTTGGCCATAACCAACGTTACCAACCGGGTTTGTAGTATTGAGATCCCCCTCTTTGAGGTTAATGTTGGTGAAACGCGTTGGTATGATCTTATAGGTGAAAAGGAATGGGTGGCCGAGAATAGAAAATTGTCTATCACCTTGCAGCCTTACGACGTTATTTGGTTAAAACCGTACGCTGAGATGGAGAAAAACATCGAACCATAGC
>WVZH01000075.1:16765-17217 GCA_011772595.1 Anaerolineales bacterium
TTCTCGAAACGCTCTAAGACCTTGTTCACTCTGCCCTCTCATACCCCGAATTGGGCGAACGCGGCGTTGACTATGGCCTGAGCCTCTTCCTGAATCCTCTGCAAATGCCTTTTCCCTTTAAAGCTTTCAGCGTAGATCTTGGTGATGTCCTCCGTGCCAGAGGGACGTGCGGCGAACCATCCGTTTTCGGTGACCACCTTCAGGCCTCCAATGGGCTCTCCATTGCCTGGTGCGTGAGTGAGTTTCTCGATGATGGGATCTCCTGCGAGTTCTTTTGCGGTGACCATTTCGGAAGAAAGTTTCTTGAGTGCTGCCTTCTCCTCTGGTGTGGCGGACGCGTCGATGCGCTCATAGGAAGGCCTACCGAATTTCTCTTCGAGCTCTTTGTAGATCTCGGCCGGGTCCTTGCCGGTCTTGGCGGTGATCTCGGCAGCGAGGAGATCCATGATGAT
>WVZH01000452.1:0-834 GCA_011772595.1 Anaerolineales bacterium
TTGCTGGGGTGGTAGACGTAACGCGCATATCGCGTGCTAGGTGAGCGACAGGCGCAATACTGCACATACCGCAAGTTGAACTAAGCGCTTCGCGCAGAACGTGTCTTCCCCCACCAAGAATCCCCTAACATTCCTCACTTTTCCTCGATCAGGACTATACTTCCGGTACGGATTTTCCATTCACCAGAACAGGAGGGATAGTCATGACACCTTTAAGGCAAAGAATGATCGAGGACATGCAACTGCGCGGCTTGTCCGAAAAGACCCAAGAGGCCTACGTGCGCGCCGTGAGGCAGTTAGCCGAGCACTATGGCAAATCCCCGGATCGGATCAGCGAAGAAGAACTGCGCCAGTACTTCCTCTACCTCAAGAATGTCAAACATGCCTCTCGGAGTGCTTGCACGATCGCTCTGTGCGGCATCAAGTTCTTCTACCAGCATACGCTCAGGAGGGAATGGCCGACGCTTGATCTGGTGCGCCCACCTCGGGAAAAGAAGCTGCCGGTGGTGCTCAGTACCGCCGAAGTGCGCCGCATCCTGGGGTGCCTACACCACCAGCGCTATCGGGTATGCCTGAGCACGATCTACTCCTGCGGGTTGCGCGTGCGAGAAGGGGTTCACCTGCAGGTCAGAGACATTGACAGTGACCGCATGTCCGTTCACGTGCGACACGGTAAGGGAGCCAAGGATCGGTACGTGCCGCTGCCGCAATGTACTTTGGAAATGCTGCGCCAGTACTGGTGCACGCACCGACATGCGATGTGGCTCTTTCCGGCTCGAACCCGTGCGGGCGTGCCCCCGTCCACAGCCACCAAGCCGATGTCCGTCAGCGGGG
>WVZH01000452.1:923-1132 GCA_011772595.1 Anaerolineales bacterium
TCTGCGGCTCATTCAAGCCTATCTGGGACACAGTTCGCCCCAGACCACGGCGATCTACACCCACTTGACCCGCAAAGCCGAAGACCTGGCTGCGGAGGCCATCGATCGGGTGATGGAAACCCTGCGATGACCGAGTTGGCCGAGGTCTTCCAGCGCTATGGACCACAGTATCGTGCCCAGTATGGCCACAAGATGCTGCCCAGCCATCG
>WVZH01000303.1 GCA_011772595.1 Anaerolineales bacterium
ACGCGGCGCTCCGGTATTGATAGAATGGTAGCGCAAGGTCCGTAGAGTCGCTGATGTTGACGTTGGCGGTGGAAGCGTTGATACGCATCCCAGTCGTCATTGATGCGCACTGCGCGCAAGTCAAGGAGCGACTGAGCACCTTGCTTTGTCCAGCGCATGCCAGACTGCTCCATACGATCCTTAACAAGATGACCACAGGCACCTTCCACAACGCCGGTGCCAATGGGCCAGCCGTTGTTCAGATACTGGTCATAGCGCATATAGGGCGAATTGCGGCGGTAGTATCCGATAGTGGTCTTCAGGGCTTCACGCTGGGTCGGCGAGAGAGACGGATTCGTCATCTGGTTTTCCAGGTCTTGGATGACCATAGCTGTTTGACCGCACAGGATGTGCAGCAACCTTTCTCTCACCCAAGCGGTGCGTTCAGGGTTCGTTTCGCCCAACAGAGCATTTGCGGCAGCCCATAGGTATTCCGAAGCGTGGATGATGTCGAGCACGAGCGTGAACTGGGGGAGCTGTTCGAGCATGCGATCTTGTAGGGGTTCAGAACCATCGGTCAGCGCCACTCGATGCTGAAAGTGCCTGTCCTCCCGTTGAGCGACTCGCTGCGTCAAGCGCTCGAAAGCGACATCTTTGCCCTCCAGAGTAGCACGCACCTCCTTGCCCACAGGAGTGGGACGTTGGGAGTGAGGTTTGGGCTCTGGCTCTTCCTGTTCTTGTTCGGGCACAAGTGTATCTACGATCTCTTGGGCTGTGCGCCAATAGGGTTCGATAGTATAGATGGCGGTGACGACGGCTTCCTTCTTCTTGGTTCGTTTCTGTCCCTTGCCCCGACGTGCTGTCTTGACCGCCGGTTCGTCGCGCTTCATCGGTACGCCCTTACCATCGGCCTGCACAACCAGTATCGAGCCTTCAAGCTCTGCTGGAGGCATCTCCTTCTGTTCGTAGAAGGCTTCGACGTCTATAGCGTCTTCTTGGATGCCTGTTTCCAGCGCCTGCTTGGAGATGGAGAGTCCCAGGATGCGCTTCGGCGTGCGCAGACTTTCGGTATACGACTCATTGGTGGCACTGTGCTCTACCCAATCGCGTAGCAGGTCCGAATAACAGCGCGGCGGCAAGCTCAACTCAGCATCCAGCGGACAGACCCCCTTCTGCCCAGGGGCATGGAAGTAGTGACGTCGGAACCGTATCTTGCCAAAGACCGAAAAGTATGTTGTTGGACGCATATCCACGTATTTCAGTTCTGTCCTGTCTGGCGCATAGACGGGCCCACGAGGGCGAACCGAAGCTCGGTGAGCAAAGAACAAGCGTAACAGCAGGGCGCCCAGTGCCAGCAACTTGCGGAACAAGGTGAGCTCAACTTCATAGGCTGTGCGTGACCGTGATCCTTCACCGGTCACGTACTCGATCAGTTCTTGGAAGTCACGATGAAGTTGGTGTATAATGGGGCCAGAGTTGAAAGACATGATCTGCCTCCTTGGGGAGATTTGTGATGGATAACCCATTATCTCCCAAGAGGCAATGTCTTTCAACTCTACCTCAGCCACCTTCGCCACTTCCCACAGTTTTTGGCCAGACTCTCTTGGTCGTCGTCC
>WVZH01000239.1:0-1048 GCA_011772595.1 Anaerolineales bacterium
TCGCTGGCTTTCGACTTGCACAAGTGGATGTACATGCCTTATGAAATCGGGTGCGTGCTGGTGCGGCATGAGGAAGAGCATCGTAAGGCTTTTTCCCTGACGCCTGTTTACCTCTCTCGCGAAGACGACGGGCGCGGCCTGACTGGGGGGGATCTGCCCTGGCTCACCGATTATGGCTTCCAGCTTTCACGTGGGTTCCGGGCACTCAAAGCCTGGATGTCGCTCAAGGAACATGGCAGTCGCAAGTACGGGCGGTTGATCCAGCAGAACATAGACCAGGCTCGCTACCTGGCGGAGTTGATTGATGCTGCGCCGGAATTGGAACTTGTGGCTCCGGTCACGCTGAATGTCGTTTGCTTCCGTTACATCGGATCTGGTCTGGATGATGCCGCGCTGAATGCGCTCAATAAAGAAATCCTTGTCGAGCTACAGGAACAGGGCATCGCCGTGCCATCTGGAACGACTATTGCAGGCAAGTACGTTCTGCGTGTAGGACACACCAATCACCGCAGCCGCCGAGAAGACTTTGACATTCTGGTGGGTGAGGTGATACGGATCGGGCAGGAACTGGCCCAGCCCGCGGTCAAGGCAAGAGACTATCCCAAGAACATTTGACCATTAAGGAGGAAATGTTGTCGCAGAAAAGGGCGAAGGCTAAGCTCTACACGAGATATCCATTGTCCAGTCTTCTAATCTACAACGGCGCCACGATTCTGCATTTTCTGCTCGGCGGAATCGGAATCATCCTGGGCTACAACTTCTCATCATGGGCAGGCTACGCATTCGGAATTCTATATCTCGCGTTCTCCTTCGTGGAGATGTACGTGATGATGCCGCTGACGGTCTGCCCCAACTGCGTTTATTACAGGATGGAGAACTCCCTTTGCATATCGGGCTTGAACGTGATCTCGAAGAAGGTCGCAAAAGAAGGTGAGCCAAAAGACTTTCCCAAACGCGCTGAGGGCCTGTTCTGCAATAACAACCTATACATGGCTGCCCTGGTCGTCCCCATCATCGCCATGATTCCTGCCCTGATCCTGAACTTCTC
>WVZH01000239.1:1077-1572 GCA_011772595.1 Anaerolineales bacterium
TTTTTGTGATCTTTCCCAAGATTGCATGTGTTCACTGTTACGCGAAGTACAAGTGCCCGCAGGCTGAGGCCATGGGCGTCCGCGACATGTAAAAGCATCTTATCGGAGAAAGGTACAACAAGCTATGAAAACAGACACCATTCTACCCGTGAAGGAGGGCGAAGTCCTGGGGGCATTGAGGGGCTTCTTGGGCGCTCTCTTGGAAAACCAGATCGTTGACGCCTTGTTGGTGCCTCTGGAGATCGGCCAGGGGCGCAGCCTGGCTCAAACCCTGGTGCAAGACCCGGCCTACCTGAGCGGGGCCAACCCCCTCTCGCCGGTCATGCCTGTCAACTCGGCTACACTGGTCTCACAACTGACTGGCGACAAGCCCTCTCAGAAGGTAGGCGTTGTGCTGCGCTCCTGCGAGATCCGAGCGCTCATCGAGCTGGTCAAGCTGCAGCAGGCCAACCTCGACAACCTGACCATCATCGGCGTGGACTGCCTGGGCACCTA
>WVZH01000264.1:0-190 GCA_011772595.1 Anaerolineales bacterium
CCCGGTCATTAGTGAATATGAAATATGTCTTTCAGCAGGCCGGGCTCCCATGCCCGGCCGTCGGTCCACAGGAGATTGTATCTTTACAGCAGGCCGGGCTCCCATGCCTGATTGTTGGTTCATAGCCAATAGTTGCTTAGCTTCAGCAGCGGCCCTTCAACTACGCTCAGGACAGGCGTGGGAGCCGCAG
>WVZH01000264.1:220-16930 GCA_011772595.1 Anaerolineales bacterium
TTGTTTGAATGCTCGTTGGGTGTTTACGGATTGTCCCTTTACAATAGTGTATGGAACCACAACTGTTAGTACAAACCATGCGAACGTCGGCTCAATGATCGCAAAGGAGGAGAGCATGCAACTGGCCATCGTATTTCCTATGTTTTGGGGGCGGGAAAAAAAGGAGATCTACAAGCAAGACGATCAGTTCTACGATCATCCCACCGCGATCGACGATGAGGGTACGATCCCTCCTTTATTCGAAAGCATGGAGGTCCTTAAGGATCGCGATTTCGAGATCATCACCGTCGCAGGCGCCAACAATCCATCATATGAAACTCGGGTTGAAAAGACAGCAAAATCGTTGCTTATGAAGTACGCCAAGAATGCCGGCGTTCGACTGCATTTCTTCAGCTACTCTCACCTCAATCGGCTTCATGACTATCTTCGACAAGCAGGACGAGATGATCTCGTCGAGACGATTTCCCTCGTCGGCTACTCACCACTGCGTAACGCATGTCTGGTAGCGGCCCACATCCTGGGCGTAGATGTCGCAGTGTCGATCGACGACGACTGCCTGTTCATTGATCCACATTACCTGGGACGGATAAAGCAGAACATGCTGTCAGACTTCCAAGGAAAGTCGATCCACGCCTATTGCGGACCGTACATAACCGAGCGCGACACCATCTACCTAGAAAGACCATCTAGTCCACACAGCGTGTACTGGAACGTCATCGAGGTGATGAACGAGGCTTTTCGTCAATTCATTGTAGAGGCGCCCGGCATGAAGGAAGTGCCTTTCGCTATTATGGGGAACATCGCCGTACATAGAAAACTCTTCACGCGCGTCCCTCTTGATCCTCCGATGCGACGTGGCGAGGACATGGATTGGGTGATGAACGCACACATCCTCGGCGAACGCTTTATCATGGACACGGACTTCAAGATCAAACACGCTCCCCCTCCCAGGCCATATCCGACGTGGCGACCACTAAGAGAGGATATCTACCGCTTCCGCTATCAACAGGCGAAGATCGCCAACAGCCGAGAAGGAGATGGGATTCACAAGCTCGATCGCGACCGCTACCTCCCCTACCCTGGGTCTTTCTATCGAGACGACTTCGTCGAGCGGGCTACACAAGCGTGCACGCTTTTGGCATTGGATTACTTGGCCAAGAACCAACCGCTGGATGCCCAGGAAGCCTTGGCCAATATTTTCCATGCCCATGTACTGGCCGAACCGGACGAGGATCCCTTCGGTTCCTATCTTGACTTCCAAAGGANNAGTTGGTGTTTGGCTGACGAATAAGCGAAAGTCAACGTGTAGAATTAGGAATTCCCAAGTGCACGGAATAATTCCATATCGATCTCATTGTAATTGACGCTGCATGGCATCCAATTCTTCCAGCGCTTCGGCGACCACATCAAACCCAGATTGCCAGAAGTCAGGTGATGCGATCTCGATCCCCGCATGCTTGAGAATGTTTGCCGGAGAATCCGAGCCGCCTGCCTCCAGTATTTTCAAATAGCGCTTCTTGAATTGTTCCCCCTCCAATTGGTATCGATTGTAGATTGATAGAACGAGCAAGCGACCAAAAGCAGAAGCATATGTCGAGAAAGGTAGGTGATAGAAAGACGAAATGCCCAACCACTCATATCTGAAGTTTTCACTCAGCTCGAGTGAACCTGAAAATTGCTCGGCCAGATTGTCGAGGTAGATATCGCACAATTCGCCTACTGTCACACCCTCTTGAATGCAATCATGTACCCTTCGTTCAAAAAGTGAGAAGTATGCCTGACGTTGGATCGCAGTATAGGCGTTATCCATTTGCTTGAAGAGCAGAGTCCGCCGAAAGTCGGGTTCATGCGTCGTTGCAATCAGATGACCAAGGATGACTAGCTCACAAAAGGCTGACGCCGACTCGGATAGAATCCTCGGCGCTTTCTGTGTGAACACATTGTGGTGCGCTGCCATTAACGCGTGAATGCCGCGACCAAGCTCGCGCCCCAATCGAATCAGGTCCTCCAGTTTGCCCTCATATGTTAGAGAAACCCAGGGCGTCAGCCCTGGTTCAACGACGGCACAGAATGCGCCAGGGCGCTTTCCGACACGAACTTCGCTGTCCAGGTGACTTTCATTCAGGATCCGTCGTGCGAGGTCGGCGAATCGGGCATCAAACTGGTGGAAGCTTTCGAGCACCAGATCAACCGCTTGCTCGAAGGTGTAGGTTATTTTCGATGCCATTACAGGCGCATAAAGATCGCACCGTCGAAGGCGCTCTAATCCTAGGGCACGAGCTTTCAGTGAAAAGTATCTTTGGAAAAGAGGGGTGTTTTTACGACAAACTTCCAATAAAATCTCAACCACCTCATCCGCAAGATCGTGGTGTAGATTACGCACTCCGATCGGTGAAGCATAGCCCCGCAAGAGAACATTCTCACGATGCCAATCTTGGACCCTGTGGATATAGATCTGACCCAGGATCGTTTTATCTTCCTCGAGAGCTCCCAAGTACTCCCGGTATGCTGCGGTTCGTACCTCAGGAATTGAGCTGCGAATAAAGTCATTCAAATCATAGCGTTTGAAGGTCTGAACTTCTCCCTTAATCTCCAGCTTGAACTCATAGCGACCCGAAATCAGTTCATATAACTTGAGTAGCGCCTCCGATCCTGTGGAATCCTTGATGTTGATGATCTTTTCTTCCGCTTCCGAGAGGGAGAACGGGATTTGTTGTCGGAGCGACTTTAACCAATAACGGAACTCGGGAGCGGCATGCGCGAAACCCTCAGCCGTCTCTTCATTGATGCTTTTCCACCATGTGTTGAAGAACAGGGTTCGATTTTCGGCCTGCGCAGCGATTTGCTGAACTTGAGCCCAACAACCTTGAGCTCGTTCAGAGCCCATGTCTTGTGCGATAAGTAGAAAGCCATAATTGAGCAATCGAGACAGCAGCCGAACGAGTTTTTCATACCGTGTAAGCGCCTCGGTGAACATATCGTGCGTCAACCCAGGCCCTAATCGATCTCGTAGGGTTTCAAAGTCCCGCATCTGGTCTTCTACCTGGTTTGTCGCCTCCAGATACTCAGCCGAATCCAGACCAGGAAACAAATCGTCTAAGCGCCATCGCCTTAGCATGGTGAATTCCCTTGCACTGTTCTACTTTCCTTCATCGCTGCCAATCTCGATCATTCCACGATGAGGATACGCATCATCCCCCCAGAAGCCGCTTGACGCAAGGGATGTCCATTGTATAACGGGGCCAAGTCATGATACCTGCATACCTTCAATTCGTCTTGCACATTTCAGATTTCTCGATTTGCATGCCACGAATGACGATCCCGTATCTCATTCCGAGGTACGATGTCTACCACTATTTGGTCTCAACGTAGATCAAGAAAACGTCAGAACAGTTCTAACCAACGGCCAGGCGGTCACTCGTGGCCGCGAGCTCACGACCTCAGATAAGAAGCAAATCCATGCTCAAATACGCCAAATCGCGGCAAAGATTGCGACGGAGATGCCACCGAATCATTCGTGAAGAAAGCGTCGGGACTGAATCAGGTATTCTGAGAACTCGGCCCCCTAATCGCGCTCTGTAACCTTGGAGACAGCCTCTAGCAGATTATGTCGCTGCTGGAGGGTACTCTTTAATAGTCTCCCTCCGTTTGACGAAACGAAGATACGTGTACAAGCCAATGGCAGCGCCAAACAAGACACCTGCCCCACCACACGCAGGGAGCCAGAAGACCATGCCATACCCCATATCCGGATTAAACCAACGGTAAACACCCCCGTTGCGATCGATTGCGAAGATTAAGTCGCCATCATACTCTGCGTGCGGGGAATACCAACAGTAGAGTTTATCGACAGTTTTGCGTAAAAGAGGCCGCACGATTGATCGTTCGTTGTATGGAGTCGCCCGACACGCACCGCCGCCTGGCGGGGAAGCTTGCCCAGCAAGCTCAGAGCTTTCGACTTGCCGCCAGGAAGGGGTTTTATCGAAACTCAAGGGAAGCACAAACCACATTCCCGAATCAGTCTCCACCAAGACCCTTTCGCCTTCCACCCCGACAAAGCGCACCGCTCGTTGATCCCCAGGTAGGTGAAAAGCATGCCAGGCCACGAAAGCCCCGTTATGAATCAAGTCAGGGACTTGCAACGCTAATAGGCCACCCAGGAACGCACCAGAAAGTACGAGGCCAAATTGGAAGAGACAACTGATATAGCGATTCATCTGTCAATGCCGATCCGTTCGAGACAATTTGACCTATTAAACGCATAAGCGTGAATGTCCGCAAGAAGGCTGATGCCCCTCAAAGTTGAGTGCCAAGTTGCCGATGCCGTCAAAGGATCAATTAACCTGCGACCTGAAAGGATAAAAGCATCATCACCGCTACAGAAATCCCCCGCTTATTTCACCCCCGTGGGGGATATACGCCTTCCTGGAGAGATCGTATTGTGATGGTAAATAGAAAGGAGAACGACGTGAACAGCTTCCTCGCATACCCCCTCGACCCGACCAAGCTCCCAGGCGATAGTGAGATGCGTACGCTTGCTCGTTTCCGACGCACAATGGATCGCCAGGATCAAGAAATCCTCGATCGTCTACTTGTGTCCGTCCAACACCACTGGCCGCTTCAAGAAGCAGCCGCCCACCTGACACCATTGGATTTATTATTGATGACAATGCTGGTCGAGCAGAAAAAGGACATGATACGCCTGGAGAAACAATTGTCCGATTTATCAAGCGCGTAGATTGAGGAGAGATAGTCGAGAGGGCGCAATTAATTGCGCCCTTGCATCATTGCCTTCAGTTCTTTATTGCCCCGTCTCCATCAACAATGGACTCCTGGGAATTCATATCTAGGCGGCCCGGCAGGACGTCTCAACCGCGTTTCGCCTTTCACCCTTCACCTTACTAGAAGCTCGCAACTTGTTTAAGGGTTGCTTGCGCAGGTTTCGGAGTTCGCTACAATCCCCCTGCGGGGCCCCACGAACAGGATTCTGTCAAATCTTTATCAATCCATTATCAAGCCAGATTTCCTTCGCAGCAATATCGTTGAAGCAGAATTCTGTTCGTCTTCTATTGGAGGTTGAAATGAAACGGATTCTTCGCCTCATCAGTATCGTCGGAGCGGTGACCCTGATTCTTTCAATGACTGCTTGTGCAGCACCGCAGGACGCCTCGAGAGCGCGTAGTGAATACATCGCCGATCATGGCGCCACACTGGCGGCTCAAGGTTACGCCAGCGAGGCGGAACTATTGCAAGGCATCATGCCCGCCGAGGAAATCCGTGTCGAGGAGTACCTCAACTACTACACACAAAACTTCCCACAACCAGATGAAGGTCCCCTAGGATGGCACGCAACTCTGGGCAGCACTCATTTGCCCGATACCGGTGGAGAAGCTTGGCTGCAAATCGGTTTGCAAGCCGCAGAGGCCACCGAACAAGACATCCGCCCTCTCAACATCACCCTCGTATTAGATAAAAGTGGCTCGATGGCCGACGCCGATAAGATGAGCTTTCTCAAGCAATCGCTGTACTTCTTTCTCGAAGAGCTAGATCCCGAGGACATCATCGCCATCGTCGTCTACGATGATCAACCCAGTGTGCTCCTACCTGCAGGATCCGTCGGCGATGGGCACACCGTGCGTGCCGCCATCGAGCAGCTCCGTCCCGGCGGTGCCACCAACCTGCACGGTGGATTGATGCTCGGATACGAGGAAACGATGAAGTTCTACGCTCCAGAACTCAACAACCGCGTCATCTTGCTCACCGATGGTATTGCGAACCGCGGAGTGATCGACCCGGAACAAATTGCCGCCGATTCGCTCTCATACAACCAACAGGGCGTCTTTCTCTCCACCATTGGCTTGGGTTTCGAATTCAATGACGAATTACTCAGCATGCTATCGGAGCAAGGCAAAGGGAATTACCACTTCATCAACGACGCGGAGGAGATGGAACGCGTATTTCGGCAAGAAGCAGCCGGGTTAGTTCAGACGGTCGCCACCGACGTATGGCTGACCCTGCAACTTACCGGTGAGGTGCAGGTGCAACGCGTATACGGCTACCCGTACGATCTCAAGGAAGACGTCATGCGTGTGCAGTTCGACGACGCCGGTGCCGAGAGTAGCCAGATCTTAATGGTCAAAATGGTCGTTCCTGCCGGACAGGGCTTTGACCTCACGTTTGCACAGGCCACGTTGGAGTACACGGATGTTTTTGCTGAAATCCCTGTTGAGCAGACGGAGGAGTTGACCATTTCGTACGGCGCGCCTACTCCATACGATCCATTCGTCTCTCCTTCCGTGCGTCGTAATGTCACCATTCTCAGGATGGCGGAGTCGCTACAGCAAGTTTCGTACTTGTGTGATGAGCGAAAATACCAAGAGGCGCTCGATCTGGTACTCGAGATTACAAGCGATGTGTGGCAAATCGCTACCCAAGAGGGCGACGAGCAGATGCAAGAAGACATCGAGATATTGGAGAATTATGAGATCACTTTACAAAAACTCGTGGATGTTTCGAGCATGCCTCCACCACCCGAGCCGGAGCAGTACGAACCATACGACCGTGGCCCGATGCCTTGTCCTACGCCCCTTGTGACACTCGGCTTTGTCGCCATTGTTGCCACAATGAAATATGGGTCACTTCACAGGAGACTACGGTTGTAGAAGTGCTCGGAGAGAGAGTCATTCCACGTTTACACATGATTTCGGTTATCAGCTCCAAAAGTCTTGTCCAGTGAGTACAAGCATCGATGAGAGCCTGCCATGAAAATGCCGAAACGCATCCCCTCTCCCCTGAATAGCCGTGATGATCCATTCACCAGATCGCAGCTTTCAAACGAATCGTGGTTGCCGTCTCTGGGACAGGCCACCCGTCGTTTCATTGGAATGATCATCCTTCTTACACTGGCGCTCCTAACGACAGCTTGCCCCCAAGACCCACCACTAGAGCCCCAGGTACAACAACCATCACCCACGCACGGGATGCAAACTGCCGACGATCAATCGCCCGAGGTCGAGTTGTTCGCTGCGATTCTCATCTACGACCTCACACAGGGAACCCATGTGCCCATCCCCGGCGCACGCACCTCTCTTTGCGACTCGCAGGCAGGCAAGGACGGGATCGTCTTCTGCCCATGGGTTTACGACCCTGCGACCGTTGGTGAATACGCCGTGGACGTGAATGGCTTGTGGCGCATAAGACTCACCGCAGAGGCGGAAGGATACCAAGCGACCACGGTCGTCAAGCGCGCCGCCATCGACCAACCACCCGATTTCTCCATCGGCCTGCTACCGGCCAAACTAAGCCAAACGGATGCCAGGTATCTGCGTGTTCGAGCAGATTTTCCTTGGGAGGCACAGGCTGAGGTCCTCGAAGGCGATCTGATTTCGATCGAAGTTCTCGAAGGAAGTTGGGGCGCATGGGGCGGACCTGGTGGTGTATTGAACCACATGGGCGGGGATGGATTCCCAGGTGAGTACCGGGATGAAATGCCCTATCCTGGAGCGCCAGTAGGCGCGCTGGTGGCCAGGATTGATGACGATTCGATTTTCTTTGTAGGCAGCCACTCTGATTTCATGGCGACCAAGGATGGCCTGCTTGCGTTGAGCATTAATGATCTCTATCCGGAAGATAACACTGGCGAGCTGATTGTACGCATCTCATCATGGCAACCGGGTGACAACTTGATTTCGAATGGCGATTTCGCTCTGGGCATGGAGTCATGGCAGGTTCAAGCGAATGAACACTGTGCACACTGCTCCATGGGTGTTCAACCTGGTGATCTCGAACGACCCTTCCAATTGACCTGGCAGCGCACACAAAGTCAAGGTATGCCTGCAGCCGTTCGTGCCTATCAGCGTCTCGATCTGAACCTCGCTGGCTGCCCCAAACTGCTGCTATCCTTCGATGTTCGACTCGACAGCTACGACTACCCGAACAGTGGGGAAACAGTCCACGGCAGTCATGGCGAATATCCTGCGAAACTAACCCTAAAGTTCAGCGACCCTGAAGGTGCGCCCATTATCTGGTCACTCGGCTTTCTCAATCAAGTTGAAGACAGCGGGCTCGCAAACTATAGCCTGATCCCCCAAGGGCAGTGGACTTACTTCCATGAGATGGACATCCTATCCCCTGAACTGTGGGTGGACGAATATGGGAATCCCCTGCCGTCCCCATCTGTCCTGCACGAGTTCAACATTAGCGGAAGCGGATGGGATTTTTCCGGCGCCATGACGGATATTGAGCTTAAAGGGTGCCACAATCCCCTGTTTCCAAGCTCGCCTGTCATTAATTCTCAAAGCGCAAACTGGGTAAAACAAATCGCCCGTCTAGGAAACGGTACCATCTACGATGCAGTTCTTTCACCGGATGGCGAGACCCTCGCAGTTGGCGGTTCACTCGGAATCTTCCTCTTGGATTGGGACACCCTACAAGCGATTTCACATCTTCAAACAGACGTACCGATTTTTAATCTTGCATATTCACCAGCCGGAACTCTCGTGGCGGGAAATACGATGGAGAAAGTCCTGCTCTGGAATGTTGCCCAGCAGTCTATCACTATGGAGCTTAAAGTCGAGAATAGCTGGATAGAAAGCCTGGCGTTCTCCCCCGAAGGAAACCTTCTTGCTACAGGCACATTCGACGACGAGATCATCTTGTGGCGAGTCAGCGACGGATCGATTGAAGATGTGTTAAAAGGTCACACAGCAAGGGTTTACAGCCTAGCTTTCTCCCCGGATGGCACTTTACTGGCATCGGGATCCAATATGGGCGAAGGTGCACTCAAGCTCTGGGACGTACACGAGGGCACATTGCTGCGTACCCTTGAGGCTGCCGAAGACAACCGTGTCTCCGCTATACGATTTGCGCCGCACGGTCCATTCATTGCGACCGTCTCCGTGAACAACAGTATCCGCTTGTGGCGAACCACAGACGGTAGGTTGATGCAGACGTTCGTGGGACACAAGAAGCACATTACCGATCTTGCCTTTACGCCGGACGGAGAGACCCTGGTCTCATGTGACAATGATCGCACGCTGCGAGCATGGAGTCTAGAGTCGGGTGAGCAGGTCCTCTTGATCGAAAACCTACCTGCCATGACACACAGCTTACAGGTCTCTCTGGATGGAACGAGCGTTGCAGTCGGTATGTACGTAGACGAGAATACCATCCAGGTCTATCAACTTCCTGAAGGGACGCTACTGCGAACTCTTGAAGGACATTCCAGTTCGATCACGGGGCTGGCCTTCTCGCCCGATGGCGTGCACCTGACGACCGGCTCCAGTGAAGGAAAGATCCGTATCTGGGATCCACATGATGGAGCACATATCCAGGACCTTTACGAGGTGCATCCATGGGACATTGTGCGAGGCCTTGCCTACTCACCGGATGGAGCGAGCCTTGCAGCAGGATTTAGCACCGGCTTTCATGTACTACAGACGCAAGACGGCAGCCCTCTATTAAAGCTGGATGAACGGACAAAGGACGTATCGCATCTCGCGTATTCTCCTGACGGTTCCTTCCTGGTCACAGGGGGCTATGCGGATGCGGTGCGTATGTGGCGTGCTAAGGACGGTGAATTGCTATATACACTTGACGACGATCAATACGTAGCGTTCTCCCCCGACGGCAAGATCATCGCCACGTGGAACAAACAAGAGGACTTGGTGCGCCTGCGAAATGCGCAAGATGGGAGTATATGGAAAACACTTGAAGCAGAGCACCTGGACCCCAGACAAGTCGAGTTCTTTCCCGACGGCGAAACGCTGGTCGTTGTCGGAAGCTCAACGAAATTTACCTTGTGGCAGGTTTCAGACGGCACCCTGCTTCAAACCATCGAGGACGTTTATTGGGGCTCCTTTACACGTACCATCGCCCTATCACCGGACGGAGAGCTGATTGCCGCCGGTATGGATGATGGCAGCATTCGACTCTGGCAGATCAGCAAGGGCATTTTGCTGCGAACGCTTGAAGGCCACACGATGGAGGTGGTGCGATTGAAATTCTCGCCGGACGGCACAAGGTTGGCCTCGGGAGCCGCGGACGGCACGGTCAGATTATGGGCTGTCCATGAATGATTTTTGTTCGGAAAGTGAGCGACGGTAGTCATGATAAAACGCATCCTCGCTGGCTTACTTTTTGTCGGTGGATTTGCCGTCGTTGGCTTCTTCTTCGGTGGACACACCCTCAATGCCGTCCATGGCGGAATCAACATCGAATGGCAATCCGTCTCTCTTCCGGCTGGGCACCAACCCGAACACTTCTCTACGGGCGAAGGACCGTATTTGTACGTCAATACAGACGAGGGAATTCGTTTCGCCCAGCTCTTGCGTGCCGGTGACCCATATGCATGGGAACGCGTGGACTCACGACCCCTTCCCGGCGATCCGCTGTATACCCATGCAAGGGCGACCTGCGCGCAGCAAGCGCGAGAGATCACGGAAAGATGGATGAGGGAACCACCTGTCAAGATTCGGGAGTACATGCTCTGCAAGTACATGCGCCACGCCGAGTACACAGGAGAATTCCACTACGTCATCCTTGAAGATGACAGTATCTGGCGCTGGGTATTGATCAACCCAGGAAAAGCGGGATTGGGCTTGTTCGTTTATTACGTCGGCGTGGGCCTCCTCGGCGGTGCCGCGTTCGGGCTGGTGGCCTTCATAGGAATGCTTGTGATTATCCGGGTGTTACGATCTGGAAGCGTTCAATCTATACCATCAGAAGAGCCGATCACGTATCAAGCAAGCGCCTCGGGCATCCTGCACGAACCATCGCCGGGGGCAGAGCCCCAGACTCCAAGGTCAAAAGGATATTCAACCCTCGAAAAAATCCTGGCGCTCATCATCTACTTGATGGTTCTCGGGTTAACGCTCTGGCTTGTCTTTCGCCCACTTCTCTCAGTGTTTTTAGGGGAGCTTTGAGTCATGGCGTCATCCATTCGGGATACACATCCTCCAGACTTTCGGCGGCGCAGATGGCTCCTGATCGGCTCCGTGTTCGCTTGCCTTGCACTTTGGACCGTCTCTGGCTTCCTGTTCGACGTGCTGGGCGAGTGGGTGGCGTGGGGGGCGCTATTAGTGGGTGGTGAAACCACCCAGGGCGAAGTGACACGTCAAGCAACGTACGAAGCAGAAGGCATCTTCTACCAACTTGAATACGAATTCCTCATCAGCAACGGCGGGCACGAAGAACACCTCTACCATGGATCGCAACTCGTGAGTCAATCGTTCTGGAAGAGACACGAGCCTGGCTCGTCGCTCACCATTCGATACCTCCCGTCACGACCCACCACCACACGGATTGAGGGGCAACCATACGAACTCAATTTGAACACCCTGACACTATGCATGTTTCAGGTCTGCATCGCACAGCTTGTTCTACTACCGCTTCTCATGCTTGGCGTTGTGAGACATCCCGAGAGAATCCGCCTTTTCACTTCCCTTGTCGGAGGTGGCATGTGTGCCTTTCTGGTTACCCTGGTTGGATTGGTGGCCGAGTTTGTGCTCGACGCGATGGGGCTCATGCTCGGCTGGTGGAGCGGTGGTGCGATTGAACTCATCCTTGGGATCACCGTGGCTATGGTCGTTGGCTGGACCATCTGGCGATACACACCTGGCGACATGCTAGATAGATCAGGAAGCGGGCGAACCTTACTCAGCGGGGTCGGGATGCCCTTCGAGCCCGCACCTCAAAGCCCGGATCGAGGAGAGTAGCATGGAATTATCTGCACTTACAGGGTTTGTATTCCTTCTTGTGATCACCTCCATCACGGCCATCCTCGTGGTGTGGTTTATCCATCGCAAATGGATCTTCACAGTCCATGATCATGAACAAGGGATTTTCTTTCGCCTCGGGCGGTTCGTAAGCATCTGCGGGCCAGGAACCTACGTCGTACTCCCATTCATCGACAACATGATCCTGGTTCCACTCGAAACTACTCGGGTTGACGTCCCCTCATTCGAGGTCAAGACATGGGACGGGCAAGCCCTGACACTATTTACCTCGCTCTTCGTTCGGGTAACCGATCCGAAAAGTGCGGTATTAGAGATTTCGGACTATCAGGAAACTCTCAGATCCTTTTCTCGAACTTTCCTGGAACGAGAGGCTTCGAGCGGGACAGGGGGGCAATTGCGCGCAGGATTGAGACATACTGCACAAGCATTGCGAGACAAGTTGACCGAGAAGATGGCCGAAATAGGTGTAGTGGTCGAAGACGTCGAGATCGCCGTTCGGGAGCAGCCGTCGCACATTCATTCTTGAAGCCTTTACAATCCACAGTTGTTTGAACTTGAAGCGTCGGTGGAAGTACAATACCACCTCACCCCCCAATGCTCACATACAACCGGGGAATACGATAAACCCACGATGGAAACAACTGAAATTACGTCACGAGCAAAGGATACCTTGCTGTATACTGCGGTTGGGGTACAGTCCACCTTTTACCAGGACTGAATTCACTGTGACGAGGGATGTCGACAAGGTGGTTTTGATTCGCGTCCACCCATAGATACCCCTTGATCAAGATAACAACGCGATAAAGCCTGAACGTGGGATGTGTGGGTGTTTTGACCCATGCGCCTGGTTGAAGAAAAGATCGGGGCTATCGATGATGGAGAGGAGAAGTGATGAGCCAGAGCAAGCGCATAGACGATTGTTTATCCACTCTAAACGGGCATCTGTTTATCGAAGATTACGACACGATTGAATTGATACATGAATTTGGATCGCCGTTGTTTGTGCTCTCCGAAAATCAAATTCGCCGTAACGTGCGCCGTTTTCAGAAAGCCTTTCAAGATGGTTGGCCGGATGGTTTATCGAAAATTCTGCCGGCCGCGAAAGCCAATTGGATCTCCGCCGTCCAGCGCATCCTGGCTGAGGAAGGTTGTGGCTGCGATATTTATTCCCACGGTGAATTGTCCATCGCTCTACAGGCTGGCTTCGAACCCGAGCTGATCTCGGTCAATGGTGTCCCCAAGGACGAAGCACACATCAGCCGCTGCATTCAGGAAGGCGTGCGCATTACGATCGATAGCCTTGAAGAGGTGGACATGATCGAGCGCGCTGCCGATGAAATTGGGCAAGTCGCCAAAGTGCGTCTGCGGTTGAAGCCCCCGATTTCCGGTTTTGTCGANNTTGGGCCACGTATCTTGCAGATGAAGAACGTGGAACTGATGGGATTCCACGAACACCACGGACGCCACCATCCTTCAACGCGTTACTGGGAAGAGCAGATGAGATCTTTCGCATGTGAGTTGGGGAGAATTTGTCAGGCGCTCGGAGGTTTCCAACCGAAAGAAATTGACATTGGCGGCGGTTTCGCCATCCCTCGCGATCCCTTCAACGCCGCGACGGATTACACCGAGCCGGTCCAATTGGGGGCGCTCTTCATGCTCTCTAAGGCACTCAAAGCGTTGGGGACGAAGCCGCGCTATCGCATTCTAGCCAGGTTGATCGACTCCATCGTCACCCATCCGAACCAAACACCAGCTCCTAGCATTGAAGCCTATGCCGAAGCCTGCACGCGCACCCTCAGGCGGGAACTTCCGGAAAACGGTATCGAAACACGCGGGTTGATGCTCCAAGTCGAACCGGGACGAGCGATGTTCGGTGATGCAGGGATCCACCTGGCGACGGTGAAGAACCTGAAGCGCATCACGGATCCTATCCGTTGGCTGCAGATCATTGTGGACACTACCGAGTTTTGGTTCACCGGTGGGCGGTACGAACATCACCTGCATGATTACGTCTTTGCTAACAAAACCGACGCACCCTTGGTGACCAAAGCAGACATCATTGGCCGGAGCTGTTACGGTGATCGCCTAATGCCCACCGTGCCTGTCCCTGAAGTTGAATGTGGAGATGTCCTGGCGTTTCTCGATACGGGCGCCTACCAGGAGGTCTCAATGAGCAACTTCAACGCAATTCCAAGACCCGCCACAGTGCTCGTCCGCGACGACAAAGCCTGGGTGATCCGGCGCGCCGAGACCGAGGAGGACGTGCTGGCACGCGACGTCATCCCCCAGCACCTACGTCAGGATACGGTTGCTGAACTCGAGTGTTGAGAATCCCAGAGGTTCCGGCATACGAAACCCCTAGAGATAAATAGCAATAGGGCTACTGACCAAGTACGTCAACGCTTCTGCCGCCACGCCTCACGATCCACCGGAGTCGAGAAGATTAGCTCTCCCGCTTGGTCCAAGATTCGGATCTCCTTGACCCCCAGGTCTTGCCCTTTATCGAAAAGGGGCACCACCAGTTCCCACAGTACTTGCGCTTCGAATTCCCTTCCGTGCGGAACTTCTTCCTCTCCATCGTAGACGTGAACCACCCGGGGATCACGTACCCCGTACATGACCTCTCCTCGACCCAGAAGCAGGATCGTCCAGGGACCCTGCAACATGAGGACATTGGGCGCGTAACTCCTCAGGATGCGCGCTCGTTGCAGTTCAACTCCTTCAACCCTGCCATCTTCCGTAGAGACAACAAACAAATCCAAAATGGCGATTTCACGAGCGTCCTCCGGAGTGGGGACAGGCACGAGCACTTTCGCCGGGATCAGTGTCGGCTCTTCCTGGCCTCTTTGGGCAACTGCGCTGGGGACCAAGCCCCGGCTAATCAAGAACGGCATACTGATCAGGACAAACACAGCGGTAATTGCTGCCAGCAATCTTCTTGACGGTTTCTTCATCATTAGGCCTCCATGACAATAACGACGATGCGTCTAGCCTCTCCATCCGAGGCCTATGGATTCGGATTCACCCAATCCAAAGGAGCGAACACGGCAGGATCCGTAACTCCGCTGACCGCGCCCAAACCTTGCAATACCTGCTTCACCAAAACCCAATCCGCAGGGCCAAACTCAAGCACACTGGGGGCGGCAGCGCTCATAATGTCGTCAATCGTGTCTTCCGACCTCCACCAGGTCTTCCCTCCCGAAGAGGTGAACGATTGACAATCCCACCAAGGTTCACCGGTCGAACCCGCGATGCAAGTTGCTTCGGAGGCATAAAGAATCGGAGGGGTTTCCTTATAACCGCCGTCGCAGCAGTACTCATCCGGTAAACCGAAGGCCCCATGGCCAGATTCGTGAACCACCGTGCGGAAGCTGAAGGGCTCAGAAGTGACTTTGTTCCCCCAGGCGCAGTCGCGCACGCTGTTGGGATGCAAGAGCACCACCAACTCTGCGAAGGCTGCATCGTCCAGATCGGGCCAGTCCACATCTGGGCACTGAGTNNAACGTGTTGTTAACGAAATAGGCGTTATTCTCCCAAAAACCGTCATTGATCATGCCGTCGATATCATCCAGAAAGACCTGACGGTTGGCCACATTGGAGAAATCGCCGTAATCGTCATCCGGGATAAAAACCACATCAATGGCTTCGTCTGGGGTGAATAGTGCGATAGCAGCGAACACCGATGGTCCTGGGCCCGTAGGAGGCAGCGTACCAGGTTGACATCCAGAACTCGATAGCAAAAGGATTACGAGCAGAATTGGCAGCAAGACCATGTGCTTCCAACTTTGCGCATGAATTTCCATTCCCTCTCCTCCTGTCAGAAAGAATTTAAGTGATTAGACTACGTATCCCTGCGAACACCCCATCGTTCGCTTCAGCCGAATACGATGGCTTTTTTCCCAAGCGCCATGGGGCTGCCCGCTCGAACCATGGATGCAAGGAAAACGTTGGTGCCTCCCAATGAGTCTCAGGATGCGCAAGATCAAACAACCTTCTCCCTTGAACGTTGGTACCTATGCGGTTCATCCTAGAGATCTTCTAAGAAGCGACCAAAAGACGACAAACAACCTCCTTTAAGTCTAATTATAAGCTCTCAACGAATTCTCAACCCCATAAGAAGAGTAAGCTTTATCCCGCACAGTCGACTGCAACGTCGATGCCAGGTACTGAAGTTCGGGGATCGATCTGCCTTACCTTCTGCGGGGACTGAGGAGGAAATCCAGCAGGCTCGACCAGCGCTGCTTGATGATCAGGTGATCATCCGTCCCTCTTTGATGCGTGCTGAAGTAGATCGCAGCAAGGAGCAACGCGGTGAAAAAGGCGAGCCACGACTGCATGAGGATGCCGAAGATGACGGGCCAGGTTACCATGCACGCCCGTGCAGCCCAGAACGAACTTCCCAGGAGGAGTCGGGCGATTAGCCAGACAACTAGACCCAAGACAAATGTTTGCCAGGAGAGTAAAAGTAGAGCGCCAAATCCAACGGAGTTACCTCTTCCCCCTTCAAATCCTAACCAAACCGGCCAGCGAGTCCCCACCACCGCCATTAACACCGTCACAAATACCTGCAACTCGCTCGCCTTCAGCGATCGAGGTACGTGCACTGCAAGCATGCCTTTTGCAAGTTCAGCGAAGAAGACCAACAGCCCAGCCCAACGCGCAACATTCAAGGCGACATTCGTCACTCCCACATTTCCACTGCCCAATTCTCGTAAGTCTTTTCCGCTGATGAACTTGGTAAGCAGCCATGCGATGGAGATGGATCCAAGCATGTAGCCGCCAACACCGTAGAGCAAGGTCATGCCGCACCCTTACTCCCAAGCTGCACGATCCCACGATTCCCATCTACGGTGATCACTTGCCCTTCAGGAACCCATCGGGTGGCACCCCGGACCGACATGACGGCAGGGATACCGAATTCCCGGGCGACAATAGCGCCGTGTGAAAGGATCCCTCCCACTTCCGTTACGACGCC
>WVZH01000264.1:16973-35990 GCA_011772595.1 Anaerolineales bacterium
TCGCCTAGAGGTGCGAGGAATTTTTCACCTTCCGATGAGATGACGTCCGGCCAGGGTCCTGCCTTACTTTCCTCGAACTCTTCACGGCGCTCGGCCACAACATCGTGCATCGAACTGGGCTTACTAGAAAGCGCAACCAACTCCTCAAGGTGCAAGTAGAAGATATCGTCGGCGTTATGAAAGTCCCCGCGACCTGCCCAGCGTTTTCCCAATTCGATAAGCATACGGCGAAACGGAGGGAACAAGCGCGTCAATTCAAAGTGCATCGTGTCCCTCTCGCGCGTGTGCACCTGAGCCTGTTCGAGAATCCAACGGAAGAGCGGAGCAATAACACTTCGCCCGAATCGCTTAGATTCAAGATGCGCGAGCACCTCTTCTGTGGTCGTCTGCCGCTCCTCTACCAGACGGGCCTGTTGCCGATGCGGATTCTGACTTTCCTCCGCCTCGAGATATCCACGAATGAATCCGAAAACTGGTGTAGGATCTTCTCCCCAGGTGGGGTAGAGGATATCCAAACGAATTTCTCGATGACCGAATTCACTTAAAAAGGCATCAAGCGCACGCAGAAACTCTCGACCCCCAACCGATTCTTCCAGTCTCTCAATGAGCTTGGTATCCTCTTCCTCGCGGATACAGGCATAAACCTCAGGATCGGATTTGGCGATTTGTGCCAGGTCCCAAAGACGAATATTCGCCTCCATGGTCACGTTTCCTGTCACTCCGGAGATCAACTTGGCTCGCATGAGTTCCGTATCCTGACCAAAGGATCGCTCGAGCAATGTCCCCAGGACTTGATACGTGATACCGATGAGGGCGATCATGAGGAAGTCGTAACTCAAAAAATTACTGGCGTACTCGAAGACCAAGGTATTAACGCTGTCGACGATCTCATCATCGGAGTACATCTCGATCTTCGAAACCTGAGCCTCAACCTGCCCCACCTCCTGTTGATACTGAGCGACGATCTCCGGCAATTGCGAGGGAAAACGGACCATGAAGCGCATCATGCGCGCAATCAAACCCAAAAAAGCTGGCGAAAGCTCACCGCGCATCACCTGCTCGTGACGACCAAATGGATTTATGAGCTGGGCGACGAGGCGGTCGCGTACAGGCTTGGATAAAGACTCAAGCGCCTCCTCAAGATAGGTCTTGTTGAAATAAGGCTGGTGGTTGAAGACCCCAACAGCCTCTCGATCTATCGGTGGATCAAAGCCCCACGCTTTGAGGGTGAAATCGAGCATCTGCTTCAGCAGGGGGCGCATCACTGATAAGAAAATCGGGGACAATGCATCCGGGAAGATCTCAACAAACATCGTCCGGTTGTATTCATCGTCCGTGGCGACCGCCGGTTCCACGTCGACCAGCGTTGTGATCGGACGAGTTTGGAGTGCGTAGAAGCGATTGTTCGCCAGGGCCCATTCGATGTCCTGCGGCGTACCGTAAAGATCTTCAATTCGTGTACCGAGTTCCACCAAAGCCTTAATCTGCGTATCGGTAAGAGCAGCGACCTTCCGTTGCGCCTCCTGTGTCTCGATCTTCTCAATACCGCCATCTGGGAGTGAGCGAATGGTGATTTCTTTCTCACCGATCTGCCGAGAAAGGATCTCACCATCCCCCTTTCGCACTACAAAGGAATCAGGTGTGACCATGCCAGAGACAATCGCCTCACCGAGCCCCCAGCTTGCATTAAGAACGGCTTCATTCAGGTCTCCGCTAATGGGATTCGCGGTAAAGAGAACACCCGAAACCTGGGAGGGGATCATCGCCTGGACAACGACAGCGAGGTCGATCTCTTGATGGTCAAAGCGTTGCTTTTCCCTGTACGATATCGCCCTCGCCGTCCATAACGACGCCCAGCAATCTTTGACCTTTTCGAGTAAATCCTCATCTCCAAGCACGTTTAGATAAGTTTCTTGCTGGCCAGCGAAAGATGCCTCAGGCAAATCCTCCGCAGTCGCCGACGAGCGGACTGCCACCGGTAACCGACGATCCCTTTCCTGCAGGAGTAGATCGCTAAGTCTTCGATAGCTCGACAGGATTTCCTGCGACATGATCCCAGGGATCTGTGCCTCTNNTCAAGGATGTTTTGAATGTCGGCTTCCAATCTCTCCCTTCCGGCCCGGATGAAATCCCGATACGCAAACGCCGTCAGGCAGAACCCGGGCGGCACTGGGAGATCGGCTGCGATGAGTTCACCCAAATTCGCGCCTTTACCGCCTACTCTGGGCACATCGGTTGCACCGATCTCGTCGAACCATAGGATGTATTTCATCGCCCATCTTCCTTCAGATCGCGGTGTATACATTCCTTATTCTATAGCATCTACGCTGGCGAGAAACACTGTCCTTCGATCGAATTGTCTCATCTTGGCGTTAACCGTTCGTCTATTGGTTCGTTGTACTGACGAAGCTTGGTAAGACGTGATCCTTTTCAACACACCCCTTCGGCTATATCTCCCTTGCGGTGCGGAAATAAATTGATCGCGAGTGTGATATTGCGAACGAGCCCTGTGGCTACCCTCAGGATAAACTCCGAGAGCGAGGGATCTCGTTTTCTCAATTGAACTCCAGTCCGAACAAGATCCTCCACAGCCCCTCGGCTACGTCCATGTAGATGACTTGACATTATGTTTGAGATTCATCACACTTGATAGCGCTCCGTAATTTTTTGCGAGCGAAGATGTGCGCGACCTTATTCCAACACGAATGACCTCATGCTATACTGGTCACAAATCCCTGCTCGTTTCCACCAACCCGCACACTATCGCCACCGAATGTACCCGGAGCCTACCTGAATGCTCGAAGTGAGAATACTCGGGCAATTTGATATCCGACTGAATGATAAACCAGTCGAGATTGCTTCACGCCCTGCCCAATCCTTGCTCGCGTTTCTTATCCTCCATGCCGGTAGTTGGCACCGGCGCGAAATGCTTGCCGGTATGCTTTGGCCTGTTTCGACCGAGGCCAACGCCAGGAACAACCTGCGTCAGGCACTATGGCGTATTCGCAAGGCACTTGAAGCCCACTCCAGAGAAGGGCCGGAATACATCGTCGCCGACAACTTCACCATCGGCTTCAACACTGAAGCCCCCTATCAGGTGGACGCCTTCACATTGGATCAATCGACCCCAGAGGATTGGACGACCAATGAGCTTATCAGTTGTGTGAAGCTCTATGAGGGCGAACTATTACCAGGCTTCTATGAGGACTGGGTCGTGTTGGAGCGCGAACGGTTGCATGCCACCTTTGAAAGCAAAATGCAATTGCTTCTCGATCGCCTCACTCAAGAGCGACGCTGGAGAGAGAGTCTAGATTGGAGCGAACGGTGGATCGCACTAGGGGAAGCGCCAGAACCTGCGTACCGTGCCCTAATGATCGCTCACCACCATTTAGGCGACACCTCAAATCTGGCGTCCTCATACCAACGTTGCGTGGAAGCCTTGGAGGATCGCCTGGGAATCGAGCCTTCCTTAAAAACAAAAGAGCTATACGAACAGCTCTCGAAAGGGCAGCCTGAAACTGTTGAAGGCCTTGACCTGCCTTCTCTAGAGCCACCAGCAATACCATCTCAGCCTAAAATAACTTCGGTATCGCTTCCACAATTTCTCGAGTCTGAAGCTGAAGATGGCCATGAGATGAGGCCTCCCTTCGTCGCTAGAGAACGCGAACTCACAAAGCTGGATAGGCTCTTGGAGGAGTCACTATCCAGCCGTGGGCGTATGGCCTTCATTACAGGAATCGCTGGCAGTGGAAAAACTGCACTCGCCATGGAGTTCGTCCGCCGATCCCAAATCCACCACCCGGATTTGATCGTGTCGATGGGGGGTTGTAACTCGCTTACCGGGATCGGAGATCCCTACCTCCCGTTTCGTGAAATCCTGGCTCTTCAGACTATCGATATCGAGACGAAGTGGCGCAGTGGTGCCATCTCCACCAATCACGCCTGTCGACTTTGGGAGACGATGCCCCAAATAATTCAAGCGCTCGTCAACGAAGGTCCAGACCTAATAGACACCTTCGTGCCTGGAAAATCCCTGATTACCTTGACACACTCACATTTCAAAGAGACGCCTGTATGGTTCTCGGCCTTACAGCGACGAGTTGAGCGCTATGCTGCCACAAGTTTTGATGTGCGTCCTAAACAACAAAATCTATTCGACCAATACACCCGGGTTTTGCAAACGGTAAGCAGCCAGTTCCCACTATTACTCATCCTTGACGATCTCCAATGGGCGGATATTGGATCGATCGGTTTACTATTCCATCTCGGTCGTCGGATCGGAGAAAATCGGATCTTCCTGCTCTGCTCCCACCGCCCTTTGGAGGAAGCTCCTGGGTCAGCTCAGGATGGTCAGCCGCTCATGAAAGCGATTTCGGAGTTTAAACGGACTTACGGCGAGATCCAGATCGACCTCAGCTCGGTGGAAGAAGCGGAGGGACTGACTTTCATCGATGAGTTCCTGGACACAGAGGCCAATCGTTTCGATGCCGAATTCAGGCGCGAGTTGCACCGCCACACCGCTGGGCACCCGCTCTTCACCATCGAACTACTGCGCGCCATGGAGGCACGTGGGGACATCGTACATGACGCAGAAGCACGATGGATCGCGAAACCGGAGCTGAATTGGAGCACGCTCCCTGCCAGAGTGGAAGGCGTGGTCGAAGAACGCGTGCGACGTCTCGGAGAGGAGCTTCAAGAAGTCCTCACCGTAGCGAGCGTCGAAGGCGAGAAGTTCACGGCCGAAGTCGCTGCGAGCATCCTAGACGCCGATATTCGTGAGACCGTCAGCTCATTAAGTCGCAAGCTGGACAAACAACACCATCTTGTCAGCGCGCAAGGGATTCGTCGATTGGCATCCGGACTCATATCGGAATACCGATTCCGGCACATCCTCTTTCAAAAGCATCTCTACAACAATCTGGATGCTATCGAATTGGCGCACCTGCATGAACACGTGGGTACCGCATTGGAACAACTTTACGGCGATCAAGCTGCGGAGATCGCGGTTCAGTTAGCCCGTCACTTCGACGCGGCCGATGTTCCCGAAAAGACCGTAATGTACCTGCACATCGCAGCGGAGCGAGCAAAGCGTCTTTCTGCGAACGAAGAGGCCGTGCATCATCTCGAACGCGCCCTAGCTTTGCTAAAGACTTTTCCGCCTGGGACGGAGCGCACCAAGCAAGAGCTCACAATGCAAAATTCCCTGGGTGTCGCGCTCGTCGCAGCAAAAGGGTACGGCGCTAAAGAAGTCGAACAAGCCTTCCTTAAAGCCCACAAGCTCGCAAAGGACGTCGGTGATAACCCACAGATGTTTTCCGTCCTCTACGGGTTACGGAGCTTCTATCTCGTACGCGGCGATTGCCAGAAGGCTTCCGAACTGAGTGAACAACTCCTTCGCATGGCGCAAAAGGCCGAAGATCTCGACTTGATAATCGAAGCACATCAGGCTTTGGGGACCATCAAATTATTTCGCGCCGAGTTTGAAGACTCTCGTCGCCATCTCGAACAATGCCTCGAGCTGTACGAACTTGAGCGCCATCGCACTCATGCTCTACGCTTCGGACAGGATCCCGGTGTAACCTGCCTGAGCTACTTAGCTTCTATCCTATGGTGTTTGGGCTATCCAGAGCAAGGACTGCAAAAAAACCAAGAAGCCTTGGCCCTTGCGGAACGAGCCGCTCACCCCTTCAGCATGGCGTTGGCGCTAAACTTTTCAGCGCTCTTCAATCGTTTCTACGGCGATTTCAAAGCAGGACAATCACAGGCTGACGAAGCGCTGGCTATTTCCAATCAACACGGTTTCCCCTTTTGGGCCGGCATGGCAAAGTCCCTGCGGGGGGTTTTGATGGTCGACCAAGGCAAGCGGAAGGGCCTTGATCAAATACGGAAGGGATTAAAATCCTGGCAAGATTCAGGGAGCGAGCTGGCGAGATCGACATTTCTCACGCTCTTGGGTTGGGGGATGGGCTTGCACGGGCAAGTCGACGAAGGGCTGCAGGTGATCCAAGAAGCAAGTGACGAGATGGCCAGGAGCGGTGATCGCTTAATCGAGACCGAGTTGCATCGTCTGCGAGGCGAGCTCTTAAAAATGCAGGGCGCCAAAACCGAAGAGATTGAAGCGAGCTACCTGCTTGCGATCGAAACCGCCCAAGGTCAGCACGCAAAATCCTTCAAACTCAAAGCAACGATTGACCTTTGCCGCTTGTTGGTCGATCAGGGTAAAAAAGAGAAAGCTCGCAAGCGCCTGCAATCTGTCTACGATGATTTCTCTGAGGGATTCGACTCCCCCAACCTGGTGGCCGCAAACACCTTGCTCAATGAACTAAGCGAATAATCGCAATTGTACTTGTAGGGGCGAAGCATCCTGATGTAGCCCTTATTTCGATCACAACTTCATTAGGTTGCCTCGCCCCTACTGCGTCCGGTAGGGATAAGCTCTACTGAGGTGAGGAATCTCGTTTGTGGGGACGATTTCAACTGTGAGAACGAAATTCCTCACTCGCTCCACTCGTTCGGAATGACATACAGGGGCGTGAACCTACTTCCACACGCCATTCCGAGCGTAGTGAGGAATCACGNNTTTGAGTCGATCTTATTTACGGTTATTGGAGCAGCGTGATTGGGCTTTCGAGTGTGGCGATCATCCAGGGACGGCTTGATATTCCGGGGTTTTCAAAGGTAGCAAGACCTCGAACGTGGTCCCCTCACCCAACTCACTTTCGAGGTGAATCTCCCCGCCCATCATCTCGACCAGATTGCGCGTGATGGCTAGCCCCAGGCCGGTTCCCTTTTTCTCCGCATCTCGAATCCCATCGTCGAGTTGGCGATACTCCTCAAAGATCGCTTCGAACCGATCCTCCGGGATGCCAGGGCCTGTGTCGCGCACCCGCATCCGCCAGCGAGCCTGGTCTGCCAATTCGATGGTAACATCCACTCCACCCTCATCGGTAAACTTGACAGCGTTACTGGCCAGGTTGAGCAGGATCTGTTTCAGGCGACCTTCATCCCCGACGATCTCCATGGGCATCTCCGGCGAGAGATTTACGTTTAGATTGATACCCTTTTGAGACACGGTCTCTTCGAGAGTTGTTTGTACCGTTTCGAGTAGATTTTGCGCTGTGAAGATCTCCTCTGTGATCTCCAGTTCACCCGCTTCGATCTTCGCCAGGTCGAGCAAATCGTTGATAATGTCTCGCAGGTGATGAGCGCTGTTCAGCACATGCTGAAGCTTTTCCCCCAATTTGGGCTCGACCGGGCCATACGCCTCTCGCATGGCAAGCTCGGTGAAGGTGATGATCGAGCTTAGCGGCGTGCGCAGCTCGTGGCTCGTACGCGCCGTGAACTGTGATTTCATCTCGCTCGCCAAGGCAAGTTTGCTGTTTGCTTCCACAAGATCATACGTTGCCTCGTCCAAGGACTGCCTCAGATCCTGCGTCGCAAGTCTGCTCAAGGCGGCGACAAAGATCAATGCTAAAGCGTAGACGCCGATCACCACCGCCTGAGGAAAGAGCCCTGAGACGGTCAGGATTGGAATTGCGGAGCTCGCTTGGATTATTGTCGAAATCGCCCATAACACGGCGCCAATGCCTGCGATCACGTATCCATGTCGTGGTCCGATGACCATTCCGGAGATGATGATCGCGATGGCGTAAGAAATACTGATGACGGGGGAAAATCCAGAGATAATGGTGCCGTTAATGGCGACGATGATCATGCACGGTACAATCAGGGCATAACTGGAGAGAACCACTTTTCCGCGCTGCGCGAGCAAGCGAGCGAAGAAGCTTATCGGTAAAAAGCAAGCGACGAGGACGATTACAATGATCGTATGGACCGAAATGCGGCTGGCGGACAGAAGACCAAGAAAGAGTAACAAGATCGGAGTTATGATCATAAATGTATTGATGAGGCCAATCATCAGTCGTTTTTTTCGAGCGAGCTCCATCTTCATGTAAGGCGATTGCCCTTCGAACGGTTTTTCCCGCTTCATCGGATGTAACCCTTCAACACGTCTACAGACCTCATGGGCGTCCATCCTTGCGGTTACTGGCACGCAATAACCCCGCGTACGGTACCAGGTCGATCTCCAGCCCGGATTCGGTCAACCAGCGTTTGTATTCTTCCGGCCAGAAGAAACCATAGCAGTTCTCATTGGAACGAATCATGAAGTCAAGGTAGTTATCCGTAACTGGCTTCAAGGACTGCAATCCGAAGATCAGCCCCCCTGGTCGGACGACCCGGGCGGCTTCATGGATCACCTTCCTCGGATCCGCCGTCCAGTGCAACACCAGCATCCAGAAAGCAGCGTCGAACTCATCGTCCCCATATGGTAATCGGGTGGCGCTCGCTAGCTTGAAAACCGGACGATTGGCTTCTGTCACCGGCGGATGATCGGGATCGATTTCCTTGATCAGCGTCTCAAAGTTTTGCTCTGCAAGCTCAATCATACTGGCTACTGTGTCGACGGCTGTGATTTTGATATCACTCCCGAATCTCAACCAAATTTCCGCCGTCTCGCGACCACTGCCGCAACCGATTTCGAGAAGCTTTTTTCCCCGCAACCAGTCTATGTCCCGATTTTTCAGGTAGGCAAAGCTCGCGGCGCGCATGCCGGAATAAAGCTTCGTCGCTAGTAACTTGTCGAACTTGTACATAAACTCCCGACCGTCTCGCTCGAAAGTCTTGGACAAGCTGATGGGTTGCTGGCGCATGCGAGCCAGGATATACTGCGTCAAACTCTCGGCGAGAAGGATAAAACCTTGCATACGTCGGTCTGTCTTTCTCACGAGCTGCTCGAGATCGGGAACCGGGTTCTCCGAGGCAGCACGGTAAAAATCTCCTTCCTTAACCAAGACAACATCCTTATCGGATGACAGAATTTCAAACATTGAACGCGTGTAATCGATGTCCCCAAACCCGAACTCGGCCAGGATCTGACCATATGTGCGCGGCTCTTGTAGAAACGCAAAGAAGCCGATATCGGACAGGATCTGGAGGACATAATAGCGAAACAGACGTTCGCCTTGTCGTGATGCGCGCCACATCGGCCCCGCACTGGAGATGATGTGCCGCAGAGCCTTTATCAGTCTCATTTAGCGACCAAAAAGGGGTGTTAGCTCTCCTCGCTGTTAAGATATGGTCGCATAAAACTGATGAATTTGTCAACCTCAATCGGCTTGGCATAGTAGTCGTCACACCCCACTTCAAGCGCACGCTCGCGGTCGCCGACCATGGCGTGCGCGGTGATCGCAAGGACGGGCACGTCGTGAAAGTCCTCGTTGCTCTTGATCGAGCGGGTCGCCTCCCAACCGTTCAGCTTAGGCAAGCTCAAATCCATCAGGATGATATCGGGTTTTTGATCGAAAGCCATTCGTATCGCGTCGTGACCATCTCTGGCGACGCGAACGTCGTTTTCCCCGAACATGTAATCCAGAATGTCCTTGACGACCTTGATCGTGTTCTCTTCGTCCTCGACAAGCAGGATACGCTTTGGTTTCGTGCTTTTTACCCGGTTGTTTTCCCTACCGTCCGCGGACATACTCACCTACCTTCCGCGCTTTGGCTAGATTGTAGGGTTCGACTTTAGCGCCGTTCTTCCTTCTTCTGTCTAAACCTGTGTAGTACCCCCTCTTTAACTTTCTCGCGATTTCAAAACCATCCTTTTATCAACGCCTATCAGGCGTACTTACACACGCCAGGCACCTACGGGCGCCAATGCCATAAACCAAGCTCGACCTACCAGTCGGCGTCTGGGCGCCACTTCCATGAAATGAGATGCAAGATTTAAACCAAGCTCCTCCCGATTGAGGGTAACTTTCATATCTAGGCCACGCACACCATGGTGCGACGGCGAATCTAAGCTATTCGAGGTAAACCTAACCCTCCGACATAATCTCAGCACCTTTCACCGTAGCACATCACGCGCCCACCCGACCTTACAAATGCCTTCCAAATCGAGGGAGTGTTTGCTCAGCTTCTGCAATGCTGCAGGGAAGGAATCACACCAAGTCCAAGCGTAAGGCTCATTGTGGAAAGAGATGAGCCATCCTTGTGGCGAGTTATCAAGTCGACGAGATCCCATGCACATTCATGTGCAAAGGCGCGTACGATCTTGTCCACACGATGTGCTCTTGGCGAGTGTGGCCATGAATATGCTCAAGGATATCAATGCAAAAACACGTGATGGCGCCAGTACGTGTGGGGTTGTTTGCTTTGATTGGGGCAGGGATGCATTGCTTGACCGCGCTTCAAAGGAATGCGACAAGCTCGTCGCGATATGAATCAACAAAATTAAATAGAGAAAGAATTAGCCGTGACTGTAGTTTTGATCGACGTCAACGTGGGAACAGATCTGGATCCGTATACCGAGCAAGCGTGGCAATTCGAATGGGATCACAGAATGGGTGTCGCCATTGGGGGAATGTCCCGCACCCTCTCATTGCTTGAAATAGCACTGCTGTCGGAATGTGAAGTCTAACCAAATTTAGAACAACAAAACCAGGAGCAAGGCCAGCGGCGCCAGCACCAACCCCAAAACGGTGGCGGCGACCGCCAAACCGACAGCGCCACCTACCAATCCCACTACTAGGCCGATCGCCCCAATGACCAGACCAACAATCAAGCCTACAATCCCTATGACCAGCCCCACAATAGATTTAATAAACCACATTGCATTCCCTCATGACGATTTTCATGGAGCGTTCTATCTTTCTTTACGTAAAACTTGCTCGAGGGTTGCGGTTTAAATGTGACAATCGCTCACAGGCTCGTTCAGAGGCAGGTTCCGACTGAAGCCCACCCGACGATTAAATAATCGAAAATTGCTTTAGACCGCTGCGAGGCTGCTGGAGGCAAACTCAGGCGATTTACAACCTCGGGATGAACAAGTTGGGGGAATTGATATTCTTTATTAGCCTCAATCCTGTGGATCAAACGTGAGAGCTTGATGATCCGTCCAATAGATCAACAGTTGACCACCGACCAGGTTGAAGGTCTGGGCATCGCCAAGAATGCCAACGAACTTTTGTTCCTGGTCCATGACACCCTCCGGGGTCAAACAAGCCATTTCAGTCCACCCCATCTCGCCGATTGAAATCTTGTCCCCCCGGATCTGATACGATCCGAAGTAGGTATTACAGCCGGTGGATCCGCGGATCTGTCCCTCCTCAAACGAGGCGGTAACCGTCGTTCCGGGGATGGGGCTCGTTTTACCGAAAGCAGACAACTTCCAGGAGGTGCCGTCTAATGGATCGTCGACGATAGAGTCGACGACGCCACAGGCTGCCAGGGCAAGCAGAAGTATCACGAAAAGCACGACGAATGATAAAGTCTTCTTCATGGGCATGATTCCTTTCTCCATCGAAGCTCAGGCGTTAAGACGCTGATCTGGGTTTTGTAGTTCCTTGCTCAAACAAGCATAATAAGAACGGCTTTGTAGATCCTTCGATTACGTTCGCCTGTGGTGCCGGCAGGACGATGATAGTGTACCTGGGGAAGTATCCCTTCAACCACGAACGGCCGGGCGTGGGAGCCCGGCCTGCTTCTCCATTCTGAATGCTCCTTCGAATCCATCGTTTATGTTCCGAGCTCGCGTGGAGCTGGTTCCCTTTCTCACCCCATCCTTCTCATTCGTCCTTCGACTGCGGCCTGATCCCTCGCAATGCTCATGCTCGGCCCTGCTCGCACCTGTGTCTGCGCCACAGGTGCGAGCAGGATGATGTGGGCAGCCATGTTTTCCATGAACGAGGCTCCCTCCGACCAGGATTACAACCCGGAAACGTGTTCCACATCCTAATGTCATTCCGAGCGCAGCGAGGAATCTCGTTTTGGGGCACGGACTTCAATTTGGAAAACAAGATTCCTCACTCGCTTCGCTCCGCTCGCAATCATATTCAATTTCATCCCGTGCGTATAGAGGAACCTCGATTGAGGCAACGAAATTCATCTGGGAGATTGAACATTCTCACTCAGGCGTGGGTTCTGTTGTGTTTGTCGGCGCGGGATGGGGCGGTATGGGGATGGCGATCCACTCCGTGTAGCCGTGTTTCTCGGCGGTGTAGATCCGTGCGCTCGAGGGTTCGAGGCATCCTGGCTCATCGTCAAAGAAAGCGGGTGGTGACCAGAAATGGAGTGGCGTGAAGCGCAGTTGACCATCCTTACACAACCAACCTTCTATCAGGTAGCCGCGGTTGTCATCGAGACTCATCGGTACCAAATCCCAATTGACCATCACTTCCCCGCCATCCAAGCGACTAACGCGCACGTTGCGCGGCGGCCAATAGAATTCGGTGTAGGGGAGCAATGTGCGGATCTGCACTAGACTCGATACGTCGCCGCTTAGGATCTTCAGGAATTCGGTCTTCACCCAGCAAAAATCGATATAGGTCCATGGATCGACGTAGACCCAGGTTCCGTCCTGGTTGCGTCCAAGTACTGTGACGCGATTGCCCGGGAAGAGGCCCCACTCGTAGAGGTAGGCCGAGCCGGGACCGTACCGGCAATTGGACTGGACCATGACGCGTGCATTTACGACGGTCGTGGGTGTGATCGTTGGCGTACGGCTGGGTGTGAGGGTGATGGTGGACGTGAAGGTGATCGTTGGCGTGTAATCGGGTGTGGGTGTATCGGTTGGCGTGGGAGTATCCGTCGATGTTGGTGTTTTCGTTTGTGTGGGTGTGATGGTCTCCGTCGGTGTATAGCTGGAGGTCGAAGTGGCTGACGGGGTGGGGGTGATCGTTGCACTCGGCGTCGGAGTGGATCTACGCGCCCACACCAACCCAGTGCCGAGGCCGACGGAGAAAAAAAGCAGCGCAATAGGAATCAATATGAGTAGCCAGCGACGCATGGACAATATTGTCTGCACGTAATGATATCGGCGCAAGTGGTTGATCGCGTGGGTAGCAGCATTTCACACCAAACCTGTACAAAATGCCAAAGGGATGGTATATTCTCGGGCTGTAGGTTGCATGCACGTTCTGTCTGGAAGTCGCAAGATCAAGGCCTGAGCAAATGCAGCTCAGGTCGCTCTGGTTAGGGAAGCCAGCCTTGCTGGTGAACACGACCGCCGAAGAACATCGCGAGCACCTAACACCATTTTGCCATAAGGAGGCAAAACAATGTCAGATCGTGAAATCGGCACGGTCAAGTGGTTCAACAACGGCAAAGGCTACGGCTTCATCGAGCGTGAAGAGGGCGACGATCTCTTCGTCCACTACACAGCGATTCAAGCAGATGGCTATCGCAGCCTGGAAGAGGGCCAGCAGGTGGAATTCACCGTCGAGCAAGGCCCGAAAGGTTTGCAAGCCGCGGAAGTCACCATCGTCTAAAATTCAACGCTTGGTTTGAACCCAAAGCCCCCGCAGTGCGGGGGCTTTATTGTTTTTTCTCAGGGCGGCTCTTTACCAAAATCGAAGCTTCAATCTCCCCCCGATCGCCCCCTCTAGGGGGGCTGTAGGAGGCCATTTCCCTTCGACTTCTCCTTCGACTGCGCCTTCGGCTCCGCTCAGGATGAAGCTCAGGACAGGCATCGCCCCCNNATCGGACTTGATACTCTATCTGAAAAGCATTGCCCTGGGCTGAGCTTAGCAATTCCTCGGGTAGGATGATCCGCTTTCAATCCTCGAAGAGTCATTCAAGGATTTTGAGTGGACCTCACTTTCATGCGGCCCATCTCAGCTTCGAGTTTGAATTCCAATCTGAGGGCCGCTTTGTCGGGGGTACTGGGGCGGACTCCCGACCCTGCACCCCCTCGGGTACGTCTCTGTCTTTAACTTGAAAATAGCGTGAGGAACTTCGCATTTGTTCGTGCCTTGTCGCTATTTCTTCACTCCCGAGGCGTACTTCAGGGCAGGTACTCATAGCACCCGATTGTAGTTTGTTGATCGATTATCGGATCGCATCCGCTCGGCAAGAAATAGCTCTCACCTGTCGCCTCGGAGATCAAAACTTCTGCTCCAACCCGCTCGATCTCCACATCGGTACTCGCCCATTCGAACATCCCAGTACCAGCATCGCCGTACATCTTAATCTTGTCTCCCTCAAACTCAAGCAGGGTCAACTTGAGTAGGATAAATTCACTCTCGAAGGCTCCTTTGACGTAATTGCCGCAATGCTCACCCACAGCACAGGTGGGCAACATATACAGCGTGATGAACGATCCTCGAGGGTCCGTGCATGCCGTCAAGGTATCGGGGCTCGACGGGGGAAACGAAGTCAAGCACCCCGACCATGTGCCGCTGACTCGCTCCCAGGGTGAAGGCTTCTGGGTGGGCGTTGGTGGGATAGGTGAGGAGTTGGGCATTGGCGCCTCTGTATCGATGGGTGGAGGTTTCGTGGGTTGTGCGGACCCAGGCATGTTGCAAGCGAGGGCCGCGAGAAAAAAGACGAGAGGTGCGATCAGGATTTGACGGTTCGTTTTAATCTGGCACATCGAGTGTACCCTCCTCGATACTCAGCCGTAATTACTTGGCGTTCGAGTTGCGGCTCAGGGACCGGCGGTGACCGGGCGTGAATTGTACGTTATAGTTCCTCGCCACGCATCCTGACCGGAGGATCCAACCATCAACTGATACAAAAGCACGTTGATAAGCTCGGTGTATACGAGCGCCTGGATAAATAGCGGGTTTTTAAATGCGATCTACTGCACCTATAGGGAGGCGGATACAGAGCCGCAAGACGAAGACATCTTGCGGCTCTGCAAACTCAAGGATGTTTTTCAGACCTTCTCTCCGCTTTGCGGCACTTTTTTCCCGGGTTGAGACAACCGAGTCTGGCTACCAGCTGTGGCCGCGGCGATCTGACCGCCGAGGTTATCCATGGGATAGATGATGATCATCGAACTCTCTTCCTTCGACATCTCCAGGAGCGCCTGAATCTGCCGAAGCTCCATCGTCCCCTCTTGGTCAACAAGGGTTGAGCTCGCGTCAGCAAGTGCGAGGGCGACATCTTTTTCAGCTGCCGCCTGGATTCTTTTCGCCTGGGCACTTCGTTCGGCACGCGCGATCACGGCGAGTTCTTCCACCAGCGATGGTGGAGCGGTGACATCCGTGATGCGCACCGCGCGCACATTTACCCCGTAATCTCTAGCAGCGGAGTCAATCTCAGCTTTCAACATCGAGCCAATATTCTCTGTTTCGCTGAGCAATTGACGCAGATCATTTCCCCCTATGGTGCTTTTCAGCGCTTCCATGGAAGCCCATTCTGTTGTCTTCCAGTAGTCTCGGACGTCGATCGCGGCCCTTTCAGGGTCCTCAACTTCCAACTCCACTGCAGCTATGACGTCGACGGGAATGTTATCTTTTGTAAGTGTTTTTGTAGCCTTGACCTCGTAGGTGGTGATACGGATATCTATGATACGAGCTACCGAGTATAGAAAGGGTGGCACGATGAACAACCCCGGACCGCGCGTACCCACTGACTTTCCCAATCTTAGCAACACCATACGCTCCCATTCAGGCAAGACAAAGAATATCCTCGCCAGAATATTAGCAATCCAGAGGATGACGATGGTTTTAGTGAAGCCCAAGAACAAGCGACCGATCAGCGCTGATCCTTCAAATCCTGCTGCTCCGATCCAGACCGCACGAAAATCAGGCAGGGCGAAGAGCAGCCAAAGTGGGACGAACACAATCAGACGAACAAAGTTGCGGATGAAGGTTTGAACAGGATTTGCTCGGTGTCTCATACTTCGAACCTCCCGATAGGATGTGCCTCCGGCTTGGGATGCCTCCAGCACCCCAGATAGCGTAGAAAACATTTGTCCAGGATTCTGTGCCATGGTCTCCCTCCAATATCACTTCTTTTTCACTTCGACACGATGCGGTTCCTCGATAGCCTAGTGTACGAACGGATGGCTTAGATGACAATGGGCTGATGCTACGCGGACGATTACGCTATCTCCAGGTCCGGCAATCAATTATGGCCACCGGAGTGTAACGTTTCGCAACGAATTCATCCCCCTGTTCACCCCCCTTCGGATATGGCTCTATAGCCATTCGGAATGAAATTTAGTGTGAATATGTCTTTGCGAGGAGCCCTTCGGCCGGCCTTAGGTTAAACTCCGTGGATGAGGAATCTCGTTTTCTCTGTGGATATCCAATCCATCTACCGAGATGCCTTGCCCGGTCTCGACTATGGCTCCGTATCCTTAATTATCGCAAGTAAAATCACTCACGTTTGAGGATAAAAACCCTAGATCCTTCAAAAACCAAAAGAAGTCTGTCCGAGCTTGGGGCGTTGTGATAGAATCTTCTCCAATAGGTTGCATGTAAGTTCTGTCTGGGAGTCGCAAGATCAAGGCCTGAGCTATATATGCTCAGGCCGGCATTTTTTCAGCCCGACCACCGCGAACGAGACAAGCACCTCCAAAATCAATTGCTATAAGGAGGCAAAATCTAATGTCAGATCGAGTTCTTGGAACGGTCAAGTGGTTCAATGGTAGCAAGGGCTACGGCTTCATCGAGCGTGAAGACGGTGACGATGTATTCGTTCACTATTCAGCCATCCAGGGAGATGGTTTTCGCAATCTCGATGAAGGCCAACGCGTCGAGTTCACCATTGAACAAGGCGCCAAAGGGCTGCAAGCCGCTCAGGTCGTAGTGGTCTAGATTCCCGCAGGTTGTCACGGACGGCCCCCGCAACCGCGGGGGCTTTCTAATCATTTATTGTTGCTAGGAAATGTTCTGAAGCGGATTTGATATAGGGAGTACTCCGATGCAGGTTGGAAATGATATTGTAGTATTGTTTCACTATACGCTAAAAAATGATCAGGGTGACATGCTTGATAGTTCAGCGGATCAAACACCTTTGGCCTATCTTCATGGCCATGGAAACATTATCTCGGGACTCGAAGTTGAGCTCGAAGGGAAAGAGGTTGGGGACCACTTCAAGGTCACACTGTCGCCTGAAAAAGCCTACGGGATACACAATCCGTCCTTGGTCCAGACGGTAGCGCGTAGTGCGATTCAAGACGTGGAGGAAGTCCTGGTGGGTATGCGATTTCAGCTTGAAACAGGTGAAGGCCCCGTTGTGGTCACAGTCACAGATATCGCCGGGGACCAGATCACCCTCGATGGCAATCACCCTCTTGCGGGTGAGACGCTCCATTTCGAGATCGATATTGTTGGAATACGTGAAGCCACGCAGGAAGAGCTTGCCCATGGGCATGTCCATCAACCTGGTGAACATCACCGCTAAATCTTGCAGCGCTCTTACAATTTAGATGTGAGATGAACTTTGGTAGCGACTTGCCTAAGCGTTCTGTTCTACGCGCGCCTCCACGAACACAAGCAATACTTGACGCCCGTTTATATGGCTCCGCCCGTCGGAAGCGGTTTCTTCCCAGCGTACAACCCGTAGCCCAAGTAGTTGTACACGGAACTCGGCTCGGAAAGTGCTAGCCTCATAATCTTCCATGTGCTCGGTGAGAACAGGGATTTGGTGAAGAAACGGCTGAGAATCCGCAGATAGTCCCCTATACTAAGAAATCCGAACTGAGCCCGCGCTTCTCGTTTCATCTCTACCACAAACGTGCGCTCCACAATATCGACCAAACCTGCATCCGCGAGCATGGCGACCCATTCTTCCGAGTCGCGAATCCTCTGACCCGTCAAGGCACCGATGAGCTCCATCCCCTGCTCGGGAGGAGACTCAATCCAAACCGCTTCGTTCATCCCCAGGTATCCTCCGGGCTTGACCACACGAACGTACTCCCTAGCCGCCCTATTTAAGTCGGGCACGAAAGTGTTCACTGACTCGCAGATCAGCACGTCAAATCGATCGTCCTCGAAGGGTAGGTCTTGAGCATCAGCGACCCGGAATTCGGTGCGGTCCGTCGCGCCTCTCCGTTGCGCCCACTCCCGAGCCGCTTGGACCATACTTTCCAGCAAGTCAACTCCTACAACGCGGCAGCCGTATTCTTGTGCAATCTTGATGGCGGCCACACCGGACCCACTTCCCACATACAAGAGTTCCTGTCCTTCCCCCAACTGGCAGAGCTCCGCCAAATCTTGGGTGGCGATCCAACCCCCAATATGTTTCGTGTGGCCCATATCGGCCTGCATGTCGAAGTATTCGGGCAGGCCGAAATCCTTTGCACGCCCTTTCTTCTTTTCAGTCTCAACCATGGTTACCTCTCGCTGAAGATATTTAACGTTACCCGAGTTATGGTCTCAAAACATGACTATTTCTTAGCACATTTTCTGGGCATATACCTGACGCTCATCAGGTGGACGCATCCCTGAAACCTGACGATTACCAGCCAAGGACGTTCCGGAAACCGAATTGCGCCAAGTAATTCCGGTCTCTGTTATCTTCTATTGTGAAGTCTTATATGGGTGTTGCTTTTGTTGGGGAATACGGGGGTCGAGGGGTTTTCAAAAAACCTGGCCACCTTACCCTGCTCCTCAATCCTCAAATTCGGCTCCCCAGAACAATTTTTGTTGCCGATCTTCACCTACGGAACCAAAATAAGGTGCTAACTCGACATCCAAACGTCCATCCAGGGAGATCAATCGCCACTGCTTCGTACAGGTTATTAAGNNAGAAGCCCTCGGGACCGATCGACGAAAAAACAAATCCAGCCTCCATGAGGTTGCCTAGATAGAATTGCTCCTCGGATGGATCCTCCGAGGCGGCAAACGCGATCCCACCTTGAATGCGGCGTCATCCATCCAGGTCAACGTAGGACCCGGGGAAAGTACACCTGTGGGTACAACGCTGGAGACTGCAGCTTTCGTGATAGCCTTCAACAGCGCCTTCCAGGCAGCGGATGTCGACGTGTTAATGGACCTGCTCCATCCGACAGTGATCGATCTCTACGGTGCTGACGCATGCAGAGCCCATCTCGAAACGGTGATCGAAACACCGACTCACATCGAAATCGTGGAGGTGATCGGGGTTGATACTTGGGATTGGGTGATCGACGGGCTTACAACCCCCATCGTAAACACACATACCGTAAGAATCAACTTCACTGCGGAAGATCAAACGACGCAGAATGATGTCCACATCGCGCAGCGT
>WVZH01000264.1:36014-38521 GCA_011772595.1 Anaerolineales bacterium
GATTCCTCAATCAAGATCCACCCTCACCCCTCCCCGTTATTGCGAGGAGCGAAGCGACGAAGCGATCCCCAACATACGGCTTGGGGATCGCTTCGCCCTACGGGGCTCGCGATGACACGGAATGGGTCTGGAGATTGCTTCGCGGAGTTTATCCAGAGCGAAGTCGAAGGGCTCGCAATGACATAAAACTTTTGATCCCTTTCCCCACGATGTCATTCCGAACAAGCCCTTCGGCTGCCCACAGGATAAACCCCGTACCGAGCTTAATCCTATTTGTGGGTACGCTAGCTAGTGCTCAGCCTGTCGTGACTTCGCCCCTCGTTCCTCCCTTAGAGGGTATACAAATCGCTGAATTTGGTTTGCAGGTAACGTAGATACGGCTCAACATTGATCGCTATCCCCGTAGCGCGTTCGACCAGCTCCGCAGGGGTGAACTTACGCCCATGGTGATAGATGTTCTCTTTCATCCACCCGTGCAGTGTCTCATAAGTCCCCTTGGCGATCTCGTCTGGAATTTCAGGGTGCGCCTGCAAGGCGGCTTCGAAGAATTGACCGCAAAGCACGTTACCGAGAGTGTACCCTTGAAAGGATCCGCCAATCACCCCAGCGTACCAATGAACGTCCTGCAAAACGCCATCTTTGTCATCCGGCGGTTCTACGCCCAGGTCCTCTTTGTATCGGGCATTCCACGCTGCGGGCAAATCCTTTACCGCCAGGCGCCCCTCCAAGAGATCAAGCTCGAAGTCGAAGCGGAGCATCACATGTAGATTATAGGTTACCTCGTCTGCATCAGTGCGTATCAGGGAGCGCTCGACTTTGTTGATGGCGCGATAGAAGGTGTCCAACGAAATCTCGCTGAGCTGTTCTGAGAAGACCTCTTGCAGTTGCGGATAGAAGAAGGTCCAAAATCCCCGACTGCGGCCAACGAAGTTTTCCCACAATCGCGATTGACTTTCGTGCACCCCAGAGGACGCCCCGTCGGCGATCGGGAGCCCTTCGTATTCGGGGTTAATACCTTGTTCATACATCCCATGCCCGGCCTCATGCAACGTACTGAAGAGTGCTTCCGTCAGGTCGTTCTCTTTCACGCGCGTGGTGATGCGAACGTCGCCGATCGAGAATGAGGTCATGAAAGGATGATGGGTCTTATCCTCGCGGCCACGCTCGAAGTCGTATCCGAAGCGCTCGATAATTCGCTTCCCAAATGCGCGTTGCTCCGACTCGGGGAAATGCGCTTTAAGGCATGAGTCATCGACAGGCGCTTGCTCGCTGATGGACTGCACTAATGGCACCAAAGCGGTTCGCAGCTCGCTGAAGAGTGGGCGTAGCGTCTCCACGGTCGTGCCTTGATCTGCAAAATCGATCAGCGGATCAGCGATGTGGTCATATCCGGGAAAGAACTCAGCCAACCTGCGGCTGTATTCTAGCGTTTTTTCGAGGTTGGCTTCCACCGCCTGGAAGTCGTTCGCCGGACGGGCAGTAGTCCAGACCTGGTAGGCTGCGGCTGAGTGGGCATTAAACTCGGCGACAAATTCGGGCGGTACTTTGACGGCCTTCTCGAAGTCGCGCCGCGCCACGCGGATCAACGCCGCATCGTCGTCATCGTAGGGGAGCTTATCGCTCTCCGGTTCTAGTTTCTCGAGCAGGCGGCCGATCTCAGGGTCGGTGAGCCTCTCGTGCCCCAAGCGGGAGAGTAGGGCGATCTGTCGACCGCGGGCAGGCGCGCCTCCGGGCGGCATGTAGGTGGCTAGGTCCCATCCGAGCACAGCGGCTGCTGCTTCGAGGTCCTTGATCTCACTTAAACGTAATTTGAGTTCCTTCAGAGTCTTTTGCATGCTTGGGTATCCTTTCGTGCTTGCGACAGTCCCGAGAGGGAATCCTTCTTCTTCGGCTCTCGTATTCTACAACCAAATCGTTCCTGTCTACGTTCCGATCCAGTATTGGATTCACAACCGCACGGACGTCTCCAGCCCGCAGTTAATCGACNNGAATAAGGACCAGATGCGTCGATCAGGTTACTGGCAAAGCTGCGATTGAGGCTATCAACACACAAAAAACTGTTGCCATACTATTGACCCGGTTGTATCTTCGCAATTCGCGTGTTATGGTGGTTCTGAAGCGGTTTACCCTGTCTCACATCACAGTCACATGACAACAGTGAACGACGTTATAAGTTATGAGTAGAAAGCCCGGGAGGTCGAATTCGACGTCGATCTGCGCGATGAACACATCGAAGGAGGTGTGATATGGGACGGGTCAGACTCATGCACCTCATCGCTATTACAGTCACAGGGTTGCTCCTGGTTGCATGTGAACTTCGAATCCCCGAGGGAAGAGATCCCCAGGCACGAACCGAGTTGTTTTACGAAGATTTTGAAGCCTACCCCGTGGGTGGTCCTCCCCTGGGTGGTTGGTTGGATGGGGGTCGAGCATATTACGAGAAGGTCATCCAATTCCCGAGTAATCACAAGCTCTACCTCGAGGGTCCCATTCAGGATCCCGATGTG
>WVZH01000264.1:38568-47617 GCA_011772595.1 Anaerolineales bacterium
GGGATCCGGTTTCATTTCGTCCACGGTCCAGACGGAGAGGGAAGCATCTCGTCCAACTACGCCGTGAATTACCCACCCCCAGGGGACGATTACATGGCGATCGATCGTTCCTGGGAGATCGAATTCACCGACATCGATTGGAACGCATATCCGGTCCCGCTGTTTGACTTGTGGGTTAACGGTTTCCTGATCGGCGAATGCCTTCCATTTGTCTTCCCGGTCGAGTCCTTTGAACGTCTGGATCTATTCAACCAGTCAACGGGCGCCGTCCACTTCGACGATATCCTCATGGCGAAGGCAGATCTCGTACATCGCTGCCCCCAAGTGGGAGAACCGCCACCTGCTCCCGATTGGCAGCCGCTCCCCCCACCGCAGGTAACACCCACCTTCACTACGACTCCCACTCCAGCCCCACTCACCTTCACCGTCACGGTCAACGCTTTCTGCCGCTTCGGACCTGGAATGGATTACCCGGTCGTGACCGCCTACACACCAGGCCATCAATTAATCGTGAACGGCCAAAACATGGACGGTAGTTGGTTTTGGAGTGAGGCGGCGCATTGTTGGATATCCGGAAAATTGGGGGAGCTCTCAGAACCGCCCCAGCCGCTGCCCATGCTTACACCACCACCGACCTCCACGTGGACTCCGGAGCCGACCGAGGAGCCAGAAACGCCTCAAGGCTGCTATGAAGAGATGGAGAAAGAACCCTGTGAGGAGAGTGGTGGGACGTGGAAAACGGAGGTTGGCATGGCACCGTATTGCGACTGTCCATAGGGCTTTGGGAGCAGGATCAAGGCAACAGGTTTAGCGGCGGGCCGACAAGCCCGCCGCCATGCGTGGTTTCGTGATGCACATTTACCCGGTAAATGTCAGACTTTTGGTAATACACGTTCCGCTCAGAGCTGGTCCTGTGCACAATTTGATTGTGCCTTCCATTAGGTTTCCAATCGGATTGTAGGGGAAACTATAGGCATGCGCCCAACCGGTCATGCCGGGATCCAATTGAGGGATAGCGGTTAGGATTGGGCAACCATGGGTTTCATCAAAGTTATCCCCAGTATGCTCCTGCGTCATACCACCTACGGTATCGTACACCTTCGCGTGATACGACTTGAAAGTCACGGAACCCGTGTTGACCACTTTGAAGGCCGGATCCCAGCCCACACAACCATCCATGTAGTCATAGACAACACTGAAATCCACGGTGGGTGTCGGCGTTGGGGGTGGCGTGCTCATCACCAGGCCGGAAGTGTCCCCGTATAGCTCTGCGTAGCGGGTCCACAACCAACATAGCTGACCGGGTTTGTCGGGGATCTCCACCACGACGTAGTCCGTCAGGGTGGACAGGCTGACCACAACCAGATCCGTGCCAGCCATTGCGGTGTAACGCAGATCGAATATCTTTCCAGGCCCGCTGCGGCAGTGCGTGTTCTCGTTGACGTGCGCAGTCGGCACCGAGGGAGTACTAGTCGGCGTGATCGTGGCGGTCAGGGGTGGAAGCGTAGGGCTGGGTGTTTGGGAGGGAGTGGGTGTGTCAGCACCTGGAGCCGCGGTTTCGCCTACCTCCCTGCCTAAGGCGTCGACAGTGCCCTGGACCGAGGTGGCCAACGCCGCTACTGTTTGTGTGGCATCTGCGGCGGATACGCCACCCCCACACGCACTCAAAGTGAGAACCAAGATAGCCAGAGATACGTTTATACGACGTTGTGCGAGAGACATCGTTCCTCCTCCGGGGTGGCGAACTCCCGTGCCTGCCTGAACGCACCAGCAAGCCATTCGATTCTCCATCTATGCAGTACGGCGTATTATCGCACCTTTTGATTAAGCGAGACACCGGATAAAGAACACCAACTTCAATTTAACGGCACGAAAACCTGGGCTCCATGAAACAGTGACCCTTGAAGCACGCAGGTCCTCATGCGCTATGAAGAGCTCTTTCGGAAGAGGTCAGCCCAGAGTGGAGTGCATTGGACCTTTTTATTTCGTACTGCGGAATCGATCCCACGTTTCAAGTGCCGGCTTGGGCGTGCCATCGGATTCGCGTAGTCCGACGGTCGCGAACATGCTCAACGTGTTGACATCCGCCTCGGGTCGTCCTTGTTCGCGCAAGATGGAGCCAACAAAATCCATATTCAAGTCGTCGAGGAGGATGTAGACCCAGAATTCCAGCCGACCGCCGAGCTGGTCATGGATGGCTTTCAGATACGCTATCTGATCCTGGGGGTCCGCNNGCTTACCGGTTCGATCCAGGATTGGAGTGTAGTAATCCTCCGGGATCTCCTCGCCGCCGTTGAAGAGGAAATAGGGATAGGAGGAGATGACCCACAAATCCAACTGCGGTTCGAAGGCCTCCACTTGTTCCCAGTTGGTTTGAAAACGTTGACGACCTTCATCTGCACCCGTGAACAGATTATTCAGGTCACCCCATTGAAAGGTCACGAACACTTGTGTTTCCGGCGCCTCGGCCTTCACGTTGCCGTACACTTCGCGATACAAGCTCAAGTAATTGGGGACATCATCTGGATGAGCGTCCATGTAGGTGTTGATCTCCGAAGCCAGGCCAAGGTAGCGAGGCTCGAATTCACGCACGATCCAAAGGGTGAAGTTGGTGAATGCCTGGCGCACCTGTGGGTTCCCAAAACTGGCCTCCCAGCCAGTTGGTAGACCGAAGAACTCACCCCTGTTTAGACCATTGAGCGGGTCGACGACAAAAACCCACTCCAAACCATTCATCTGTGCCAAGATCGTCTGATTGCGGATGTCGGTGCTGCTTTGCGAATCGCCCTCCGTATCGGCTACAAAATCTTCCCAAGGGATATTGGGCTGGATGAGGATGAAATCGGCGTGCTCGCCAAGCGCTTTAAAGTGGTTCAGGACGCTCTCGGATGTCGCATCCGGCGGGCTGGGGAAAAACCCATAGGCTGTACGACNNGGATTTGCGTCTCATTGCCACAGGCAAGCCCTGTAAGCACGAGGGCGATCAAGGCGAAGAGAGTGTATTGTCTCATGGGGAATTCCACTCCACATTTATCTGCTGCACAAGCTGTTTAGGGTTGGCAGGATCCGTTTTACTTATATCGAGTACAGTTCTAAGTGCACACAAGTTGCACTGCATCGTTGAGTCTACAAGGGATCGGTTAGTTAGGACAACATACGAGAGCAATCCTCATATTCTTCAGCCCCCATCCGCCCCCCTCTAGTAGGGCTGTAGGAGGCCATACCCTTCGACTTCGCTCAGGACAGACATCGCCGCCTATCGCCCGCTCTGAATGGTTCCGTTCCGGACCTGATGGTACGCGGGAGGATCAACTCCTTTCCACTTACATACCGAGCCAGATCTCAGGTGAAAGAAAAATCACCGGTACCTATGCGTGATTGCAGCACCCGAGCATCTCGGCTAGGATGGTGGTTCTTAGGAGGTCGACCATGGGACGCGTCCACCTGAATTTGGTTCTGGCATCCTGCATCCTCTTCATCCTTGGTGCCTGCAACTTTCCCGATCAAAGCTCGCCGGCCTCGCTTCCAGCGACCGAGTCACCAGACCAAGAGACTTCAAGGGAGTCTGGCGGTGGCGAAGAACCTGGCGCTCCGTCGGATCGACCGCAGGTTGAAGAGAGTGGTCCCTTGGCGAGCCCCGGCGAACAGTTCGTCACCTCTGTGACCTCCGAAGGGATCGGGCAAATAGCCATTCAGGTTACCCTGCCGGAGAACGTGCGCTACTCCGATGGCGCAGGGGTTGTAGTATTGATCTCCACTTACTTCACCCCCGCCCGCGGCTTCCAACAGGAACCGGACGTCAATCAGCTCGGACTCATCGGCATATCGTACCTATGGCCGGGAGAATCCGATCCCTCCGGCGCTCGCAGTGAGGGCACGTTTGATTACGGCGGGGAGATTTCGATGCTCGCCTTGCGCGATGTGATCCGCTTCGCCTCCGGCGAGCTTCCCAATCAGGATGGCAAGACGCTTCCCGAACTTGTCAATTTGCCCGTTCTGACCGACCAGGTGGGGCTGTATGCGTTCTCTCATCCCGGCATCGCGGCGGTGAACGTGCTCGCCTTGCACGGCCGCGAACTGCCCTCGGTAGGGTACTTCGTGGGGCGCGAGAATCCTACCGTGGACACCCTGTCCTCTGTGGAATTGGGTTACTGGGGAGACGACAGGAAGCCGATTGTCAACCCACTGTATCAATATCCCGCCTGCTATTCCCCGCGTGGGATCTCGATGGATTACAGCAGCGTGCGCTGGGATGCAGACTACGTTGAGCCGCGCACGGGGGACGTCGGGCGCGCCTATCTGGATCTCAACGGAAGCGGTGCTCGTGAGGAGAGTGATTTCGCTTTCGGTGCACAGATCCCACGCTTTTACGGTAAGCGCTACTACTCCATCGAGCTTACACGAGCGTTGCTGGCCAACGGCGCACTCTCACTCGACTCCTGGCCAGCGGATCTGGCTACACCAGCAGAGACCGGACAAATCTGGCCTTTCCACGCCAGCGTCGACCGTTATCCAGCACTGGCCAGTACCGCCCCAGACCTCAAAGTCATGCTTGTCTTCGCCCGTCGCGACCACGTCCAGCCCCCGCGCGATAAACCCCACATCCATCACGCCTACGACGGATTTCACCGTGGGGCGAGTTTGTGGACCCGTCTCAACCCCGACGTGACGTATATCGAATGGATCAACTCGGAGTTTGCCGCGCAGTATGTTGAACATGCGGCCAATTCGGAGCCAGGGGATTGGATGGAAGCCAACGCCTGGGCCTACCCGGATTTTCGGGGCGCATCCGGGATCGTGGCTCTGGCGGGCATCGCCGAGATGGCCGATAGGCTGCACGAGGAGAATTGGGGAGAGGATCTAGAGGCAGTCCTGAGCGACTACCCTGCACCGGAGCCAGGGTGAGCGAGAACTTGAGGAAAGATGATCAAGTTTCAAATCTCCCCAAACTCATCTGCTCAAGATCAAACGTCGAAGCTCGCCCCTTGACAACGAACTCGGCCACGAGCTGACCCGCCGCAGGCGCCTGGATAATCCCCATCCCCCCCCAACCGCAATTGAGGATCAAGCCCTCAATGGAGGGAACGGCTCCTAAGATCGGGCGCCCATCCGGTGTCAATGGACGCACCCCTGTCCAAGCCGTCAACAATCCCGCCTTCTCGAGGACCGGGACGCGGTGCACGGCCGCCTCGATGTTTGCATCAACCATTTCCCGATCAAGTCGATCGTCGACACTTTCGACAGGTCGCTTACCGGTTGCCATAAGCACCCCATCGCCTTCCGGGCGGAAGTACCACTCGGCGGTGAGATCTTCAACAAAGGGGTGATGACGCGGGATCTCTGGTGTTGTCCCGGTCACCACTACCGTACGGGTTGCGTTACATAACGGGATGTCGACGTCGACCCAGCGACCGATTTCCGCAGACCAAGGTCCGCCGGCGTTGATTACGACGCGCGTGGTGATGGGACCTGATGTCGTCACCACACCTTCCACACGCCCTTCCCTCACCAAGATGTTCACGGCTCGCACACCTTCGTACAGGCTCACACCCATTTGACGCGCCCGCTTCATGTATCCTGTCGTGATCATGTGGGCGTCGATCGTACCGTCCTCAGGCCCCCAGGTTGCCAGTTCGATGTCGTCGGTGCGCAGTTGGGGGCACATCTCCTTCAATTCGGCCGGCGTGAGGATCTGTATGCTGATGTCCATGGAGTGCAGCATGCGCGCATGCTGGTTCAGTTTCCCCTTGGTCTCCTTGGTAGCCACAAAGACCCAACCGATGTTGCGAAAGTCGATCGGCGTGCCCATCTCCTCTTCAAAAAGCATGTAGCGGTCATAGCAATACCTTGCCATTCGGGCGAGGAGCCTGTCTTCGGCGAACTGCAAGCTGAGCATGGAGGCCGATTTACCCGTCGTACCTGACGCAATAGTGCCCATCTCTAGCACGACGACGTCCGTGAGCCCGAGCTTCGCCAAATGGTAGGCCGTACTGCAGCCGATGACCCCGGCGCCAATGATTACCACATCGGTCGTCTTTTGCATCGCGCCTTTCCTTGTGACTCCGGAATTGTTTGCTTCAAGAGCATGCTTGTTTTCGTTCGATACTTTATAGAAAGAACACACCTTCGGGTGAGTCTCTCTCAGTGTCAGGACGTCGAGCTTGAACTGAGGTCCAATGCTTTATGTCGGCGGGACCTGCGGTGTGAGGCCCGAACCGATGAGTCAAGTGGCCAAGCTATCCCCTATACCAATAACGTATATCCTCCGTAGAACTGTTGCGGCATTCATGGTCTACCAGAGTTTCACCAAGCACTCCTATTGGCTGCATCAGGCGGGTGGGACAGGGGCCGCTGCGGAGTATTCATCAAGCCACTGTTTGAACTGTGCATGCAACTGTGGAGCTCCTATAATATGCTCATCCTCTACCTGCCATTCCGATGGATACATCACGAAAGGGAATGACTGATCACCCCCCATGCCGCCATGGGAGCCCACCAACTCTTCAAAAGCAGCCACCTCATCCGTCTCGGTGTCATACATACTGTTCACCATGATATCGGCTACGTGCGGGAAGCCACTCGTACGCTGCAGATGCCTCGGAGCATTGGCGCTAAAATCCGCAAGTGGGTCTTCCCCCTCGATGGTGTTATTCTCAAGGTAATGAACACCCTGTCTGCCTACCACAAGCGGTCCGTGTTCCTCTGAATGCACGAGTAAGAAACCAATCCCCTCATGGTTTGCCAGACCCTCGATCAAGCCCGGATATTCTTCCTTGATCTTTTCGTAGCTCAACCGCTCTTCCCATTTTGTAAAGTAAATCAAGCCTAGATTTCCGGAGGCCATCACAATCACATTGGCTTCAGCGGGCTCGGAGTCTGGCCCGAAAGTATGGAGGAAATCACGATACGGACCCAACACAACTTGATCAAGAAATCTGCGCTGTTTCGTCCACCACCTCATGAGGCGGGCTGCGAAACGCTCGCTTCCAGGAATGAAATCTCGAAGCAACTCGGTTAGAAAGACACTCACGTTCCCCCATCCCGCATCTTCACTGTGAATACTCTCCACGGTCTGCTCCTCCGAAATAATTTCCCTGACCACCTGCTCAAGGGTCAATCCGTGTCGTTGTTTGAACGTTGCACCCTGACTCTGTCCGTGATCAGATAGGATGACAAATTTATATGGCCTTGGGGCAATGCGGACGATATCTTCTAGTCTGTCGAATTGCTCGTCCAGTTTCGATAAGACATCCAGAGCATCCGGTCGCTCGACACCGGAGTGATGTGCAACTTCATCGTATCCAACAAAGGTGGCATAAACGCATGGTACGCCTGTGATCACGTCTCCAATTAAGATTTGAACACTCAATTCCCTAAGAACGACCGTTGTAGCAGCCCGCAGGAGTGGATATAAACCGCCTCGATGTACACGCGGGCGGATATCCTTGCGCCGCTGGTAACTCGCAGCCCTCAATTCGATGATGGCGTCCCAAATGAAGAGCAAAATGATGCGAATGAAGTTATACGGCCCCATAAATACAGGAAAGAAATCTTCGCTCCTCTTCTTAGACATGTCAGCAATCCTGCTGAATGTGAATACCGCTTGTGGAGCATCACCTGAAAAAAGATTGCCACAGCTGGATCCATCCTCTTTGAGCAGCCCCTTTCCTCTTGACAAACGACGCTCTATCTCGACCGTATCCGTGGGGTGATTTGAAACCATACGCCGCCCTCGATCCTTCTCATACCAACGAAAGGCGGGGATATCGAAATTGTCTCCCAGCAAGATTCCCGCCTGGCTCGCAGAGGTCTGCGAAGAAAGATCACACTCCCATCGCAGGATCCTATGACTACCGCCGTCCACCCAGCGCTGCAGTGTGGGCATGTAACCATTTTGAAGGGCGCGGCGCAACACTTGCTCGCCTAATCCATCAATCTCGAGGAAGATAACACCCGGCGTCTCACTTTTGATCGGCTTTCCTACCAAGTCAACGATTTGTCTTACAAAGTGCGCATAATACGAATCGTCATCATCAATCGCAAGCATATCGCTAAACGTTACATTAACCAGTGTTACACCAAATACGAGAAGCACCGGGCTAGAAAGACCATGAACCTGAATCTCTTGAACAAACCTATTCCCTAACCACAGGATAAGGGTATTGAGGAACATTGTAACGAGCCCAAATACCACGAGTGTAGGATTGATGGAGAATACGAGTAAGAAGTGTCTGATCCTGGCATTGATATACCCGAGAAATATTGCAGCGAAAAGCGCTATGGGCCACCTTTCGATGGTTATCCCGGGCAGGACAATGATCAGGAAACCTGTCCACAGCGCCAGCAACACCCATATGTAGACAATGCGAATATTCCAACGCAGGTGTCTTGTCTTAAGCTTGATCATTGCTTCACCTCCTTGCTAAAGCACAATCGAGCCGCCCGGGGGAACGATGCGCACTTCCACTTCCGGTGCAAACTGAGAAGCGAAATGTAAAAACGCATGTGGGGGATCCTTCAGGAAACCAAACTTCCTCCAACCTAACCCGAGAGGCGCAAAGGTCCCCCAGTGAGTGGGAACCGAAAAACGAGGGCGAAGAAGTTGTAAGGCTCTGGCTGCACGATACGGGTTCATATGGCCATGACGCAGTGTGGGCCCCCATCCCCAAACAGGGAGTAGGGCAAGATCTAGATCTCTACCGATGAGGGACATCTCGGGAAATTGCTCGGTATCGCCCGCGATATACACCGATCGATTTCCACGAATGACGTACCCCAAACACTTCGCTCTTGGCCCGAGAGGGTATCGCCAATCTGAATGCTCTGCTTTCGTCGCCTCTATTGAGAGAGAACCGAGAGCCTTCGTGTCTCCAACTTCCATCTCCTCGGAACAATGCCAATATCTATGATCGAGGAGACGCTTTGCCCCTTTGGGAAGGATGATGGGTGTTTCTGGGTTTAGCATGTGAATGGACGGGAGGTCCAAGTGATCCATGTGTAAATGAGAGACAAGAACGACATCAATGTCTTGATAGTGGTTTGGGTTTAT
>WVZH01000264.1:47649-51912 GCA_011772595.1 Anaerolineales bacterium
GTCCACACCGAAGGGGGAAATAGAAAGAGTGACTGCCTCTCCCTCAGGAGCTAACATCTTTGGCGTGAATGTAATTTCCTTGGTAACGCGATGAGTTCCAGGTATGGAACCCATCCACCTTTGGGGCAAGAAGACATGGACAAAACCTCTGTTCAAAAAGAGCGAAAAACAGTTGATGCAGACAACCTACACAAAAGCCTTGATGCTATGATCACGATCCTTGTGGCATCCCCGCAACCATTATTTCACTTTACAGTATTTCATGGCCGGCTACAAGACATAAGCGGGAAAGACCAGCTCTTCTCGGGTTAAGGTATCCGCTTGGCGTTTCTTGGGATTAGGCCGTAAAGGGGACTGCATCAAGACGTAAGGCAAGTCGATGACCAGCAATACGGATCGATTCATCAGTGGGTGAGGGCTTTCCAGCGATCCTACGCGCAACGGTTGATCAGCGCGCTACGCAAAATCGTCTTGGCCAACGGCATGACCCAGTCGGGAGCAGTCACGTCGTAATCAAACCCAGGAAGGTGAACACGTTCAATCTTTTCGTCCAGCAGGTATTCTATGGCCGAGATCAGCGGCTCATTCTCCGGCGTAACCAGGGTTCAGGCCACCCCCGCGGCATGAACGCGAGCCGTGTGTCAATGTGGTGGACATAGTCTTCGGCCTGATCTGGAGCGTCGAAGTTGACAACGTGCGAGATGCCCTCAATGTCGAGCCCACGTGCGGCGTCATTCGTAGCCACCAAAATACGCACCTTCCCTGCACGGAACCGTTCTACTGCACGATTCGCTGCACTCGCTTTTTATTAAGATGAGATCAATCTTCAGGAAATAAATCGGCTATTATAAGGGTGTTGAGAGAATAGCAAGCAGTGCAGGACGAGGAGGCTTCATGGAGACACCGCGCAACATAGCCCTGACCACAGCCAAGGAGAAATGGGAGGGATGGTTGAAAAGGCTTGAATCCTTCATCGCTTTCCCCTCCATATCGGGGAAGAAAGGAAACCCCGAGGCCATCCAGCAGGCAGCCGATTGGCTTGGGGATACCCTGAACCAGCTCAACCTGGACGGAGTGGCGATCCTGCCCACAGCGGGCAACCCCGTCGTCTACGCTGAAGACCTGCGCGCCGGAGGTAGTGCGCCCACGGTGTTGATCTACGGCCATTACGATGTGGTAGAGGTTGAGCCGCGCACCGATTGGGAGAGCGAACCTTTCCAGGCCGTGGTGCGCGGCGAGCACCTCTACGGTCGTGGTGCTACGGACATGAAAGGGCAGATCATCGCCTGCCTGGCGGCAGTCGAAGCGCTACGAGCCGGCGGAGCGCCTCCGGTCAACCTAAAACTGCTACTGGAGGGCGAGGAGGAGAATCCACCCCGTCATCTGGAAGCTTTACTCGTCGAGCAGCGTGAAAGGCTACAAAGCGACGTGTGCCTCAACCCAGACGCTGGCATGGTGGCGCCGGGCGTGCCCACGATCGTTTACTCGCTACGTGGAAACATGCGCTGCGATCTACTCGTGCGCGGGCCTCGCCAGGCACTGCATACCGGCTTGTACGGCGGTGTGATCCACAACCCGGTGCATGCCCTGAGTGAGCTCATCGCCGGGCTGCACGATGGCGATGGACGAGTGACCATCCCCGGCTTCTACGAGAATGTGCGCCCATTGGAAGATGATGAACGCGCCTTACTGGCGAAGTTACCCGCCGACGAAGACTTTTACCGCGACAACGCCGGTGTGCCTGCGCTGTGGGGTGATGCGGCGTACTCGCCCCACGAACGGGTCGGCGCACGACCTTCGGTCAACGTGACCAGCTTCGACACCGAGCGTGAAAAGGTCGTCATACCGACCCACGCCAAAGCCGCCGTCCGCATCCGTCTGGTGCCCGACCAGACCGTGGAGGAAATGCACCAGAAACTACGGCATCACGTGGCCGAGAACGCGCCACAGACAATTACCTGGGAATTGACATTTGTGGCCGGCTACGGACCCGCCTATACCGAGCGCAGTTCGCCCGCCATTCGGGCGCTAAGCCGTGCCATCGAGACGGTCTGGGGCGTGCCGCCGCTTTTCAGTCGCGATGGGGGTGGCATTCCGGCGGCGGTTTGGATCGAGCAGGTCCTGGGTGTGCCTTCGCTGCTGACAGGATTCGCTTCGCCGGTGGATAACCTGCACGGACCCAACGAGCGGGTCCACTTGCCCTCCCTGGAGCGCGGGGTGGAAACCCTGGTGCACTTCTTCTACGAGTTAGCGGAGGGAGGTTGAGGGCGCGGTTGGTTCCCCCTAGGCGAGCATAAAACTGTACAACCTAAAACCTACCAGGAGAAAAGTCACCTGGTGAATGCACGGCCCCTTAATGATCCAATCGCAATGTAGCCCCAGGCTGTCCCTCAANNGACAAGCACACCTTCACTGAGCGCAGCCACGAGTTGTCAGGGTTGGCCGACCCGAAGCGCCTGCCGCATTGTATGCTTCAACACCATACGAATAGGAGGCAAATGTGGGCGGCGTGTCAGAGAAGCTTGTGGAATTGCGGGGCAGCGTGGCGATCAGTGCACCGTCCCGGTAGATGCGGAAGCCTTTTTCGTTATCGGCCTCATCCAACCATTGCAGTGTCACACCGTATTGTTTCTGATCGCATGTCTCCTGGTAACCGAACTGAACGGGCGCTGCCGGTGGTGTGAGTTGTTCCACCTCAATCGTTACATATGGTTCGAGATCACCGGATGGGGCAAGCACGAGCATCGAATACGTCGTCGTCTTATCCGGGCACACTTGTCGGGCACCCAACATGTCCACCTCTTCACCATCGAGGAACGCGCTGTCTGCGTTTTCGATCTGCCAGCGTAGTGTTGTACATTCACCTTCTTTAATCGAATAAGAATCGGCGTTGAAATTGACCGAGGCCTCTGCAACCCCTGTCGGTGTGGCCGTTGGTGGAGGCGTCGGCACAGGTGTCGGCGCCCCACCTTCGGCTTCATAGGCCCCGATGTCACAGGCAACGCCCTGAGGGCGGCTTACGCCGCGCTGATCCGTCGCCGCACAGGCTCCACCTGCGGCGTCCAACGCTGGACTATCAGGCAGCAAGGCGTGGGTTTGCGTCGGACCACCGTTGGCGGCCAAAGGTCCTAATCCAGGTGCTACACCGGAGAGATCACCCGCAACGGTGAATGCGCAGGAACTGTCACTGTCGAGGTTGTGACCTGCGGAAGTCATACCCCCACCGACGCAGTCCGTACCCGTGTTGTCACCCACGATGGAACGTTCGATGTTCATCCCTCCATACGAGTCGTGAAGTCCATCCGGTCGATTATTCGTGACCGTGCTGTCGCTCATGAGCAGATGACCAATAGCGGAGGGGTCGGAAGGCGAGGTCAAGAGAATGATCCCTCCGCCAACGGTGCCGGCCGCATTGCCGCTCACCGTGACGTTAACAAGCTCAAGATTTCCACCTTGGATTTCGATGCCACCACCCGAGCTGGAGGCCATATTGTTGCTGACTGTGCTTCGTTCGATGGTGGCTGTACCGGCGACAATCACACCGGCCCCATTTCCGCCTGTGTTGCCAGAGATCGTCGTATCGACAACCCTCAACTCACCAGTCGGACCATTGACCAAACCACTCACTTCATTACCACTTATCACGCTTAGTTCGATCGACATCTCGTCGGCGTTCTCAATCCCAGGATGAAGCGATGCACTGGAGACATTATCTCGCACCGTCGAACCGATCATATTCACGATGCCGAAGTTGAGGACACCTCCCCCATCGTTTTCCGCGATCAGGCTGTCCGTAACCGTGATCACAGCATCGCCCAGCACGGGATCGGGTGGGGATACATTATAGATCCCACCACCGCCGGGAAGACCGTCGGAGACATTTTCGATGACCTCGACCTGCTGCAAGGTAATTGCGCCCGCGTTATAAATCCCTCCGCCGCTGACCGTTGCCGCGTTACCTTCGATCGTCACACCGTGCAGGGTCGCTGTGCTGGCCGCGTTGACCCAAAGTCCACCGGCGTTCTGCGTGGCGTCATTGAAGCTGATGATCCCGCCGTCCATCTCCAGATTCGCGGTGGCGAAATTGTGGATCCCACCCCCATGGTCTGCGCTGTTGTTGAACACTTGCGTATTCTCCAGCGTTAGCGTCCCTGCTTCATTGAACAGACCCCCACCTCCTGAGGTGCCACTCCCTCCAGGCGGCACTACGGCCACGTTATCGTGCACGCTGCTGTCCAACAACGTAAGCTGACTGTGATTGTA
>WVZH01000264.1:51919-58211 GCA_011772595.1 Anaerolineales bacterium
GCCGGGGAAAACACCTCAAAGACACGATCGATACCCGCGGCGTTTATCGAAGGTGCGCCGATACCCTGGATCGTGAGGTCGTCGGTGATGTCGAGGTCACCGGTGGCGGCGGCGTCCTCGTCCACACCGGTGATGGTGAGACTATAACCGCCGGCCGGTAGTCGGATCGTCTGGTGTCCCGGGCAGAAGTTGGCAGTGATCACCGCTTCCCTTAGGGAGCAATCATCCGGCGTGCACAATCCGTCATTGGTATCCGCAGTCTTGGTCACCACATATTCGTCCTGCTCACAGATCTTGGCGAGTGCAGCGGCAATGATGTCGATGAGCGCACATCCTATTAGCGAGCTCGAGAGTAAGAAGAAAAATAGCGAGAAGGCGAGTTTCAGTGAAGAAGGTTTGTTCATTGTGAGACTCCTGTGGGGATAGCTTCGCTCTCGACGCATGTACCGATATTACACCCCCAACTGTGATGGCACAATCACCGCCTGTNNCACAAACCCAATCCTGGAACAACACCAATTTCAAATGTAATTTCAATTCTATAAGTGTGTCGAAATTCATACTAGACTGAACTAGTCCGAATTCACATATCTTTAAAAGGAGAAGAGAAATGCCCAACCCAGTGGTTCACTTCGAGGTCGTCAGTAAGGATCGAGAGGCGATCCAGAAGTTTTATTCCGCATTATTCGATTGGAAGCTTGACACGAATTATCCCGACAGCTACGGTATGGTCGATGCGGGAGATGAAGGCATTGCCGGTGGTATTGGCGGTACAGTGGACGGTGCACCCGGACACGCAACCTTCTACGTCCAAGTCAAGAACCTGCAGGAATCGCTCGATCGTGCTGAGAGCCTGGGCGGAAAGACCGTCATGCCCCCGCTCGAGATACCAGACATGGTCAAGATGGCGCTGTTCACAGACCCCGACGGCAATGTCATCGGCCTGGTCGAGGAGCGCTAACCCCATACCTGAAACAAGAAGATATGCGATCGTAGTGCTACAAGATCCATTCTATTTTGGATGGGTCTTCCTTTCATTTGCTGCTGCTGGGGCAGCGGACATCAGTTGTATCAGGTGATGCCCCTCCCGAGGATCTTTTCCCTTAATAACCTTCGACCAGGCCCATTCTTTTCTGAAGAGGATCCCTTCCTACGCCATACACGACCAAAGTACGGATAGTTGAAGAAGTGGGGCCATCTATGATGAGATTGTGATTTTCGCAACAATTTGGTTCTTTTCCTGGAATGGGAGCGCCTGCGTGGGACCGTGATGAGTCCATGAAGAGGTGTACTGACGGATCGACTCCTGCTCCCAGACCTTTCAAGACTCATACCTTCGAGTAACCAGGGAAGCCGGCCTTGCGGCACGGCACAATCCCGTCCCTGAAATCTTAATCTTTTCCTCATTATTACGATGTAAATTCTCCTATATCCGCGATTAGAATCAGACGCACATGATGGAAAAGCAATCATCCTTGACCCTACGCACGATCTGGTTTTCCTCTGTACTGGCGATCCTGCTTGCAGTCTTGTCCGCCGCATGTTCTCTCCCCGAATTGCCTGAAACTGTCGACGATTCCACCGAGGGGCTGGTAGCCGCGACCACCACTTCCGCAACGACCACATCTACGACGCAGCCCAGCACGACTCCGAGCCTCACCCCCAGCCCTACCCCGAGCCCTACGCCCACCCCACTCCACCCGCTTTCCATGCAGTGGCTTCGCCAGGGTGAATACCCCGCCAGCGACATCATCATCGAGGAAGTTCTCAAATCGGGAGCCAACTACCACCGTTTCATCGCCTCGTATCGCTCGCAAGGCCTGAAAATCTTCGCCCTGCTTACCTTGCCGTATGGTGAACGGCCGGAGACTGGTTGGCCCGTGGTGGTGTTCAACCACGGTTACATCCATCCCGAGCAATACCGCACGACCGAGCGCTACGTGGCCTACGTCAACGCGATCGCCAGGAACGGCTACATCGTCTTCCGCCCCGACTATCGCGGACACGGGAATTCCGAAGGTGTCGCTCGCGGCGCCTACGGAAACCCGGATTACGTGGTCGACGTGCTCAATGCCGTCTCAGCGATGAAGGCCTACGAGGAGGCCGACCCGGAGAGAATCGGCATGTGGGGCCACTCGATGGGCGGGTATATCACCTTACGCGCCATGTTGACCGATCCCGACATCAAGGCCGGCGTGATCTGGGCCGGTGTGGTAGGTTCCTACCCCGACCTCTTTGCTCGCTGGACCAGGCGTGCGGGAACGAGCGATCGTCCGCGAGGCGGCGGCTGGCGTACCGGCTTGGTCGAAACATACGGAACGGTGGAGGAAAATCCTAAGTTCTGGGCTTCGATCTCCGCCAACTCCTTCCTGGACGAGCTTTCCGCACCGCTCCAACTGCATCACGGCACGGCGGACGACAGTGTGCCGATCGAATTCTCTGCGACCCTTTTCGACCAGATTCTCGCCGCCGGTGGATCGGTGGAGTTCTTCACCTATCAGGGCGACGACCACAATCTCTCGAAAGGTTTTTCAGCCGCTATGCAGCGTTCGATCCAATTCTTTGACCTGCATGTCAAAGGACAATGAGCAAGGGTGCTGATCGAGCCTTCGNNTTTTCCATGCTATTGTCATCTCTAATAGATGATGAGCTTCACAAAGTTCGACGTCCTGTTGACTTTAATTGAGCTTCGCATCCTTATACCGGCTGGGAAGCCATACCCGGTTGGAGCGGTAGCGCGTTAGGACGAATCTGTGAACGCAAACACCTCCCAGCCGGGAGGTGTTTTTCGTTTTTTGGGAGTTCGTAGAGCATGATGAATCTGGGTTTGAACCTACTCTCCATTATTGTGATCATTCTTAGCATCCTGCTGGGATTGTTGCTTATTAATCGATTTCCCATGTCGGTTGAGCGCATACCAAAACGATCCGAAAGGAGAGCCAGGCTCAAATAGAAGATCAGATTTTGGAAAGCGGAAGGAGCTGCCTCAACCGACAGAGGCAGCTCTTTTCATTATCCAACCCAATACGAAGATCATATGTACGAAGGAGTTGAAATCATGAACACCAGAATGTCGTTTGAAGCCATGCAAGCGCCAACGGAAGATCACGATGAAAGTGACATGGGAGCATGGGCGAATAGATGGCACTTCACAGGGGATGAAACCGGGAACGGCGCACAGGATTCAGAAACTCAAGTCGAGACGTCCGAAAAGCCCACCACATTTGGAGGAGCCAGAGACTCCGATAGCAATGACCATTGAAAGGAAATTGCATTAGCGCATAGTGCAGGTTTTGTAAAGAGAGCATCAATCCACGATTCTCCCAGTTCTTTAAGGAGATCCACGATGATACATATGTCGCTACGCAACGCAAGCACCGCGCTCAACCGACAGAGTTTTGTTATCGCCATCCCATCTTTCTCAGATGTGCTTGGAACTGAATTTGAGAAAGCTAAGATTGTTGGGTCGTTCATTTCCATCCCCTTCGATCGACTTGTCACGTCTGCGTGACCTGCATAGAACAATATGGATCATTTTCAATCTGCATGACTGCCTTTAACCTCTTCGCACGACGCTTCCCGCCCCAGTGATCTTCGTCCGTACCTGAGGATTACCGCCATACTCGACGTAACCGACCCCGGTCACGACGGCCTCGAGACTTCCATTGGCATGCACACGCGCTGTGCTCGATCCCGTAACACGAACTTCCGTTCGCTCGGACTTCAACTGGGAAGCGGCATACCTGCCGACACCACTTGATCTCACGCGCTGCTTCTGCACCTGGCCAGCGATCTCGAGCAGCCCGGCACCAGACTGCACAACCCCCAGATCTTGTGCGCTCAAGGACTCGATCACGAGACGGCCGGCTCCGCTCTGGTGTATGCGCAGAGAGTCGGTCTCGATGGAGGTTGCATGCACGTGCTGTATGCAGCCCATATCGAGTGATCGAAGCTCGCGCAGCTGCAACCTCAGCACCAATTTCGGTTCTTCAAAGGCGTTGGCCAGTCGATCAGCCAAACGCTCCAACCAGGTCCCGCCAAGCCGGATGACCAGCTTGCGTTCCCGCACCACGGTTTCGATCCTAGGCATGACCTGAGGTTCAGCCTCGATCGTGAGCGACTCGCCCTCTCCTTGTTCGATGATGAGTTCGGCGCTGCACAAATCCCCCCGCAAGATCACATGATCGAAATCGCGCACTTCACGGGTTTCCAGAATGGTTTCCCTTTGGTTCATCCCACACTCTCCTTTATGGTTTTCATCGCTTTGGATGCGATCGTTTCGCGATCGCTTCCGCGATGATCCATTATTGCTTTGATTGATTTACTTCCGCCGCGTGGCAACTACGTAGTTGACACCCAACCCGATGAGGCACCAGGCGCTCAAGACGGCCAGAGCTAACCCCAGATCGTCCGAATACCCGGAGACCAACGTCCCACGAACGGCATCCGCTGCGTATTTCACGGGCAAGACACGGTGCAGGTTGGCCAACCAACCGGGAAGCCGCTCCACCGGATAGTTGATCGGCGAGAAAAGGAACAGGCAGAAGATGATGAAGTTCGTGATCAGGCCGACCAACTCCGGCTTCGGGGAGAGCACTGCGATTGTGTACCCCACCGTGGTGGCTGTGAGCACGATCAGCATGAACACCGGTACCACAAGCAGGCTGACCTGAAGCGCGAAGTCATATTTGACCGCACCAACGATCAGGGCCACGATCACGCCCGGCATCGTCGCCACCATCCAGATCGTTAGATCCGCGGCCAGATAAGCCATCCTCGGGATCGGCAGGGACCACATGTACTCTAGCGATCCTTCCGCCTTCCCCGTGGCTACGAGCTGCGGAACCAGGACCAGTCCCAACGTGATCAAGGCCAGCGTTGGCCCGCCTGTCACGAGAAAGGTCGCTGAGGCCATATCGATCTTCGGAACCAGAAAACCAAACCCGATGACGGTCCCGACCCCAGTGAAGAACTGCACTAGCACAACAAACGGAAACACCGGCTTGAACCGAAGGCCCTGCCAGCGCAGGAGTGTCCTGTAGCTTTGCATCCAATTCATGGCAGTCATCTCACTTCCCCTCCTTTCCGTTGTTTTCGAGCGCATCGGCGCGCCCGATCTTCCTCAGATAAGCATCTTCCAATGTCGCCGGCCCGATGGAGAATTCCTCCACGACCCGATCGTCTCGTAGGCCGCTCGCCCATTCAACCGCCATCTCCACCGCGGATTCCGCCACCCTGCCGATCACCCGGCGCCCGCCGTTGACCGGATTCTCAAAGAACCCTGGCGTATCAGGGGGTTTCGCTCCCGGCTCAAGCAGGATCTCCAGGCGCAGATACCCCATCTCAGCGTCCTTCATGGATCCCGGCGTGCCCAACCCGATCAATCGACCGTGATCAATGATCGCTAGGCGGTCAACGGTTCGCTCCGCCTCTAGCACGTTGTGGGTCACGAGCAGGACCGCCGATCCTTGATCCGCCAGTTCGCGCACCAGCCCCCATAGCAAACGCCTACGTAAAGGATCGACATCGTTGGTGGGCTCATCAAGAATGATCAACTTCCCCGGCACGACCGCAGCCATGCAAAAAGCCACAAGGCGTTTCGCACCACCTGAAAGCGCCTCGCCGGGGCTTTCGGCCCACTCTTCGAGCTCTAGGTCCTTGATGAGTTGCTGCGCTCTTTCGCTCACGACCTGAGGCTCACCCTTGCGCAAGTGCCCGATTAGCTCGATCGCTTGCATTGGTGTGAGGCCATCAATGGGAACTTGAGTTTGAGGCTGAAAGGAGCACGATATGCGCGCAAAGCCCGGATCTGCGACCACATCGACGCCGTCGATTACGATCCTGCCTGACGTGGGCGTAAGGAGACCATTGACCTGATGCACAAGCGTGGTTTTCCCAGCGCCGTTAGGCCCAAGCAAGCCGAAGACTTCCCCCGTCTGGACAGTAAGGGAGATGCCGTTGTTTGCCCGTGTGCCCCCTCGGTATTCTTTGACGACGTTTTCGATTTCCAGCAGTGGCATAATCCACCTCCTTTTGAAATTACCTGCATTCACGATCTCCATCAGGGAGACCTTTTCTGCAATTGCGACTGCTGGAAATAGACTAAATCAAAGGTGGTTTTTTACTGTCCACCTGGGGGTGGATTGGGGGGTGGATTCAAGGGAGGTTGTAGGGGGCTTTCCATTTTTATCCACCCCCCGTTCGCCCCCCTCTAGGGGGGCTGTGGGGGAACCAGATCCTTCGATTTCGCTTCGATCATCCTGAGCGGAGCCGAAGGCGTAGTCGAAGGATG
>WVZH01000310.1 GCA_011772595.1 Anaerolineales bacterium
GGTTTATCCTGAAGCCTTTCCATAAATTTTCCCCACTCCTGCACCTCCCATAGGATCTCTACCGCGAGGTATTCCCGCCATTGCATCTGAAGAAACTCACCGATTTCAGAAGCCCGATAGTGAGGGATCAACAACAATTCCACTTTGGGAAAACCACGACCTCCAGGGTAACCCGATCCCGCCAGTAGTTGTCGTGCCCGATCAGGATCATACGGCAAGGTGATCCCCGCAGAGTACCCCGGCATCCCCGGCGGCACAAACCCACCTGTGATAGGGGAAAAATGATCCATCGCCAACATAGACGCCAGCATTTCTCTGTCCAGAGCCATGACAAAGGCCTGGCGCACGCAGACGTCGTGGAAAGGGGACTGCTTGACATTAAATCCTAAATAGAAAGTTGAGTGTGCTGGGAATATGACGTATTCCCCAGCGTATCGCTGCCGTATTCTTTCGAGCTCCTTCCAAGGGTATCTCCTGATATCCAAGCTGTCTAGGTCGTCCGCCTCATACATTCCCAATTCTGCAGACCATCCTCGCTTTGGGATCAGTCTTACTTCCTGAACATTACCCATGCATCGGCCATGGTAGGCTGGGTTGCGTGCCAGGACGATAGATTCACCCGGTTTCCATTCAACCACCATGAAAGGACCGTTGGTGACAATCGTTCCCACGTCCGACCACATCTTGCCGTATACTTCTACCACATGCCTAGGTAGTGGATAAAATGGAGGTAGAGACAGTAGTTGCATAAAGTAGCTGGTCGGCTCCTCCAATTCCGCACACAAGGTGACGTCATCGATCGCGCGAACTCCGGCGTAATCTGCATATGAAATCCGACCCTCGTGGAATTCTCTCGCACCTTTAACGTCGTACAACAAATAAGCGCAAGGTGACTCGGTCGCAGGATTGAGGACATGCTTCCAACCGAATTCAAAGTCCTTCGCCGTCACTGGCTCACCATCACTCCAACACACATCCTCTCGCAGATGGAAGACGTACCTTCGTCCTGCATCCAAAACCTCCCATGAGTGGGCCACATCCGGCAAAATCTCCAAATCCGGGCTCAATTGCACCAGGCCGCTGAAAAGCTGCGCTGTCACGGGTATCGAGGCCGTCTCGAAAGCCATTGTCGGATCCAAGGTTCTCGGTTCGATCCAACCCAGCCGAAGAGCGTGAGGCGCCGGTGGAACGGAGATCACCGGCTGGGTTTCAGCTGCCTGCTTCCACATGGCGAAACCTTCCTCGTAAGCCTTACTTGCCCGATGGAAGTCAAAACTATTGTGATAAGTTAAACCCAGTTTCATGAGAGTGCGCGCCATGCGCTCATATTCCTCTTGTGCTTCCAGGAGCGACAGCGCCCGCTGGTAGGAATCAATCGCCTCTTGGTGAGCGTAAGCCAATCGTGCCCTATCCCCAGCTCTGATTAGATAATCTACTGCTTTGTCATGCACCTCAGCTGCTTCAAAATGATGCGCCAATATCCCCAGGAAGTCCTCCTCACGATCAGCAAAGAGCTTCTCCAGGGCCTCACCCACCTTCCAGTGGAATTCCTTCCTCCGAGCGTGCAGTAGGGAATTGTAGGCCGCCTCCTGCGTCAGGGTGTGCTTGAACATGTACTCCAACTCAGGGATGCGCGCCTTCTCCCGCACCAGGTCCACACGCTGCAGCTGCGAAAGGTGCTCGTCCAACTGCCGTTCCACCTCCGAGATCGCTTCCAAGATCCGATAGAGGAAGCTCTTCCCGACCACCGAAGCCATCTGCAATGTCCGTCGAACGTCCTCCTCCAAGCGATCGATGCGCGCCAACAAGACCCCATGCAGTGTTTCGGGGATTCCGATCTCGCCGATCGCCTCCGTCGCACGCCATCCTTCCTCATCCCTGACGATCAAGCCCTCTTCTACCAAATGACGGGTGACCTCCTCAAGATAGAAGGGGTTTCCTTCCGACCGCGCCATGATCATGCTCCGCAGTTCCTCCAGCAATTCATCTGCACCTAGCAAATGCACCATCAATTCAGAGGAATCCGCATCTGATAGCCGTCCGAGGTGGACATCGGTGTACCGATGGGGAAAATCCGTCTCGGCTTTGATCTTGACCCCCCAGGAGCCATGATCGCGCTCGATCCGCATCAGCATGAGGATCATCAGGGGCACCAGATCCGTGGGGGCGAGCAAGCTTTCCAGCGCCTCCAGGCTCGAGGAATCCGCCCAGTGCATATCTTCGAACACCAAGACTGTCGGCCTCTCCTTCGCCACCGAGGCGAAATAGTCCTGCACCGATGTCAGGGTTCCACGCTTCAACGACTCCCCATCCAACGACTGGATGAGTTCCTCCGCTTCCCCCTCTTGCGTGAGGCCCAGGAGATGGCTGAGATAGGGCAACAAATCATCGGATTTCTCTTCACCGAATAGATCTTTAACACGCCGACGCAGTGCCACTTTGATCTTCACCTGCGGCGCACCTTCTGAAAGACCCAGATCCTCTAGCAGTAGTTGGGTGATCGCCCAGTACGAAAGCGATCCACCGTAGGAAACCGAGCGACCTTCCAGCCAGCGGATCGTCTTGGGTGAGATGGGCGTGCTTTCCGCATCGCTTTCGCCTTGACAGACGAGCGCTTTCACCTCCTCCAGCAGACGCGTCTTGCCAATCCCGGCTTCACCCACCAAGGCCACGATCTGTCCATGACCCTCGCAGAGGGCGAGCAGAACCGACTGCAGTTGCTCCACCTCTCGCCCCCGCCCAATGTAGGGTGCTTGGAATCTTTCGATGCCGCGCCTGACCACCGTTGGCGCTCTGGCCTCCACGACCTCATACGCTGCCAGGGCTTCCGCCTTGCCTTTGACCTGGATATCGCCCAGTGTTTTCAATCCAAAGGCCTCTCCAACCAATCGAGCGCACGCCTCTGATAGCAGCACCTTGCCGGGTTTCGCTGCCGACTGCAGCCGCGCCGCTACATTGACGGCATCGCCGATGGCCAGATATTCCATGTGCATATCGTCGCCTATCTCCCCAACCACCACCGTCCCCGTGTTGATCCCCACTCGCATTTGNNGCACGGATGGGATCGTCCTCATGCGTGATCGGCGCACCGAAGAAGGCCAGCACTCCATCGCCCAGCAACTGCGCAATCGTGCCTTCGTAGCGATAGATCGCCTCGCTCACTCGGCGGTGCGCCCCAGAGACGATCTCCTTCCACTCCTCGGGGTCCAACTTCTCGGCGATGGCGGTGGAACCGACGATGTCGGCGAAGAGAATGGTGACCGGTTTGCGTTCCCCTTCGATCTCTGAACCCGCCGCACGCATTTTCTCCTGCAATCCCCCCGGCGCAGCTTGCCGCAAGGATCTCAACTTCTTCTCCTGATCAGGGGAAGGCGGACGTTCTAAACGCTGCCCGCAGTTCTTGCAGAAATGCGCCTCGGGCAGATTATCGGTTCCGCAAGAATTGCACGTCAGCGCCAGCGGTTCGCCGCAGTTCTGACAGAACTTGGCGTCGCTCGTGTTCCTGAAGGAACAAGAACTGCACGTTTTTGATGGATGTTCAGTTTCCATTCAACCCTGCCACACGCTTGAAGGGCGTAATCTTCTCCTAATTCTCGGCACTCTCCTCATCCTGGTGGGATGTGCGTAGTTCGCGCAGCGATTCTTGATCGAAGCCCGCCAGTCTTGGTAGATCAGCCGCATGCGTACGGCTCAGCCGTTCGGTCAATTGGGACCAGAACAGATACATGAGCCGAGGGTCCTTCATCAACCCTCGCAGGTTCGTAGCGGGTACTTGCATCAACGCAGTCTTTTCCTCTGCAACCACGTTTGCTGTACGTGATCTTCCAGTCAGCGCAGCAATCTCTCCAAAGAAATCTCCGGCTCCCATGGAAGACAAGGATCGATAATTTCCTTCTTCGTCTGCGATCCCAGCTACCGCCTTTCCAGCGATGATAAAGAAAGCATCATCTCCCGTTTCCCCTTGGCGCAGGATCGTCGTTCCCTCAGTGGCTTCGCGCACCTGTACACCTTCGATGAATAGCTCTCGATCTTGGGAACTCAATCGTGAGAGCGCAGGCACATGAGCTATGAGTTGACTCAAATCTGCCAGCGTCGCTGCTCGACCTACCCCGAGCTCCGGCACCACAGGCGCAGCTCGCAGCATGCTCAACGCCTTCTTCCACTCGGCAGCCGGTTGACCAAGACCAGGTAGCACCAGCGCAAGCAGACCAGAGGTTAACATGAGCAGCGCACTACCTAGGATTAACAGGCGCACATCCAACATATCGGCGAGGCCGGCTGCCGCCATGCCCATGAGAAACACAATGTCCCTCGAAACGAAAAAAGCGCTGTTCACTCGCCCACGCACCTCGCGTGGCGCGTTACGCTGTACCAATAATCGTCTTGCGATCGCGGAGGGCGCGTTCATAAAGCCCGACACTGTAACCAGACCGATTGCAATCGGAATCGATGCTGTTCGTGAATAAAAGATGCCTACCGTTGCTATCCCTAAAAAGCCAATCGCGAGCCACTGACCCTCCCGTAAACGATCGGCCCAACGGGCCATTAAAAGGCTGCCGATCACGAAGCCAACGGATGTCAAACCCTCCTGGAGGCCATACTCGAACTCTGTCGCTTGCAGCACTCTCGTCGCAAAGGGTAGAAGCAAGACGTTCCAAAGACCAAAACCAAACAAGATCGGTGCGGAGACAAGCATCAACGATCGCAAGATGACATTACTGTAAAGGAATCTTGCACCCTCACGCAAATTTCTGATGACGGTGGCGACATCCGTCTTTCCTTCAACCTCCAATGGTGCGATCTGCACGAGCAAGATACAAAGCGCGGAGAGGAGAAAGGAAATAGCGTCCAAATAAAAAGCCCACTCGATGGGAAATTGAGAAGCGATCAAACCTGAAGCTGCAAAGCCTATCGCCGTAGAGCCGAAGGAGCTGATCGCAATGAATGAATTTGCCGCGGCCAGTTCCTCATCGGAAGCGATCTCTGGCAACACGCTCGCGTGCGCCGGATCGAAGAACTGGCCCACTGCGCTGGTCAGCATAACGATGACATAAAGCCAGGCCACATGGACAGGAATCAAGATAGGAACGAGGACGACGAGACCCGCGCGGATCAAGTCAGCGATGATCATGATGCGCTTACGGTCAAAACGGTCCACGAAAACCCCAGCGATGAGGCCGACGAGCAGGCTGGGCGCGGCTGTCGCCATGAGCATCAACCCCACGCTCAGCGCCGACCCTGTCAAGCGGAAGACCACAATCGATGCCGCCAACGATGTCAGTGCATTGCCGATCGTCGAGACAAGCTGGCCAATCCATATAAATGTGAAATTACGGTTGCGGAAGATCGCAAAAGGGCTGACGCTTACGTTTTCAGTGATTGTCGTCATGTTTCTACCTCTCGTCCTGTAATGGCTAGGTTTTTGAGTTCATTAGGTGACGATATTGATATCCGAGAGCTTCAAATCTCCCATAGCTCGGTCGATCCCTCGATGTCGGTGAATAGGAAGGTGACGGTCCCTTCCGGTAGGTCGGGGAAGGGTATACTGCCTGGCATAGATAAGACCTTTAAAGGATTTCTCCCTCAGTCGATCAATGCGAATCGAGGATGATATTCTTCCAGGATGGGAAGAACCTTCTCACCCATGGTTTCGCTAGAAAATCACCACCAACATAGTTGATCGGTATGATCGGGACCTCCTCCATCAGGATTTTGTCTGCTTCCCTTAGAAGGGTCAGCCTTTCGCCTTGATCCATGCATCTTCTCGAACGCTCGACAAGCGCCTTAAAGGCATCGTGGTTCCATCCTGACGTTTTGGGCAATCCCAATCTGAGAAAGTTGTCCGGATCTGGATAATCAGCACCCCATCCATTACAAAACATCATGGGTCGGTCATTCTGCACTCGTTTATAGTATGATATATAATCTACAAATTCCCATTTGCTCTCTATACCTAGGATTTCTTTCCACTGTGACGACCAGGTTCTTTCGATCCGGCTGTTGTTCTCTTCGCTTAAGCTCCAATGATAGACCTCCAAAATAGGAAAGTCTTTGCCTTCCGGATAGCCAGCCTCGGCCAGCAGTTTTTTCGCTTCTTGGGGATTAAATGGCATAGAAATTCCAGGAGAATGCCCGGGTAACCCTGGAGGTACAAACCCTCCTGTGGCGGGCGTCGTAATCTGGCCTGTCCCTATTTCAGTTGCTTTCCACCCCGCCACCCTATCCATTGCCAATGCGATCGCTTTTCGCACCCTTGAATCGTTGAAAGGTGGCCGAGTGATATCGAAACTCAAGAAATAGGTGGTCTCATAAGATTGGGGAACAAATTCCCCAGAAAAACGGCTCAATAACCAATCCATTCCCACCAAAAAAAGGATCCCTGTACCAAGAACATCCAATTCTTCAGCTTCATATGCTTCCTCAATACCGATATCACCATGGTGGTGAAATTGGATCTCTACCCGCTTCAGATTCCCGGCAAATCGACCATGGAAACCCTCATTGCGTGTCAGCACCATGGATTCCTCTCGCTGCCACGATGCTAATCGGAAGGGGCCATTGGTGACGATATTCCCAACCTTTGTCCAGGCCTCCCCAAATCTCTCGACCACATGGCGGGGAACGGGAAACGTCACAACATTGGTAAGCAAATGAAGAAAGTAGCTTGCCGGCTGTTCCAGTTCGACCAGAAGCGTTCTCTCATCCAGCGATCGAACCCCAACCAGGTCCGGATCCAACAGATCCCCCTGATGAAACGCCCTGGCGCCTTTAATGTCATAGAAATACACAGGAACATACTCGGCGCCTAGAGCAAGCGCTCGCTTCCAGGAATACTCAAAATCCCCGGAGGTCACAGGAGTCCCATCGCTCCATCGTGCGTCCTCTCGTAGATGGAAGAGGTACCTGGTCCCACCTTCCAGGATTTCCCAGCTTTGTGCGATATCCGGTATCACACTTTTGTCAGGGCTCGCTTCCACCAGCCCACTGAAGATCTGGCGGATGAGCATCCCCGAAAAGACATCCTCAACTTTATTTGGATCGATTGTAACGGGATTAACGGATTGTATGCGGAGAGCATGCGGAGCGGGAGGTAATGGAGTGACCTGTTCTCTCATGCTGGCTTGCCCCCACAGCGATAAGCCCTCCTCCCAGGCCTTACCCGCACGGTCGAAGTCGAAGCTGGAATGATGCGTCAATCCCAATTTCATCAACGTCCGCGCGGCTTGATCGTCATCGCCCTTCTCTCTCTGAAACGCCAAAGCCCGCTGGTAGAACTGCACCGCCTCCTCATGTGCGAATACCATTCGCGCCCTGTCTCCTGCTTCCTGAAGATACTCGATGGCCTTGTCCGCTTCTCCCGCCTCGCTGTAATGATTGGCCAACTGCACCTTGATCGCATCCGTCTCCCCCGCGTAGAGCTCCTCCAACACCCTCCCCACTTCTCCATGCATCGTCCGTCGTTCCGCCGTGCTAAGGTCGTTGTACAGGAACCGTTGAAAGAGCAGGTGTGTGAAGCGATACCGGGACAGGTAATGTTCCCCCACCCTGGCCTCATCCTGAGCTCGCACCAGGCGGTGCTTTTTCTCCAGCTCTCTGGAGAGCCTCTGGATCAGCTTCCTCTCACCAACCTGCTGCACCCTGGCTACCACCTGCGCGGTGAAGTCTTCCCCCTCCACACTGGCTATGCTCAGCGTCTCTCTCAGCGCCTCCTCTAATCGTCCGATGCGCTCCTCGATCACCCCCTCCAC
>WVZH01000234.1 GCA_011772595.1 Anaerolineales bacterium
TCAACGCAGTATTTGTTTCTATTTCGCCGCTTCCTCGCATGCTCTTCCTCACTGCACTTCTCGGCGATAAGGTTTCCGTTTACCAGTTTGCCGCACTGCGAGCAGTAACGGACTGGTGGGTTTGTGCGGCCGTGATTCAGGTTTGGACAGGTGTTCCGCTGCATTTCTGTTTCCTCCTGTCAATACAGATCTACGAATTCTCTGGCATTTCCGCAATTTTTGTGCGCAGTTCCTTCTTGTTGAAAGGCGTTATGATAAACGCCGCATTTCCCGTCCTTTTGATGGTATTGCCTCAGTGATCTCGTATCAGCCAATCGCCAGCAAATCAGCACTGCGGCACTTCCTGAAGTATCCCGCAGTTGCCCACAGATGCTGGTGTAATCTCCTGGTGGAGGCGCTGCTAATGATCTGTATTTCATCCTTCCTTGCCATATTCAGGTAGACATTTCGGCCCCTGTCCCGGTTCATGCTTGTGCCCTTGTGGATCAGCTCGGCGTTGCGGTGTAACGTCGCCAGAATCTCGTCCCGGTCAGTAAACCGGCACCTCTCTCGCCTCGTGCCAGGGTTCCAACGTATGCTCTACGCGGTCAAACGTGGAGCTGAAAATTAGGCCAGCTGGCATAACTTTATCAATTATAGTATGACCCCGGATTTTATGCCACTTGACCTAACCTGATTGAAGGAGAATAATAGGTAATGAAAGGGAAGGATTACAACATATGGTTCCATGTACTGTTAAGAAGGACGTCCAGCCGGGCGATGTCCTGATACCCAAGGAGAGAACCCGCGTCAAGTCGGGTTTACAAAGATTCGGTCTCCACCTGCGCAATATGCGCTTGATCGGGGGGGATACGGTCATCGCCGCTTCCTTGTTACCGCTGTTAGGATTTTTCCTTCTTCACGGTTTACAGGCCGTCCCCTGGCTCACCATCGCCAGCTTGTTGCTGGTCGGCCTGCTGCTCAACGCTACCATCTTTGGACTGAACAACGTGGCCGACGCCAAGATCGACGCTCGCGACCCGGTCAAGCAGACGAATCGCATCAATCCGATCGCACTGGGCCAACTGACGCAGAGGGAGGCGATGATTCCCCTAGTGGGTTGCGGCCTGCTGGCTCTGGGGCTGGCAGCCTGGCTATCGATCCTCCCCTGGGCATTTCTGGTCTTGACCCTCGGCGCACTCTATTCCCTGCCGCC
>WVZH01000337.1 GCA_011772595.1 Anaerolineales bacterium
TCATCTTGTAGTAATAACCCTGGCCAACTATGGCACCTCACCTTGGAGTATTCGCACCAATTTCGATTTGTCGATGTTTCCTCCGGAGATGACGCAAACCACCTTTCCAGTGCCGGCCTTGCCGGCAAGCGCGGCGGCTACCGACACCGCCCCAGCGCCTTCAGCGATGATACAATTCCGCTCAGCCAATATTCTGATTGCGGAAGCCACTTCCTCCAATCCCACGACCAGTGAACCATCCAACAATTGACTTGCCAACTCCCACATTCCGGGAACCAGAAATGGAGCACTAATGCCATCTACAAAGCTGGGTGTATGATCGATCTCGACAGGCTTTCCGGCAGCGAGCGAAGCGGCCAAAGGTGCCCCTGTCTCAACTTCGCAGGCGTACACCTTGGTATCAGGCCTAAGAGCACGCAAGCCAGGAGCAATCCCACAACTAAGACCGCCTCCACCATAGGGGATGACGACCGCATCAACTTCAGGCAATTCCTCGAGAATCTCCAACCCGATGGTGCCATGCCCGGCCCTCACTGCTGGTTCACTAAAATCATCGAGGAAAAAGCCCTCCATCCCTTTGTAGCTGCGTGACCGGAAGATTTGCAAACAATCATCAAAGGGCGCGAAAACAACACGTGCACCGAGGCGTTCGATTGCGGTAATCTTCGTCTCTGGCGCAGATTCAGGAACAACGACCGTACATTTCACTCCTAATAGTCGAGCGTACCAAGCAACCCCTTGTGCCCAATTTCCGGCACTGACAGTCCAAACGCCTTTCTGCAACCGTTGCTTTTTTGCCAGTAGCATTGCGTTGCCCGCGCCACGCAGCTTAAAAGATCCGATGGGCTGCAGGTTCTCCAATTTCAGAAAGATCTCCGCCGGCGAGTCATCGACGTTAAGACGAACAAGCGGCGTACGAAGCACTGTGCCAGTCAGGCGTCCTTGGGCCTCGCGAATCGCCTCGAGTGTAATGGTTTCGGCAGCAGGCATTCTCTTACCTCCGAGACAATGGTCCTAGAAGGACGAGATGAGCCTAACCAGACTTCACTTCGATATTACTGACTGGTTTGTGTGGAGGGCACGTTACCTGGAGAGGGTCTCAAGTCATAGCGGGAATAATAATACCGGGAGGAGCCTTCCACATTTCAGCGTGAGATGTTCGGGGCTCGCCAGAGCTTCAACGTCAATTGATAGGCTACATTCCTGCCCCCCTTTACGGCTTGCATTCTATCTTTTCGGGATAGGATGTCAAGAGAAAAAGGAAGAGGTCCAAGGCATTAACCCCTAACTGAGATATGCAGTTTGGGCCACTCTGCAGAGCTGTTGATTTGCTCCGGAACTA
>WVZH01000384.1 GCA_011772595.1 Anaerolineales bacterium
TAGACCCCAGTTCCGAGCTCCTACCATTTTCTGCCGTCTATTGACATTTCTAATTCTCCTAATAATCAAAAACAATAGCTGATTTTACTAGAGCCCTGTTCATTAGTTATTCCTGATATAACCTGCTTCGCATTGCGGAGTTCGTTGAATGCTAACTGTATCAGCGAATTTGCTGAGTCTTCATATATTGAATGTTTCTGACGCAATTCTTCAGAACAGATAGCCTGGATACATCACGGATTCATCTGCTATGTTCAAAGTCAAGGTTAGTAGCGATATGTGCTCTGAACCCAAACCAATCTGCTATCCGTGGTTTTCTCGTTCTGAGAAACCACATGCAACGATCCGAGGTGTTCAATGTTGGAGCTGGCATTCTTGAAAACGAGGTTGCCAGACAGCTGGCACACTCAGATGAATCCACGCCATGCTCCAAACCTCGCTTCCTTTCGATTTCAGGTTCTCTGCGCTACCCGACTAACCCTAGAGCATAAGGACGTTCATCAAGCAGCATTCGCCTTATTCTCAATAACAACATACGAGCAATGGCCACAATCGCTCGCTTGCCCCCAGAGCGCACCTTGATCCGCTCATACCTTTTGCGCATCACCATATCTGTCGTGATTAATCTCCAGGAGGCCTCCACCAGAATCGCCCGAAGGCCACTCTTGCCTGCTCTGGTAATGTGTCCCATCCGGATCTTATCCGCCGTGGAATACTGCGATGGGGTCAACCCCACATAGGCCGCAAGCTCCTCCTCACGCCTGAAACGAGAAACATCCTGAAGCTCCACCAATAGCTCCATGGCCGCAAGTAACCCAATGCCCGGCACACTCATGAGGATCTTCACCCGCTCCCTATAGTGCGGTGTGTCAGCAAGCTGCCGGATCAACTTCATCTGCTTGTCGATCTGCTTGCTCAAGAACGCATACTCATCCAACAGCCGATTGAAACTGTGCTGCATCCACCGATTACCAAAACGAATACGCCGAAGATTCTCATAATACGTCCTGCTCCAGGGGCCCCTAGAGTCAGGAAAATCAATCCCGTAAAAACAGAGCTCCGACTTGACCCTGGCCTGGGTCCTGACACGATCGCGCATCAGCTGCCTGCGCCTCCTAACCACCTGCCGGTGATACCGCTCCTGCTCACTCGGCACCCACACCCGCTTGAGCATCCCCTTGGCCAAAAGAGNNAAACTGGGAGGCGTCACTATGCACTCAACCCCATAGTCCATCAAACGATCATAGAGCCAAAAACCAAAATAACCAGCCTCATACACCGCCTGAATCCGATGCCCCCTGTAGCGCCGCAATATCCACCGCAAAGACTCCCAATTGCCAGGGATGCCTCCACTGAACAGCTCAACATCCCTATCCCTGACGGTCACATGCCACCTGCGCTTGTGAAGATCAATGCCTACAAATAACTCCTTCTTCTCCTCGCTCATCTGAAATCCTCCCTGTTAATAGTGTGTCTGGTTCAAAACCCACGATACCACTACCAACAGAGAGTTGCCTCAACTTTGAATCATAGTTACTTGAAATATATCGGCTAACATTCCCGAGTTGTGAAAGTCCTCCGTAGGTAGATTTGGACGAAGCCAAAGG
>WVZH01000406.1 GCA_011772595.1 Anaerolineales bacterium
CAGGACCTTTGACGGTCTGATCGAAGAGGTGCGGATTTCTAACATCCCCCGCTCGGCCGGCTGGATTGGTGCGCAGTACAAGTCCATGACGGACACCTTCGCGACCTACGGCGCGGAGGAATCGTACCCCCCGCATGATTTCTTCAACGAGGCCGAGGGCGCTTACGCCATCGATATGGCCGACGACCAGAAGCTCGTCTTCGACATCCACGGAACTCCCTCCAACCCGCGGTACAGCCCCGCCTTCAAGATCCGGAACTACCGCTCCCTCGACGCCCCCCAGACCGTGTACAGGGACGAAACGCTCCTGGAGGAAGGGACCGATTACGTCGTCGGCGTCATCCCCTTCTCCGAGGCATGGTATTCCCAACCGTTCTGGTATCCCGGGTATGCCTACCGGAGGCAGCTCACCATCGGTTCCACCTCGTCGGGCTACTCGATTAAGTTGGCTTTGAGTGGTAGTGATGCGAGCGACATTTACAACAATTGCAATGATAAAACCAATGGTGATGATTTCCGCGTTGTCTGGTGGGACGGGTCACAGTGGAACGACCTCGACCGGGAGCTCGAGAGCTTCACCTCCAGCAACATCACCGTCTGGTTCAGGATCCAGGAGCCAGGCGGCTGGGCAGGGGGACCCAGCAACTACTACCTCTACTACGGGAACTCCTCCCCGGCAGCGGTCAAGGCGAACAAATCCATGATCTACGACCTCTGGGATGATTTCGAAACTATGGACAACTGGACGCCCTTCACCGAGGAGGGCTATGTTACTTCATCGGCGTTCATCGACGGCGGCAGTGTGTCCCTGACAGCGGGGAGTTACACGACTCTGGCGACGCTTCCCACGTCTTTCGCAGCTGGGAACAACTTCGTAATAGCCATTGTGCAAGTGAACTCAACGACACCCCTATCGATAGCATCTACCAATCTGCAACTTCAAAGGACGGGGTCGATCACACTCATGAGCAACTTGTACTCTATTGATGTTGACAGCACTGCCCCCAACAACCAGAAATGGTATGCCCTGATGGCGTACGACTCGGGCGCAGCTGCGAACCAGTCCTACAGAGTAAGGGCTCTTGTATCCGGGACAGGCATGAGCGCAGAAGCGAAGATACTGGCCATCAACGGGGTTACCGGCGCGCAGGCGCCGGGCACTGCGACTGAGGTTCCTGACTCGGAGACCACTTTGACTACGCTTAACACGTCTTTCCCAGCTGGGGACAACATCGTCTTGGGCATATTTGAGGCCGAAAACACCCAAAGTAATGGTGCGCTAGTATTGACAAATGTGAGACTTAAGAGGGGTACAACAGAGCTGGCCAAAAATCAGTGGAACATATATATCGATAAGTCTGGTACTCTTCAACGTCATCAAGTGCATTTATTAGTGGCTCTAGACACTGGGGCCCCAGCCAGCCCTACGTACACCGCCACTGGCGTAAGTAACAGTAAACAGGGAAATATCACTTGTCGCGCAAAAATCGTGGCTTTCAGGAAGGGCACTTGGTCAGCCGCATACAGCGATGGCGTGGCACGAGCCTCGGCTTCTCCGAAGTGACCATGAACACGCTGAATACCACTTTCGCGGCCAGCAACGAAGTGGTTGTCATAGCGTCTGAGCAATTCGTGGATGGTAGCGGTAGTAATAGATATATTGCCCCCAACTGGAATAAGCTACAGCAGAATGACGATACCGGGACGCAGACAACAAATCAAGATAACCTACGCTTCAATCCGATTGGGACGGGCGATCACGGCAAGGGGTTTGGACTGCTGAACAGGTTCACCAACATCCCGGCATCGCCCACTTACAAGGTCAAGGCCAGTGTGGACTCGGGTCTTGTATTCGGTGAATCGAAGGTACTGGCGATTATGCTGCCACCACCCACCCCCCTCCCATATGTTAGCACCGACGGTGTCAACCTGAGAGTCGGCCACACCAGCACCATGAAGCACGGTGTCTTTCACAACAGCTTCACCACGAGCAATTCTTATGGCTTCGCCATCAAGAGCCGAAGTAGAAAGTCAAATAATACCGACGCTACCTACCACGGGGTCGCGGGGTGGTACCACACGCAAGATCAGTTCGGCCCTTCGGGGGCAGGGCCACACTTCTACGCGGGCGAAACGAGTACCGCCGGTAACCGCTACGTCCTTTCCAAAGGTACGGAGGCGGATGCAGACTGGGAACAGACCGATGCGGCAAATCCTCTTCTCGATACCAGTTTTCACGTCTACGAGACTTACGTCAAGACCGACGGCAGCATGAAGTTCACCCGCGATGGGGCAACCTGCTTTCCCTCGGGAGGCGGGTATTCGTCGGCGGACCCGACGCTCACGTCGGGGAGGATCGCCATCGTCAGCCAGGGATCGAATAAGGACTCTTACTACGACTGGATTCTGGTCAGGAAGTTCACCGACCCCGAACCATCGGCCTCCTCGGGGATTGAGGAGACCAGCGGCCCTACTATGTTCACACAGCTGGCCCAGGGGGGCCTCAGCTCGGGAAGCTCCGAGTACCTTGCCAGCACGACTAACAACTACAGCCTCGCCTTCGACTCGGACCATTACCTCTACCTGGGCTCCACGAGCAAGTTCACGGGGGTGAACATCGACCTTNNTACTGGAACGGTACGAGCTGGACGGGTCTGAGTGTCTCGGGAACACCTTCCGGGGCCAAGGACTTCACCGCCGACGGCTTCGTCCACTTCGACCAGCCCTCGGATTGGGAAAAGACCTCGCTCAATGGCGCAACGAGCCTCTACTACGCGCGGGCCTACCTCTCGGGCGGCTCCTTCACGGTAGCCCCCGTTGAGAACCTCATCAAGACCGACATCCTGCTGATCCAGCTGCTGGTAGACATCACCGGCACAACCATCAGCTTTCTCGGCCCAACGGCGGTGGACCTGGTGGACTTTCGTGCCACCGGCAACGGAAGCGCGGTGCGGGTCTCCTGGGAGACGGCCCAGGAGATCGACAACCTCGGCTTCAACCTCTACCGGAGCACCGCGAAGGATGGGCCGTACCAGAAGCTCAACCCATCGCTCATCCCGGGGCTCCTCTACTCGGTCACGGGGAAGAAGTACACCTACGATGACCGCAGCGTCACCAGTGGCAAGCTCTACTACTACAAGCTGGAGGATATCAGCGCCTCCGGCAAACACACGTGGCACGGGCCGGTCTGCGTCGACTGGGATGGCGACGGCATCCCCGACGATTGGGAGCGTGCCCACGGGCTCAACCCCACACTCAACGATGGCCACTTCGATTACGACAACGATGGCCTCACAAACTTCGAGGAATACCTCCGGGGGACCGACCCCTTCAACCCCGATACCGACGGAGACGGCATCCCCGACGGCCAGGAGGTTGGTAAGCTTCCCACAACACCCGGTGGCGCGGGAACAGGCGACGGCATAACCGTGGTCTCCCAGGACGATTCGGGCATGCTCATCGAGCTTGTGACCTCCCGGTTTGAGGCAATGGATATCGAAGCCAATGGCACCACGTATCAGCGGCTCACGATCCCCACGTACACCCACGGCCTCACGGATACCACAGGGTCGCCTGAGCTCCCCATCAAGGGCTACTGGGTCGACCTGCCCGAGGGGATGACAGTGGAGCTCGAAGTGGAGAAGCTCGAGACCGAGACCTCCTCGGGATACCTCGTCTACCCCGTGCCCGAGAAGATCGCCGAGGATGAGCAGGTCTTAGAGGAGTTCGCCCTCGATCCCCAAGCCTATGCAGTGAACGATTTCACCCCCGACGAGAGGGTCAAAAAGGGAACGCTCGCCTACCTCAGGGACCAGAAGAAGGCCCAGGTGCTCTTTTCTCCCCTCTCGTTCAACCCACAATCGGGCGAGCTACAGCTTCATACGCTCATCCGGGTACGGGTGAGCTACGTCCCGGATCAAGAATTCGGGATGCAGCAGTTTATAACTGCCCCCTTCGGGCTGGCAGCGGCCGATCCAAACTGGCCCCCCGCGGGCTCTGAACACTACAAGATCACCACGACCGGGGAGGGCATCTACCGGATCACTGCCGGC
>WVZH01000427.1 GCA_011772595.1 Anaerolineales bacterium
TTCCGTTGCCGGAGCCACTAACGCGAGCGGTAATCACTTATTCCACAAAGCCCACTACGGGCAGCCCTCGAGCCAATCGGCCACGTAAGTTGTCAAATCATCAATTCCAACTGAGCCATCGCCGTTCAAATCATTACAAACCGAGTAGCTCGTAGTATCCGGGCGGAAGTAATAGTCTTCCGTCTCACCAATCTCGTATCCTGCCTGTGGTCCGGAGCCGCCGTTACCCCGCATGTCAGGGTTCTCGCCGCCTTTCCAGGGCTGCTCTGAAAGGGTAATCCGCATCCAGATATGTGTCGTCCAATCATCCGGATGCCAGGACCGGAAGGCTCGTGTGGTAATCTGATGTAACCCGGCTGGTAGATTGAACAGATACTGATTCTGTACCGCCCACTCCGGCACAGGACGGTCGGAACAATCAAGAATATCATCCCAGTCACCATCGCGGTTCCAGTCAAACCAGACATTTACCCAGAGGTCGGTATCGGGATTGACAACCTTGACAAGGTAGTCAAAAGTGGTCCAGCAACAAAGGGGCAGATTGAGCGGGAAGATAACGCCATCATCGGCCCCGTCCCTGTCCGGCGAATTGGCTGGTGGGTCGATATTGTTGACCCCATCGGCGTCCGGACCGATGTCAGCCTCGTTTTCATGAGTGGCCTTTTCGCCCAAATGAGCCACTGCCAGAGGATTCGAATGAATTGGGCCGTATGGTGGCGAACCTGCTGCGTAAACCGTGGGATAATACGCGCGTCGGCCAGGCGGGCCGCCCTTCGGATACGCCGTCATCCGTATCGAGCCAAAGCTATTACTGCTGTCCGGTGCATCGCCAAGCTCGAACGGCTCTGGAGCTTCCCCCTCGCAACTGATACTCAACACACCCTGGCCGGTCTCAGGACCGAACCCACCAACTTCAATCAGGTACTGATCACCGGCTACCACGTCGATGGTAAGCTCGGATTGCCGCCCGCAGGCATCGTCATTGCACCCGATCATATCCTTCTGCTGCGGGTAGCACTCAGAACCTTTGTAGACTGCCACCACCGTGTCGAAGCTGCTGCCGCATAGGCTGATCGTGGCCTGTCCCGTACACGAGGCGGTGTAGCGATACCAGATGTTGGGGCTTCTCACACACCCATCGGGGGTGCCGAAACTGTCTACAGTGGCTTTTGTCGTGTCAAAAGGCAAGGCTTCCACTTCACCGATGGGCTGCGCGTTCCAGCAGTCATCGTTGGCCGGTGGCTCGTCTGGACTAGGTTCGCCACCGCAGCTTATGGTCATCTGACCTGTGCCGGTCTCAGACTCATACCCGCCAACCTCGATCAGGTAGTAGTTGCCGGCAGTCGCGGCAAAGGTAACCTCTGACTGCCAACCACAGAAGTCGTCATTGCATTCGATCAGTTTGCCCGACGCCGGGTAGCAATTGGCCCCGTTATAGACTGCGAGCATGGTGTCATAGTTACTACCACACAGGCTGACGGTGACGTTACCTGTGCATGTGGCCACATAGCGGTACCAGATGTTCGGGCTGGTCATGCAGTGGCCAGGACCATCGAATGTCGCGTTTCTGGTATCGAATGCCAGGTTTACCAATTCTTCGATTGGTGTTGCGCTGTAACAGTCATCATTTGGCGGCCGGCTCGTCTTTTCGGCTTTCGCAACGTGCCCACAACAGAGCAGGACTCCCAGAATACATGCCAGCGTCCATTTTAACTTGTAACCATTCATGATTTAGACCTCCAAAAAAAGACAACACACTTGTTCCTTATTCGTGTATCGGCACGGTTTCCTACTGTATCCGAATATTGTCGAATTCACGCCCATCTGAAAGCGCTGGATAATTGTCATACTGCTGGAACTTAATCCGTACATCAGAGACATCCGAACTGCCGGCAGCGGTCTTGGCCTGCGTCAGCACAGCATCCAGACTAAACGACTGATTCGTGAAACTGCCCGTCAAGTCAGTAACCTTCACCCAGTTGATACCATCGACACTCAACGAAATCCCGTCACCTTTATAATGGTCTACAAAGCTGCTCGGAAGCGTATGACTCTCATCCGACAGACTCCAGTGATCCAGCGTCAGCGTCACATTCGTCTTGCCCGTCAGATTCACATGCAAAATCGCCTCGTTCAGAGAGTAGGTGTCGTTGCCCAACTTGTCGTCCATACGCAAGCGACCACTCACAATCGCTATCTGGCCTTCGTTATCCGAATAGTACTCCCAACCTTCCATAGCTCCCGGCTGACCGGCACCAAAGTCCTGACTATACGGTAACGATTGAGGCTGAACACCAACTGTACCGACTCCCTGAATCTTAAAGTCATACGGATTCTCATTACCATCGTTGTTGGGGATCCAAACCGTCGCCGTC
>WVZH01000331.1:0-803 GCA_011772595.1 Anaerolineales bacterium
ACCAGCTCGATCACGATCAAAGGTGACGATTCAACCATATCGCGAGCCCCCGGCCCACCCTATGGGACCACGCCGGATTTCCGCTTCTTTTTCGTCACCGGTGAAGGCTGGCTGACGTTGAACGATGTGACCGTGACGAACGGTTCCGATTTGGACATCGGTTCATATGAGGGTGGGGGTGCGATCTACAATGATCACGGTAGGGTGACGATAAGGAACAGCAGCCTAACTCTGAACGCAGCTGAAAGCGAAGGCGGAGCCATATACAACCTCAGTGGCACGGTCGTTGTGAACGACAATAGCCTTCTCAAATGGAATGATGCACGCAATGGAGGCGCCATTCTCAGTTATGGGTCAGAAGGATCGGTGACCGTCAACAACAGCATCTTCGAACTTAATGACGCGATGTCGCTCTCATCGACCGATACTTTTGGCGGTAAAGGTGGAGCAATCGCAGCCTCAGGCAGCCTGATCGCGTTGGAGGAAGTTCAATTCCTGGCCAACGATGCGAAGGGTGGTGGGGCGATCCACATCAGTAATCAGGGCGTTCTCGAGGCTTCGGGGTGTACTTTTACGGATAATCGGGCAACGTTCGGAGGGGGAGTTTACATCATGATAGGGACCGGGTACATTGAAGACAGCCATTTTGAGAGTAACTCTGCCATGTTTGGTGGAGGTCTGGGCACCGCGTCGGAAGCCGAGGTAGGGATAGTCAACTCTGTGTTTGAAGGTAATGAAGCCACCTGGGTCGTGGGAGACACCCATGATGGGGGCGGGATTTATAACGGTGGTGAGCTGGAAAT
>WVZH01000331.1:888-1743 GCA_011772595.1 Anaerolineales bacterium
ATATACGCCGTCGAATCAGATTTGGGCGCCTCAAAGCCGAATATATGGCTGACCAACCTCACCATCGCTTTCAACGCTGCTTCCAACGGAGGCGGTATGTATTTCGGTAATGTGCTAATGCATGTAAGAAATAACATCATTGCCGAGACGCTTTCCGGCGGTGATTGCGTACAAGGGGCGGGCAGCTCGATCACTCAGCACGGTGAGAACCTCGATACAGACAACAGCTGCCCAACCTTCTCTATCATGGCCAGTCCGATGCTGGGACTCTTAACGGACAACGGTGGTTCGACCCTGACCCATGCATTGAATCTTGGCAGCCCGGCCATCGACGTGGTCAGCAATTGCACAGAAATGCCGATCGGTAGCCCTTTGACCGAGGATCAGCGTGGCGTTTCCAGACCGCAACCCACGGGTGGAATTTGTGATCTGGGCGCATTCGAATTTGAGCTCCAGCAGGCTTCTCTCAGATTGAGTCCAGAACCTTCCGAAGATCTCACTGCCATGGCTACGACAACGGTTACGCGCGCAGTGCCAGAGCTTGCGCCATTTGTCGAAGCCATCACACCAGCAAACTGCCGCTCAGGACCGGGGACGGTTTACGATGTGGTAAGCGCCCTGGATGAAGGTCAAACCGCCTCTGCGATCGGCTCGAACGCTGCGAACACATGGACGTTGGTCGAGATAAGCGAAACAATCGATCCATGTTGGGTTTCCAACTCGACGGTAGAGCTCAACATCGATCCGGCTCGCCTGGAGGTCTTCCAAGATCCACCCACACCAACCGCTACCTCACGCCCACCGACAGCGACGTTCACCCCGACATCACAGCCCCCGACTGCAACCTTCACACCG
>WVZH01000331.1:1879-11147 GCA_011772595.1 Anaerolineales bacterium
CCAGGCGAGAGCATCGATGCGGGGTGGTTTGGCTTCGCGCCATACGTATGTTAGATCTTTGAACAAAGACCACATCGACCATGTTTTACCTTACGCGGATCATGATCACTTGATCAGTCTCTTATTACTTGAAATGCGCCCAGAAATCGACAATCTTGAATTTGGATCGGGAATTAAGCAGTCATTTACGCGTGGTGCCTCCCCAGAGGTGATACAGGGAAATCTGCCCAGATATCTATTTGTCAGCCGGCAGAATTCAAACAGGAGTCACTAGATGCCCTCAAAAACCGAAAAAGAGAAAATGTTAGCCGGAGAATGCTACAACGTTCTTGATCCCGGCCTGGAAGCTGACCGCCAAAAGGCCAAGGCATTGTTCCGGCTCTACAATCTGACCGAAGCCGTGCATGAACGACAAGCCATCCTCCAGCAATTGTTAGGACACATCGGTCAGAATTCAATCATAGAGCCACCCTTCTACTGTAGCTACGGTCAGAACATCCATATCGGCGATCATGTCTATCTGAATTACTTGTGCACCATTCTGGATAATAATGATGTGCATATTGGCAATCATGTCATGATCGGACCTCTCGTCCAGATCTATACCGCCGCCCATCTCCTTCAGGCGGAAGCCCGGATCCAGGGCTGGGAAGTAGCCAAACCGATAGTGATCGAGGACAATGTGTGGTTAGGGGGCGGTGCCATCCTCTTGCCAGGGGTGAGGATAGGCCGGAATGCCGTGGTGGGCGCAGGGGCGGTCGTCCCCCGGAGTGTTCCAGCGAATACGGTCGTGGCGGGGAATCCGGCCAGGGTGATTCGAGAGCTCGAGCAGGAATAACTAACTAGAGGTCTTTAAGCGAGGCAATTGTCCATTCGCAAGTGGTGGTAACCATGAAAAGCCGCCCAACCCTGCTTGCACCCGACCAGGCTATCGCGGCTCGAATTCGAAAGATGCCCATCCGCTATCCCTGCAGCAATTCACGTTGAACTGAGCGGTTAGGCCTGCAGCAGGGTTGAGTAGCCCGATTTCGTAAGCTCCCTCTCAACGCGCGCGGCAACCTTAGGATGCAAGTACCTCAAGTAATATATTTGACGCGGGGTGGTGTGTCGTTGCGCAGTGTCAAGGAATGAAACGAAGATCCTGAGGTTTATCGCGAATACGACCAAGCGATTCCACTTTGCCACATTTTTCGCACGCCGCAGCCCAGAGAGCAACTCCTCAAGATAACGAAACCATCTTCTGAATTCCTCTGATTGCTCAAACTGCTTTGTGAACTCGATAAACTGCAAGACCTTGGAAGGCGAAGTTTTGGAAGGATCTTGATCTTTTATCATCAACTCCCCAATGGCCGTTAGCGCGAATCGTGGGACAACGGCTTCATCAATGGAAGGCATTTCTTCCTCATCCACATTTTGGAAATAGTAATAACCCGTTATCCCCTTGAACACACGATAAAAGTGGATGCTGAATTCCTTGGCTCTTTTATCCGATGTCTCGTATTCCAGGAACGCTTCGTCCTCCAAGATTTTGCACCACCCGAAGTAGCTGCCTAATAGATAAAGCGTGCTCAGTCGATAGTAGTCGTCCTCTGGATCATCGAACCATTTTCGATCCACGAAGCGTATGAAGTTTTCTAGTCTTCGATCGAGAGCATCCGCGGATCTGAGGATCGGATAGATGTACTGTCTTAGTGCAACCTTGGCCTCCGTTGCCCTCACATATCTGGGGCCGATCACCTGTTCAAAGAGAAACTTGATCAAGGAACCGATGATCCCTCCGATGCCGCCCGAGATGAGAATCCATACAAAAGAGTTTTCCTCGAAAGATTGAAATAATCCTCCCACTTCTCTCGTTCCTCCTCTGGTCTCAGATGCTACACAAGAACGATAAGTTGTGCGGATTATTACACTCGATCATACACCAACTCTGCATAAACCTGCACCAAACCTAACCCTCACACACCTTCCGCAACTCCTCCAAAATCCGCACCATGGCCAGCGTGTCTAGCTGGCAGTACTCCCAGAGATCTCCCCGTATGCGTTCGATCTCTTCGGGATCTGTCATTTCAACAAGGCTCAGATAGGCCTCCATCGCCTGGTTGCCGTCGGAGATCTCTAAATCGTCGTAGCGCATCTCAGGTACCAGTGCCGGCAGGACGGATTTGAGGGAAGTCGATCCACCCATGGCCGGTGTGTAAAACTGCTGCTTGCGGAATGGATCCCACAAGTCGACGAAACGCTCGATACGCCCGTCAATTGCAGGTTTGAAGTGCGGATATTGCTCGCCCAGTGCAGCGAGCACACTCCTCTCGAAGCTCTGGTAATACACGATAATGCTCCCGAGACCCTCCGTTTCAGAAAGCAGGGACGACAAAAACTCCCGCCTCGGATCCACACCGGCCTCGGCGAGGAAACCGGAATGCACGACCTCCCCACCCGCCTCGGCTTGAACATGCAGTGAGTATTGAAATGGAACTTTGCTATAGGGACTCAGCCCCTCGAAAGGGGGGATGGGCAAGGCGAAGGTCTCAAAATCGAGATAATAGAGTGGAACATCAAGCGCTGCGATGAATGCCAGCAGATCTTTTTGATGAATGATGGTCTCTCCTGATTTGTGCGCCTGGATGTGAAAGCGCGAGCGCTTGTCAAGCGGATGGTCATCTGGAATCTTTTCGATCCGAGTAATCCCTTGTGCGTACAGGTCGAAAGCTCTTTTGCCTATGTAATACACATCGAAAACGGAGGGCGATGGGAGCTGTTCCCAACAGTGACCTTTGAAGTCGCAGGGTCTGGGTTCCGCGCAGAAAGCGCCGATGTCTTGCTCGGGCACTTCACCACGCACGAGCTGCTCCTTGGATGAAGCGACACTTTGCTCGACTTCGTCCTGGAGCTCTTCGACCTCTTGCATTACAGATACTTCGGTGAAAAGCTCCTTTAGATCGAGCTCGCCCACCCGGACGTAGTCGCTGTTCATGTGCAGAAGGCAAGTGTCCTCCAGCCTCACACCAGCGCCGTGCAGTACGTAGGCCTGCACCGCCACGTCCCACAGGTGCTCTTCCTCCACCTTGGTGTTGCTCTTGACCTCGATCAGTCTCCAGGCCTCTTTACTCTTGACGAGGATATCGACCAAGATGAACACACCGGCACGTTGGAAGGCGGCTTCGTAGATCACCTGCTCCCCACGTTCGATCAACTCCTGCGTGCGCTGGAGCGAAGGCTCGATCGCACCGGGGATGCGGCCGACCTGGCCGCCGGGGTATCGCTCTCTCGCCACGATTCCAACTTCCTGCCCCAGCCCCATTCTCAGGCGCGCATCGGCATCGAGCGGATCGCGCGCCTCAGGATGGAGCGCGTCGAGCATGAGCGACTTCTGGCAGCGTAGGCCGCGCAGGAAGGTTGATTTTGTAAGTATGTGTCCCTCGTCCATAGAAGTCCTTTGAGTGGACCAGGTTGATATCCATACCATACATCAAGGAAGATGACTTCGAAAGCCATCTCTGAAAAAGGGCTCCTCTCTTGGGAGCCCTTCTATTCGTCCCAATGTGGTTTGAGTTTTTACGGATCAGGGAACAGGATTCCACGCCGGAGTATAGGATTCTACATCTTCGACAATCATCACTGTCTCTCTATCACAGATGTCTAAGACGTAAAGATCTTCTTGGGCTTCTTCCTTGGCTTCGTATTTCACGATGTAAGCAAGATGCCGATTGTCTGGAGCCCAACTGAAGGAGACAATGATGAACTCCTCCCCTTTAGGACCTTGCACGATTACAGTGTCATTCGTTCCATCAGCATTCATTACATGAAGAGAGGCGAGAACAGGCGCGTCAAACGCTTCAGAAACCCCCCAGATATATGACACATACGCAATCATTTCACCATTCGGTGACCAAGTCGGATCATTCTTGTTAATTCCAGTGTCTGTTAGGGCTTGAAGTTGTGTTCCTTCAGGGTCAACTAAATATATGTCTTCCCCTGAACCTTCAAATCGCGAGGTAAAGAGTAGCTTGTTCTTATTGGGATGCCAAGTTGGTCTCCATACTTCACCAAGCTCGGAATTCAGCATCTTATACCCAGTGCCATCATAATTAACGATAAACATCGCATAACTGAGTCTTGCGATAGTGCCTAAAAAAACCAGTTTATCTCCATTCGGGGACCAAGTGGGAAAAAACGCACTGAAAGGTACGTCGGCTGTCAGATTCGTAACCATATCATCTTCAACACTCACGGATAAAATATCATTCTCACTCGCGACGGCGATCTTGTCACCTTGGGATGACCATGAAAGACTAACACCGTCCACAGGCCAATTAGATGCAAGAAGCCTCCTACCCGAACCATCAGGATGAATGACATAGAGCTTGAGATTATCGGGCCCTCCGGCTGCGTAAGCAATACGATTTCCGTCTGGCGACCACTCAGGTCCTACATCAATTGCTTCATTTGCAGTAAGCTGTCTTAGATCGTTTCCGTCCGCTTTAACAAGATAGATCTCATCGTCTCCATCCCAATCTGCAACGAAAGCTATTTCTAGCGCAGATAGATCATACTCACTTGGTGTACTGCACGCGTCTATGCTTTCAGGTGTGGAAGTCTCCATGACCATTGGACTGGCAGATGGCACCATCGTCTCGATCTCGTGAGTCGGTTGGACATGTGTGGACGCAGGTGAAGTTTTACTCGGATCCTGTCTTGCTCTCGCTTTTGTAGAAGTCACGATTTCACTTTTTCCAGATGATTGACAAGCCGCTGCAAGAACGATCGATACGATCCATAACCGATGGGTAGATAGCTGCATTAGGTCACCTATAAATCCATTAAGATAAGTCGTTGTACAGATACCGCCAAATTATAAGTAACCCATTTTATCTACTGTGCCTAGTTTAATCCTTCTTGTTCATTGCGAATGCACAAATTGAACAAGAACTTACCCATGGGAGTCCTATGTTGTTTGGACTATATGAAAGCTATACCTTCTTAGGCCATAGACCCGAAGGGTCTTGAGCTCTAAGCCCGATCATGAATGATCGGGCATAGAAGAAGAATAAGACTACAGTAAAAAGATAGAGAGAAATTCACAATGCTATGTCAATGCCCTTTCTGTTTTGTTGGCGACCCTTATACCTATTAGTCAATCCGCGAACTCAGCCCTCAATCTGACGTTGGTTTCCACGAGGGAGGCACAGCATCAACGCCTTTAGCGATAAGATCAACTTCCCCGTTACATATGTCAACCACAAAAAGATCCCCGGTTATCATCCCCCCATTGATAATGCCAGCGAAAGCGATGTATCGGCTATCCGGCGCCCAACTTAATCCTTGGATAATTCGAACCGGATCGCCATCAATGCTGTCAAGGACAATTGTTCTTTCCGTCCCATCCGCATTCATGACCCAAAGAACATGGTCTGTCCTGCGATTATCGTCATCACTTGACTGAGATGTAATATCAACAAATGCAATTGTATTACCGTCGGGTGACCATGTGGGCCAGAAAATACTAACATCCGGGTCGATCCTCAATATGAAATCTCCCCCCTCTATGCTCACGACATATAGTACATAACCATCTTTGGGTGACCATGCTGAGAATAGAATCTTATCTTCAAATGGATGCCACATCGGTGAATCGACATCCCCCTGATCGTAATTGAATTCGATTAGGTCAGCTCCATCTGCTTCCACAATGAACAACTGTGTATTCTGGTCACTCCCCAATATATCTGCATCGAATACTAGGATTTTCCCATCAGATGAGAAGCTAGGTAATCCGGCATTCAAATTTGCCCCAGAAGTCAAATTCATTGATGACCCATCTGAAGTGTTTACCAAATAAATATTATCGGTGCTCCAGAATGCAATATGATCACCCACTGGTGACCAAACAAATTTCAACCTAGAAACCAGCAGATCAGAAACCAGACGTTCCTCCCCAGCTCCAACCAGATTGAAGATTGTGAGCTTGGGAGTGTGAAGGTCGCCTGTCACGATCGCGATCAGTTTGCTATCAGGCGACCATCTTGGATAAATATCCATTCTCTCGTTATTTGTGAGTTGCCTCAGATCACTGCCATCAGCTTGGATGAGGTAAATTTCGTAGTCACCCTCCCAATCCGCCGAGAAAGCAATAGTTTGTTCCTCTAAATCCGTTTCGATGGATGATTCACACACTCTGAAGTAAGGAGGCTCTTGCGTCGGTGTAAACGTCGGTTCTAGTTCTGATCTAGGAGTATTTGAGGCTGATTGTGTCTCGACTTGTGGTGGCTCGATTGTGGGTGGTCTTTCAGATTCAGCAACCAAAGAAGGTGGATATATTATGGTTGGTTGAGCCTGGCATGCTGTAATGAGCGCTATGATGAACAAACTCATATTCTTTATAACGCGTAGTGAACCCATGACGACCTCATGAGTCGATCTATGATGTTGGTTGTTGGATGTAAATAATCTGAGGTCCACGTTCCCTCTCAAAATCAGTGTACCATCGTAGGCTCTCTTTTTCGTCAAAGATGAAGATATCTATTCGCGTCTCACCAGGTGGGAAAGCCCCACCACCGTCTTCTACCGTGAATACACCATTATCCTTCGTTGCATCTACTAATTCTGGTGCAAAAATTGTAGCCCCTCGAAGTTCTGGAGCTGCCGCCGCGGATTTGTAACTTACGAGATCTTTAGCTATTGATCCAGTCAAGAATCGAGCTTTTTCGATGTTGAGGATCTCTCGTGGGAATGAATTGGTGCCATCTTTCCTCTCATAAGCTCCATCCCTCCAGCTAACATGTTGGCCACCATCATCTATCCAATCTAACTCATCAGGGTTATCAAGTTTAAAGTAAACCATCTCGTCATTGTGCTCTATAAATCCGCTTCCCTGCATTGCTACCCCCCTGGGACCAAACAGCGATCCGATGGGCACCTCCACAGTCTTCACCTCTCCGCTGTCAAGCGTCAAGGTGATCGGTATTTTCTCAAGAAATTCTTCTGGTTCGCCAGGATCGAGTTTGTAGTTTTCTACGTCGACGACGAAAAAGACGGAAAACGAGTACTTACCCTTCAAAGGCACCCATACATGCCCGGGTTCCAGATCTGGGTAACCTTCAGGAATATCAAAATCCTTGAGGTACTTGTTCGACACCCAGCCTCGCTTCCCATAATACATCACTTCCCACCACAGCGAGCCATTGACCCACTTGTATCGCCCGGTCCGTAAAAGCGCACGGCCCCACGGAATTTCGCCAATCTTCGCATACTCCATTCCCGGACCCGCGCGTAGGACCAACCACTCGGCGCTGTTTTGCATAAGTTGGTCCTCGAGCGTGCCAAGCACGTCCTGGCCCTGTTCTCCAAACAGTTTATCCACCAAATCGCCGTCGTCCATAATCCCGTCAATCTCTGGCGCTTTCGCCGCCTTCGATTTCAGGTACTTGCTGCTGACCCACCCTCTTACTTCACCCCTGAAAGGATCCTGTGTGATCACTTCATACCAGTCCGTCTCGCCTTCACGCCTGAACTTCCCGGTCCACCTCAACGCTTCCCCTTCCGAGGCATACGTCAGAACTTCTCCTTCCATGCCAGGTTCCGCTCGCACCTTCAGTGGGTTGGTAGCCAGCACGGGCTTTCCGCCGGAAGATAGGGCTTCCCATTCCTGCATGCTCGCGCTTGCCCCTCTCCCTGCTGGGAGAACCTCTTTTCTCCACCAATCCAGATAGGACTGCGTGTCTTGCTCGAGGATCTCCTCCTGATCGACCTCCGATAATAGGTTCCAGATCGGGACGGGGATATCCGGCGGGCGTTTTCCGTGTTCCAAGTTAACAGGGAGAGAAGGTGGAAGACTGGTTGCATAAAGGTCGCTTTCTGTTGCATCTGAAAGCGTGCCATTAATGAGACGCTCAAGCTTCCACTTCGTCTCGATCCCAACGGGCACCTTCTGCCTCTCGACCTTCGTCCGCTCTTCGAACTTGGTGCCCTCTTGCACCCATTGCCACTCGTAGACCGGCTCCTCGCGCTCCACCACGTAATGCCCCGCCAACTCCTGCACCTCCACGGGGTTCGGCACCCACACTTTCTTCTCCACCCAGTAGGTCTTCTTCTTCTTGCCGTACACCGGCACCCTGCGACGCACGTACGCCCACCCGCCGCCCGGCTTGGGCAACCTCTTGGTTTTGTAGCGATAACCCTTGACGTACCACACCCACTTCTTCTTCTTGACCTTCTTCTTTTTCCAATACCCCTTGTCTACCGTGANNTATACCGTCTCCTGCATCGGCTTCCACTCATACCCCGGCGGCGCGGGGTATGGAGGCCTTGTCTTACTTCCAGTGCTCTCGTCGACCTGAGCTTCAATAGCACCCCCTACCCCCATCCGCGTGCGGGATCGCAGCACGCTAGGCGCCAGCGCCAGCGAGGCCATCAAACCTGCGAACATCGCCATCCATGAGGCGTAATCGGGACTGGCGGGCGGCGGTGGCGTCCGCGCCACCGCCACGCCGCTGTCCCCCTGCAAATCCCATATGCGGGTGAACCCGTCCCTAGGAACAACCTGCCGTCCGAGGAGTGGATCGTTGTAGGCAATCCAGGCACCGTCGGTAGAGACGCCGATCACCGTCACGAAGTGACCGGGCTGATCGGGTCCGTTGGCACCTAACGCCACGACTACAGGCCGGCCCGCAACAAGCTCCTTCTGCAATCGTTCTATGGACCAACCCGCGAAGGGCACGCTGCCCTCGTAACCAAAGTACTGTGCCGCGAGCGCCAACCCCTCCACACTCGTGCCGTACTCGAACATCCACCCTTCGTGCTGTAAGAAGCTCAGGATGGCCTCGGAAGTTGGAGCAACCCCTTCAAGCCCAGCCAGCGCCATGCCCAACGCCTGCACCCCGCACGAGACGTCGGCGGGGTCCTGGCGGCGCAGCGGGATCTGGAGCACATCGAAATCTGGAGGGGTTTTCGCGAAGCCTTCCGCTACAGCGAAGGGGACCGGTTCGACGAAGGCCGGCGGCGGCACGGAGACCAGGGCCGGCGTCAGCGCGCCGGGCTCCTGCGCATCTCCATCTCCCCCATCTTCGGACGACGCGTCGACGTCGATCTCCTGCGACTGCGGTGGTTGGATGCAGGGATCGCCCTCCGGGCATCCCGCTGCGGCCGGACCGGCCAGGAAGCAAAAAGCGGCGATCAATCCGATCACCGCCAAATAAAGCATCCTCTTAGGCCTCATTACATCCCCCTTCTTAGGACGTCAATCAGTAGGACTTAAGTACTATCTTGTGCG
>WVZH01000331.1:11214-11432 GCA_011772595.1 Anaerolineales bacterium
GGACTGTCACCTCCGGGCAGGATGTGGACCTCGATGACGGGCATCTCGTCCATGCGCAGCAAAGGATAATCATGGAAGTTGCTCTGATGCACGCGCCCGTTCTCGAAGGTGATGTTGCCCTTCAAAGCCACACTCAAACCAAAGACGATGCCCCCCTCCATCTGCGCTTTGACCATCCCAGGGTGGATCACCAGGCCGCAATCGATGGCGCACACCAC
>WVZH01000191.1:0-20265 GCA_011772595.1 Anaerolineales bacterium
CTTTTGATGGCTTCCGCTGCACACATCCCTCTCATACACCAGCTCGCCAAAGAGCTCGGGCTCGAAGAAACGCGTTACTCGATGGATAAGGACGACTGCATCCTCTGCGGCTTGTGTGTACGAGCCTGTAGAGAGATCGTCGGCGTTGGAGCCATTAGCTTGATCAATCGGGGAATCGAGAAGAAGATCAGCACTCCCTTCCAGATCGCATCCAACGTCTGTATTGAGTGCGGTACATGTGTCCTTGTTTGCCCCACGGGAGCCCTCCGCCTCGAAGACATCACCTCTGGCGGACGCGTGGTCCACACATGCAAGTCGCCATTTGACGCACTTAATTGCCGAATCTGCGGCCACCACGATCTGACCACAAGAATAGCCGACCAGGTGACCCTCACCACTTGGGAAGAAGACCTTTCAATGGAAGACGTAAGCGAGGGCACATGATGAACGAATGCAGAATGGGCGTGTTCCTGTGTGAATGTGGTGACCAGATATCGTCCACGCTCGACATGGAGTCAATCGAAAAACTAGTCCGAGAGCATCCGCACGCTAAGGAAGTACGTAAGTTGCGCTACGCCTGCTCACCTCAGGGTCTTGTGAGCATCCAGCAGGCTATCCAGGAGAACGACCTGGACGGTGTAGTAATCGCTGGATGCACGCCTCGCACCATGGCTCACCGTTTCCGAGAAGCCTTCATGAAAGCGGAATTCGATTGTGACCGACTCGAACTCGTCGACATACGCGAGGGCTGCGCCTGGGTACACTCAGCCACACCACAAGCGGCGACGGATAAGGCGATCAACTTAATCCGTATGGGCATTGTGCGGGCTGCTTGGCGTCAACCAGCCCGCACATTAACGCTTCGAAAGACACCCACCGTGCTGGTTATTGGAGGAGGCCTAAGCGGTATGACAGCCGCCTTGACTTTAGCCAATGCTGGGGTCTCGGTCAAGCTTGTGGAGAGAGAAGCCATCCTCGGTGGGTTACTCCGCCAGGTACATTCCCTGTTCCCGGATCATCGCAACGCCGCACGCTATCTGGCAGATAAGGTCGACGCCATCTCCAACAACCACCGGATTGATGTCTTGTTGCAAAGCCAAGTCACGGCGATCACGGCCAACCTGGGCCACTACCAGGTGAGTGTTGGTCGTTTACCCACTCCAGAAGAAGGGGAGGAGACTCTNNATCGCCGGGTGATGATTGGCCTCACAACGTGGTGATGCACCTCTGCCCGGACGGACAACTTGGATTCCAACCCAATGGTTGCACGGGCCTTTGCTGCATGACCGCGCTTGAGCAAGCGATCGACGTCAAAGCGATCCACCCTCATACCAAGGTCACTATCCTTTACCATGAATTACACCTTCCAAACGGTGACCGCTTTCAGGAGGAATTTCGTGAGGCACACAAGCTTGGCGTGGAGTTTGTTCACTTTACACCCCCCTCGTATCCCGAGGTGGGCGAAGAGTTCATTATGGTCAAGGATGGAATAAACGGAGTAACTCACAACCTTCCTTACGATCGTCTTGTTCTGACAACTTTACTCAATCCTCAATCCGACGCAGGTGTAATCGCCCGTATGCTTAAACTAACCCAAGATGAGAACGGCTTCTTTTTCGACAGGCGCCTTCGCTTACGACCGGAAGAGCATATCGAGCGCGGAATCTACGTCTGCGGTGCAGCCCATTATCCAACGGGTTGGCAAGAAGCCGAGTTCCAAGCAGCCAGCGCCGCTCTTAACGCCATTCACCATATTAAAAATGGCGCGTCCGAAATAAGCATCTCAACTACCTACGTGGACGAGGAGGAATGTACTGGATGCGGAACCTGCATCAGTCAGTGTCCTTTCGATGCGATCAGCATGTGTGAAACAGAAGGTGTCTTGGATGTCGCTCTGATCCATCCAACACTCTGCGTGGGATGTGGTAACTGCGTCGTCGTTTGCCCGGTCAAGGCCATCCGCCACCCCCTCGAAGGGGACGCGCAGATTCTCGCCGAGATCGAAGAAGCGCTCACAACCACTTCGTCGCACGGACAACACCGCCTACTAGTATTTTGCTGTGAGTGGAGCGGTCAAATTGCGGCTGATATCGCTGGGTCCAGGAAACTTCTCTACCCACCCGAAGTACGCCCTATCCACATGAGCTGCTCGGCTCGCTTTGACCCTATCCACGCCTTATGGGGTTTCCTCAACGGCGCGGATGGAATCCTCGTCACGGCTTGCCCTCCGGGCCATTGCCACTACATCAACGGTAATCGCCACATGTTTGAGCGCGTTGATGCCCTTCGAACCCTATTAACCGAACATGGATTCGATTCTCGCCGCCTGCGCTTAGTATGGATCAAACCGGACAATCCTCGGGAATTCGTATCAGAGATCACTGCTTTCACGAAACTTGTTAAGGCCTTAGGGCTTAGTTCGCATCGCAGACTATAAGTCCACAAAGGAGAGGCACGAATGTCCAAACAATTACGACAGGACGTATGGGCGATGGGACGTTGTTCCGGCTGCGGTGTCTGTGTGGCGGCATGTTCCAAGGGTGTGCTCTACTGGGATGAAGAACAACATCCCCTCCTTGAGGAACGTGAGAAGACCTTAGGTCTTTCCCAACTAAAGTTAAGGACCTGCGAGGTGTGTGAACGGTTTTGTGAGTTATGCTGCCCTCGTTTGACGGAATTGGCACCTTCGACAACGCTCGACACGTTTGCCGCGCGATCGGCAGGCGTGACGCAAAGTGGTGAGCCAAACGAACTCATTCGATCACTTCTAGTAGCCGCTCGCTCAGCAGATCTAATTGATGGCGTTTTGATGTTAGACATGGATCCATGGTCCTTGAAGCCTGTTGCTCGCATCGCCACATCCGTGGATGAAATCGTGAGCAGTGTGGGGATGCAATTCCTTTGGGCACCAGTGCTGAGCGCACTCAACGAAGCCGTCTTCGATTATGGGCTTTCCAAGCTAGCTGTCGTTGCAACTCCTTGTGTAGCCGAAGGCGCACGTCGGCTAATGCAGGCCAATCATCCTCGACTTAGGCATTACCGTGAGGCGCTTCGAGTGGTGATCGCATCCTTCTGCACGGGCATTTTCATGCCCAATTTTGTGGATGAATTGCTCGAACGTGGGATGGGGATACCCCGCAACCGAATTTACCGTATCAAAACATCGATCACAGAGAACACGATGACCGTATCCCAGTGGAAAGGTGCGGAGCAGGTCGTACCACTGACAGAGGTTGAGGGCTTCACACATCGCGGATGCAGTCGATGCACTGACTTCCTCGGCGAACAAGCCGACATCGCAATCGGCAACGTTGGCGCTAAGCGGGGTTTCTCAACCCTCATCGTCCGCACTCCAACAGGTGAGGTCTTCCTCCATAACGCAATCCGGTTTGGATTAGTTGATGTTTCCGATCAGGTCGATGAAGTGGCGTTATCAGCAGCACAAACCCAGAAGGATCTTCGTTCCCGAGCGCAGGCTTTCGATGAATTTCAAATCTTAATGTTGGATGCCCTAAGCAGACCCAATCTTCAGGCTGCAGTCAGGAAGCGATTCGTTGCACTCTACGGTGCTCCAAAGGGCAAAATCCCAGCGAGGGAGAATTGCAATGTCTCATGTGGTGGATGCTAAGCGACGCAAGCTGCGAACGGTGAGCGAAGCGTTGAAAGCGGCTGTTGCCGAAGAGCATGTAGTCGTTCGAAATGCCTCACACCTTCACGGTCTTGTAGCAGGCTTGAATCACGGGGAGGTGACACTCGAAGGAAACTGCGGCGATTATCTGGGCGTTTTGAACGACGGCGCCAGCATCAGAATTCAGGGAAATGCAGGTCGCTACCTTGCCGACAACATGACAAGCGGTCATGTGATAGTCGAAGGTGATGCGGGTAACGGTGCGGGTCAATACTGCTACGGGGGTACGATCGTCATTCATGGTAACGCCGGCGACCTCACCGCTGTGATGAACAAAGGGGCNNAACAAAGGGGCGACGATCCTCATTGAAGGCGATGTCGGAGACGATGCCGCTACTTATATGCTAGCCGGCGATTTGATCATCATTGGAAACGCAGGCAAGAACCTAGGCAACTACCTGATCCGGGGCGACATCTACATCGGCGGTACATGGGAAAGCCTGGGGCACAACACACAGGTAATGGAATTACAAACCGAGGATGTGGCCAAATTGCGATCTCTTTTCGATGCTTGCACGATCGAGGTAGAGCCAACCCAATTTAAAAAGATCGTCCGTCTCTCTGAAAAACCTTTCTACAAGGCGAAGGAAACCATACAACAAGACTCCATTCAAGCTTTGATTTCTGCAGACGGATGAGCAGGAGAACTATCAATGCCACCTATTAATGGAACTTTTTGTGTAACGTTGATGAAAGACCGCTGCATTAACGCGCGTATGCCCGGCAAGTGCGCAACCTGTGCAGAGGTATGCCCCTACGGTGTCTTCTCCATGAACGGCCAAGACCAAGTTCTCGTCAAGAACTACAACGCCTGTGTCGGTTGTCGCATCTGTGCTGAGTTCTGTCCGGAGGACGCCATCCGCATCAACCCGGCTGAGTCCGAATTCTTAGTTCGATCTCCATGGACATTCTCACAGGTGGAGGAGATCCATTCCAAGGCTCAGACCGGCGAGTACATGCTACGCGGATTTGGGACCATGGGTTTCGCGCCAGGCTTCGACAACATCACCATCGTGCCCTCACAGATAGCCTCCGCTCCGCCTCTCGATAAATATCGCGAAGAATGCAACCTAGAAATGGTTATCGGAGAAGACACCTGCGAGAACCCCATTCGTCTGCATTATCCCTTCCTGTTCGCTGCCATGTCCTTCGGTGCACTTTCGAAGGAGGCCAAGATGGCCTTAGCGATCGGCGCAGCGCAAACGGGGATCCTAACCAATACCGGCGAGGGAGGTTTGCTACCCGAGGAGACGTGGCTCAGTAAAGGTTTTGAGAATCGCGAGCGAACACTGAAACGCTGGGAACCAGGTGGCTATTTGGCTGTCCAGTGGTCGACAGGTCGCTGGGGTGTCTCAGCAGATTACTTGCGCGCGGGAGACGCCGTCGAAGTGAAGATCGGACAGGGAGCGAAGCCGGGCATGGGAGGCCACCTGCTCGGTGCGAAGGTGACCGAGGAGGTGGCGGCCGTACGCGGCATTCCGGTGGGTACCGACGCGCTCTCCCCATGCCGTTACTACGACGTTCACGACTTGGAAGACATGAAGCGCATGGTTGCCTTCCTGCGCGACGTAACCGACTACAAAGTGCCCATCCTATTCAAACTCGGACCCAGTCGACCCTACGAGGATATCACCGCATGTGTTGAGGCTGGCGCGGACGCCATCTCAATCGATGGCTTAGTCGGCGGAACCGGTTGTTCTCCTGCCGTTGTCACGCAAGGTGTGGGAATCCCCACCGTGGCGTTAATCCCTCCAGCCGTACGGGCACTTAAGGACCTCGGCGTGCATCGCAAGGTCAAACTCATCGTCATGGGCGGCATACGCAATGGCTTGGACGCATACAAAGCGTTGGCTCTCGGCGCCGACGGTGTAGGTTTCGGCACGGCAGCAGAGATCGCCATGGGCTGCCGAGCGTGCATGGCCTGTCACACCGGTCGCTGTCCATACGGCATCACATCACAAGATCCCGAACTGCGCGCACGACTCGTTCCCATAGAAGCAGGCCAAAGACTCGCTAATTTCATCAAAGCCACCGGCGAAGAACTCAAGATCCTGACCATGCTCTCAGGTCACGCCGATATCAAGCATCTCAGCCCTGAAGACCTGCGGGCAATGGACCTCAACACAGCTGCCACCACGGGTCTTAAATTGGTCGGCCTTGAGCGAAGTTTGCCTTGGTGGACAGACGACAAGTCTGATCGATCTAACGGCCGGTGAGGACGATATCAGATGAAACTGGAGGGTTTGAACATGCCTAACGAAATATACGAAGCAACGAAAAGGGCGATGGACAACGCACTCAAATTCTGTATCGAAAAAACCGATCTAGAAAACAGAGAATCTTTTATGGAGGCCAGGCTCCGAGGGGATTGCTCAGTTTGTGAGTACTTCCGCTACGGCTTGGCAAAAGGGGTGGCTGAATTCCTGGGCACGATGGACAAAAAAGCCAAAGCAATATACGTCTACGACACACTCGAGGCGTCACCCACGCTAGACAATCGTATGCCTGAGAAGCTCAACCTCTCCTCGGGTGTCCACTTGATCGTATGGACAACTCGCAAAAGTCCTGCCTTGAACGCGCTTGTCGATTCCATCACCAACACCGTCGCTAAGGAGTTGGAGCAGATTTCATGTCCCCATGCAAACGCTCTGTGTCACCAGATAGACATCGCCGTCGTTGACGACCATGAAGTTAATAACCGGATTGGTTACGGGTCATTGATCCACTCACTTTATGTGCGTCCCATCGAGATCTGGCACCGAGAGCCAGAGCTGACGCATTGATTGACGGTATATGCTGCGTACCTTTGTGGAGATCCCCTATTCAGACCCTACCGGACAGTCCAGCATATAGCCAACGCCCTGGCAAGTAACAATCATTTGGGGATTGGAGGGATCGAATTCAAGCTTCTTACGTAGGTATCGAATGTACGCCCGCAAGTACTCAAGATCGTCGCGGTATTCAGGGCCCCATACGGCACCGAGCAGCTGCGCGTGGAGAACGACTTGGTTGCGATGTTTCGCGAGTTCATACAAGAGGTTATATTCCGTCTTACTGAGATGTACGTCATCCCCATCAACCGTGACCCTTCGACGAGCCAGGTCGATGCGCATACGACCACAACCGATTTCTGACTCTACCGGCTCACCCGTCTCACGTCTCGATCTACGCAACACAGCTTCCAACCGGACAAGCAACTCCTTCGAGCTAAAAGGTTTCGTTAAATAATCATCTGCACCTGCATTAAAGCCCTTCAAGAGATCTATCTCTCGCGTCTTTGCCGTAAGCATAATGATAGGGACATCAGAGAACTCGCGCACGCGGCGAGCCACCTCATAGCCATCAACCTCACCAGCGAGGATGATATCCAAGAGGATTAAATCGGGCTGTTCCATGGCAGCCATCTTGATCGCTACCTCGCCCTTTCCAGTAGAGATGACTTTATGACCGGTAGCCGAAAGAACTTCGTTCACCAACCGGACAAGCTTAGGCTCATCGTCGACGATGAGGACACATGTTCGATCCATTGCATTCGACCTTTATGCGTGAAGGGCTAATCCTTTTTCATGCCCCTGATCACCATGCTCAAAACCGTGGCATGGCAACGAGAAATATAATGTCGTCCCCCTCTCGACCTCACTTTCAGCCCAAATGCGTCCGCCATGAGCCTCGATTATTGCCCGCGCCACAGGCAACCCAAGCCCCGTTCCAGCCACATGGTACCCCGTCGACGCTTTTACGCGGAAGTACTTTTCAAAGAGCGGGATGAGATCTTCAGGTGAGATCCCGACGCCTTGGTCTGCAATGCTTACAACCACATCTTCGGAACGCGTTTCACCGTGAATNNATGACTTGTGTGATACGACGGGGATCAGCATCTACGATCGGAAAATCAGGCGGGAAGTCAACCACCAAGCGATGGATGTCCGTCAGAAATTGCATTTCGTTGGCAATTTCTCCGGCGAGAATAGGTAAGCGAACGGGTTGGAGTTCAATAATTAGCTGGCCTACATCAATGAGAGACGAATCCAGGATGTCGCCGATCATCGTCTGAAGATTATTACACTCCTCATCGATCAAGTGTAAGAACTCGGCGCGCTTCTCCAAGGACCACTCTATTTCATCCAACAAAAGTGCTGTGGAATATCCCTTGATAGCAGCAAGTGGCGTCCGCAGTTCGTGGGAGAGTGTTGCCATGACCTCTGAACGAAGACGATCTACATGCTCCTCCTCACGCATAGCATCTGCCTCAGCCTCTAGACGGTCACGATCAATTGCCAGCGCAATCAAATCGGCAAGCGTTTGTATAAAAGGCAAGTCATCAACTGTGAAATCAACTGGTCCCTTTAATGATTCAAGCACTAAGACACCCAGTCGGCGATTGCCCACTTGGACCGGTACGCCTACGGCACTGCGTGGAGTATCCTTGGTGCCCAATGCCCTATGCATAATCGCACGGTTTTCTGCACTCATGTTCTCCATCGCACGACTTACTTCTTTTGAAGTTGTCAAGAGAAGAGTATTCCCATCTTCATACACCTTACCCGTGATTGACTCACCCACTTCAATCGTAATCGCCCCCACAATTTCCGGGTCGTACCCGAAAAACACCTCTGCTCGAAGGAGTCCCATCAGGGGGTCCCAAAGCATAACAGCTCCTGCATCCACTGAGTCCAGCACATTGCTGAAGCTCTCCATAACCCCACTCAACAATTCATTAATATCCAAGTGTGAGGTGAGCGCTTTTGCTACCTCAGTGAGCGCCTGCAATTCACGTTTGCTACGCTCGAGCTCATTTCTAACTGACATTGAGATTTCTCGACACTGAGGCTACTCTTGGCCAGGAAAATTGTCAACCAAAAGCACGTTTGTAATCTTGATCCAGCGTCTATTAAAAGGAGCACACCCAACCCAGACGATAAGCTTTCCCTGAAGAACTTTTAGCGATCATGTTGTAATACGCCTTCACAATGTATAACGATAAACATGTTTATCCATATAAGGAAGAATCATTCGTAGTAGTAGTAGAGCTTGTGGATTTGTGGAAAGATGTTGCTATAAATGTCATCAAGCCCTAGGGGTGGTATCTAATTGGGGGAGTTAACCCACCGGTAGGGGTATGTTGAGTGAAAACATTCCACAGCTCCGATGTGGAGACTTTCTGGAGGATTATTCAATTCTTGTGTCGATGTGAGCACATATCCAGGGTTGTGGGTGCTGTGGTGGATTGACCCCATATGTGGGGGTGCGTGTGTTGTATTGAGGGAAAGGCTTCCAAGGGTTTTCCCCAAAAAAAGCGGGTTATCCACAGTTTTGACCAGGTTATCCACAGGGAATTATCGGTATAAGGGTGAATAAAAAACGCTCAGGGTGAAGGGTGGGGTGAAAGAAAGAGCACTCCGCAACTCACGGAGTGCTCTTTTAGGCAACCAGAGAATAGGAAGGAAAGTCTACACGATCCTAGTCGATATTTATATTTTCTGATGTCTCGAACAGCGTACCGACACTTTTCAGTGATCCCTATTCGTTCGACCTGGAAGGTCGGCCTGATAGGAATTCAGGTATGATCGCCGTGCACGCACTTACACTTGTTCGATGACCGGCATAGACCCAGGTACTTCGATGGTGATTGACGAGTTGTCGATTGGACTGATCTTGATGATTTGATCATCATCAAGTCAGGACCAAATCGTCGTTCTCCACCAGGTTGTTACTGACAGAGCGCTACTTTCCAGACCTGGTTGTGGCTAACGTCCTGGCATACAGCTTCATGACCAACCAGTTCCCAGGTCACATGGTTGCCATCGATGTACACGGAGTAGCATCCGTCTTCTGTAAGGCCGGATTCGTAGATGAAATAATCTGTGCCGGCCTTGATGACGAACCCTTGGATATCAGCGGAAGCATCGAAGGAACCGTAGTTGAGCCCTGGGAGAAGGGTGCAATCCGCGTGCTGATCGCACTGAGCTGCACCTTCTTCCTCCACCAGGGTGACGCATAGGTCCTCGCTCGGCGATGCTTGCTCATCTCCCGGCTCTTCGAGCCACGCATCACAGACTGAGGGATCCAAAGTGTTGACCATGCGGCAGAAGATGTAGTTGGCGCGCTCAGTCATCGGGATGAGGATCATGATGCTGAGCAACAGCACAGGCGGGAAAAGCACTGTATATTCGATAAAGGCTTGCCCTCGTTCGCTTTTCCTCAAGAGATCTCGGATCTTCATTTTCCTACTCTCCTTACTATTTTGGTCCGCTTCTTGGGCGAACCAGGTTTGAAAAGTGCAAGCCCCATGGTTATGTCTCTTGTGGACAGCCATGGGGCCGGAAAAACAAAGCGGTGTGTCTGATCCTCTTCGGCAGCTGGCTGTCCTGGCTTCTTGCGAAGCGTTAGACCCTGTAGCTTTGCGTCCCCGTCTTTCGACGGGTTTGCCTTTATCGGAGGTTACACACCGGGAACTTATTTAGTTCTATCTGCCTGACAATATACTAGCACAGCATCGTGAAACCCGACCTTACGAGCACCTTACGGTCGTGTGTAGGACTGTGGGACTACCAAGAAATAGGCAGCGGGGCACCAGGGCACTTAGGCCCCTTGGACATTATTTCCTTGGTGCCCTGGTGCTCCGCTGCCTAATTGTTTGATCCCATAATACGGAATTCAGGGCAAGAGTTTACACGCGAGGCGGTTTGTGCGAGAATGAGTATGGACTTCGAAGAAACTTGTCTATCTCGGAGATCCACAAAGGTTGATTTAGGGAATAATCACGTCTCAAGATTTCGTTATCATCCTTGGGTCCAGAGGGACGACCGCGCCGAAGCGTGAAAAGCAACGATCAAAATAAATGAGTGTTGTAGTCGTTGGCAGACCTTTTATTCGAGGGACTGATTAAACGCGGATGCAATTGGACTCAGCGCCCTTCCCCCTTGTTGTCGAGAATTTATCGTGTCGCTATGAGACACGTGAAGAACTTGCTTTAGGGGATATTTCCTTCGAAGTAGAAGCAGGTCAAATCGTGCTCATCGCGGGTACGAGCGGGAGTGGGAAGACCACTTTATTGCGTTGCATCAACGGGCTGATCCCAAGGAGCTACAAAGCTGAATTAAGTGGGCGTGTCCTGTTAGATGGACAGGATTTCAGCGATGAGCCTTTGACTCAAATTTCGCAAATCGTTGGCACTGTGCTCCAAGATCCCGAGCGACAGATCCTGGGTGCCTATGTCAGAAACGAAGTTGCCTTCGGGTTGGAAAATCTTGGGATACCCCGCGACGAAATCATCAACCGCATTCAAGACACACTTACACACTTAGGAATATCGCATCTCCAGGATAAGCAAACCTTTAACCTCTCGGGAGGCGAGAAGCAGAAAGTGGCCTTGGCTGGTGTGATGGTTATGCAACCCAGCATCTTGGCACTTGACGAGCCGTTAGCCAACCTGGACCCTACCAGCGCGCGAGAAGCCTTGGCCTTGATACGGCGATTAGCCGATGAGGGGAAAACAGTACTCGTCATTGAACATCGCGTAGAGGATGTACTGAGTCTCGATCCCGACTTGGTGATGCTCATGGAAGGGGGACGAGTGACGTACATGGGCTCGGCGGAGGGCGTGCTCCAAACCGCAGACTACCGCGCAGTCAAATTGCCCGCGCCTGTGGTCATAGATCGTGCCCTGAACGCGGATCCTGTCATGGCTCAGGCGCAACCACCACCGGCCGATTCCGAAGCGAAAGCATTGGTCGAATTCGAGGCTGTCTCATTCAATTATCCCGGTGGTCCCGAGGTGATAAAGGATGTCAGCCTCGCGATCCGGCAGGGAGACATCATCGCCTTGCTCGGGCCGAACGGCGCGGGCAAGACAACGCTGGTCAAGCACGCCATTGGATTGCTGAAACCTGTGAAGGGACGTGTGCTGCTGGGAGGGAAAGACTCGAAGGAAATGACCATAGCCGAGATGGCTCACAACGTTGGCTACGTCTTCCAAAGTCCCAGGCATATGCTGTTTGCGCCCTCTGTGCGGGATGAGCTGGCTTTCGGCCCTCGAAACCTACGTTTCGGTGAGGAGGAGATCGAGGAAAATATTGAACAGGCTCTGACAGTAGTCGGTCTGCTCGAAGAAACCGGTCGTGCACCGCTGGCGCTTAGCTTCGGACAACAGAAGCGTGTCACCATTGCTTCTGTTTTGGCGATGCGCAGCCAAATTCTGGTGATGGACGAACCCACTGCGGGCCAGGATTATGCCAACTACATGAACTTTATGGATTCTGTCGTGGGATTAAGGGGCGATGACGGGAAGGCGTACAGCTTTGCGGCCATCGTTTTTATCACCCATGACCTAGACCTGGCAGTAACCCATGCCAACCGGATACTGCTGATGAGTGACGGAAGGATCGTGAGCGACGGTCCACCGCAGGAGGTGCTAGCCGACTTCGATTCCCTGAAGCGGAGCAGAATCATTCCTACTTCTTTATTGAAAGCGAACTTGGAGCATCTGGACAAAACTGGGGCCTTCATGAGGGCGGAGGCCTTGGCTCAAGCCCTGCGGGCCTGAGCCGACATCCGAGAGGCGGAACGGATTTTCTGCCACACGAGGACCACTTTATTCATCACGAGGAGGAAATGCTCATGGAAAACAAATATGTTCGCGGACTTCTCATCGCCGCAGCCAGCACAGTAGGTCTTGGCGTCCTATTGTGGATTGGGGAGCTGATTGCGAATGCATCGAGTCCGGATGCCTTCGGCCTGGCAGCTCAAGGAATGTTGGGAGTCGGGGGCTGGCTGACCTGGCTCATCATCGGGGGTGTGGTGCTTTTCCTCATCTACGTCCTCTTTGCCGATGCCGAAATGTTTCAAGTCGGAACGCGCGAAGTGGTGATGATGGCCATCGGCGCCGGTCTTTACGGCGTGCTATCCTGGGTCTTCAACATTATCCCGGTACCGTCCGTCAGCCTGGTGGCCTTGAGACCGGTTGTGGCGATTCCGATCTTCTTTGGGTTCGCCTTTGGACCGACGGTCGGTTTCTTTGTAGGAGCCTTCGGCAACGTCCTCGGCGATGCCCTCACCGGCTGGGGCGTTTTCCCCGTCTGGGATATCGGCAACGGCCTGATGGGGATGGTGCCGGGCCTGGCTGGGATGTACCTGCGCGACCAGATCCGCGGCCAAGTACGCACGCTACAGTGGGTTGCGGCTGCTATCCTGGCTGTGGCTGTCATTTTGCCGCTGGTCAACCCCAATATTATTGACCCCTGGTCTGGCGAGGAAGCCAACTTCGGGGCTTGGTGGTACGTAATGTTGGTGGTCCTTGTGGTGATGCTGGGCATGTCCCTGGCACCCAGCTACTGGCCGTATGTCCTTGGACTGCTCACCCTAGCGTTCATAGGGTTTGGAGTTCTCGAATACGTGAACAACGGCTGGTCGACGGGTGTGCTCGTGGTCTGGCTCGTCGCTGTCCTGCTTGCTGTGATCGCGTTTTACGTTAACTCCAGAACCGAGAGGATCAGCGACTGGTTGGAAGACCGGGAAACGACCGCCCTTGTGGTATGGGGCACCCTGGGTGTCATCGTGGGCATCGGATTCGCCTCGATGGCCGACATCTGGATCAATGGCTATTCCTTCACGACGGCGTTCATCGGGGAATTCATCCCTGCCGCAGGCCCCAACACGCTCTTCGCTGTGATCTTGACGCCACTCCTATACGCCGCCTGGAAGCAGGCGCGAGCGCGTGTCGGTCGATAAAGGGAACTCCAGAGGATTCGAGGGGATGCGGTTCGCCGCATTCCCTCGACCAGTGTAGTCCACGATGTTGGTAAATTGGGCTTACGTCGAACGAGATACCATCATTCACAGGATGGACCCGCGGGCGCGGATCATCTTCATGCTGTGCGCGCTGATCTCGGTGGGTTTCGTACCCGGAGGTCCAAGCGGTGCCGGCATATGGGATATTCGGTTGGTCCTGTTTTTCCTCTCCCTAGCTTTCTTGCAAATTTTCCTCGCTCGGCTTACCTGGCAACAGACGAGGCGTTTCTGGATCGTGATCACGATCGTGGGTGTGGTCCTCTCGCTGATCACTTTGTTTACCGGGCGCGGACAAGTAGGGACCTTTGATCTCTCCGACCAACATCCGTTTTGGTCCCCTAGCGTTGAGTTGTTTGGGAAGACGCTGACGTTTGTGTTGACCGCAGAGCGCCTGGTATACCTTGTGGTGCAGATCCTGCGTATCATCACCTTCGCAGCCCTCTCGGTGACGATTCCCTACACCATCGACCCATCCATGTACGGCATCACTTTCAAGGGGCTGGGGTTGAGCGACAAACTGTCCTACGCAATGGATATGGCCTTCCGCTTCATTCCCAGCTTGGGGAGAGACTTCCAGATCACGATGGATGCTCAACGTGCGCGCGGGTTTGAGTTGGATGCCAGAAAAGGCGTGAACATCTTTCAGCGTGTGCGTAACTTCGCGCCGCTCCTGATCCCGCTCACGATTAGTGCCGTCCTGGGTGGGGAGGAGATCACCGATGCGATGGATCTGAGGGTCTTCGGTGTGAGACCGCGCACCTGGCTGCCACAGTTGAGATTTCGCGCCATCGACTGGGCGGTCGTTGCTTTTGGTGTCCTTCTCCTGGCTGGCACAATCGTGATCAAGCACGCCGGGATGGGTGGTTTTTGGGTTCCCGCATTCCTGCTCGATTGAATTCTAGGCCGGCCTGTGGATGGCCTGAGATGCACACTCTTGTGATAGCAAACACACCTTGAAACATGCAACGACGACTTGCCCCTACTTGCCTTCCCTTATCAAGCTATGACAACTACTGAACACAGCTATCCGCTGATGCCAGGAAACCTTCGCTTGAAACAGGAATTAAGCGCTGCTAAGGTTCATGTGCTTGCATCTGCAATGCAATGTGTGAGAAAGCAGGAACCAAAAGATTGATCTTCGCTGGTATCGTTGTGATCAAGCAAGCCGCCAACCTCTCATCGCTGGGGAAGCAAGCCTATAGGGAGACGAAAAACACACGTCTGGGGGTGGAAGGAAGGATATGAGATTAATTTCACTGACCACGGATTTCGGTATTAGAGATGGATATATTGGGGTCATGAAAGCCGTGATATACAGCATTGCCCCTGAGGTCAAGATCATCGATATCAGTCACATGGTGAGCCCACAGAATGTGCTCCAAGGAGGCATGACGGCGATCGGTCACATTGGCTACTTCCCCGAGAACAGTATTCACGTCATCGTGGTTGATCCTGGAGTCGGTACTGCTCGCCGTCCAATTGCGGGCAAGATTGGGACCCAATTTTTTGTCGCACCTGATAACGGGCTACTTACGCCGATGATCGAACAGGCAAGGCATCAGTCACGACCAATGGAATTCGTCCATCTCGATAAGCCGGAGTACTGGCTGGACAGGATCAGCCACACGTTTCATGCCCGTGATATCTTTGCTCCAGTCGCTGCCCATCTCGCGACGGATGTGCCTCTGAACAAACTCGGCACATTCGTCGATGATCCAGTTGTCCTTCCGCTTCCGCGTCCCAAGATCACGCAGGATCATGTCGTGGGCGAAGTGATCTATGTCGACCATTATGGTAATCTAGCGACAAATATCCGCCTCGCTGATTTAGCGGGTTTGGACCAAACAGGTTTGTTACAAGTGGAAATCGGGGGGAAGTCCATTCGTGGATTGACGAGGACATTTGGGGAAGCCGAGCCTGGAAGCTTGATTGCCCTGCTGGATGGGGAAGGGTTGCTTGGCATCTCCGTTACCAATGGTAACGCTGCCGAACATCTAGGTGTGAGCGTGGGGGAAAAAATCAAAGTCAGGTATCGATAACAATAAGGATAAGAAGGTAGCCATCATTGGGGACAGATCGTATGAGGCATGTGAGTATCACCACGGATTTTGGCGGTCCCTCAGGAGCAATGAAGGGCGTGATCTGGAGCATTGCGCCAGATACGAAAATCGCTGATTTAACCTGGGAGATCACACCCCAGAATGTATTGGAGGCGGCGCTGTTCTTGGATCGCCATGTATTTTTCTACCCGGACGACAGTGTGCACATCGTCGTCGTTGATCCGGGCGTGGGCACTGCCCGCCGCCCGATTGCGGCAAAGATCGGATCCCAATACTTTGTGGCTCCGGATAACGGTGTTTTGTCGATGCTTATCCTTAGGGCCGAGAGGGAAAACTGGCCACTCGAGATTGTGCACACAAACAAGCCGGAATACTGGATGCCAAGGGTGAGCGATATTTTCCATGGGCGGGATATCTTTTCGCCGGTGGCTGCGCATCTGGCCGCGGGAGTTCCGCTCAAAGAGTTGGGGACGCTAATCGATGATCCTGTACGCATCGACATCCCCATGCCTGTGAGAACAGCTAAGGGTGTTGAAGGTCGTATCACAACCATTTATAAATTCTTTGGGAACATCATCACCAATATCCAGCGTGAGGACATTGATGATCTCGGGGACGTCAATGTGACCTTGTGCGGCACCACCATTGAAGGTATGGTGCGCACCTTTGGTGAGCGTCCTTCTGGGGAATTGGTGGCCTTATTCGATGAGTGCGATTATCTGTACGTTGCGGTCGTCAATGGCAACGCTGCGGAACGTCTTAGTCCCGAGGTGGGGGATAAAGTGGAAGTCAATCCCAGATGAAAGCCTATCGCAGAATTATCAAACTTTGAAGGTCGATAATCGAAGATGAATGATCAAGAGATCGATGAACTTCTACCCTTTGTCCTAAAACGAGACAACGTCGCGCGCTATGAAGATGGAAAGGTGCTGATCGGCGATCGGCGAAAATACCCTTTTGAGAAGACATTCTATGAATGTCAGGATGTGGAAGAGGTCGCCAGTGCGATCGAGATGATGGTTACGCAGGGTGGGGGGCCATGGGTGGCAGCATCGTTTGGCATGGCCATGGCAGCCAGAGAGGTGGACGGTAAACCCGAGCATGTTGCCTTGCCTCACATTGAGAAGGCAAAAGAAAGACTGGTGAGTACCCGTCCAACAAATACTGCCCTCCACTTAATCTTAGAAGGTCTAACCCTTGTTGCGAAACAGGCGATCAGCGAAGGTAAGTCGGTTGAGCGGGCAATCTTGACCGCCATCCAGGAAGGCCGCGATAAGCGGTATCAAGATCATATGCGCTGCGCACGCTATGGAGCGGATCTGATTGCTGACGGGGACGGAATTCTGACCATGTGTTTCGCGGAGACATCATTCATTCTTGCCCTGGCTTTAGCAGTACGCGATGGAAAGAGCATTGAGGTGTTCACACCAGAAACGCGGCCCTATCTTCAGGGAGCCAGGTTGACGGCACCGAGTATCCACGAATTAGGGATACCCGTTACTGTAATTGGCGACAGCATGCCAACCCATATCATGTCCCAAGGAAAGATCCAAAAGTATCTTACTGCGGCTGATCTGATCACCCTGGATGGTCATGTTGTCAATAAAATCGGCACATTCCAGAACGCGATCGCGGCGAAATATTTTGGGATTCCATATTTCGCTTTTATGTGGGGGGCTGATCCAAACAGTCCTGACCGAGCCTCGATTAAAATCGAAGAGAGAGATCCAGCAGAGATGCGGACTTGCAGAGGGGCACCGACAACGCTCTCGGAAATTCAAGCGTACTATCCAGCCTTCGACGTAACACCTCCCCATATGGTTTCTGGGGTTATTACACGCCATGGGGTTTTCAGTCCATACGACTTGAAAAGCCATTTCGTTTAGACCAATGAGGTGAAACATGCCTGTGGGGATCATTGCCGGTACCGCGATCTACGATATCCCTTCGGTTGATATGGAGGAGAGCAAGATAGATACACCTTATGGAGAGGCGTTGATCCTTCACGGTACGGGTGAGGATAGCGATTTGGTCTTCATCCCTCGACACGGGCCCAAACATACGATACCCCCACACAACGTCAATTACCGGGCAAACCTCAAAGCATTGGACATCCTGGGAGTCAGGTATGTGCTCGCTGCCTATGCGGTGGGATCCATCAATCGCGAGATTCCACCATTGAGTTTGGTAGCCATTGATGACTTTCTCGATTTCACATCAGGTCGGGAATCCACCTTCTTCGATGGCACAGATGATCAAGTCGTCCACATCGATGTGAGTCAGCCTTTTTGCCAGGAATTGAGGGTTAAGTTGTTGGATTTAGCCGCGGAACACAATCTGGCAATCGTTCCCAAAGGGACTTATGTCGCCGCCAATGGGCCGAGGCTGGAGAGCCCAGCTGAGATACGCATGTTTGAAAAGCTGGGTGCTGATGTCGTTGGCATGACTGCTTGTCCAGAATGTATCTTGGCCAAAGAATTGGAGATGTGCTTTGCCGCGGTTGCATTTTCTGTGAATTGGGCTGCTGGCATTGAAGAAAAAATCCATTTCGTAGAAGACGGTCTCAACGAATTGACGGCGAGCCTATTGGCTTTGTTTATCAAGACTTTACGAGAAGTCGCAGCTTAGGGGTTTACGTTGGCGTTTGAGCAGTGGAAGCTTTTCTGACAAAGGCTATTATTCTTATACCGACGCATGTCATAGCCAGGCGTGCGATCAAAACTTGATCATGGGGTGTTTTCAAGGAGCGCAAGATGAGTATTGATATTCTGATCAACGGGGTGTTGATTGTAACCATGAATCAGGATCGCCAGGTGATCGACAAGGGGGCCATTGCGATTGCGGGTGATACGATTGTGCAGGTTTTTCCCTCTGAGCAAAATCCAAAAGACCACTCGGCAAAGAGAGTGATCCAGGCCGACGGGATGGTGGCGATCCCGGGGTTGATCAACGCGCATAGCCACTTGGCCATGACTCTATTCCGCGGCTTCGTCGAAGATTTGGAATTACGTCGTTGGCTGGAGAAAGTCTGGAAGTATGAACTGTCTGCCCTTAATGAAAACAGCGTTCGTGTCGGAGCGAAATTGGCCATCGCGGAGTCAATACGTAGTGGTGTGACGTGCGCCCATGATATGTACTGGTATTACGAGACGACGATGGCGCTCGCGGAAGAGGTCGGATTCCGCTTAATCTCAGGCCCACCGATGCATGACATTGGCGGACAAGATCTGAATAGTATGGTGACTCAAGCCCGCAGTGTGCTGGATAGCGTGAACGAATATAAATACGTCCACCCCATCGTCCAAGCCCATAGCGTTTACACGACCTCACCTGAGATGATGAACGTCGTACGTGACATGAAGGAAGAGTATGAGGTTGCTTTTACAATCCATGCGTCCGAGAACAAATCGGAAGTTGAAGATGTGACTTCAAAATTCGGATTAACTCCGATTGAATTATTGCAATCCTACAAATTGCTGGACGATAAATCGATATTAGCCCATTGTGTGCAATTAGAGGATGAAGACATCGAAATCCTGAGCCAAAACGGCTGCCATGTTGTGCACTGCCCGGAAAGCAATCTGAAGTTGGGGGGAGGGATCGCGCGCATTGCTGACATGCTCGACGCAGGGGTTAACGTATGTCTCGGTACTGATGGGGCGGCTTCGAACAATGACCTAGACATGCTAGGCGAGATGAGAACCGCCGCATTGTTACAGAAAGGTATTAGAAGTGATCCTAGGGTTCTCACGACGGTTGCAGTGATGGAAATGGCAACCATAAATGGTGCTAAGGCATATGGTTTTGATCATCTTGTCGGGTCCATCGAACCTGGGAAGAAAGCGGATGTCGCGTTAATAGATTTCCGCAAAGCACACCTGACGCCTTGCCATGACGTGTATGCAAACCTGGTATATTCCGCAAGTAAAGCCGATGTGGATACGGTGATAATTGATGGTCGCATCCACATGGAGGGCGGCAGATTGAGCGCGATTGAGGAGGACACACTCTTAGCAGAGGTAAACTCGATCAGCGGAGATTTCGTTTGACCCCCATACATGGTCCGCCGATTGAGAGTCCTCTGGTGCCGGCAGGAGGTTAGGAGGCCAGCGTATTTCCCAATGACTTCTCAATCCAATCCGGCAAGGTATCAACCAACCTGTGCATGATGGCTTCTGTACGTTCCGCGTATAGTGCATACTCGCCGTAGACTTCCCCCCCTTCACTGCCCACTAAATCGCTTACCGCACGCAGAATCAAGCAACGCTTTCCATTCCTCGCTGCCACATACGCAATCGCACCAGATTCCCAATCGCCAGCGATGGCGTCATGGTCATTTCTTAGTTGGGATACCTCGTCGGCATGTAAATCTCGATCGGCCGAAACTAAGAGTGACCGCCGCACATCCATCGGCAGGGGCTCGGTCAACCAAGAAAGATCGATGTCCGTGGAATAGTGCCTGATCGCGTCCGCAGGATCGGTCATCTGCTCATAAATGTCGTAGATCAGTGTTCGCTCAACCAGTATAACTGTACCGAGATCGACCTCACCCTTGAAACCACCACAAGTGCCCAGATTGACTAACAATTCAGGTTCCCAGTGATCAATCACGTACTGTGTCGAGGCAGCAGCCGACACCTTACCCCAACCACCGTGGTGAAACACGATCGGCTCGAATTCTTCTGAGATCTTCAATTCGGCCGCAAACCATTCTCCGATCGGAGAAGA
>WVZH01000191.1:20329-22221 GCA_011772595.1 Anaerolineales bacterium
TGATCCCTATTCTTTCTCGAAATCCTCAATCGAAGAAACAAGTTGGTCTGTGAAGCGGACCATCATCCCAAGGTGAGGGTTAATCAGGTATCCACCCGCCGGGCTCTTGCCAGGTTCGCAGGTCACGTGAAATCCGGCCAGGGCAGCTTGATCGGACAGCCAGGTCACGTTTGCAAGCGGATAAAAGGTGCGATCAGATTCCACGGATGGGTAAAACTGGAACGTTTTCAGGTCGATTTGTCGAACCGAGGCTCGATCTGGTGAAAGGGCGAGGAAGACGAGTTCTTGATCCACATAGCAAGCGTCTACGTAGCCACTACCTTTAATCGCGGCGATGAAGTTTCCATCAGGCGAAATGCGTATTGAGCGGATGTTCTCTGCAAGGAACACTCTGGCGTTGCCGTCGGATCGGGATATCCAGAGCGTATATTTGATCCCCAGCGTTGAATCTCCGATCCGTCCCAACTCGTCTGCGAGGACAAAGACCACGTGTTTTCCGTCTGGTGTCCAATCGAAATCTTTCACAGACATTTTTGATGGTAAAGTGCTCGAGGGTATGATGGCGACACTTTCCCCGGGGGTATCNNATATTGCGGGTTGGAAGCGAAGCGTACGACCTCGGTTCGGACTCCAGAATAAACGTCTATCTCGACCAAAACGCCCTCAGGTCCTTCGCTGAAAACAACTCTTCGACCATCAGGTGACCATGAAGGAACGCTCCGTTGGCTTTCGCTGGTCGTCAATTGGGCGGCGATTTTTCCGTCGAAGGTTGTCACCCAGATGTCGTAATAACCATCGTACGTGCTGGGGCGAGGGTCTTCAGAAGAGGTAACGGTTTTCGGAACTGACCGATAGGCGATAAGTTCTCTGTTGGGCGATAGAACTGGATTGGCGTTGAAGCCAGAGGTCGTCAGCCTCACAAGGCCCGTGTCGTTCAATTGGAGTGTCGCGATGTCGCCGAAGGGTGAGGGTTCATTTCCTGCGTGTGTTTGAATGGCGACAAAGTCGTGTGTGTAAACATCGTAAGTCTGCCAATATCCAGGAGTCGGCGTCATGATGGCGGGACTTTCGAGCGTCAGGTGTGGGGTTGTTGTGGGCTCGCGAGCGGTCGTCGTCATGGGGAGGGCGGATTGTGTTGCATCGGGAGAGAAGATGCCTGTCGGGCTAAGTGTGTGTGGGGTTTTTGTCTCCTGCATGGTTGGCAACGGTTGGGTTTCGTTTGGAGGCGAGATATGAACATCAAAGCGGATGTGGCCGCAGGAAGCTAGGAGAAGAAAAGAAGGAAGAGTGGAGACGATCTTTTTATTCAAACCCATTGTGTCCTCGAGGTAAAGTCTGGTTTACTCCGTCTACATTTCTTCACGCAGCATGGGCACTTTTCGGGTATGGCTCCTTGCCGACCTGGAAATGCTGGATACCCTAGCGGCGCTCGGTTCGAGATGGCTGGTGATGTTTGGCATAGAAAGTCGGAATCCATAGGACTTTCATTCATCCTTTGTTTTGAGGCTTAAGCTCGCCTCTAGCTTTCCGACGGTCACTGTACCGCCGTCTTGGGCGGGAACCCTAATCGGCCCCAGTTGTGTTGAGGGTGTCAGGGCAAGGATCTCTTCATACTGCCACAGCCTCGATAACGTGAGTTCACACGAAGGAGGCATCTCGACCGAATCCAAATCCACTACCGTTTCGGGACGCCAGTCATAACCCACAATGTAGAAATCGAAGGCCTCACTGTCGCTTGGATAAACGATATTCCCGCCGATATCGAAAATAAACGTAGCATGCCATGGAACTTCAATATCTATCTCTGTGCAAGGGAAGGATCCCTCTGCCGTGCCGGCGCCTTGGCCGTGGATCTGGCCCACTTCGTCGACTTTAAAGGAGCCTGCCCAGGC
>WVZH01000191.1:22246-24534 GCA_011772595.1 Anaerolineales bacterium
CGCTTCCTCGCGAACCGGCGCCCAAGCTACGACTTTCGATCCCATAAAAAGGTTGGTAACAGCTTCTTCGTGCCACGTCCCCACCGCGAGTATCCTGAGTGGGACGGTATCAACCTCCGCGTTGTAGTTTGGAAAGGCAAGCCAATAACCATCCGGGCTCCATACAGGCTCATCAAGAAAGCCCAAATATTGTGGTCGCAGCGGATCCTCACCGACACGGACAACCCAATACCCTCGGTCCTCGGGCTCTTCAGCAATTCCAGTCACGGGGTTATAGGTTAACCAGCGTCCATTCGGGCTCCATACCATGGTGGGCTGATATCCAAGCAATGTTGGCTCTCCAGCAGGTTCTAGGAATGTCACCGAGTGGTTCTCTATATTGAAGATGGCGATACGAACCTTGCCGTTGTTAGGCTTTTCTGTAACGACCCAAGCGATATGAATCCCATCCGGTGACCACGCCGGAGTGTGGATGACGGCATACTCGTCTTCTTGCATCCCGAATTCTTTGGGGTCAAATGGTTCTGGACCAAGCTCCCAGCGGTAGAGCCTAGCGGTCTCACCGCAACCGTAGGCGATAGTCGCGCCGTCGGGCGACGGAGAGGGAGCGCCGCAAATGCGATGTTCTGCATCGAGGATTCGATAGTCAGAACCATCCGATCGCACCATGCTGAGGTACCCAGGGCTGGCCACGATTTCTTCCACGTGATCACTCTTGAGGGATGAACTGAAGAGAATCACATCCGGCCGAGATGGCCAAAAGGTCGGGCGGTCCTCGGATCGTTCGGTCGTGTGTGTGAGGTTTTGGTGTTTGCCGGTCAGTACATTGTAGAGCCAAATATCTTGATCTTCAACATACAGGACCCGAGTGCCAAACGGGGAAATCGCAACCTGCGAGCCCGTGGGAAGTGTCATTAGTGTCGAAACCTTACCACCCAGTTCGGTGATCCTCAATTTCCCGTTATTGTCCGTTATTAATCCTGCATTTGGGGGTATGGGAAGCCTCGGTCGAGTTGTGAAAGTTGGCGGTAGGGTGCTTGTGGGTGACGGGGTTGCGGAGGCGGAAGGTTGTTGGGTTGGCGTTCGCGTTGCTTTCACTGCGGTCACTTGGGTCACTTCGGGAGATGGCAAAACGCCAACACTAACGTTGAATTCACCGCACCCGACCAGGAGAAGCAGAAGAATGGCAAACAGGCAGATCCTCGAGTAATGACACAATCTGTACCAAGTAGGTTTCACATGCCTTTCCTTCTTAGGGACAAATTATATCGAGCCATTGCCAGATTCCTAATCCCTATCAACCCTCCCTCTAAGCATCAGACCTGGATACGTTGTGAACATGGAATTCGGTTTGGTTACCCCGGTGGTTCCAGCAGCTGTTTACTTGAGATTGTTTGTAACCGTGGGCCGATCCGTGTTTATGTTGATGACGGTGTGTCCGTCGACGCTTGTGTTCGAGTTGTCGACAGAAAGCGTGGTGTTACCATGTCTGAGTTTAGGGCTCATTGAACTGGCGAGCCTCAACATTGGTCTCGAACCAGTACGCTTGGCCTTGCTCAGCGCCTTGCTCTACTGAGACCCTGATCGTACAAGACACAGTTTCATCACGGGTAAGGAACGTATCGTTGTCATAACAGTCTTCAAACGACACGGTCAAAGCGTCGTCTGGCGGTAGCTTGGTGAAATTTGGCTGTTTAATAAGTAGAGGGATGCTGCCATTGTTGTAAACACCGAACCTTACGCGGCAATCGTAGCCGGGGTAACCGTTCTTCACGGCGATCGATAACCTGTTGTTCGGACCACCACCGCCCCGCGATACTTCGTCGCCGCTCAAGTCGCCAGTCGTTGCAGAACATTTTGCTACATCGTAGGTTTCTTCATTATCGATGGCGGACTCGAAAAGCACTTCGACGTCGACGTTACCCGTATCCACTTGACCTTCAACGATGAGCGTTTCGTTCCACAAGGCCAGACCGACGGCTGCAGTCATCAATGTGAGGATGATGGCTACGATCGAAGCAACGAGAGTCGATCTTTTTGTCTGAAACATGCTTCTTCCTCCTTGCGATAAAATCCTCGTCATGGTTGTCGATCTTACTTATTCGGATCTCATACTGGATTTCTAACAAGAACTGTGTTTCGCCCCATGACGGATGTGTATCCATCCTGTCAAATCGTGTAACAGAATGGATACATGGTTGGTGTGATGAGATGGAAGTGGAGGGATTGAGCGTGGGAGGGTGTGTGTTGAAGAAGTAGGCTGATGCGTAGAATCTGAGACGGGGCAA
>WVZH01000191.1:24548-24822 GCA_011772595.1 Anaerolineales bacterium
ACGCTTAACAGTGTGCCCTGCTGATCGCGGCTGCGGACGTTGATCTCGCCGCCGTGTAATTTGATGATCCTGCGAGCCATTGCCAGGCCCAACCCACTACCTTCGACTCGTTGCGCGTAACGTCCACGGTACAACTCTTCGAAAATATGGGGTAGGTCCTCCTCAGGGATCCCTAGACCCGTATCGGCTACCTCGATCGTGGCGATATGGCCGTCGTCCGTTGCCCGGACTTCAACCTGGTCATCGGCGGATGTGAACTTCAGGGCATTGTCAA
>WVZH01000191.1:24882-25221 GCA_011772595.1 Anaerolineales bacterium
GTTGGGTAGGCCACGGGTCAGAGAAGCGGCCTCCTCAAGAACTTCATGCAAGCTGACCGTCATCCGTTCTAGTTCTTGCGCCTCCAGCTCTGAGAGGCGGCGAAGGTCTTCGATAAGTTTTTGAAGTCGCTGAACTTGATGAGTAAGACGATCCAGGGAGGATCGTTGCTCTCCCGTGAGATTTGAACTTTGTTGCAGGTTGACGACACCAAGACGAATGATGGTAAGGGGGTTTTTTAGTTCGTGATCGAGCCTGCGTAAGAAGCGCCTATTGGAAGCCTCCTGGCGCGCGCGCTCCTCTTCTCTTTCCTGCAATGCCAAGCGCTGTGAACGCCGATT
>WVZH01000191.1:25238-27774 GCA_011772595.1 Anaerolineales bacterium
GGAAGCCAACCTCGATCAAAGATAAGTCCCAAGATTCCCCCTATAACCGTGGGCGTCAACGCGAGGATGAAGGGCATGAGACTTCGCTTCATGGGTGTCCCTCAACCTCAGCAATAAAACGATAACCATGACCGATGACGGTCTCGACGAAGATTGGATCATTCGGGTCGTCGCTCAGCGCCTTGCGCAACTCCGCGATACGGATGTCTACGGCGCGTGTCTGAACGGGATAGGCCCAACCCCAAACCTCATCGAGTAGGCGTTCCCGTGAGATGACTTCCTTAGCGTGCAGCATTAAGTACTCCAGGACTCCTAAGGCGCGGTCTGTCAGGGAGAGCGGTTTCCCTCCCAGTGTGACCATGCGTGCAGTTCGATCAAGCACCAGATCGTTTGAAGCCAGGCGGTTGAAGCTTGAAAGGGGCATCGACCCGCGCTGTATGCGCCGGAGCACTGCCTGCACTCGGGCGATCAACTCGATAGGATCGAATGGCTTGTTGATGTAGTCGTCCGCTCCTTCTTGGAGACTGAGCGCCCGTTCAGCCGGGGTACCAACTTTTGTCAGTAAGATAATGGGAGTCCAGTTGTCAGCCTGACGTAGTCGCCGCACGACTTCCCTGCCATCGAGCTGTGGCATCAACACATCGAGGATGACGAGATCAGGTTGCTCCTCCGTGATGCGACGAAGTGCCTGCTCGCCGTCGTGAGCAGTAACGACATCGAAGCCCGCTCGCAGCAATATGGGCTCTAATTCTGCGAGCAGGTCGGCTTCATCGTCTGCAATCAGAAGTTTTGTGCGTACCATGATAGCGACTCAGGGAGCGGACTCCTGGGTACCGGGACACCTGGGAATATTAGTCTCCCGTTGCCAAGGTGCCCAGGTGTCTGATCACAAATCCCTTACCCTTGAAATGCATCGTACATTCCCAGCTCACTCTTCTCGGATTGGAAGGCGTATCGTTTGCCGTAGGGCCTCAGCTGTCGCGGCGTCGGGCGCCAAGATCCACAGGGATTGGTTGGAGATGTGTTCGGAGTGAATGTAAAACCCCTCGCCTTCCCAAGTTGAGACGTAGGCGGAAGCTTGCTTACGCCCTCCGTATCGTGCGTCGGAGTAATCTGCGAAGATCGCGAAGAATTCGTGCACGTCTCGTACCGTATCCCACTGGGTGATGAGAATCAGGATGTCTTGGCTGGTTTCGTCGTTGTGAAAGACCAGGTAGGTGTCGCCTCCCCAGCCCTCTGCGGCCCGGACCGCATCGACCTTGGGCAGAAACTCGTTGAGCATTAGCTGGGTGTACCACTCACCTAGCGTACCGCGATCGATCTCATGCCAGCCTTGGCCGAGGACGTCGCTCACCTCTGGGGTGACTAACCTCACAGGCACGTCCTTGGGATATCGCTTATGATGAAGGATTTGCTCCGTGGATAGCGGCAGGTCGTTGTATGCGGCGTCGATGGCTGCCCAACCGCCATCAAGAAAGAGCGCCTCAATGAAGCCGAGACCGGCCAGGTAGGGGAAGAGTAAGTCTTGGCGTATGAATCGTGGTGCCGCATCGTAGATCGGCGTTTCGAGCTCACCGATGAACTCGATCAACTCGGTTAAATCTTCTTCGCTGGCATAAACCTCAAGCCACTGTTTTTCGACAAGCGTGGCGTCGCCCTCGGTGAGGGATAGGATTGCGGCACAGCGTTCGCTGTCTAGCTCGCAGGATTCCTCGTCGTATCCGAGCCCATCCTTGAAGTCGTAGATCTGGTCCTGGAGGGCGTGGGTGAATTCGTGTACATAGGTGATGCGTTGAGGGCCTTCGAACCCTTTCCCGCAGATGATTGCCATTTCTTTCGTGTTGTCGTCGTAAAACCCGGCGATCTGCTCACTGTACAAATCGATGTAGAAGCTTAATAGGTCAAAACCCGGGTCTAGCAAGCCGAAGAGCGCCAGCACGAGGGCATCGTCTTGCGCCTCCTGTTGGCTGTAGTCGGCCAAGAAGTCGTCGATCACCCGCTGACGGAGTTGCTCCGGTGTGAGCAAAGAGCGATTGACAGGGGTAACCGGTCGCAGACCGCGCAAAGTGACCACCTGGTCTTCGATCTCGTCTATTTCGGCAAGTATGTCGGCGCTAAGAGGTGGGCAACGGATCCCTTCAGTCGTCGCCGAGGGACTGATTTCCATCGTCGGTGCTGTCTGGGTTGGCGAGGAAGATGGTTGTGGCTTGGATGTGGCTGTAGGGATTGCTGTTTGCGTGATTGGTGACTGCAAGGTGTCGCGAATATTGCATCCGGTGCTGATGAGCACCAGGGTGAAGAAGAAGATCAGGGAACGGGTATGTTTTGTCCTCATCGGATGTTCCACGTAGAACCGTGGTGATTTTATCATTGCTTTCAACAGGGGGCTGGTCTGTGGGCTAAGGGAGGGGAAATACGTGAATTGTTTCTAGTGCACCGGGATGTGTGGGGGGCTGTCCCACAAGTGAAATCCAGACAATTCGTATGACGTGTGCATTCTTTTTTCCTGTCCTTCAATTTCCAGCAGGCCGGGCTC
>WVZH01000191.1:27838-28129 GCA_011772595.1 Anaerolineales bacterium
CGCCCATGCATGACCGCTGGGTATCATGTTTTTCTTGTTTCATATCCTGTTCGCAGTGCTTTAAACTTGGGGGAGAGAGTAATACGAATCCCACAGGTGAGCGTAGCGTCGTGCTTCCAGCGTCCAGCGCTCGTCGTCCCAATCGAGTTCGGGCTGGGCGATAGCGCGTATGCGTTCCATCCATTGCATACCGCCACGTGGAAGTAGAATCCCTAAACGGACACGGCGTAAGAGCAGGTCGTCTAGGTGGACTACTCCTTCGGCTTGCGCCGCCCAGCGTAACTCGGCCCA
>WVZH01000191.1:28254-28822 GCA_011772595.1 Anaerolineales bacterium
ACGGGACGCAGACCAGCGAAAGTTGATTGCACGTGCTCGAGGTTTAGATTTAGATCGGGGAAGGCCTTTTGTGTGGCCATCAATAGATATTCTGCTTCGTCTACGCTGGTGAAGGGGTCCGTTTCCTGGTCCGTGCTATGGTCGACGTCGGTCGTACCGACGATGGTCACTCCTTCCCATGGAAAGGCGAACACCGGGCGGCCGTCGACGGGGTGCAAGAGACTGACAGCGCGCGGGAGGGGCAGCCTTTCAAACGGGAATACCAAATGTCCCCCACGCAACTTGCGCAAACGTTGTCGCCCTCCGATCTGCATACGCAGATCGTCGGCCCAGGCGCCGGTAGCATTGATGACCACCCGGGCGGAAATCTCCGCTGTTCGCTCGCCAGCCTCCGGAGCCTGATCGCGCACGACCACGCCTCGGACCTGGCCGGCCCGGTTGCACTGAAGTGCCTCGGCGCGAGCGTAATTGATGGCCGTCCCACCATCACGCACGGCCTCCCTGATCACGCGTAGCACGAGGCGAGCGTCGTCCGTTTGTGCGTCGATGTAACGAAAACCGCCCTGCA
>WVZH01000191.1:28903-30588 GCA_011772595.1 Anaerolineales bacterium
CCAAGTGGGCTTACGAGGCCACGCCCTTGCTTCAGAAGTCGTTCGCGCTCGCGCACCGATTCGTAGGTCATCCGAATCTGCATGTTTCGCAGATAGCGGAATCCCCCGTGCACGAGCTTGGAAGAGCGGCTTGACGTTCCCGAGGCGAAATCCTGCGCTTCGATGAGCAGGGCGCGCAAGCCCGCGCGCGTCGCTTCGCGCAGCACGCCAGCACCCGTGATGCCCCCACCAATGACAATCAGGTCCCAGGGTTCTTCAGGCGTTTCAAGTTGGGACCAGATCTGATCGCGCCAACCACGTTGCCACATAGGCAGCACTCCGGTTTGACTTCCGAAGTCCGCAGGACTTCGGAAGTCGTATCGTTACCCATCTTCCAGCAATATTCCTGGGTTGAGTATGCCTTTTGGGTCGAATGTTCGCCGTAGCGACTCCAGCGCTTTCATGCCCAACCGACCTTTCTCGGCAGAAAGGTAGGGTGCGTGATCGCGCCCCACCCCATGCTGATGGCTGATCGTGCCTCCGTGGGCGAGGATCACCTGACTGGCGGTATGCTTGAGGGCACGCCAGCGGTGCAAGGTGAGTTCGGGGTGCTCGGCTTGTCGGAAGAGAAAGGTGACGTAGATGCTCGCGCCGTCGCGGTAAATGTGTGAGAGGTGGGCGAAGACGAGCACCCGCTCGCCTTCGTCCTGCAAACCCCTACGCAGGCTAGTTGTGATGGCGGCTGCAGTAGAGATCACCTTAGACCATGGTACGGCGGTTGCGAGCGTGTCGATAGCATAGCCTCGCTCCCACAACGTGTTCCGAAGGTAGGGTGTGAGGAAGCGGGACTTGCGCCACAGTTCACCGATTGTAGAGCCTATAGGCAAGCCACCGTTGGCNNGCGACGAGGCGCGTGTGCCCCGAAAGGGCCAGGGTGGTTTCGGTCTCCAGGCTGTCACTCAACCGCATCATGGAGACGGGCACGCCCTCCTGAGAGGCCATGCGCACTGCGGCGACTCCATGTTCCCATGAACGGAAAAAGGCGGCCAGGAAGTGTTCTCGCTCTGGAAGTGGGCGCACGCGCACGATCGCTTTTGTGATCACGCCGAGTCGTCCCTCGGATCCCAGGACGACCTCTCGCAGATCAGGTCCGGCCGCGCTGGCTGGAAGCGGGGGAAGGTCCCATGGACCAAGTGGCGTCTCGATGTGGCCGCCGGCGAAGAGATGCTCGATGCGGCCATAATGAAAGGATTGCTGGCCGCTTGAGCGTGTTGCGATCCAGCCACCCAGGGTAGAGAGTTCCCAAGATTGGGGGAAGTGGCCCAATGTATAGCCGTGGGCTCGCAATTGAGATTCCAGATTTGGTCCTATGACTCCGGCTTCGAACGTTGCCAATTGGCTGGTCTCATCGATATCGAGTAGCCGGTTGAGGTTTGCCAGATGGACGGTGATAACCGGTGCGTCGTTTGCCTGCGGGTTGATATGCCCCACTACGCTTGTTCCGCCTCCGTAGGGGATCAAGTGGGCGCCTGTATGGTTGGCAAGTTCCAACAGCAGACGAACGTCTTCTTCGGATGAAGGGTGGGAGACGCCATCCGGGAACACATCGATTGTCCCGGAGCGCAGGGCGATCCAGTCGGGAAGGCTCTGACCGCGGGCAAAACGAACTCGCTCGGCGGGTTCCGTTGCGACAAGGGAGTGGGGAG
>WVZH01000130.1 GCA_011772595.1 Anaerolineales bacterium
TCGATGTGCTTCTGCCAATCCTGGCTGGCACCTGAGTGGAAGACGCGCTCGATCAGCCAACGACCAGCCTCCGGCCGACCGAGGAGCCCTCCGACCTCATGTTTGATTCGCTGCCGCAACTGTGCGGATACGAGATGGCCCAGTTCGTAACTGTGATAATACACAGGCGCCAAGGCGATATGGTATTTCGCAGCCCAGTCCGGCTTGTTGCGACTTTCTGGGCGGCGTAAGGCTTGGTATTTCTCGACCAATGCCCACCACAGATCGTTCAGATTTTGATCGGGGTCTGCATAAAATGCTCGCTCGAAATCCGTCATCACGAGTGCCCAACGAGTGAAGATCAGAAGCTGTGCGTGCTCCCGTTCTGCGGTGACGGTTGAAAGTTGATGTGCCTCGTCCTCTGCCAGGCCAAGCACGTCGCGCAGCCAAACCTGGTCGTACGTCAGCGCCTCCAGCATCAAGGCGATTGCTTCTGTAGTGAGGGAATGTGGTGGTGTGCGCAACATCCACGGCAGCTTAGAATCGATGTGTTGGTTGTAAACAGCATGGCCCAATTCATGGATCAGTGTAGCAGTCCAACGATGGGATGGTTCTATATTGTTAAGGGTGCGTACATCGCCCTGGCGATCAATGTCCAGGCAGAATGCGTGTTGATCCTTTCCCTCTCGGGGGTATAGATCGGAGCGCTCGAGGATAGCACGTACGTCCATTCCCATCCCACCGTACGTTGTGCGCGCTAGCTCAACGGGATCGTGGTCTGAGAAAAACGTGTCCATCGAAAGTTCTGACGTCTCAGGGGCGCGTTGAAAGAAGCGGTCGCCGAAATGCCAGGGACGCAACTCCGTGATATCGATGTCGAAGTGTGCTGCTCGCGCGCGATCGATCTGAGCTTTTAGTCGCGTGTACGGTTCACGAGTTGCTTTTTCGAGATCACTGAATAGGTTTAGTAAATGGGCTTCTTCGATCTCATTAAGTGTGAGTGAACGCTGAAAGTGGTCGCGAAAACCCTGTGCTCTTGCGGCAGTGTTTCGCAAATGTGCTAATCGCTTTACCATGCCGGCGACCTCTTCGCCGATCTGTTTGCTCGCCTCCCACGCTTGGCGTACCAGCGAGGAATCCTGGCTCGTACGCAGTAGATTATCCAATTCGTTGTCGCTCATGGGCATTCCGTCCACAACAGCCCGGAAGTTGTAGAAGCGAAGTTGCGCATCGGTTTCAAGTTGGGCGATCTCCTCGATCGTTGCCTCGTCCTGTTGAGCCTTTGCGGCTGCAAGGTAGATGCGTGTGATCGTCCGTGATCGGGTGGGATCGGGATCGAGGTTCTCTTCGTGTAGGCGTTTGGCGGTTTGGTAGCGCGCTTTATCCGCCCAGAATCGCATCAACTCAGCCTTAGCTGTCTTCTCATGCTGGCTCGCCTCCTCGGCACCCGTCGTCGCGGACTCCCACATGGCGAGCGCGAAGCGAGTTTGCAGAGGGCGCACCTGCTCGGTGATCTCACGAATGAAATCCTCGTGGAGGTTTGTCATATGCTGCTCCGTCGGACAGGGATGTGGATGGGACAAGATGGAAGTATATCAGAGGAGCTTGCGCACGAGGAATGTCGTTGGAAGATGGTGAAGTGTGAGCTCTCCTTCGTTGTGAGCAATTCACTTTTCAACGTTCCCGCGACGAATTCCCAGAAGATTGCGGCGACTTCATCTTGAGTCTATTATGTGTCAGATTCGGATGAGGAGTTCTACCTGTGCCGATGCGAAGTTGCCCGCACGGCTAAACTGCGTTATTGGAGCGCCTGGCTCCTTTGAAGATATTTATGGTTTCGTCGTGAAGCAGGACTTTGGAGGAAACAATGAAGAAAAAGGATGAAACTTCGAGCCCCACGGGGTGGAGTAGATGTCGCTCCAGTATAACAGGACGTATTGTTGGGGTAAGCCTTCTGGTACTGATCCTCGCCGGGTTGGCGTGCAGTCTTCCTTCGGAGCGTGCATCTGACGCCTTGGACGCCACAAAACTGGCGCTTGAGGTCGAAGCGACGACGCTGGCGCTCGAGAAACTTAGGCTGACGATGGAGGCGGAATCACAGGAAGAGCCGACGACTCAACCCCCGCCCCCTCCGACGACGGAGGCGCCGCCACCACCTCCGGAGGTTCCCACGGACACGCCCGAGACGGAGGAACCCCCTTCTCCTGAAGACGAAGCGGTTGAAGGCAGCTTGGTTCGAGCTTCCTACGATCCAGCATATGGTTGGGGAGCCGGACACGATAGCGAATCCTTCGACGGGACAAAAGGTAAATTTCCGGCTAGCACAGCAGGGGCCGCGACGGCCTGGTATGGAGACGGTCGTTACAACATTTCGTTTACTTCGCGCAATCGTTGGACCTGGTATTGGTCGTTCATCGACACGTACGATTTCTATGCCGATGTCGTGGTGTTTAATGGAGACAAGTGTGTTCCTGGAGACACAGCGGGGATTGTGTTCCGTGGCCATTCCACCTTCGACTATGGTCTCATGTTTGGCATCAGCTGTGGTGGTGAGTACTTCATAGGATTTACCGCTGTCCCGGGCGTGGATGGTGTGATCTGCGCATTCAAGGACACAGGGTTCATCGATTGCAACACGAAAGCTATGAAGGTTAGCGAACTCATCCAGACTGGACCCGGCGCGATCAATCGCATTGGGGTCAGGGCCAAGGGTCAGGACGTGGATTACTATATCAACGGGAAGTGGGTGGCCACACGTTCCCTTGCCGTGTACTGGCCATCTTTTGATCACGGCTTTTTTGCGCTGTACCTGGGGAGTGCCCAAAAGCCGGACGCCAGGGTGAGTTTCGACGATTTCAGCATCTGGTATCTTGATTGAGGGGTGAGTTGAAAGGTAGTTCCGCGTGGTTAGAAGGGGATGTGTATAGCCGGGCTGTCTGCTGATCCTATATAGGCAACCGCTTAAGCTTTGAGGAACCTTCCAGGTCTGTATATCTCCATTTCGCGCCTGAATGTGCGTTTGCAAAGCGAATATTGATAGGTTGACGTTAGAACCCATTGAACTCGACCTCCAGGCATTATGTGTAGAGACGCCCGGGGGTTCCCCCGGGCGTCTCTGCATTGGAACACGAATTGACCTTTTGGGACAGTCCCCTACGCATCTTCCGCGTCAACCGAAGTACAATAGAAACCGAGTGAGCGATAGTCGATGGGTGAGACTCTCAATTTGAGCGATCATGATCGTGCGATGCTCGTCGGCGATGCCGGCCCGGCGACAGGTATGGCGATGTCTATCATGGTACGCATGGCGGAAGTGTATGGCGCCGAGCGTCTCATGGACATCACCGCAGCACACATCGACAGTACACTTTACATGGGAGAGGCCACGCTGGAGTTCGCCGAGCGATTGGCCGCACAAGGTGCTCATGTTGTGGTGCCGACCACGCTGAACGTGAGTGGTGTGGACGAGCATGGATGGCAGGCGTGGGCCGTGCCGCCCGATTGGGC
>WVZH01000285.1:0-184 GCA_011772595.1 Anaerolineales bacterium
TTACTGTAGATGTCGAGCCGGACACGTTGAATCTGGAAATGCTGGGTCCGTGGATCACGGTTTACGTCGAGCCGCTTGAGGAGTATGTGGTGAGTGACATCAACGTGAGCACAGTGACGCTGGAAGGAGTGCTTCTCCCGGCGCGGTGGGATCTTCAAGGTGACAAGCTCATGCTGAAGTTCCC
>WVZH01000285.1:434-1860 GCA_011772595.1 Anaerolineales bacterium
GTGCGGTTTGGCCAAGACGTAGTTATCTGGAACTACGTCGTCGTGGGGGATGACGTGAAGATAGGAGCCCACACACGTATAGGTAGTTTCTGCGATCTTGGAAAAGATGTGCAGATTGGGTCGCATTGCACCATTCAGGCTCATGTGACAATTTCGAACGGCTGCGTGTTAGGCAACCGTGTCTTTATAGGTCCAAATTCCAGCGTTTTGAACGACAAGTTTCCGGAGAGCAACTGCCTGACACCTGCCGTTGTAGAAGATGATGTGGTAATCGGCGGATGTGCCACGGTGCTGCCGAATGTGACCGTCGGAAAAGGCTCAGTTGTTGCGGCTGGTTGTGTTGTCACGAAGGATGTCCCTCCAAGTGCGGTAGTTAAGGGAGTGCCTGCAGAAACGTTCTTGACGAGAGAGGAGTACGAAGCGAAGAAGAACCGGTTCGTTCGAGCGAGAAGAGCAGCAACTTAGCGGATCACCTGGCGGGGCATCGCATCGAGATTTCGGCTTGATCTAGTCTGGATTGGGCGAAGAATCAAAACACCCGTGCAGTCTTACGTTTCTCCGAGCAGATAGGCGATTACTACAAGATCGCTCATGTCTACCCATCCATCTTTGTTGATGTCTACGTTTGAATTGTATCCTGGTTCGCCGTTAAAGGATCCGTATGCCAGCGACGCTATCGTTAAGTCGATGACGTCTATTCGGTTGTCTTCGTTGACGTCGCCGGTCAAGGAGGTTTTGCAGTAAAGCTCCCAGTTGCCGTCGGGTTGGTCGGCTCTGTTTGAGGTCCAGACCACCCAGATTCGCATGAGGTGGGTCTGAATTAGGGATGGCCATATGTCATCGTATTCGTTAGTGGTGAATTGGACGCTGTCGGACCAGGTTGCGCCGTTGTCGGTTGAGTACATGTAGTAGATGTCATCGTCTGCTGTTGTGGACGCCTTGCGGGATGACCAGACGAGCCAGATTTGCCCATCGACGGTTTGGAGCATCTGTGGGTTCGAGTCGATCTTTGGACCGCTAGTTAACTGGATATTCTCAGACCAAGAAGCTCCGAAATCATCAGACGTCTTGTAGTACAGGTCGTAGTTGCCAGTGCGATCCGACGCCCAGACAAGCCAGATCGACCCCTCAGACGTTTGCGTGAGAGCTGGCATTTTGTTGAGGTGGGAATCGGTGGTGAGCCTCGTTTCGTCAGACCACGATGCCCCGTTGTCAAAAGAGGTTTTTCGATATAAGTCGTAGCTTCCAGTGCGACTTGACGCCCAGACAATCCAGAGTGATCCATCAGTCATTTGGCGAACAACGGGTTTCAGGTCGACGGCAGGATGAACGGTTAGTTGCGTGTCGTTGGACCACGACGCTCCAAAGTCTGCAGACGTCTTGTAGTACAGGTCGTAGTTGCCGGTGCGATCCGACGCCCAGACAA
>WVZH01000407.1:0-608 GCA_011772595.1 Anaerolineales bacterium
AAGTTCCCAAAGGCGTCAGCTGTCGTGTCTCCTATGAATGTATTATCCCAATAAATTCCAACAGTACCATTTACAGCTGCCTTTGTTCCTGTCACAGTCACTTCGGTTCCTGGGGAGTCGGCAGACGGGCTTATGGAGATCGTCATGTAAAGTGCCAGATTCACCGCGTTGCCCAGTATCTGCTCGGTGTCTGGGTTTGATGCGTAATAGTCGAAGCCGATGAGGGCGATGTGTCCTGCGCCAACTCTCTTGTGGATTACCACAGGGTATGCGCCGTCGTCGAAGACAACGTTTGTCTCGTCTGTGACAAAGCTTAGGGCGCCATAGGGGGCAGTGAATGAGTTGGAGACTCCACTCGCTAATGGGCTTGTGGGGTCGACGAGGTACACCGTCCAGTCGGTTATGTAGTTTACGCTGGAGATTGACATCAGCCCCGCGCCTGTGAGAATGCCGTAGGTTCCGCCATCGCCCCAGTTGTAGTCGCAGAGGATTATGACGCCCCCTTCTTCCAAGAAGTTAGAAAGGGTTTCAGACCATGTTGCTCCTATCGTTTCCATCACAGAAAGATGCGAGTATTCCTGTTCCGGTATGAACAGGACGTCGTTTCC
>WVZH01000407.1:636-2942 GCA_011772595.1 Anaerolineales bacterium
GAATTCGCATATTCTTGGTAATAGTCAGTGAACTGCACGTATGCTAGGATGCGTGGTACAAACCTCACGGTTATGAGTGTTGAGTAGACATTGTTGGTTGTGACATTTTCGCCAGGTACGGGCGGAGCATACACCGTCACGTTGTAGGTTCCTTCGAGGATTGGTGTCCATACGTAGCTGAGCGTGTGGGAGGAGCGGCTCACTAACTCTGAAATTACCACGAAGTCAACCACGCTACCGTTTATTAGTAGTTGTAACTCTACGCTGGTCTCGTTGCTCAACCCGAGGTTGTAAATGGTCGCATTCAACAGCGACGAATCTCCGGGCTCAAGGAACCTTGGTGCCTCTAGGGACACAGCCAGTTCATGCTCAGACGGTGGCAATTGTGTCCAGACAATCGCATTGTAAAACAATTGCCTGTTGTTTTCGTTATGTTGCCCATGAGATTCTAACATGCCGGTGAAGTAGACGGATCTGTACACTTCACTCGTTATTACAGCTGCGTAGTGATCAGTTGAAAGTGCTTCTATCCAGCCAGCGGTGACCCCTTGAATCGTCCAATCTGAGCTGGGATAAGGATAGATAGTAAGTATAGAGTCGCTTAGATATGGATCAGGAACATTACGCCAGAGTTCGTCGTGGCGTGGCGTCAGTAAATCGAAGGTTCCACTTGTCCACATCCCCCAGCCATACTCCATATCTGGGTCCATTCCGAAGAGATCCGCAAGTTTTCGGTTGTTTGGAGCCATCCCATCCCTAGTGTTGAATGTGCCTGAAGTCGCTATTATCCCATGACCGCTAAACACGTAAGTCTTTATAGCTTCTATCTCAGAGTCGGTAAATTCCCAGCCACGCTCATAGTCCCACGCGTCAGAAATTATCAGGACATCGGCGTGAGTTGCCTCAATGTCTGCCAGCGTTATGTCTTCCTTGTTGAGAGACGTGTAATCTATCACGACAGGTATGCTACCGTACGTTGCCCAATTTGTATTTAGGTAATCCCAAAATGCATTGTAGCCGTAGTCAGTGCCCCATGAATCCAAAACGACAGCTTTCACAAACTCAAAGACTCCTACAAATTCGGTTTTCCAATTATTCGCTGTGATGTTCTCTCCAGGGACAGGGGGCGCGTAGGCCGTCACGTTGTATGTCGCCTCAACTGTTGGTGTCCAGAGGTAGTCAATTGTGTAGGATGCACCGTCAACAAGCTCGGATATTGTCACATGACCAACTTCCGTCCCGTCGATCAGTAGAAACAGCTCCACGTTGGTCTCGTTGTGTAACCCATGATTTTGGACAGTTGCGTTCAACAGGCAGGACTGACCAGGCTCGAGGAAGCCTGGTGCTTCTAGAGACACAGCGAGTTCATGGTCGTACCGGATCATAAACCAAGCTAGCGTGTTCTTGAACATGGCTTCGCAGTCCGCATTCCACGTCCAGTCATTGGACCCAACGCCATTCCAGAATACAACTTTTCCTGGAATCCCCTCTGTTGCTATGATTTTGTCGTATCCGTCTGCTAGCTCAGCCACTGTTACGGCATTTCGAAGTGTGTCGGCTTCAGCCGCGTCGCAGTCGCCGTACAGCCCTGAAATGTGGTATCCCGGCGGGAAGCTTCCGTAAAGCCCGTTCATTATTGGGTGCGTCGCATCAACCACGTATAGGTCGGGTTCTCCTACGTTGTCGCCGTACGAGGATGAACGGACAAGATCGGCTAGTAGCGAGTCGCCCACGAGACAATCAAAGCCAGTGACTAGAAGGTTGCCCCCAGAGGACAGGTAGGACTCAAGCGCTGAATATTCATCTGAGGTTATATGCCTGTAGTCCGTGTAGAAGATCACCGCTGAGTAATCAAGCAGCAAGCCAAGGTCTTCTGTGTAAAGGTGAATTCCATTGTCATTGTAGGCATCGTATCCTATTCCCATAGAATCCAGTATAGGTGTTATGGCCAACAGCTCCGAGTAATCGGATATTAGAGCTACCGTCGCAGGAATAGTTGGATTTAGGCCAAAATCCACGATAGTTGTTTCGCCGGCTGCAACAGAAACGCCATGCTCCGTCTGGCTGACGTAGCCAGTCATCTCAGCAGTGACACTGTAGGTGCCTGGATAAACCTCGACGCTGTAGAAACCTGACGGATCGGTGACATCTGAATAGCCGTCGACTGAAACAGTGGCACCTTCTATTGGGAGTCCAGTGTCTGCGTCAGTGACTGTACCCTCAATCCAGCCATACGGGGGCGCGAAGAAAGCCGTTAGAGCGTGATCAGTGTCCATGATCACAGTGTAGGGGTTAGCCGAGCCAAC
>WVZH01000434.1:0-6942 GCA_011772595.1 Anaerolineales bacterium
TATGTCTGCCAGATTGCTGAATTCTCAACCTAAGCCTTTTCAGCCTCTGCTACAATTAGCGGCGTGGGAACGCTTTTCTTGGTCGCGACACCGATCGGAAACCTGGAAGACATCTCGCAGCGTGCACTGCGCATCTTGCGGGAAGTACGTCTCATTGCGGCGGAAGACACCCGACACACACGCAAGCTACTGGACCGTTACCAAATCACTACGCCGCTACTCAGTTATCACGAACACAACAAGCTCGTCCGCAAGGACCGCCTTCTGGCTGCGCTCGAGGCGGGGGACATCGCATTGGTTTCCGACGCTGGAACGCCCGGTCTCTCCGATCCAGGTTTCCTTTTGGTACATGTGGCGTTGGAGGCCGGCCATACCGTGAGCCCGATCCCGGGTCCCTCGGCACCGATCGCTGCACTGGTGGCTTCTGGATTACCCACAGAAACATTTATCTTCTTGGGTTATCTACCCCGCAAGGCGTCCGAGCGGCGTAGATTTCTAAATGGCCTGATTCACGAACAGCGGACAATGATTGCGTTTGAAGTTCCGCATCGTTTGCGCGCGGCAATGGACGACCTTGTTGCTGTATTGGGCGCTGAACGCCCTGTGGCAGTGTGTCGTGAGTTGACGAAGGTGCACGAGGATATCCTGAGGGGAACGTTGCAAACCGCACGTGACCATTTTCATTCCGTCGAACCGCGCGGCGAGTTCACGCTGGTGATCGGAGGTGCAGCGGCGGATGTGGCCTGGGATGAGGCCTCCGTGCGAGTGGCGTTGGCCAAGTACTTGGAGGAGGGCCTCACCCCTTCGGAGGCCGCCCGGGAAGTTGCGGCTGTGTCCGGATGGTCGCGACAGGAAGTCTATAAACTGATGACGGAGGAGCCATGATGCTTGACGACCTGGAGCGTTTCCGCTCCTTGGATCCGCAGGGGATGCTGGGGGAGATCGATGGCCTGCCGGATCAATTGCAGACAGCTTGGAATCTTGGACAGAAGCTGCCGCTCGCCGACATTTCCGGGGTGCGCCAGGTGATCATCGCCGGCATGGGTGGATCTGCGATCGGCGGCGACTTGCTAGCCGCCTATGCTGAGCCCATGTGTGCCGTTCCGATCGCGGTTTGGCGCGGGTACGATCTCCCAGCGTACGCCGACGGTCCTACGACGCTCGTTGTCGCCTCATCGCACTCGGGAAACACCGAGGAAACTCTCTCAGCCTTTGCCAGGGGTGCGGAATCGGGAGTCCAACGTTTGGCGGTGACAACGGGCGGTGATCTAGCACGTCAAGCCGATGCCCAAGGTGTTCCATTGTGGCACTTCAAGCATGCGGGTCAGCCGAGAGCGGCGGTGGGATATTCCTTCGGACTCCTGCTGGCGGCGTTGACCCGCTTGGGTTTGATACCCGACCCGGAAGACGAACTTGCGGATGCTGTTGCCGGCATGCGCCAGCAGCAAACGAACCTGCGTGCTGAGGTGCCAGTGGTCCAAAACCCTGCTAAGCGCATGGCTGGGCAGATGATGGATCGATGGCCGACGATCGTCGGCGCTGGGCTTTTAGCGCCCGTTGCCCGTCGTTGGCGGACACAGATCGCTGAGTTGGCTAAAGCCGTGGCGCAGTTCGAAACGCTGCCGGAAGCGGATCACAACATGGTGGCGGGTGTCGTGAATCCGGCGTCACTCTTCGGGAGCACGATGATGTTGTTTTTACGCGCTACAGGCGATCATCCCAGGATCCTTGAGCGGGTAGACGTTACCAAGGAAATCTTCATGGTCGAAGGGTTCAACACCGATTTCGTGCACGCACAGGGCGAGACCCGTCTCGCTCAGCAATGGACCACATTACATTTCGGAGATTACACAGCCTACTACTTAGCAATGACCTATAACGTCGATCCCACTCCGGTAGATGCGATCGAAGACTTGAAAGCGCGTCTAAGGGTTATGGGGTGAGGGGATAGGGATTAGGGCACCTGGGAACTTAGGGTCTTTGGAACCTCGGTGCCCAGGTGCCTAAGTGCCTAAGTACCCCGGTGCCTAATTCCCATGTTGACTTTTCGCTGGCTTGAAAGAGATCCACAGGTATAATCCCACTTTATGGAAAATCGCTCCCGTCGCGTTCCGTGGTCTTTCCTCGGCGGCGTTATCCTCTTTCTTTTATTGGTCGCTTCCACCGTCCTCGTAGCGCCGCGCGTGGAGCAAGTCATTCCTGAATCTGGAAGTACGGATGTCCCCTCGTCTACCTCCATTCAGATCGTCTTCAATCGGGATATGGAGATCGATTCGGTCGAGACGAGGCTTTCCCTCGACCCGAATATTCCGGGCAGCTTCTCATGGGAAGGGCGTACACTGACTTTCAGCCCGGAACAGCCGTGGCCGCCAGGGGCTACAGTAACTCTACATTTAGCATCCGGATCAAGATCGAAAGCTGTGTTACCCATCATACGCAGCCAAACTTGGTCCTTTCGAGTGGGAGAAACACGCATACTCTATCTGTGGCCCGATGGCGGCCGTGCTGATCTTTACACTCGCTCACTGGACGGAGGCGAGACAAAGCGATTGACTGACACCCCCTTTGGCGTCCTCGATTTCAGCTTAGGTCCCGACGGTCGCAGGATTCTCTATGCTGCTATGCGACAAGATGGGGGTAGCGAATTACGCGAGTTGGACTTGTCCAGTGGGAAGGATCGACTCGTGTATGCTTGTCCGCAGCAGGTTCGCTGTCAGGCGCTCGCTTATGCGGCGGATGGTGAAGTGGTCGCGTTTGAAAGATTCGGTTTTCCAAGGGGTGCGGATGGGAAATCTCTCCCTGGCCCTAGCCGTGTGTGGGGATTGAGATTGTCGGAAAATGGGGATGCCTTTCCGATTGGCGTCGCAGCTCACGTCTCATCCATTCCGGAGTGGTCACCCACTGGATTGTTGGCCTACTACGACGCAACGCTCAGGGCGATTGCGCTTGTGGACGTCGAACTTGGTCCTGAGCCTACGCCAGAAAATTACATTCCCAATGATTTAGGCCTCGTTGGGTCGTGGTCGCCTGATGGTTCAGCGTTCATTTATGCAGCGATTGTGTTCCCTCAAACAGATCCCGACTGGGGTGACCAGGTAGTTTTTTACAGCCACCTGTACCGGATGGATACCATCACGGGTCGGATTGTGGATCTGGCGGAGGAAGAAGTTGATCTGGTTGAGGACGCAGCGCCTTCCTTTTCTCCTGATGGCGCTTGGATCGCGTTCACCCGTAAATATCTCGAAGAGCATCGATGGACTATGGGACGACAGCTTTGGCTCATGCGCTCGGATGGCTTTGGGGCGCGACAATTGACGGACGATGCAGACTTTCATATCTCTTCACTGGCGTGGAGTCCTGATTCGGGCGCTCTGGCCTATGTACGCAAAAACCAAATGGATATCACCGAGCCGGTGGAGATCTGGTGGATCGACATCGATAGTCGAGAGGCATCGCGGTTGATCTCGGGAGGGTATTCTCCCCAATGGATACCGTAGCTCGGATAGGAAAACCGGCCCCCGATTTCGCCTTACCGGATCTGGATGGCAAGTTGCATCGCTTGTCCGAGCAGCGCGGTGTGCTCGTCGTGTTGAACTTTTGGTCGGCAAATTGCCCATGGTCTCAGGTTGGAGATGAGATCCTGGCCGGGATGGATCTCCTGAAGGGCGAGAACGTACGGTTATGGTCAATCGCCGCGAATGTTGATGTACCGCCAGAGCATATTCGTGTGGTGGCTGCCGAACGAGGTATACCGCTCGTTTTACGTGATGTAGACCAGTCGGTAATCGATCAGTACGAAGCGACGACCACGCCTCAAGTGTTCCTCATCGATGCGGAAGGTGTGCTGCGCTATAAAGGTGCCATCGACGATTCGACCTTCCACCAGCGAATCCCCACGAAGCAGTATCTACATGATGCCTTGAGTGCGCTCATCGAGGGACGACATCCCGATCCGGAAGAGACACCCGCGTACGGATGCGCCGTAGTTCGTTACATTGCTGAATGAAAGTTTTTAGGAGATGTCTCACTAGTTTCCGATGCAGTCGTACCTGGGATAGCGTCTGTCAATGGCCAAGAGGGTAATGGCCATAAGCTTTGACCGCATCAGCCATGGCAATCACATTTTCCGCGGGCACGTCGTTCATGATGGAATGTACCGAGGCGACCATGTACCCGCCACCGGGACCCAGCTGTCGGATCACCCTGCGTACTTCTTCGTGCACTTCTTCTGTGCTGCCGTGAGGTAGGACATAGTGCGTGTCGATTCCACCACAAAAGCATAGATTTTTTCCGTAACGCCTTTTCAAGAGCGTTAAGTTTGACATCCTACCCGCCGATGTCTGAATGGGGTTGAGGATGTCCACTCCGATTTCCACCAGATCGTCAAGTAGGGGGAAGACATCGCCATCCGTGTGGAAGAAGATCTTGGCCTTTGTTCTTGCTTTAATGAATGCGATCCAGTCGGCGTGGATAGGTTTCAGAATTCGACGGTACATGTCAGGTGATATGAGCAGGCTTTCCTGTGTGCCGAGATCATCACCGATGACGATGACGTCGACGTTATCGTCTAACGCTTCCAAGAAGTGCGCCATGTGGGTCTTGCAAAGCCCAGCGATCCTATTGAGGAGGGCGCTGGCAAAATCCGTATGAAGTGCCATGTTCATGAGGAAGGTGTCCAAGCCCTGCAACTGGCATGCGCGCTCAAAAGGGAAGAGTAACCAGGGAGAGGCGAAAATTGCGTATTCACTTTCTTCGGCGAGTTCTACTGCGCGCTCGTTAGCGTGCATGAAGCGGGTAGGGTCGGTCATATCGGGCCAGTGTGGATAGGTTCCGAGCTCGTCAGGGGTCTTGGCGTCCTTCAGGGGATGGATGCGCGGGAAGTATTCGCCCGGAGCAATCTCGGGTTGGCCCACCCCCCAGTCGTCGATATAGGGAGTCCCCTGCGGTCGGTTTCGGTTTCGGTTGTAGGTCGCTTGGGGAAAACAGTCATGAACGCCGCGCGCGTCGCTTCCCAAAAGTCGGAGCACGGTTTCGTCCGGGTCGGCAGCGCCAAGTTCGGGCCAAGCGTACAAGTATCGATCGTCACGCTCAACCTTCAAATGGTGTTTGACACGCCGATAGGCATGCATCATCATGCCGGTCGTAAGGTCCACACCAAGGATGAGAGGGACGCGGTCCGGTTCCTCATGGTGTATGGCGGCAAGCACACGATCGCGCGAAGTGAGTTTGGTCATCGATCAGTCTTATTCTCGTGAAAGATGATGTGGCATCAGTAGGGTGCATCATAGCATAGCTCGGTCAAGAAGACCTGGGTTCGCATATACTGGTAAGAAGCGCGCATATCTTTCATCAGGAGGAGACAATGCCGGAAGTTGTCCATTTGCCACTCAGGACGACCGATAGTGGCCCCTTGATGCATAAGTTCTACTCACATGAGGGTGAGGCTGAGGGCCTTCTGATCGCATTCCCAGGCGACAATTACGGTGTTGATGGTCCGTTGTTGTATTACCCTGCCAAATTGCTTCGGTCCGAAGGGTGGGATACGCTTGCCATAACCTACGGATATCAAACCAAAATGGAAGCAATATCGTTGGAGACTATCCCGGGACTGATTGAGGAGTGCCTTGCAGCGGTCCGCTATTTGCTTTCGGAGGGCACATATGTGAGGGTCGGCCTAGTAGGGAAATCGCTCGGCGCAAGCGTGGTAGCGCATCTTTGCCAGGTAGAATCCGGATTGCACTTCGCAAGATCAGCCTTTCTCAACCCTCCTCTTGGGCATCCTTTCTTCGACGCCACGTTCAGGGATACGCGCCAAGATGCCTACCTGGCTACAGGCACAGCGGATCGTTTCTTCAACACCGAGACCCTGGAAAGCCTGCGCCAGGCGCGTCCCTACGAATTGACGGTTATCGAACATGCGGATCACAGTATGGATGTCCCCGGCGACCTAAAAGCCTCGCTCCAGGCGGTTGAGAGGGTTGTTGAGGAGGTCGTGGCGTTCTTGACAAGGGATTAGGAATCAGGGATCAGGAAATAGGCAATTAGGCACTCAGGCACCTAGGCACTTTGATCCGTCCACATAATCCCTGATCCCTACTCCCCAAAGTCCCCAAGCTCCATGTTCAAGTTCTTCACCAGATCATCCCGTTTGAGAAGGATCCCCGCATTTCGCATCCCTGCTCCGATTGAAAGCACGTCGTAGTCCATGATCCTGCGATCGGCCAGGATTCGCAGGGGGTTCTTCAGTCCGAAAGGTGAGACGGCGCCGGTTTCATACCCTGTCACTTGGAAGACCTCTTCGGCGTCCGCAGTCGTCAATCGGGAGACTCCCAAATGCCGTCTCAACTTTGGCCAAGCGACTTTTCTAGGTCCTGGCATTAACATCAGGATAAACTCTCCATTTTCGAGACGGAAAACCAATGTGCGCACGATCTGGTCGTGCTCTAAACCTCGCTCACTCGCCGCCTGCTCGAGCGAACGCAGGGTTTTTTCGTGCACATGTAGCTGATAAGGAATACCTAGGCCATCGAGGGCGCGTGTGACAGGGGTAGTAGATACCATGTTGCGTATTGTATCGCACACCAAAACGCGAAACATTGATAAGTTAGACTTTTTGGTTAACCTCTTTCGATATAATCTGATCAATGAAAAAAATGGAAAATCTGATGCATGTTGGGATAGCGCAATGAACGCAGAGTTTCAACGCGCACGGGATGTGTGGCATACACAGAAGGTCCACGAGATCCTAGAAAACCTCCAGGTGGAACCCTCCCAGGGTTTATCCACCAAGGAGGCAGCGCGTCGATTCGAAATGGTGGGCGCCAACGAGATCATCGAGCGTGGAATAAAGAGTCCCTTGTTGATCTTGGCGGAGCAATTTACAGAGTCCATGGTACTCGTGCTTCTCGCCGCCGCATTGGTGTCGGCGGTGATAGGAGACCT
>WVZH01000434.1:6950-12956 GCA_011772595.1 Anaerolineales bacterium
TGAGCGCGCGATGGCGGCGCTCAAACGTATGGCTGCGCCGGTCGTGAAGACGCGTCGCGAGGGTCGTATACAGAGGATCGAAGGGCGCAAACTGGTACCCGGTGACATCATCCTCTTGGAAAGCGGGGACGCGATCCCGGCGGATGCCCGTGTGATCGAGGCCACCAGTTTGCGGGTGCAGGAGGCATCGCTGACTGGAGAATCCGTTCCTGTGGATAAATCTATCGAGGCGCTCGAATCCGGACTCGCCCCCATGGGTGATCGCACGAACATGCTGTTCATGGGCACGGCAGTCACATATGGTCGTGGGACGGCGGTGATCGTCGAGACGGGCATGCGCACTGAGCTTGGTCGCATCGCCGAATTGCTGCAGACGGTCGAGACTGAGCAGACGCCCCTTCAAAGGCGCATGGCGCGCTTAGGCCGCAATCTCGCGTTCGCAGCGCTAGGGATTGTTATCGTGGTGTTTGTGTTGGGGTTGCTGCGCGGTGAAGACGCGGGCGAGATGTTCTTAACGGCGGTGGCGTTGGCTGTGGCGGCCGTGCCGGAAGGTCTTCCGGCTGTGGTGACCATCGCGCTCGCCTTGGGGGCGCAGCGTTTGCTCCGCCGCGGGGCGTTGATTCGCAAGCTCCCAGCTGTTGAAACACTTGGCTCTGTAACTGTGATTTGCTCCGATAAGACAGGCACGCTAACTGAGAATCGTATGACAGTCCGTATTCTTGATGTCGCTGAGCGCACCATGGATTTGAAACATACATTGCGAGACGGTATGCCTGTACTGGGTGCGACGGATCGAAGGATCCAGCCGACATCGATGGCCCAAAAGTTGTTGCTCATTGGAGGAAGTCTTTGTAACGACGCAGTCATTGAGGAGGATGAGAGTCATAGAGGGGATTTCATCACCGTCGGAGACCCCACGGAGGGCGCGTTGCTCATTGCAGCTGCGAAACACGACCTTTTGAAACGGGATCTAGAACGAAGCCTGCCGCGGGTGTTCGAAATCCCGTTCAGTTCCGAGCGCAAGCGAATGACCACGGTGCACCATTTATCACCCGAGGATGGCATTGGGACGATCGAGCGCGAAATTGCAGAGGTCTTTGGAGGGGAATGGGTGCAGTACCTGGCCTTCACCAAAGGCGCAGTGGACGGCCTAACAGCGCTCAGCGATCGCGTTTGGGTTCAAGGCCAGATACGACCGCTAGATTTAGTATGGAGGCAGCGAATTGAAGAGGCCAACGCTGGAATGGCTCAAGAGGGGTTGCGGGTGTTGGGCTTGGCGCTGAAGCCCATGCGAGACCCCCCCGACGAAGCAGACAGAGACCGTCTGGAGGAGGCTCTCGTTTTTGTTGGCATGGTAGGTATGTTAGATCCGCCCCGCCCGGAGGTTCACGAAGCCGTAGCGACCTCCCGTGCAGCAGGAATTCGACCGGTGATGATCACCGGTGACCATCCGCTGACTGCCCAGCGTATCGCGNNACCGCTTGAGACGTTACAAGAGATGGTCGAGGACGTGCCTGTTTACGCGCGCGTCTCGCCGGAACACAAGCTCAACATCGTGCATGCGCTTCAGGCTCGGGGACACATCGTAGCGATGACGGGCGACGGTGTCAACGATGCGCCTGCCCTGAGGCGTAGTGATATCGGTGTGGCCATGGGGATCACAGGGACGGACGTTGCGAAGGAAGCTGCCGACATGGTTGTGTTGGATGATAACTTCGCCACCATCGTGCGCGCGGTGCGTGAGGGACGCACGATCTACGATAACGTCCGCAAGTTCATCAAGTATACGCTCACCAGCAACGCGGGAGAAATCCTGGTTATGTTGCTAGCTCCACTCTTGGGAATGCCGATTCCTTTGACGGCGCTGCAAATCCTGTGGATCAACCTCGTCACAGATGGGTTGCCCGGATTGGCGTTGAGTCTGGAGCCGCCGGAACGCAACGTCATGGATCGACCGCCACATCCACCACAGGAGAGTATCCTGGGGCGAGGTATGGGTCGGCAAATTTTGTGGGTCGGGTTGCTGATGGGCCTGACCTCGCTGGGGGTGGGGTATTGGGGTTGGGCGAATAATAACGCCGCTTGGCACACGATGGTTTTTACAACGTTGACGTTATCCCAAATGGGCAACGCATTGGCGGTGCGCTCCGAGACGGACTCGCTTTTCAAGGTTGGGATCCTCTCGAACAAGGCGATGTTAGGTGCAGTGTTGCTAACCCTCGGATTGCAATTCCTCGTCACGTATTTAGCGCCGTTGCAGAGTGTTTTTGGTACAAAAGCGCTGCCCCCGCTCGAACTGGCGATCAGCCTGCTTGCTAGCAGTGTGGTGTTTGTGGCGATTGAAATATCGAAAGTGTGGGTTAAAAGAGCCAAGGGACATGGGGAAAAGGGATAAGGGAACAGGAGTAGATTAGGTGTGAAAATCATCCCCTAATCCCTTGTCCCTGTTCCCTGGTCCCTAAACCGGGGTATGCCTATGGATGCGAAGAACAAGCCAACGGACCGTAAAGTGATCATGGTGACAGGCGGGACGTCCGGGATTGGGAAGGTGGGAGCGATGGCGCTGGCGAAACATTGTGTTTCGCTGATTCTAGTTGGTCGTAATGTGGAGAAAGGTGCTGCTGCTGTCGAAGAGATTAAACGTGAAAGTGACAATCCAAATGTAGAGTTTATGTCGACCGATTTGTCCTCCCAAGATGAAGTTCGCCGCCTGGTGGAGGGGTTCCAAAAGCGGCATGACCGACTTGACGTGTTGGTCAACAACGCGGGGGCGTTCTTCTTACGGCGTAAGGAGAGCGTAGATGGCATTGAGATGACGTTCGCACTCAACCACCTGGGATACTTCCTGCTGACCCATTTGCTCCAGGACACGATTAGGGCCAGTGCGCCGGCGCGCATTATAAACACTGCTTCCGGAGCACATCATGATACGGTGATCGATTTCGATGATCTTCAAGCTAGGCGAAAATATCGTATGTACAAGCGCTACGCTGAATCCAAGCTTGCCAACGTTCTCTTTACTTACGAATTAGCTCGCCGTCTGGAGGCTACGGAAGTCGCGGTGAACGCCTTTCATCCGGGATTTGTTGCGACGCACATCGGTGAAAACAATGGCTGGTTCGTTCGTCTGGTAAAACCGTTGATCAATCTGCGCGCAGGCAGCCCTGAAGAAGGAGCAGACACGTTGGTTTACCTGGCGATCTCGCCAGAAGTGGCGGGGGTTACTGGTAAGTATTTCTACAAACGTAAGGCCGTACCTTCCTCACCGAACTCATACGATGAGACTCTCGCTGATCGGTTGTGGCGGGTGAGTGCTGAATTAACAGGGATCAGGGATTAGGGATCGTCTCCCGATCCCTAATCCCTGATCCCTGCTCTTCTGCTATAATTGCTCCGCCGCACGGAACCATGCAGGACCGAGACGGCGTTCGATACACGAACCGTTTTCCCGCCCCCGGCCCAGGCGGGCATGATCCCTCGGGCCGATGGGCATCTCACTCGCAGGAGGAGATAGCCGTGTCTGAAAAGAAATCCACATCCGAACGGAAAAAAGTAACCACGCTTGCCCTAAGGCAGAAGAAAGCGCGCGGTGAAGTGGTCACGATGTTGACCGCTTATGACTACGCCACCGCCTTGGCAATCGACAGGGCCGGGATCGATACGATCTTGGTCGGCGACTCGCTGGGTATGGTCGTGCTAGGTTACGAAAACACCCTGCCGGTGACGATGGACGACATGATCCATCATTGTCGGGCGGTCGCTCGAGGCGCTCAATACGCCCTCCTGATCGGCGACATGCCGTTCATGTCCTATCAGGCATCCGTTGAAGAGGCGGTGCGCAATGCTGGCCGCTTTCTGCAGGAGGGCGGCATGGATGCCGTCAAACTCGAGGGTGGCCGCGAACGCCTGGAGGCGATCAAAGCCATCGTCCAGGCGGGAATCCCTGTTCAAGGTCATTTAGGTTTGACGCCTCAATCTGTTCATCAGCTGGGAGGCTTTCGAGCGCAGGGTAAGTCGGCGGAAGCCGCCAAGCGATTGGTCGAGGATGCAGAAATCCTACAGCAGGCCGGTTGCTTCTCGCTCGTGCTAGAGTCCATTCCAGCACGCCTGGGAAGATTGGTCTCCGAACGATTGGAGATTCCCACGATCGGGATTGGAGCAGGTGTTGGATGCGACGGGCAAGTTTTGGTCACGCACGACTTGCTGGGTCTATTCGATCGCTTCACGCCGCGCTTTGTCAAGAAGTACGCGCATCTCCATCGTGAGATGGCTCAAGCCATTTCGGCTTACAAGAGCGAGGTGGAATCCAGGACTTTTCCAGCGGAAGAACACAGTGTCGATATGGATGATGAAGAGTGGCAATTGTTGGTGAAAGAGATAGGTGAATAGGGATTAGGGAACGGGGACCAGGCGCTCAGGCACCGGGGCACCGGGGCACCGAGGGACTTACGTCCCTAGGTGCCTAGGCGCCTGGGTGTCAGAGTGATACATCTCTTCTCCTTGAACGGAATCCCCTATTGAGGTCAAATATGTCCCAGGAAAAAGTCCTCATTGTTGGTACGGGAGCTTTGGCTTGTCTTTTCGCGGCGCGACTTGCTTCGCACACGCATGTGACCCTACTGGGGAGTTGGCCCGAGGGGTTGGCAGCGTTGAGGCGTGACGGGGTGCGACTGGTTGATGCCGATGGTTCTGAAAAGACGTTCCCAGTACGTGCCACTAACGACCCTGCAGATTGCACAGACCACCCTTTCGCGATCGTGCTGGTCAAATCGTGGCAAACGGTGCGGGCGGCTCGTCAGCTGGCAGCTTGTCTTTCCGAAGATGGCGTCGCATTGACGCTGCAAAATGGCTTAGGTAACCTTGAGCAACTTCAGGATGAGCTTGGGGAAGAACGGGCTGCACTTGGTGTGACTACAACGGGCGCCACGTTGCTTGATCCGGGTCACGTTCGTGTGGGTGGAACGGGTCCTACCCATGTCGCCTCGCACCCGCGTTTGGCACCTTTCGTCGCTCTTATTCGGCAGGCGGGCTTTGAAGTTGAAACTGTCGATGATTTAGACGGTGTCGTTTGGGGAAAACTGGTTGTCAATGCGGGAATCAATCCTCTCACGGCGTTGCTAGGGGTCCCCAACGGCGAATTACTCCAGCGCCCTGAAGCACGCGCGCTTATGAGAGCCGCTGCTTCAGAAGCAGCCAATGTTGCTGCCGCGCTCGGTGTGCGCATTCCTTACGATGATCCGGTCGTCGTGGTGGAAGATGTCGCGCGGAGAACGGCAACCAATCGCTCGTCTATGCTCCAGGACGTCGCTCGCGGAGCCCCCACGGAGATCGACGCCATCAGCGGGGCGATTGTCGAACATGGCGAACGGCTGGGTGTGGCGACTCCTGTAAATTGGACGCTCTGGCATCTGATACGCGCCCAAATCTCATCCCCTTGAGGAGAAAACACGTGAAGGTTGTTCAAACCATTGATGAATTGCGTGCAGCGCGTGCCACGCTCTCTGCACAGTTTGGCCTTGTCACCACGATGGGTTTTCTGCATGAGGGGCACCTATCACTCGTGCGTCGGGCGCGGGAGGACTGCGCAAGTTGCGGCGTGAGCATTTTCGTCAATCCCACGCAGTTCGGTCCGCATGAAGATCTTGAGGCCTACCCGCGAGACCTCGACCGCGATCTAGATCTCCTGCAGGAAGAACATGTCGACTTGGTATGGACACCGAGGGTCGAAGACATGTACCCGCCTGGTTTCCAAACCTGGGTGACAGTCGATGAGATCACGAAACCGCTCGAAGGCAGGCTGCGTCCGGGTCATTTTCGCGGTGTCACCACAATCGTGGCCAAGTTGTTTAATGCGATGCTACCTGATCGTGCCTACTTTGGTCAGAAGGATGCGCAGCAGGCCGCCGTCATTCGGCGTATGGTGGAGGACTTGAATTTCCCCCTTCAAGTCGTCGTTTGTCCTACGATACGGGAGGCGGATGGTCTGGCGATGTCTAGCCGCAACAC
>WVZH01000434.1:12978-14881 GCA_011772595.1 Anaerolineales bacterium
CTCGCAAGCGAGCCGTTAGCCGAGCCGCAGTACGTCTCTGTCGCCGATCCCGAGACGTTGGAAGAGTGCTCCGGCACCATCGGTCGGGCATTGCTCTCAATGGCAGTGTATGTGGGGAAGACGAGGTTGATTGATAATGTTTTGATCGGGGACTAGGGATTAGGGACATGGCACCATGGCACCTGGGCAGTTAGAAATTAACATCGCCCATCCTGGGGGCCTAGGTGCCTAAGTGCCTGGGTGCCTGATCCCTAATCCCTTATCCCTTTATAAATGCGAGGTCGATCATGTTGCTTACGATAGACATCGGCAATACTAATATCACGCTCGGCTTATACCGCAAGAAGGATGTAGTATCTGCGTGGCGACTAGCGACGGCACACGAGCGCATGCCGGATGAATACGGTCTGCAGATGCTGGGCTTGATCCATCACACAGGTTGCGAAGCGGATGAGATCCACGGGATCGCACTTGCCTCGGTCGTCCCTCCACTTACCGGTACTTTTCTTCAGGCCTGTGAGGATTATCTTGGAGAGCGTCCATTGGTTGTCGACGCAGGTGTAAAGACTGGAGTGCGCATTCGTTACGAAGATCCCAAGGCCGTAGGTGCCGACCGAGTCGTCGACGCGGCGGCGGTGCAGCACCTGTATGGTGGTCCGGCATGTGTAGTGGATTTCGGAACCGCAACAACGTTTGACGCCATTTCAGATGAGGGAGACTATCTGGGTGGTGCAATTGCGCCGGGTATTGGTATCGCCGCGGAGGCGCTTTTCCAGAGAACGGCAAAGCTTCCGCGTGTGGAGCTAGCCCACCCGCCGGCGGTCATCGGGCGAAATACTGTGCATGCCATGCAATCGGGCTTGCTTTTCGGGTATGTCGGATTGGTGGAGGGCATGGTGGCGCGTTTCCGCGCCGAATTGGGGCCTGAGATGAAGGTGATTGGCACAGGGGGCTTGGTGGAGATCATCGCTTCCGAGACTGATGCCATCCAAATCCTTGCCCCTTGGCTCACCCTCGAAGGTCTACGCATCATTTGGGAAATGAACCGCTAATCACAGATTCCCTCTCCTCCAAAGGGGAGAGGGTTAGGGTGAGGGGAGTTTCTGCCATCGAGATCCACCCTCACCCCACCCCTCTCCCTGAGAGGGAGAGAGAGCTGATGATTAATTTAAATGGAATTGATAACCTGCCATTGCTGGCCTGTGGACTGTCATAGGCATGTTGAAAAGCAGTGGAAGAAAATTTCACAAAAATCATCCCCGTGAGTTAAACATAGTGTAAAGCACAGTCCTACTAGGTAGGAATATGCCCGAAAAGCCCGATTTTGACATGCTGGTTGAAGCGCATAGTAAGGAGATCTTCGCATATCTGTGGAGGATGATCGGAGAGCCAGCAGATGCCGAGGATTGCCTTCAGGAGACCTTTCTGCGTGCATTCCAGGCCTATGCACGGCTCAACATGGGAGCGAATTACCGCGCTTGGTTGTACAAGATTGCGACCAACGTCGCCCGCACGTTCCTGAAACAAAGGTGGCAAGCCTCCGTGCGAATGACAGACATCGATCCTGACGAACTCCCGTCTGATCATACTTCGCTCGAGGTGTTTGATAAGCGTGCCAGACTGGCGGCCGTAGCCACTGCGGTTGAAGCGTTACCTCACAAGCAACGTGCAGCCCTGATCATGCGCAAATATCAATGCATGAGTTATGAGGAAGTGGCGTACTCATTAGGGGGTACGGAAGACGCTGCTAGGGCGAACGTGTATCAGGCCATAAAGAAGTTGCGCACAATGTTGGTACCTGAAAATTCCTGATCGAAGGGCTTAACATGATGGCAGAGAAGAATGATGAGCACAAATACGAACGATGGTTGGAGGGGACGGATGCCTGCTCTGCTCCAGACCC
>WVZH01000434.1:14886-15304 GCA_011772595.1 Anaerolineales bacterium
CAGCCCGTGCCCGCCAGAGGTTGCAGCGTGCACTGGATGCCCAACGGTTGGGAACGATTTACTACGATTTACTTCCTGACAGCGTGTTAGGTCCCATCTATCTGGCGGTGAACGAGCGCGGGTTGGTCGCCATCGAGTTCGAGGAGGACGAAGAAATCTTCCTTCAGCGCCTTCATTCGCGTATGGATGCTGAGATGGTTCGCTCACCGGAGCGCGTGGCCGCGGCGGCGAATCAATTACGGGCCTATTTGGCGGGTCAGAGAGCCGCTTTCGATCTCCCTATCGACATCGGATCGCTTACTACTTTTCAACGGGATGTTCTGATGACGGTTATGAAGGTCCCAAGGGGCGAAGTGACCACATATGGGGATCTCGCCAAGCGAATCGGGCGACCAAAGGCAGCTAGGGCCGTTGGACA
>WVZH01000507.1:0-180 GCA_011772595.1 Anaerolineales bacterium
CATGAGGATCGGGTCGCTCGTCAAGTCAGTTCCATTGGCGTCACCCGTCCAACCTGTAAACACGTATCTGGTGCCAATCGTACCATTCACCGTGCCCACGTCTAATGTAGCAGTCGCGTTGGTTCCCGCATCATACCAACCCTCGCCGCCAGGCGTATCATAAGCCGAATCAACAGACAA
>WVZH01000507.1:279-553 GCA_011772595.1 Anaerolineales bacterium
TCCACTCGCATCGCCTGACCAGCCGGTGAAGACGTATCTCGTGCCCAAAGTGCCATTGACTATCCCAGCATCAAGCATCGCAGTTGCGTTCAGTCCGTCGTCATACCAGCCCTCGCCGCTAGACGTGCCATGCTCCGAAACTACCGTCAAGTAGAACTGATGGGTCCACGAAGCAAGTTGGCTCAGTGACGAATTCATGATGATCGTCGCAGGATTGTTAAGACCCGTATACGATCCGTTGCCTGTTCCAGTCCACCCGATCCAGAGATATCGC
>WVZH01000507.1:584-921 GCA_011772595.1 Anaerolineales bacterium
TTGTCACGTTTGCTCCTTCGTCATACCAACCGCTTGGGGGACTGACCGTTCCGAAATCGGTTGAAATATCCAAGTAGTATTGGGCGATCCAGCTGAACGTGATGTTATGAGGAGCTGTGACGTTTATGAAAGTATAGTCTGTACCGTTCACTTGGATGCCCCCGTCCACACTATAACCGGCACATACCCATCGGGTGTCGTTGGCTATGACGTCCGCAGGGGACGTGACTGAGGCGGTGAAGTTGCTGCCTTCGTCCACCCACGCTGAAGGCGTGGGGTCGTCATGGTCACTAATCACCGTAATGTAGTATTGGGTTTTCCAGTTGGCGGTCACGTT
>WVZH01000507.1:929-2302 GCA_011772595.1 Anaerolineales bacterium
TTTTTCGGTCCATCCATCAAGATTGAATCGCTTGGACTGGTTGAGTTAGAGTCGCCTGACCAGTGCGTGAAGACGTATTGAACTCCAGGGCCGTCGGGAACGGTTGCATTCACGTCGAAGAAGGCTGTCGTTCCCTCATCATACCAATCCTCGCCTGACGTCGTTCCGTGACCTCCGTTGTTTACGGTGAGATAGTGTTGTGCCATCCAGTTCCATGTGAGGTTCGAAGGCATGTTGATCGTAAAGATCACGGATGTTGCGTTGCCGCTAGCAGGGACAGAACCCGTTCCAGTCCATCCGGTTGATCGGTATCGTGTGCCATTGGCTTCGTCGGCTGGGCTTGTCACGTTCGCCTCGATGAGAGTGCCATCATCATACCAGTGTTCTCCCACAGCCGGACTTGGACTGTCGTGTGCTGAAGTTACTGTGAGACGATACTGCGTGATCCAGTGGAAGGTGATGTTGTGATAAGCTGTCACGTTGAAGAAGGTGTAGCTTGTGCTGCCGTCTGTAACCGTGAGGTTGCCGTCAACAGTGTAGCCTGTGCAATTGTACCTGGTTCCGGCTCCATCGTCGTCCGCTGGAGAGGTGACGGAAGCCGTGAAGTTGCCGCNNTGTTGGCGCGTCGTGATCACTGAAAACCTCCACATAAAATTGAACCTCATAGTGCGCGCGCGCCTGCTTGGGAGCATCCATAAGAACTGTTGCTGTTAGGTTTGTTCCAGAAGCTGCGCCACTCCAATGATCGAACCTGTACCGGGAGGCGCCAACCGTGATGTTAACGTACTGATCTGCGGTTACAGTTGCATTTGAATCGGCATCGTAGTATCCTTGCCCCATCTGGTGACCGTTTAAGACCGAGTCATCGGGTTTGTGATCCACCGTCAGGTAGTGTTGGGTCTTGTAGGTGGCGGTTATGGTGAGGGGGCCAGTTACATTCACGGGGGAGGTGCAGTTGACGCTCACGAAGACGTATCGGGTTGGTTCCCCATCGTTAACAAACAGGTCGTAGCTGAAGGTCAGGGTGGAATTGGCTGNNGGCTGCGACGTAGATCTCGAAGGGCACGGTGTCCGTGGGGTCGGTGTCGGCCGTGTACGTAACGTTTACGGGAGCCGCCGACCCGGTCTGCTGGAAGCGTACCAGGTACTGGGTCTTCCATGTTGCTGTGGCGGTTTNNATGTAGGTGACGTTGACGGGTGCCGCCGACCCGGTCTGCTGGAAGCGTACCAGGTACTGGGTCTTCCAGTCTGCTGTGGCGGTTTTGGGGCCGTCCATGAGGATGGGGTCGCTTGTGAGCGCTGTACCATTCGCGTCGCCTGACCAGCCCGTAAATACATACCTCGTGCCTAAGGTACCATTCACAATGCCAACA
>WVZH01000379.1:0-10317 GCA_011772595.1 Anaerolineales bacterium
TTTTCTTCTTCATCGCATTCTTCTCCTTTTTTGATTTAACGATCCTTGATGCCGGCGTTGAAATTTGATTTGGATTTTGCCTCCTTGGTGATCTATGAGGAAGTTCAGTAGAAATACTCTATATTTGATCAACTCATTGCACCTCCTAACATTCGCCATAATTTCTTTGAATAACCGACCTGTTAGAATCATTCCTTCGAGGCAGAGAGAATTTTTTTGCTCTGGTTCAGTTGGGACTGATTCCTTTTTATAACCAAATTGGTTAAGTTTCTTGCCATTTGTTCCATATCTGGGTTTGGATTCATTTTTAGGACTTTATCAACCCATGGAGTTGGCAGCGCATCTATTCCATACAATGCTCCTGTGAGTTCTCCAGCAATTCCAGCGACTGTATCCGCATCACGGCCAATATTTGTCGCACCGATAATGGCTTGTTTGGTGTCCTGACCTGCAATGGCACAGATAGCCAATGCGCAGGGCACCATCTCCATCGTCCATACCGCATCCCAGGGCGGGAATGTCACCAAGAACTCGCTGTAAAATGGTTCATACAAGTCAAATGGTGTGGCACAGCTGCGAGCAATTTCCAGCAACCGTTCCAATCGTCCTTTGAACTCACCTGCGTGGCGTCCAAGTGTCCAGGCGTATTCCAGCACGTTCTTGATCACATTTTCTATGGTAGCGCCTGGTGTTAGGGCTGTGGCGATGGCAACTGCCATTACGTAGCCAGATTCTGCAGCTGCGGCCGGGTTTCCAGCATGGATAATTCCCATGGGGGCATCCCAGCCAGAAAAACAAGGTCGTTTATCGTTCGCCAGTTTGGTAAGCCGTTCCAGAGAGCCAAGCGCACGCGCATAGGCTTTTTGAGGTCCGGGCCAGCTTAGCGTGGGTTCATATTCTTCGGCTCCCTCTGCCATCAGCCGATAATTGAACCAGGTCTCTGCAAAGTCAGTGCCGTTGATTGGGCCGCCTTTTTTTAAAACTGTGTGGCAGGCCAACAGCCGATAACGCATATCATCTGTATAAACACCTATCTGGTCGCTCCAGCGGCCCAAGGGATGGAAACCATCCACATTGCCCATCTGTACCCCAAAGGGATTCCAACATTCAAGGGGTGACTGGGCGGTGGCTTTACGAGGTGGGAGATCATTAAAGTGTGTCACCCATCCATACTGCTCTTTGATATCGAGATAATGCATCATCTCAACCCGAATTCCAAAGGCATCCCCTATTGCTCCTCCAACTAGACAACCGAAGATTTTTTTGTACAAAATGTCATCCTGCATGATTCTCCCTAAGGCGTTGCCGAACTATCCAACACTTGAGCTGACACTTTTAGATCAAACCCCCAGGGCCCCGATACCAAGATGATATTCGCGTATGGGGTGTATTCACCTGTACGAATCACCGCCCTTGATATTTTCGTTCGTTCCTTAAATTGGGGATGTGGAATCGATTCAACAGGCACTTACCCGATAACTTCTTTTATCAAACCAAGGATATGCGGATTATATTCATTGATCTCATTTGAAATGATTGCTTTCTCAATATACATTTCTTCTAGAATTGTTCTCAAAGTGTCTTCGAATGATGGAATTCCGGAAGTGAGCGCCAGGTCAATCCGTTTTGTTTCTTTAGGTATTGGTAGCCCTGCATCGGCGATCATAATTTCATCGGTATGGCCAAGACTGGCTATCAAAATTGAGAGCGGATGATTGATCAATATCCCCTTTTTTATATGTAATTCTCTCTCCTAAGCAGACTCGCGAACAATAAATTTATACGGCATTTCTACCAGCCGAGGTTCATCTGGTGCAGTCCCCTCAATGCGTTCAAAAATCATTTCTGCAGCGATACGTCCGATATCCTCTTGCATTTGCGAAATCGTAGTTAACGGTGGGTGGACCAATTTTGCAGCAGGGATATCATCAAGGCCAACGAGGGCGATATCCTCAGGGATTCTCAATTTTGTTTCCCGAATTGACAGCATTGCACCCAGAGCCATCAAATCATTCGCAGCAAAAACTGCCGTAGGTCGCGGTTTCAGGCTCAGTAGTTTTTTCATCCCCTGATAGCCCCCAGTTTCAGTAAAATCACCATCTTGGATTAGAATTTCATCCAAAGGCAAGTTATGTTCTTTCAGGGCTTCGCAAAATCCACGAATTCGATCCTGGCGAGGCGGAGTATCTTCCAGCCCCGCAATCATCCCAATTCGAGTATGCCCTTTTCCAATAAGATATGAAACCGCTGTTTTCGCCATGGCAACATTGTCAACAAAGATCAAATCGATGACCAAATCTTTTTCAACAGGTCCTCCCCGCCAATACACAACGGGGATACCCTGTTCAATTAATGGTTTGAGAGCTTCAAAACCATGGTGAAAGAGAGAAACTATTGCACCATCAACATTGGCTTGTTGAAGCGAATTAAGACTCCGTTTCTCATTTTCTTCCTTTTCATCCGTGTCGTAAATTATCAGATCATAATTTTTTTGATTGGTTACCGATTGGATACCGCGCTGAAAGGCTGGATAAAAGGGATTTGTTATATCGGGGATGATGCTGGCAATCATAAAGGTTTTTTTGGTGCGTAAACTTTGTGCAAATTTATTGGGCACGTATCCTAATTGATCCATTGCACCTAATATTCGTTGTCTTGTTTCTTCTGGAATGGCAGAATCGTTTCGGTTGAGAACCTGGGATACTGCAGATTGAGATACCCCCGCAAGTTTGGCTACATCTTCTTGGGTAGACCTTCGGGCCTTCATGATCCTTCCTTCGATGAACTATAAAGGAGTATTACGTATTAGTAATACGTAATACTATACTAGATCAATAATATGTCAAAGTCAATGACTGGCCGAAAAATTATCGATATGTACTAGGTTAGGGGTAGGAAAAAATATTCTAAGTTAGTGCAGCGATCCGGATAACCTTGGTAATCCATTCCTGAATCTGATCACGCAAACAGATTACCACGTATACCAAGTGATATATTCACATAGATGTTTTGTTTTTGCTGATTCCAACATATCTGACTTTGATCAGTCTAAATCACGAGTATTTACAACTATAAATTAAACTGCCCACTAGCAAATCTCTCTAATTTTGTGAACAAATCTCGAAAAATGGGATCTCGATCAACATAGTATGCACATCGGATCGAATGTCGCGAATAATCAAAACTCCAAGTAAGATGATATTTTTCCCAGGGATAAGGATTTTGACCAGGCTCATTAGCTGGAGGCTGCTCGGTAACCATAGGGCTCGATGTGATAAAAGATGGAATCCAAGCTGAATTAATCAAGTACGCAATTGCCACGACATCCCAAATTTCTTTGGACCATCCAAAATGATCATCATTATAGGCTTTGAATGTTTCTGCAAGGTAATCACCAATCGCGCCTTGTCCTTGGATAAACCGTTCAATTTCCGAAACTGTTGTTCGAAGATGGGTTGTGACACCAGCACAGGGGATCAATACCAATGGTACACCACAGTTAAAAATCAATCGTGAAGCCAGCAAATCCCCCAATAAATTAAATTCATTTGTATGGGGCCAGTGCAGGGCATTCCCCCCCAGCCAGACCAATATTATTCTCTCTATGATCTTTGGCTCAATCAGAATGGCAGAGGCAATATTGGTCAATGCACCGATCGCAACAACAAAGAGTGGCTCTTCCGAACTCAGCGTGCGTTCAATGAGATCGTTGACCGCATCGCTGGCATACGGGTGATCATAATCCCCCAGGAAATCACTTGATCCCCGATGAACAAGCCCTTCCGAAGGCCTATCAAGCCGATCCAATAAACGTAGTATTTCATCGTAACTTAATTCCATACCATTGCCCGGGCTGGTTGACCTGTGATTGAAAAATGGTGCTGCATAAATTCCTTCAACCGATAAGCTCTCTGGCGATAGCAGTGCATGAACGACTGCAAACTGATCATCTATCTCATTGTATGTATCTGTATCGAGAACCATCCTGACTTTGCCGTTTGGCGGTTGCAGTTTCTCAAACCTTGTTGAATTGGATATCTTTGGAAAATTCATCCTCATACTCGATAAATTATAGATTCTCCGAGACATGAACTGAGTAGATGAAACTTACGTAACTGGGATCTTTCCCAATCATTCATATCATACATGATTTATTGAGTACCTTGCCGCCTTTCCAAGACCTTTTCTTGCTGCAGTTTTGCTGCAGATGGCCTGGAAACTATGGAATTAATTGACCCAGATATGGGTAGTATACAAAACTACGAGTTGACCTGTCCCCGCTAATTGGTCCACTTCTTATGCTAGATTCGCTGCCTGAAACGGCTCCTCGATAGCGATCCAGGCTGCTGGCGCAGGAGGCATATAGCCCAGTGAACTGAGCGGGCTAAGTAGATAGTATTCGCGTCTGAACCCCCAAATCATTCGTGATCACTAGCCACAATGTTGTACCTACCAAGTTTCCGATAACAAGAAGTCTGCAAAGTGGTGCGGGGGCTTAATGGTGTAGACGCCCACAATCTGCCTGGAACTGATATGAACAAGGATCGACCAGTTCGTAGATGCTGAGGCCAAAGGCGCTAAGGGAATAATCTCTTAGTTCGGGCTTGATTTTGTTGCGTTTGTGCTGAGGAAACACATCCTTTGCATTTCTCCCCTACTAATCTAGAGAGATTCCCCGCGCTGGAATTCGATCTTGTTTTGTGCGATCATTTTGTACGTGTCAGAGTTGATGAGACATATAGATGGCATGAAAAAATGGGATAGTATAGTTAAGAAGATTGTTCGAGTTGCCTTTCCTAGTTTCATGAGCGGTGCAGTTTGGGTGCAGTTACGATACAATCCCATGGAAAACATAGACAGCCTGGGTAATCAGCCCCCAATTTTAGGTAGATTCATGGACAGCTTAGGACTATATGTAAGCCATGACATGCCATGGAAGACCCCATTACATCTCATACACAGAAGAGGTCGCAGGTTCGAGTCCTGTTCCGCCCACCAAATACAACCCCCCATGAAGATGGTTGTCGAAAGTTGTCATCCTCCTGTATAGTCCTGTGGAACCTAAGGATCATGATGCGACGTTTTTACAAAGTCCTTTTGGGCGAGTCTTTCAGCGATCTGTCGAGTCGCTCGGTTCTCCCGATCAGGGCTTTCTAACGTCGTTGTAGCCGGTGGCGTACGGAGTGTAATATGCCGATCCCTGAGATGTGGAGCACAACCGGATTGATCCTTCTTCTCATCCTCCTCGTAGCGATCCTGTATTGGCTGATACGTCGCAGTCTGATCCTCCCGCTCGCCAAATTAAGAGCACGCTATCGGCAACTTTTTGACAACTCCTTAAACGGCATCGCCATCCATGAGATCGTGACGGACGAGCAGAACCGCCCCATAGACTACATTTTCCTCGAAGTCAATCGTGCCTTTGAAGAACTGACCGGGCTCAGCGCAGAGAAGGTGATCGGAAAGAAGGTAACGGACGTACTCCCTGGGATCGAAGAGATTCCCTTCATCGAAATCTACGGAAGAGTGACGCTCACAGGTGAAGCAGTCCGTTTCGAGCAATACTCAGAACCACTGTCCCGGCACTATGAAATTGTCGCCTTCTCAACCACAGAGCGTAGATTTGCGACTGTTTTCAGCGACACCACGGATCGCAAACTAGCCGAGCAAGAACTCAAAGAGCGCTCGGTCTGGCTAGAGGAAACCGTGGAAGAGCGGACGCAAGAATTGCGAGAGGCTCAGGAACAACTTAATCGTCTGGAGAAACTCGCCATGCTCGGCCAACTCGCCGCTGGCGTCGCTCATGAGCTCCGCAATCCCTTGGGCGTGATCTCGAACGCGGTTTATTACCTTAAAAACATTCTTACCACCGTCGATGAGAAGACTTGCGAGTATTTGGAAATCATCGACACCGAAATTGATCACTCGGAGAAGATCATCACTGACTTGCTGGATTATTCCCACGATGCCGTCCCACAGCGTGAAGCGATCAATCTGTCCAAATTGATCAGTGACGTTATCGCCAGATACCCACCACCGGAAGCGGTTACGATTTCGACCGAGTTCGATCACGAGGTTTCCCAGGTGTTCGTGGACGGCAGGCAGATCATGCAAGTGCTGGCAAATCTAATCACCAACGCCTACCAGGCAATGCCAGAGGGTGGCGTACTGGGGATCAGCGCCAGACGTCAAGATGGCGAGGTGCATCTCTCCATTCGAGACACAGGCAGCGGTATTTCGGCAACGAACTTGAACAAGGTGTTCGAGCCCCTCTTTACCACCAAACCGAAGGGGATCGGTCTCGGGCTGGCTATCTCCAAGACCTTGGTCGAGGTGAACGGAGGCAGGATCGAAGTCGCTAGTGCCGAACACGAGGGCACGACCTTTACCTTGATCCTCCCGCGGTCAAATGGATCCTGATCATGTTCTCCCGGAAACCGTACATCGCACTCATCTTTAGTTTGCTTCTCTCTGCCTGTTCACTGGTCCCACTCACGCCTCAAATGATCCCAACCGCACCCGCTGAATCGACGAGGCAGAGAGCAACCATTGTCTTCCCGCCAACCTTCACGCCCACCATTTCCCCAACTGCTATTCCAACCCTGCTCCCTACCCCATCCCTTCTCGCGATGGATCAATCCGCTGCCCTGCTCCCACATTTTGCAGAAGATGCATTGGCATATCCTGAGGCCACATCCTATGAGATCGAAATTTCGGTCCAATTCAATCCTGAAGATACGCTCGCCCAGATATCGGGGTTGGCTCGCATCCGTTTCACAAACCCACTTGAAATCGACCTTCCGGATCTTATGTTGATGCTGTGGCCGAATGACGAGCAGTATCAGTCCACGATGTCTGCCGGTCCGGTGCTTGTCCAGGACAAACTGGTCGTTCCAGATGTGAGACTGGACGGGCTCGCGTTACGGGTCGACCTTCCACGTTCGCTGCCACCCAACGAGATGGTCGATCTCACCCTCCCCTTCACCCTTGAAGTCGGCACGATGCACTCTCCCTCACCCAAACGACTTGGGATCACCCAGGGTGTGCTCATCGCACCGACGTTTTATCCGCTTGTTCCCAGGATCGTGAATGGCGAGTGGGACGTAGAGACCGCACCTCCCAATGGCGACACGACCAACTCGGATATCGCTTTCTATACGGTAAAGATCACGGCTTCTAGCGACCTCAAGGTTGTCGCCTCGGGCATGGAGGTGTCGAGTCGTTTAGTAGAGGCAGGCAAGCAGCAAGTTACGTACGTCAGTGGTCCCATGCGAGATTTCGCTTTTGCAGTCGGCGCCTTCGAGACCCAAAGCCGAAAAGCCGGAGATGTCGTGCTCAACGCTTGGGTTCTCCCCGAGCATACGGAGGACTTCGATAAGGTCCTGGACGCGGCTGAAATCCAAATGGAGCTGCTCGGTGAACGCATCGGTCCCTATCCGTATACCGAACTCGATATCGTAGACGCACCCGGCGCCTTCGGGGGCATCGAGTATCCGGGCTTGGTGTACATTGGAACCATGGGGACTTCATGGGTCATCGAACCCACCGTTCACGAGGTGGCGCATCAATGGTTTTACGGTCTGATCGGGGACGACCAGATCCACGAACCGTGGCTGGATGAAGGCATAGCGACTTTTGCCACAGCGCTTTATTACGAGCATGCAGCAGGCCTTGGCCAAGGTACAGGTTTTCTCAGCAATCTGCGATCTGTGGTGAGAGACTACCCAGAACCAGACACCCCAATTGGTCTCGGCGTCGGCGAGTACGCCTCCCCATCCGATTACACGATCTTTGTCTACTACAAAGGTGCCTTGTTCCTTGAGGCACTACGAAACCAACTGGGGGATCGTGTTTTCTTCGAATTCCTATCCGACTTTTTCCAGAAGTACCGCTACGGCTTTGCGAGTGCCGAGGATTTTCAAGATCGTGCTGAATCGGCCTGCGGGTGTGATCTAGATACGCTCTTTGATTTGTGGGTGTACGAGGGGGGGAATATCTTCGAACCTTAGATCAATGATTTACTCAGCAACCAAACAGCATCGATTGCAACCTGTATAAGCTTAGCGTTCAATCCCTACCGTTGTGTCGAACGCAGCGTGCTCACCAGGGAGCGTTTGAAGCCCATTAAACACCGGGACCCCCATCCTGGGATGGGGTTCCACGGCAAGATCAAAATACCTCCGAACAATAGACTAAATGTTGCTTACGATGTTGCTGAATACGTTGCCGATGGCAGGTCCGAGCAGAGCCAGGATCACAATTACAACGACAGCGATCAGCACTAGGATCAAAGCATACTCTACCAAGCCCTGACCTCTTTCCTTGGGTGCGTACAGCATCACGTTTCACCACCTTTCTATCTGGTTTTGCCCGGTTGACGTACCAGGGAGACGGGAGTCTGCAACTTATTAAGTCAGACTGAATTCAGGATAGCACACGAAGGGATATCCCCGACCTTACAGACTCCTTTCGATTTGCCAGGTGTGCAAGGAATGGACCAGACGTCCCCACTTCCCCACAATGATCTAATACTTTCTAAAAAAATGCCAACTCCAACCCTCTTTAAGTGATTCCCAAGAATGGTTTGTGCAGAGTTGTAGGGAATGAAATGAGGGATGGCCTTTCCGTGCTCCACGTCCATGGATGAGGCCTTGCTGCATACGGCCTTTATGGCGTTCATTCATCTTAAGGGAGAAGAAGATCCGGATTTGGAGCCCTACCATTCGTGGATCAGAGATTTACGCCAGGGCTTTCTGTACAGCTTTCAGGACTTCCTCGTAATTTGGCTCGTCCCCCAACGCCGGAAGATAATCGCGATAAACCACGTCGTCGTCTCTGTCGACGACAAACACTGCCCGACGCAGAAGACGTTTTTCTTTGATTAAAACTCCGTACTTCGGACCAAAGTCGGCAAATTTATGGTCGGAAAGCGTCCTCACTCGATCGACACCGGCGGCGCCGCACCAACGCTTTTGCGTGAACGGCAGATCCATGCTTATGACATAGATGACGACTTCCTCACCAAGTCCTACCGCTTCCTCGTTGAAGCGGCGGGTTTCGCGATCGCATACCGATGTCTCAAGGGAGGGCACTGCCGCCAGAACGCGCACCTTTCCGCTCGCCTCGCGCAAGGGATTGACCTCCGACCAATCCTGGCCGACGGCGATAAATTCTGGCGCCTTCTCACCGACTTCAAGATCTTCGCCAATGATGGTTTGATCTACGCCGTCGAATTGAATCAACCCGAAACGTTCCTGTGTCATCCGAAAAAACCTCCTCTGGTGAAATGGATCTTATTGGGCCGCGAGCCCATCCGATGCGCCCAATAGGACCAGTGCACCATTTGACTAAAGTTTATCCGATTTCGGGTAGATCGTCATGGTACCACGTTAATCGAAGTGCAAGCACAATGCTAACTTTGGTGACTTAGTACGCAGTAGAAGACTTAGTGGGGAGATCGAAAGGTGAGTGGTTAGGAGTTCAGGTCACCAGGCTGATCACGAAGGAGAGGATCATGATGAGGGCGACGAGCGCGAACAAAATCTGCCCCAGGCGCATGCGTTGCCTTTGGCGTCGGCTGATCTGAGGTTTCTTCTTGCGCTTCTTGGCCATCGAGCACTCCGAGCGTCATGATACCACGGCGTGCGAGCTGTGTCTATTACCCAAGCGTATGAAGTGCGTAGATTGACCCTCCTTTCCGGATTTGATACTATGGTGATGGCACTCTATGTTTCAAATCTCTAAGCTCATCGAAAGATCCACCTCAATTGCAATGCACGACAACGAATGATCTTCAAATCAATATTGATAGAGATATTCTCTGGAAAGGGGGTGAACCTCGAAATCTAACAAAAATTGGGAAATTCCAGCGAACGTCGTCACTGCAGGACAATCATTCTACACAACCTCAGTCAGAGGGAGGTATCACTCATGAAGACCCAAACCCGTAATCGCTGGCTCTATGTTGTCGTTCTCCTTTTGCTTTTTACGCTCCCACTTACTGCTCTCGCAGACGAACCCGAAACCCGCACGGTTAGCATCGTAAGCACCAACGACTTTCACGGAGCCTTGGTCGGTAGGGTGCATTCCTGGTCCCATGGGGATGTCGTGGGTGGCGCGGAATGGCTCACTGGTTACATCAACATCGTGCGGGAGGAGAACCCTGGTGGAGTGCTCTGGTTGGATGCGGGTGATTCCATGCAGGGCACACTGGTCTCGAATTACTTTGAGGGAGCGTCCACGATCGAATTCTTCAACGAGGCTGGCGTGGCTGCCATGGCAGTCGGCAATCACGAGTTCGACTGGGGGCAGGACGTC
>WVZH01000379.1:10408-10726 GCA_011772595.1 Anaerolineales bacterium
ACGATGGTCGTCGTGCTGGCGCACATTGGCGGCTATTGGCCGGACTTTGAAGGGCTAAGTGATTTTGTATGTGGTCTGGACCCAGACAAAGTCGATCTGGTCGTGTCTGGTCATACCCATGGTCGTATCGATGACGTCATCTGTGATATTCCCGTTGTGCAGGCTTACTCTAGCGGCACCGCTTTTGCACGCGTCGACTTCTCCGTTGATGCCTCAACAGGAGAGGTCATCAGCTACCAGATGAATCCCTATCCCACCACAACGTATCAGACCTACTACGGAGGCCCAGCCAGCTACCAACGCTGGGACACCGGCGCG
>WVZH01000379.1:10842-10997 GCA_011772595.1 Anaerolineales bacterium
GAAGTCCGTCAGGTGTTGGAGGAGGGCATCACAGGCGACCACGGCGTGATCCAAGTGTCAGGCATACAATTCACGTTCGATTACGACGCACCCGTGGGGAGTCGAATTATCGGTGACGTGATCGATCTCAGCACCAGTCTGCCGCTCGATCCAGG
>WVZH01000379.1:11207-19225 GCA_011772595.1 Anaerolineales bacterium
GTCGAACATGCAGTGATCGCCCACGATCAGGGAGTACTCAAAGAGATCCGAGCAAACAAAGCCTGGATCGTCGATAGTAGGGGAGCTCGGGTTGGGCTTGAGGGCACACTCGAGAATGGGATCCGATTATATATCCGCTACGTCGAAGAGCATCCTTCGGCTCCTTCAATCCCTGAAGGGTCATGAAGAACTCACAATAACCCAATCATGATGTTTGTGAAGAAGAAGCCGATCGATAGCGTAAACTTCACTACTGATCATCGACTTTGTGCCACTTGGGGTCAGCATCGTCCATACCAGGTGATACACTCAACACGATCGTTCTCCGAGAATCGATTGAGTATCCTCGATGTTTAGCGGGGACTCTCTTCATAGGATCGCAGCTTACACACCCCACAACTGGGAAGGAGGTGAAGCGACACTAGGAAGGAGAAGCGCTCAGCTCGATCAATTTATGAGAGGGAAACGAAAATATCCTTCATGAGGAGGAAACATGAGAAAGCCAATTGTTATTCTTCTATTGACGACCGTCCTTTTGTTTGCGACGGTGGGCATCGCATCCGCTATCACCAACGGACAGCCGGACGAGGGACGGCATCCCTATGTCGGACTGGTAATCTTCGGTTTCAACACAGACGATGGGTTTGTTCCGGGTTGGCGATGTAGTGGCGCGCTGATTGATCCGAACGTCGTGCTCACAGCCGGGCATTGCACGGACGGCGCCGATTCGGCTCGCGTTTGGTTTGACGAAGGGCACATAGAATGGGGCACGTGGGATCCGGACACAAATCCCACGTGTGCGGGAGAAACAGGTTATCCGTGTACTGGTGATGCGGCAGGGACTCCCATTACCAACCCAAAGTATCGTAGTGATGAAAATCCTTATGGCGGAGGCAACGGCTTACCCGCCTTCTCCTATCGCGATACTGGGATTGTAGTATTGGACGAACCATTCGTTATGGACGAATACGCTCTCCTGCCTGACCCTGGTCAAGTGGACGAACTCAAGAACAAGACGGATATCGACCTTGTAGGATATGGTGTCCAGTTTCAAGCACAAATCCCTGGTAAGTATCTCCCCCAACCTCCACCGTACTTTCGTTGGACAGGGCTGCGAAAACGGTTGTTCGCTCCAAGTAAGTTCGTCTCTGGACAATTTGTCCATAGCCCGGAGTATATGAGGCTTTCACTGAACCCGGGCGGTGGAAAGGGAGGCACTTGCTTTGGTGATTCTGGTGGACCGGATCTTCTGGGTGGAACGGATATAGTCCTTGCAGTCAACTCCTACGTCACTAACGTGAATTGTTCGGGTGTTGGCTACTCAGCCCGTGTCGACATCCCCGAAGTTCTGGATTGGATTAAAGGGTACTTGCCATAGTCACCTTTGCAATACGGAAATGGAGCCACCAACAATAGTGGCTCCATTTCTATTAATCCGATAAATATCTTTTGTTCAAAATAGCCAGAAAGAATTTAGAAACTTTCCAAAGAATATTGGTCATCTGCAGTTCACAGAGGTAATACAATTCAAATCAGAGTACATGTCGAAACTTGTTCATAATGCGATATGTATGACCCTCCCATTTCAAGAAAGGTAGAAAATGCAAAATCCTTGAAAATTAATAGAACAAGAAGTATGCATGGATTCTGGGACCTCTGCTTTGGAGTCCATCTTCCACCTGATCAAAGGAGCGACGGCTCCCACGCCGTAGCGTACCTGCGTATGATACCTGCGCCAATCATCAGGTCTGTTGGCACCTTACACATCATCTCGATGCGAAGTAGAAGAGACATCCCAAAATCCGATACGGCGTTAAACAAGCGCACCTTAGGTCATGTAGATTGCATCATTCATTGGAGAATACGGCATCGGGGAATTATTAAACCTGTTCAAAGATCATTGACCTGCGCGCCAGTTGGTGCTAGCATCTTCATACACCTCTTGTGGGGGAGGCCACATAAACATGCCGAATGGGGTCGGCAACTACCATACTTGGCGCTACACTTACTATGGTCGTTTCTCAAGAAGCGAGTGAGAGTCCTCGGTATCTTACGAGGGCTCTCTTCACTTAATCGGAAATTACAGACACCACAAATGGGAAGGAGGTGAAGCGACGCTAGGAGGGAGAAGCGCTCAGCTCGAAAGTTACCAAAGAAGGAAAGGAACGATGTTTTCTTGAGGAGGAAAGCATGACACGCAAACTTGTACTAATTTCGGGTATCTTCCTGTTCATGGCAATCTTCCTTGGGGGGTCCGCTGCCTCTACAACCCCGGCAAAGATACCCGCGACCGATATGGCTGCTCACGGCATCTGGATGAGCCTGGCTCCACCACGCGTCGATCCGGAGGAATTCGCACCTGAAAGGCTATACGAGATTGATGAGGATGGCGCCCCAGGCTTCATCCCTCCCTCGTGGGCCCAAGTCTGGGCGAGGAAGCATCACCTCGGTCCCAATCCTCGAGCAGCCAAGGCCTTAGCACACGCAGAAGCACGCGCTATTCAGAAGAACAAGAACCCTGCGGCTGAAAAGCGTGGAGTGGAGTACGCTAAGCTCCTTGTGTTACTCATCGAGTTTGACGATACAGTCGTGGATACGTTCGTAAACTGGGAACGACCAACGGACATCTTCGATCCAACCTGTGTCGTCGAGACCGTCGACTTCTCCGGTCCGATGCACGGTCTCTTGCCCGATCCAGCAACTGTAGGCACCGGCCGCGACAACAACACGTTCTGGGTGCCAGACTTCAACGTCGAGCATTACGAAAAACTCCTGTTCTCCGAAGAAGGGATCACAGAGCGGGTGCGCACCGACTTGACTGGACCGGATGGTCAACCCGGAATCGACATCTCAGGGTATACGTTGCGCAACTACTTTCTCGAGAACTCGAGTGGCATGTACGACCTGACTGGCACCGTCGTGGATTGGCTCACGCTACCTCACTCAGAAGCTTGGTATGGCGCCGATAGTTGTGCCGGCGGTGCTGCCAGCATGATAGGGCATCCGGATAACCCGATCGGAGCCCAGCAATCGGTGATCGATGCTGTAGACGCCCTCAATGCACGCGAGCCGGATTTCCCCTGGGACGAGTTCGACACCGATGATGATGGTGTCGTTGACCATCTGGTGTTCGCCCATGCCGGCGTCGGTGAGGAAGGCGGGGGAGGTCCGGAAGGTACCTACTCCATCTGGTCCCACAGCTCTGATGTGATGCCGGCCGCTGGTGGATACGTTGCCTGCACTGCGGGAACACCAGGCTGTGATCCCGACCACGATATCCGCGTCATCAACTACATCATGCAGCCCGAGGATGCAGGGGTGGGAGTCTTCGCACACGAGTACGGGCACGACCTGGGTCTTCCTGACCTATACGACGTTGTTGGCAGTGGCGGCAGCGATGTCGCATTTTGGGCTCTGATGAACACTGGCAGCCACAGCGGTCCGATCTTCCAGGCCATCCCTTCGAACTTGGGGCTCTGGAGCAAGTGGGTACTTGGCTGGGCGGATCCGGTGATCATGGACAACGAAGATAAACCACGCACCATCAAGATCGGACAGACTTCTAATCCACCACTTGGCAGTGCGGATGGGATTAAAATAAACCTGCCCGATCAAGTGGCCACACTCTCCGTGCCACACAGCGGGGAGAACATGTGGTGGAGCAACAACGACTCCAACTGGGCTGACTATCGCCTAGGCCGAGATTTCGATCTGACAGGAGCTGTGGCACCAATCTTCACCTTCTGGACCGACTATACGATCGAAGTGTACTGGGACTATGCCTTCGTTGAAGTCTCTACCGACGGCGGTATGACATGGGTGCAGTTGCCGGACATGGACGGCATCACCACCAACTTCGATCCTTTCGGCCGTCTCGTAGACTATGGCGGCCTTCAGAACGGCATCACCGGCGATTCGGGTGGCTGGATCCAGATGCGTTTCGACCTTGCGGCCTACGCTGGTGAGAGCATAAAACTTCGGTTCCGCTACGCCACCGATGCCGGCTTCCTGGAGCGAGGTATGTTCGTCGACGATATCGCCATTGATGCCATCGGGTTCTTCGACGACGCCGAGAGTGGGCCAGGCGAATGGGTGAGCGATCCGCAAGCCTTCGTTGGAACCCCGGGTGCGGGTTGGATCATGACCACAGGCACCTTCACCTTCCCACATTACTACATGGTCGAATGGCGTAGCTTGGAGGGTTTCGATGAGGGGCTGAAATATGCCTACGATTCCACCTTCCTTCGCTACGACACAGGCGAGTGGTTGGTTGAACGTGTACCTTACAATGCGCCAGGTATGTTGGTGTGGTATCGCAATACGCGATACGCCATCAATGACGTGGGCAACCACCTCTTCGACCCGCCCAGCCCAGGGGCCAAAGGGACGCTTTTGCTCGTGGACGCCCACTTCGAGCCACTGCGTCGGATCCCCGGTACTGGCGGCTGTGTACTATGCAACATGCTCACTCGGCCGCAATCCTCGAACGCAGCCTTTAACACCTGGGGTACCTATCCCTTCCAAGAAGGGTATGAGGAAGTTGATGGCACCATCGTCCTCTCACCTGTCGACGCTCAACCGGCGGTGGACACCTTCACTGACACCCTTGGTTGGGTGCCCGGAGTCGAGTTACGCCTGCCTTACCTCTACTGGCGGGACTTTGACGCTAGCGTGGTCGTGCCCTCGCATGAGGGAACACCATACACCTGGCGGGTTGTCTGGCCGGATGGATCACCCGCAACCGATTTCTATGGTTTGGTCATCGCTGGCTATGAATTAGGCAGTGGTAATCCGGCCGACTCCGGTGTAGAGATCGGTACATACGTGGAGATCCAAAACGTGGCGAATGATGACAGTTGGGCGACTGTTCACCTCTGGAACAGCCGCACCACACCACGGAATCGCTAGGAGGACAATTCATCAATAATAAAACCTCCTACCCAGTTTGGGGTAGGAGGTTTTTCTTTGATCTAGACTGGAGAAGTATCTTTCATCCCTTTGGACAGTAAATCACACCTGTCTTTCTGTCGGTATGATAGACGTACTCCCACTCGTTCGCCAAGAGAACGACCCGATAGCCAGGGATGGCAGCAGGGTGACGAGCTAGGCTTGGATCCCCACAACCGAAGCTCGTATCTTCCCATTCTGCCTTTTCAACGAGCGACACATTGATTTCTTCGGGTGTAATACTTAGACGCCTAGCAAGGTCTTGGATCGCTATGTCAATAAGCCTCTTCAAATCATCACTGTAAGGCGGATGTATTATCTCCTCCCTCAGAATAGTTGGCAAAGCTGAGATGCTTTCAATTGTAGCTTCTTCGATTGATTGGGCGATTAATAGTCTACCCTCCTCGTCACATAACACCTTCCGTCCTAAACCTGAGTGATATTCATAAAAATCTTCCTCTACTTTCATAACTACCTTATACCCAGGTATGATAACTTCCGCATACATTACTCCGGGTTGGGGACATCCCAAACTCGTATCAGACCACTCCACAGCCTCCGCGCTCAACAGCTGGATTGCCTCCTCAGTCACCTCGAGCCGCACAGCCAGATCTGCAATGGCTTGTTGGATGAGCAAGCTTTTATCATTGGACATGGACTCCACCTCTTCGTCGGGACCGGTATCTGAAACTTCCCCTATCGTCTCCAGCTGCGGGCTGGGTGAACCAATAGAGTTCGTGGATTGAATGGAATCCTTAGCCTCGATCACACACGCAGCAAGCGAAGCAGAGAAGAGTAGTAATGCCCCCACCATAGTGCGCGTCTTCATCCAAACCTCCCTCGAATCGACCCTCAACACTCCTAGTCTACATCTATTAAAACGTTCGGAAAGCCTAAATGGTTCCCGATATCTACATGGAGATAATTGCCAATGAAACATTAAAGGCTTCCTGAAGCAATTCCTCGTATGGAATCCGGAAGCATAGCGTCCGGCCCCTTCGACGGAGTTTATCCCGAGCTGTGTCGAGGGGCTCAGGGCAAAGCGCAAGCAGAGCGTGCGGACTCTATAAAATCTACTCAAGGATCCAAGTCGTACCCAACCCTATTTGTAGCCTTTCCCCTCCCAGCCAGCACTACAATGTACTTTTTTTTTATTGTATAATCTCACTATTCCGATCTTATTTCTACGCATTGAGAATCTGTTGAGTATCCACATATAAGCTATTAGGACAATTGAAATAGCCGCTGTCGTATCATGCGATGTGAATCTGCTTCTTCCCAATCTAGATCGAACTGGGTCCAGTCGATGCGTGATTATTGGACGATTTCGACATAAGTACACTAGCTCATAAAACCGGTATGCGCCCGATGCACCGGTTCTTTCTTATGAGATCGTACCGAAAGGAGGTGATGCATTTAGCGTGAACTCTCCGACTGCTTAAGTACAAATTTATTTCATAGGAGGCAACATAAATGCGAGCGAAATTGAAATTTCTTACCGCCGGCGTCGTGATGCTTGTTCTCGTCGTCGGCATCGTGCAGGTAAGCTACGGCCAGGGAGAAGCTCCCACCTTCCCCGAATCGCACAAGGATTTCTTAGGTGGGGCTTCCTACATGGCCTATTTTGGGCTGAACCCTAGCTCCGTATCACCGGGTCCAGGGTCTCCTCCAGGTGGCACTGGAAAGCCACCCCGGGTGGGAATGAACACCCTGGTTAATGATCCTCAATCCCCCTTTCCGAACGGATTACTAGGACGGAGTGAGACCTCTATTGCTACAGACCCATCGGGCCGTTTTCTTCTAGCTGGCTGGAATGACGCAGACGGCTTTTGCGGTCCACCTTTCAATGTTCCCTGTACCCCAGCTATACCGACGGGACCTGGTCTTAGTGGATTCAGTTACTCAATGGATGGAGGGAACACCTGGACCGATGGCGGTGCTCCTTTCCCGGTAGTCACCAGCTCTGGGACCAAAGTGACACGTGGCGATCCGTGGATGGACACTGGTGGACCAGGAAATCAGACTTACTACTACGCCAACCTGGCGGTTGACACGACCTCCCCCTCTCCCGGACCAGGAGGGATGGTTGTTCACAGTGGCGAGTTCAGCGAGAATAGCTTTAGCTTCAACACAGGCGTTTTCATCGCCTCGCCCAATGCTCCGAATGACTTCTTAGATAAGGAAGCTCTGTGTGCAGGAAAAGGTGGATCCAACAATGATCTCGTGGCTGTGGTGGTGACCAACTTCGCCGAGGTTGGAGGAATCCCATTCTTTGGCTTTGGACAAATCGAGGCCTACGTTTCTACGGATCGGGCCGGAAGCTTCCCCACACGAACCGTTGTGCAACCTGACGAGACAATCAGCGTCCCTCTAAACGAGGGGGTTGTCAATCAGGGCTCCACCTGCGCATTNNGTGTTCCCCCAGATCGTTTTCGCCCGCTCAGATGACGGCGGACAGAGCTTTGGATCTCGTGTTCTCGTATCGGACATTAGCTCCGGATCGCTTTTCCCACCAGCTGGATATAACCGTGGGAACCACAATGACTTCCCGCGCATCGCCGTAGCCCAAAGTGGACCCTTCATAGGTCGTGTGTATGTCGTCTATCAGGACTCACGCACTGCGAATGGTGGCACGCAGGCTCAAACCCTTGGTTTTGGAAATGGCGACCTCGATGTATACCTTCGTTTCTCTGACGACAAAGGTGTAACCTGGAGCGCCCCGACGCTGGTCGCAGGTGGGGGAGACGGCAAGATTCAATTCTGGCCGGTGGTCAGCATCCAACCCGATGGAAACGTCTCGGTGACCTACAACGAGAGCGTCGAAACGGGTGGCACTTCTATGGTCGATGTTTTCTTAACCCATTCAAACGACGGTGGCGCAACGTTCCAGACACCGTTAAGGGTGACCGAGGTGACCACCGATTGGGGCGCCACAGCGACCAACATCATACCGAACTTTGGAGACTACATCTTCCACGTCAGCACAGGCAATAAGGACCACGTCACCTGGGCCGACGGTCGGAATGGTGTACCTGATGTTTTCTACTCCACTGTAAAGACCCGATAGACAG
>WVZH01000284.1 GCA_011772595.1 Anaerolineales bacterium
CAAGCGTCTGAGAGGGCAGGGAGGTGATGGGGTAGGGGGGGACGTGTTTGATTGATGATTGACGATTGTTCAGTAGTGTCCCAACGTTTTGACGTGTAGTAGTTGTAAGTTCATTCGAGTTGCGATGTTGCGAGCAAATATGACCTGCTTCGATTTGAAATCGTGGTCGCCGATAATTTCTGATTTCTCAGAAATTGGAGGCGAATGGGTCTATGCACACAGGCAAACTTGTGTTCTCGCAATTGATGGGCTTCCTGCCCTGGCGTCGCTTCGACACCTGTGTTCGGCGGTATCGTGGCGATCGCAAGGTCAAATCGTTTCCATGTGCCGAGCATTGGCGCGTGATGGCGTTCGCACAACTCACCTACCGCGAAAGTCTCCGCGACATCGAAACGTGTTTGCGGGCGGTGGGGAAGAAGCTTTACCACATGGGCATTCGCAGCCGTGTCTCGCGAAACAATCTCTCGCACGCCAACGCGACGCGCGACTGGCGAATCTACGCCGACTTCGCCCAAATTCTCATCTCTCGGGCGCGGGCACTCTACGCCGACGAAGACCTCGGCCTCGATCTGGACGCCACCGTCTACGCCTTGGATGCCTCGACTATCGACCTTTGCTTGTCGATGTTTCCCTGGGCGAAGTTTCGCAAAACGAAGGGGGCGGTCAAACTTCATACGCTGATGAACCTGCAAGGCAATATCCCCGAATTTATCCTGATTTCCGACGGAAAACTGCACGACGTCAATGTCCTGGACTTCCTGGCTCCTATGCCGGGCGCGTACTATGTCATGGATCGCGGTTACCTCGATTTTGCGCGCCTGTACGAAATCGACCAGGCCAAGGCATACTTTGTCACTCGTGCCAGAAGCAATTTCAAGTTTCGCCGTCGCTACTCGTGCGAGGTCGACAAGTCGACCGGCGTACAGTGCGACCAGACGATTGTTTTGAAGTCGTTTTATCCTCTCCAGGGTTATCCGCAGCCGCTGCGCCGCATCCGTTACTACGACGACGAGCAGGATCGTCGGCTAGTGTTTCTGACCAACGATTTTCAGCTCCCCGCCACCACGATTGCCGCGCTTTACAAATCACGGTGGCAGATCGAATTGTTTTTCAAATGGATCAAACAGCACCTGCGAATCAAGGTGTTCTACGGTACGAGCCAGAATGCTGTGAAAGCCCAAATTTGGATCGCCGTGTCGGTCTATCTGCTCGTGGCGATCGTCAAAAAAGAACTTCGCGTCCCGCTGCCGCTTTACACAATCCTACAAGTTTTGAGCGTGTCAATTTTCGAGAAAACTCCTTTAATAGAGCTGTTGTCGCAAACGAATTACAACTTTCCAGAACCCCATTGTCCTAACCAGTTACTGCTATTCGACTAACGTTGGGACACTACTGATAAAATCTGAAAAGACAATCATCATCACTCAGCCA
>WVZH01000158.1 GCA_011772595.1 Anaerolineales bacterium
AAGCGCTTTAGAGGGGCGTTAGCTGCGTAATCCGATGAAATCGTCCACGAGTTCCGGGGATGCCGTCCACCTGTCGGAGCGAAGCGACGCTAGCGTGAGCATTATACACTCAAGTGGTCGGCATGGGCAAGGCAGAATCGACCTTGCGCCGTGACTCTCCCTTGAGAGCCAGCCGATAGGCATTGTGAACCAGACGATCCAGGATGGCGTCTGCGATGGTTGGATCGGGAAAGCAGGCGTGCCACTCGGCAACGGGCACTTGAGTGGCCACCAGCGTAGAGGCTCGGCCGTAGCGATCATCCAGGATCTCGAGCAGGTCCTGAGATTGGGGACGGGTCAAAGGATCTCGGAGCCAGTCGTCGAGGACCAGGAGTTGGACACGGGCGAAGGTATCCAGGAGTTTGGGATAGGAGCCATCGGCGTGGGAGAGAGCGGTTTGGTGCAGGAGGCGGGAGGTGCGCTGGTAGCGGACATTGAAGTTGTGGCGGCAAGCGGCGTGGGCGAGAGCACAGGCCAGGAAAGTCTTGCCCACGCCTGTCGGGCCGAGGACGAGGATGTTGAGGTGTTGGCGGATCCATTCACCCTGGGCTAGATGGAGAACGAGTCGCCGGTCCAGGCCCCGAGAGGGAGAGAGGTCGAGGTCTTCGATAGTGGCCGGTAGCGACAGCCGAGCCGCCTTCAGGCGTCGTTGCAGGCGGTTGTTGTCGCGGTGCGTGCACTCGCGGTCGACGAGCAGGCCGAGACGATCCTCGAAGGGCAGGTCCGCGTACTGGGGGTTGTGAAGCTGCTCTTCGAGGGCGGCCCGAAAAGCAGACAGGCGGAGTTGGGTCAGTTTGTCGAGCAATGGTTGGGTCAACATAGGACACCTCCTTAACGGTAGTAGGTTTGGCCACGGATGTTTTCGTGGGTCTTTGGGACAACGGCCGATGGTTCTTCGAGCTCGACCTGGTCGAGCTTGGCATCCAGGATGTTCTTGACGCCCTTGTAGGAGTGAATGCCGGCTGGCAGAGCACGGCAGCAGGCAGCTTCCAGACGATCCTTCCCGTAGCGGTCGCCGAGACGCAGGAGGCCCAGGCAGGAACGGTAAGCTTGCTGCGGATGTTTGCGGGAGTCCAGAAGCGCTTGCACGACTTGGGCTGTGTGAGGGCCAGTGGTCTGAGCCCAGCGTGTGAATCGTTCTGGTGACCACTCGGAATACTTCTGGTGGGCGGGCGGCATATGTTCAGAGAGGGTGGTATGCCGTCCCCGGGCGTTCGAGCGCCGATGGGAAGCGACCCGCCGGTTGTTGCAAAAGATCTCGATGGTGGATTGGGTCGCTCGCACGTAGACCTCTTTTCGCATGAGTTTGTGTGAGACACTGTAGTAGTGTTTGTCGAACTCGATGTGGTAGTCGATGTTGACGCGCGCTTTCTTCCAGATGGCGAATTCGTAGGGTTGCTCGGGAAGCGGTTTGAGCGCCGGTTGGTCTAGTTCTTCAAAGAGTTCGCGGCGGGAACGGCCGAGGTGTTCCATCTGTCGGGCGTTGAGTTCGTCGAGCAACTCACGGATGGCTTGGTTCAAATCGGGCAGGTTAAAGAAAGTGCGGTTGCGCAAACGGGCGAGTATCCAGCGCTCGACCACCTGGACGCCCACTTCGGCCTTGGCTTTGTCTTTGGGTTTGCGAACACGGGTTGGGATCACAGCCGTGCCGTAGTGTTGGGCCAAGTCTTGGTAGGTGGGATTCAGATCGGGCTCGTAGCGGCAGGGATGTTTGACACCAGCTTTGAGATTGTCCGGGACGACGACCTCGGGCACACCGCCAAAGAAAGAGAACATGCGAACGTGGGCGCCAATCCAATTGGCCAGATCCTGGCTCTCGTGAGCCTCGGCGTAGGTGTAGTTGCTGGCGCCCAGTACGCCGATGAAGATCTGGGCATTGTGGATCTCGCCCGTGTTTGGGTCGACGATGGAGACCGTCTGACCGGCATAGTCGACAAAGACTTTCTCTCCACCCTTGTGGGAAAAGCGCATCGACGGCTTCAGGCAATTGGCCCACTCCCGGTAGAGGGCGCAGAACTGGCTGTATCCATAGCCGTCAGGATGGGCTTCACGATACTCGACCCACAGCAGACGCAGGGTGACACTCTTCTTGCGTAGCTCGGTGTGAATCAAAGACCAGTCAGGGCAGGGGATGACCCGCGAACTGGATGGCGGCGCTTTGGGGAAAAGGAGCTCGAACAACGTGTCCTCGCCCATGTCGGCGGGGAGCGGCCAGCTCAGTCCGGCGTCTTGGGCGCGTCGTAGATACTCGGCAACGGTGCTGTGGGAGATGGAGCAACTGCGCGCCACTGCCCGGTTGGACAGTCCGCACTCCCACTTCAGACGGAGAACTTCGGCTATCTTGCGCATGGTCAACCTTTCTTGGGCCATCTCTGCCTCCTTTGTCTTTTCCGAGGCAGAGAATGCCACAACTGAGTAAGGTTAGCCAGCGCCGCTTCCTATGGGATCAGTTTATCCCTTCGGATTCCGGAGCATGCCGTCCACTGATTCCAAACCAAGGCGACCACCGATTCCGGTATCCCGGAAAAACTGGACGCCATCCTGTCGGAACAGGTGGTCGGCATGGCCCGGAACGAGTGGACGGCATCCATCGGAATCGATGGTCGGCATGGCCCGGATTATGCATTCTGCGCCTAGACATCAACT
>WVZH01000588.1 GCA_011772595.1 Anaerolineales bacterium
TCTCTTGGTATAATCTCCTTTGATAAGAGCCCTTGAACTAAGCGCTTCGCGCAGTTTTTGACAGCTCCTCAGACTTCCCCATAGTTTTCTCCTGATACTCCTCAGGCTATATTTCCTGTAAAAGCAGTTAGCTCATCGACAGGAGGTATAGCTATGACACCCCTAAGAGAAAGAATGATCGAGGACCTGCAACTGCGGGGCCTGTCCGAACGGACCCAGGTAGCGTATGTCAGGGCCGTGCGACAGTTGGCCGAGCACTACGGCAAGTCCCCGGATCAAATCAGCGAGGAAGAGCTACGGCAGTACTTCCTCCACCTGAAGAATGTCAAACAGGCTTCACGCAGTACTATAACTGTGGCCCTGTGCGGCATTAAGTTCTTCTACGAGCATACTCTCCAGCGCGCGTGGCCAACACTGGGCTTGGTGCGACCACCCCGGGAGCGAAAGTTGCCGGTCGTCCTCAGTGCCGAAGAGGTGCGCTGCATTCTCGGCTGTCTGCGTCGGCCCCACTACCGGGCCTGCTTGAGCACCATTTACACGTGCGGATTGCGCTTGGGGGAAGGCGTCCAACTCCAGGTCCCACATATCGACAGTGCCCGGATGGTGATTCACATCCACAAAGGCAAGGGCAGCAAAGATCGCTATGTACCCCTGCCCCAACGAACCCTGGAGTTGCTGCGCGAGTACTGGGTCACCCACCGCCATCCGGTCTGGCTTTTTCCAGCTCGGGACCGACGTGGCATCCCTTTGCCCGCAGCCACCGCGCCGATGTGCACAGGCGGCGTACAGCAGGCTCTTGGCGCTGCGCTGCAGGAAAGTGGCATTCAAAAACCGGCCACCGTCCATACCTTGCGCCACTCCTGGGCCACCCATTTACTCGAAGCCGGGGTCAATTTGCGCCTCATTCAGACCTGGCTAGGTCATCGCTCACCCTCAAGCACCGCGCTCTATACCCATCTGACCCACAAAACGGAAATCCTGGCCACTGAGGCGATCAATGCGTTGATGAATGATCTGCCGTGACCGAGTTGGCCAATATTTTCCACCGTTATGGCCCACTCTACCGGGCCAAGTTCGGCGAGCGGATGCTACTCAGCCACCGGCAGGCCATGCGAGATATCGAACAATGTCGCACCGAAGCCTTGGGTGGCCACATTTATCATTGTGACCATTGCGATCAGATCCAGTATAGCTATCACTCTTGTAAGAATCGTCATTGCCCCAAGTGCCAAAACGAGGCTGGTGAACAATGGTTGGAGCAACAACAGGGCTTACTCTTGCCCACACCCTACTTCATGGTCACCTTCACTCTGCCCGCTGACCTCAAGCAAGTAGCCCGAAGCAACCAGAAAAGCCTCTACAATATTCTCTTTCGCACGTCCGCCGCTGCCTTACAGCAGTTGGCCCAAGACCCACGCTTTGTCGGCGGCCGGATTGGCATGGTTGGGGTACTGCACACCTGGACCCGCGATCTGAGCTACCATCCCCACGTCCACTATCTGGTGCCTGCTGGCGCTCTAGCTCCGGATGGCCAGCGCTGGCTCCCTGCCAGGAAGGATTTTCTGGTACACGTCAAGCCCCTCTCGATCCTGTTTCGGGCTAAGTTCCGGGATGAATTGAAAAAGACGCCCTTGTTTGACCTGGTCCCCGCCGAGACGTGGACCAAAGATTGGGTGGTTCATTGTCAACCCGTCGGCAGTGGGGTAGCCGCTTTGAAGTATCTGGCCCCCTACATTTTCCGGGTTGCGATCAGTAACAATCGCATCCTGAAAGTGGAAAACGATCAAGTCACCTTTCGCTACCAGGACTCTGACACCGAAGCAACCAGGCACTGCACCCTCAATGCTGAAGAGTTCATCCGGCGTTTCTTGCAGCATGTCTTGCCCAAAGGCTTTGTTAAGGTCAGGTATTACGGCTTCTTCAGCCACGGCAATCGCCATCTGCTTAACCAGATCCGGCGGCTGCTCGGGAACGCCAACACTGCTAAACAAACAACCCCTCAGCAAGCCCATCCAGCATCCCAGGACCGGGCTTTGCGCTGCCCCAAGTGCGGCCAGGCCATGCGCTTGATCGAAACGCTCCAGCCCAAACGCCACCGCCCTCCTTGAGCACGGTCTCGATCGTTCTCAGTGGCTGCGCTTTGATCCAGGCGGTGGGCATGTCCCACAGTGTCAACGGCTTCGTCTTGCCTGATTTCGAAAAAGTCGACAGATCAGGACATTTGCCAGTCATTTCTCACCAGGTATAGTAGCCAATACACTCTTCTTAGCCCTTGAACTACGTCAATTCTTGACGGTCTCCTTAGAATCGCCGTCTGCAGCTAATCACAGGACACCCCACTTCTGCAATATTCCCCTCTCCTTAATCTCCAAATAGGATGCTTGGCTCGGAGTAACCGGCTTAGTTCAAGTCGGATTGTGTGGCGGCTCGATCTTGGCTTATCTTCGGCACCTCGCCTGAGTCAGCTTCCTCTAATTCAGGGCTCTACGCCTGACCCGCGCCACACTAATCCATAATACATTATCTCAGGAGATTATACCAACAGTTGGGAAGAGG
>WVZH01000412.1 GCA_011772595.1 Anaerolineales bacterium
TTAGTGGCGGACGGGTGAGTAACACGTAGGTAACCAACCCTGAAGAGGGGGATAACCCCGCGAAAGCGGGGCTAATACCGCATAAGACCACGGGCTGAGAGGCCAGTGGTAAAAGTTCCGAGCAATCGGGGCATTTTGGGATGGGCCTGCGGCCTATCAGGTAGTTGGCGGGGTAATAGCCCACCAAGCCAGAGACGGGTAGCCGGGCTGAGAGGTTGAACGGCCACACTGGAACTGAGACACGGTCCAGACTCCTACGGGAGGCAGCAGTGGGGAATTTTGCGCAATGGGGGAAACCCTGACGCAGCGACGCCGCGTGGAGGATGAAGGTCTTCGGATTGTAAACTCCTTTTATAGGGGAAAATAATGATGGTACCCTATGAATAAGCCACGGCTAACTCTGTGCCAGCAGCCGCGGTAAGACAGAGGTGGCAAGCGTTGTTCGGAATTACTGGGCTTAAAGGGCGCGTAGGTGTCCCGATAAGTCAGATGTGGAAGCTTCTTGCTCAACGAGAAAATTGCATTTGAAACTATCGGGATTGAGTCAGACAGGGGATGGCGGAATTCCTGGTGTAGCGGTGAAATGCGTAGATATCAGGAGGAAGGCCTGTGGCGAAGGCGGCCATCTGGGTCTGAACTGACACTGAGGCGCGAAAGCGTGGGTAGCAAACAGGATTAGATACCCTGGTAGTCCACGCCCTAAACGGTGGGTACTAGGTGTAGGGCTCGTAAGGGTTCTGTGCCGAAGGGAAACCATTAAGTACCCCGCCTGGGGAGTACGGCCGCAAGGTTGAAACTCAANNGCACAAGCGGTGGAGCATGTGGTTTAATTCGACGCAACGCGAAGAACCTTACCTGGGCTTGACATGTTAGTGGTAGTGAACCGAAAGGGGAACGATCCCGAGTAATCGGGAAGCTAACACAGGTGCTGCATGGCTGTCGTCAGCTCGTGCCGTGAGGTGTTGGGTTAAGTCCCGCAACGAGCGCAACCCTTATTCTCTGTTACCCCGAGCAATCGGGGGTCTCTGAGAAAACTGCCGGCGATGAGCTGGAGGAAGGTGGGGACGACGTCAAGTCATCATGGCCCTTATGTCCAGGGCAACACACGTGCTACAATGGATGCTACAGAGGGAAGCAAGACCGCGAGGTGGAGCAAATCCCTAAAAGCACTCATAGTTGGGATCGAAGTCTGCAACTCGACTTCGTGAACCTGGAATCGCTAGTAATCGCGGATCAGAACGCCGCGGTGAATACGTTCCCGGGCCTTGTACACACCGCCCGTCACACCACGAAAGCCTGTTGTACCCGAAGCCGGTGAGCTAACCCTCAAGGGATGCAGCCATTTAAGGTATGACCGGTAATTGGGGTGAAGTCGTAACAAGGTAGCCGTAGGGGAACCTGCGGCTGGATCACCTCCT